>JBGTBR010000055.1:0-46458 GCA_041749255.1 Saprospiraceae bacterium
ATGGTTACCCTGCCTTGTATTGGCCATCAATGACTCTCTTTCTTCTTTTGTTAGGGTTACTTTGTATGTTACCATGACATTTTTTCGGTAAAGATACAAAATAACTTAATTGCGTCATACTATAATTGACATGACACTAGTGTCGTGTCACACATATACTTACCGATCCAAGTCTTGCTCTTTTCCAGCCTGTTTTCGGAAAGAAATCATTTCATAGTATTTACTATGCGCGGATTTTATTACTCAACAGCCAGAAAAATACCTGCGATCTTAACCGTCAGAATACATGTGGCATCAAATGGTTTTGGTATTGGTTTTAGTTTTGGTTAATTTCCGACTTTCGACCTTCAGACCTTCAGACCTTCGACCTTCAGACTTTTAGACTTTCAGGCTTTTATCAACCTGCCGAAGGCGAAAACCTCAACCTTAACCTTAACCGTTACCCTTGTCCTGATTTTTAAACCACACATCTCTTTGGGGGAAAGGAATGCTTACTTTATTTTCTCTGAAGCGGCGGTCGATATCAAAGCGTAGATCACTTTTTACATCTTCAATCCTCAGGTATTGCGTAGAGAAAAAATACAATTCAAAATCCAAAGAACTATCACCAAAATGTATTAATCTGACAAATGGTGCTGGATGAGAGAGTATATTATGGTGTGCCTCGGCGGCTTCAATGAGTATTTTTTTGACCAACGCCGTATCGCTTCCATAAGCAACACCTACGCCGATTTCAAAGCGTACGACATTTTGGTACTGTGTCCAGTTGATGACACTATTATTAACCAGTTTAGAATTAGGTACTATCACACTAATATTTGTCCTGGTTTCAATGACGGATGCCCTCATCCCTATTTTTCGCACAGTTCCAATCTTTCCATCAAATTCGAGGATGTCACCCACCAAGGTAGTTCGTTCAAATAAAATGACAACACCTGAAACAAAATCGTTAAAAGTCTGCTGGAGCCCAAGTCCAATTCCCACCAATAGTGCTGCAGCCCCTGTCCAAAAAATAGTCATATTAATTCCTACATGATCCAGGGCAATGATGACAGCAATTATGTAAAATACATAAGAAACCAGCTGATTTATAGCAAACTGAGACCCATGATCCATTTCCCGTCTGGTATAGATGGCATATAAAAAGATCTGGGTTGTAAACCATACTACCAACCTCGCCATCAACAAAATAATAAACATGCTTAAAAGCTTGGAAAAAGTAAAAGTGAGCACTTTTACAGATCCATCTCTTGCCACCACTTCCGTACTGTAGAAAATAAAATCAATATTGAGGTTGTTGATTAACAGGAAAAATGCCACAGCATAAACAGTATACTGTATAAGTCGCGTTGCCTGACGTCGACCGTCGGGTTCTTGCTGAGTCCTGATGGGTGTTATGGGCTTTTGTTCGCTTCTTTGATTATACCTTTTGACAATAATACCTGACATAAACCAATCCAACAAACGTGCACTTTGTACTATGGTAACCAATTTGAGAATTAGGCTGATATTGATGTTTATGCCACGTACTGTATAAAAAGTATAGTCTAAACTCAATATTGAAATAACAGACCATGCCACAATGAGCGCTAAAAAAATCTTTGTATTTCTGAGCAAATATCTGTATTCTTTATCCTGATCTCTGGCAACATCAATATACGGGAAAAACCTTTCTTTATTTTTGACAAAACGTATTATCAAGAAAGTAATAATGAAAAGAACCAATATCAATAGAATCTGCTCGATATTAATCTCAAGATTGCCGATTGAAAAAATGGGGGATTTAAGAAATTCTTCCATTCAATGATATTATTAAACTATTTACCACTCCGAATGTAAGGATTATATTTTAAGGTACATACCTTTCATCAGAAGTTCACTACTTCAATACTAAAAACTGAAAATATCACAATCAAGTGTCATGAGATTACAGTTTATTGATCTTCATGGATTTTCAAATATATCCTTCGGATCTGGAAGGTGATCACCGGGATGCCAAAAATATGATGAAAATTCCCTGATTTGGTTATTTTCTACCGGAACGGATTCCTGTACTAACAATTCTTCCATAATGGTAGGTGTGGGAAAGTGATTTCTTCCGGACAATTCTCCTTTACGGTTTACGACTCTGTGCGCAGGCACCTCACTATCTATAAATGAAACCTGGTTTAATGCCCAACCCACCATGCGTGCTGATCCTAAGGACAGAAAGTCGGCAATAGCTCCATAGGTGGATACTCTTCCATGAGGGATATGTTTCACTACAAAGTATACTTTTTCAAAATAATTGGTTGGCCTCATAACAATCATTACTTTTGCAGAGTGAAAACCAAGATAAAAATTTCCAGTGTAAATAATCTCACCGATGCGAGATATTTTGCTGCCTGGGGAGTTGAATTTTTAGGTTTTGACATAAACCCTGAAAGTCCTGCTTTTATTTCCCCCCCTTTATTTAAAGAAATTTCAGAATGGGTCGAAGGTCCTCAAATAGTATTGGAAGCTGGAAAAATTGTAGATAAGGATTGGTTGCATACTTATTTGGAACAAAATCCTGCATCAATTATACAATGGGAATATGGTTATGGACCCATTGGAAGTTTCAATGGTTTTGAAGTGAGTGCTTTACAATCACGAAATGATAATCTTCGGAGTGAAAACATCGTTATACAGTCAACTTTAGGTATAAACGCCTTTTCAGCTCAGGATTTGCAATACCTGATTGACATACGCGATTCAAGATCTATTTATCTGGATGTGCCATTTTTACACGAGGAATGGGATGATTTTATGAATTTAAATCTCGATGGTTTGGTTTTAAGAGGAGGATTGGAAGAAAAAACCGGATTCAAATCGTATGATGAGTTGGATTTGATTTTTGAAAACATACCGTCTTAATAGTGGCTGTATCTTACATTCAAAGTTATTTTTAAAAATGATATCAAAGCATATGTTCAAATGGGTTTGGTTTTTTTTTGTTTTAGGAGTATCTGGCCCAGTCAACTCTCAACCGGCTCCCTTCAATAATACCACTGACTCTACTTTGAAGGCATTGAACAACTATGTTTATTTTGTCAATGAAAGCATTCATGGTTTATTGATCGTACATCGGTTATTGGAAAATTTTAATCTGGACATCAACAAATACGTAGACTTAGACTCTTATCAGATTAATTTCTACAGCAATAAGGATCTACCTGAAGATATTTTTGAAGATCCTGAAAAATGGTTTTATGATGTTTCTCCTTATGAATGGTTTGATATCGCTTTGAAAGAAAGCAGTCAACTGGATAAGGGTTTCTCCGATAAACTTAATTTGGATGCCCGGTACATCAGGGAAACGATCAGTAAAATTAATGGGAAACGATTCGTTATTGAAGACCTGATACAATCAAGAACTCTATCCAATCCCGATGAACTACAACAAGTCTATGATCAATTGGAAGAATGTGTTGAGTTGTATGAGTCATTTTACAGAGCTCAATTGAGAATGGAGAATATGATTTATAGCTATTCCCATCCAACGACCCAATATTACGAAAACATGAATAGGTTGTATAAAGACTTTAGAGTAATATTGGAATCCATTCGCAGCCAAGAGGAAAAAAGTATTGATTTTTATCATAAGAAATTACACACTACCATGTCTTCATTTGATATTTCTCCTCAAGCTGAAGATAATGTCAGGCGTGGAGATATTTCATTTCACCTAAACAACATTAATCGCCAGGTCCAAAAAGCATTGATCTCAACAAGAAATTATATAAATGATGAAGACGTTCCGTCTGAATACGCTTTGTACGGTAAGTTTTACTACTATTACAACTCAGACATCATCAATAAATTTAACCGGTACGGCAGTGGTGTTGTATTTGAGATGAATACCATACTTGATGTCTATATGGCATCTGTATTGCGTTTTGTCGAATTGCCCCATTTTTACAAAGTTATATATCCGCGTAAACTCGAAAAACTCAATATAGTGACCACTTCTGAAAGCAGATTGGAAGGTTTACCTGTATCGCTTGAAGGAAGAATGATAGAAAAAAAAGCAGAGGCTCCACTAGCCGTAGATAATGTCGTGATTGATGTAGATATTTACGATCACATGATACAGGATGGCGACATTGTCTCTTTAAATTTCAACGGAGAGTGGATACTCAGAAACCATACATTAACCAATAAACCGAAAACAGTCCGTCTTACATTAAAACCCGATGAAGTAAATTATCTCATTCTCCATGCAGAAAACCTTGGAGCCATTCCCCCCAATACGATGGCCATAAGCTATTTCATCAATGGTAAGAAGCAACAATATGTCATGGAGTCCGATATGAATACCAGTGAGATGATTGAAATTGTTTTAAATAATCAATAATGGTTATTTGGATATGACAACATTTCTTTCTTTACCTTACCTTTCTTCCTTTCCACATATAGGCTGAAGGCCATATGGCATGTACCGACATATATCCATACAAGAAAAAGTGAATCAACACGGATGGTAAAAAATATTTGAGCGGATCCTTATATTTATAATGACGACATATAATGGAAAGGAACAAGTAGTCCATTATCCACTTAATAAAAATCATAAATACAGCCGTAAATAATGACAATCCGTCAGACCATGGGATCAAAATAAGATTGATCAGGATGACTACATACACAGTTGCCATAAATGCCTGGATGATGTATATTCCTTTGGTTTGATAAAATTTACTTTTCGTAGCCCACCTACGACGCTGAGAGAGTAATGATGATAAAAATTTTTCCTGACGGGTAAGTATGGCTGCTTCGTTGTTCCTGACAAAAACTATTTGACCTCCCTTAGAAGCTATTGTTTGAACCAGGAACATATCATCGCCCGATGCAAGTTGCTTGCCATGCAACATTCCACTGGATTCGAAGTATGCTTCTTTTTTAAAAGCCATGTTGGCTCCGTTGGCCATATAAAACCTTTTTGTATTGATCCCATATGCAGTTGCCATCATCGCACCTCCAAAGTCCAGAAATTGAAAGGCATCTAAGACTGTGTTTTCATATTTTGTACGTACCAGGCCGGCTAAAAAAGAAGCTCCGGTTTGTTCGTAAATATGGGCAAAAATTCTGATCCAACTGAAGGGTACTTCACAATCTCCATCCGTGCATAGTATTAGTTCTCCATGCGCCTGGCATATACCTTTGTGTAAAGCGGTTTTCTTACCCGTTTCATGGTTATCGAGATTTATAATAATAATCTTTTCCTCCCATTTCTGGAGAACTTCCAAAAAGTGATCATCCGAGTGGTCATTAACGACAATGATTTCAAGAAGGTCTGCGGGGTATTCGTTTTGCAGGATAGAATTGAGACATAGCTCTATACAGTTGGCTTCATTTCTGATTGGAACAATAACAGAAACTTTGGTGGTTGGAACAAATGTTGGAGATATGTTCCACATTTTAGTCGAATTCCAGCCATCTGTCATGCGTATGAGCAACAAGACATATCCCAAACTGATCAAAATGGATATCAGGAATACAACAATGTGGAATAAATCCATCAGATGTTAAAAAAATTGTTCGTAGTCGTTATCTTTCTTTTGTTTCTCTTTTTTAATCTCTGGTAAAGAAAGAAAATCTTCCTCATCCTCTTTAATTTCTTCATAATCGGTATAAATTTCTTTGGGAGTCTCTTTGATTGATCCTGAACTCTTTAGATTTCGGCGTATCAAAGACCTGAAAAAAAGGAAACCCGCCACTATTGGAAATCCTACTATTGTGAGTAGAACGGCCAATATTCCTACCAGAATATTGTTTTTAAATAAACGAATAATAAATTTTCCAAAATCCAATACGACTGAATAGTCGATGATCAAAGTTATGATAAGTAACACAGGTGCTAAATAAGATAACACGGTAAAGATTCCTTTCGCAATAAAATATAGTGCGATAAAAAACAGAATGAGAATAATAATGCTTCCAAAACCACCAAGTGGGTTGGAGTTTCTTCCTCCAAAACGAAATTCTTTGTATGAGGTCATAATGTAAATATAAGTTTATTCAATGGTCTCTGCAAATTGCATATCTACCATTTTCTTATACAAACCATCTGGCATGGCTATGAGTTTCTCATGAGAGTCAAACTCCTCAATTTTACCCTTTTTAAGTACCATAATCTTGTCAGCATGCATTATGGTAGACAGTCGGTGGGCAATAATCAGGCTTGTCCTTTTCTCTATGAGTTTTTCTATGGCGTACTGAATAATCGCTTCTGTTTCCGTGTCTATGGATGAGGTCGCTTCATCCAAAATGAGTATATCAGGATCAAATACCAATGCTCTAACAAATGAGATCAATTGTCTTTGTCCAACGGAGAGATTAGCTCCTCTTTCTGTGATCATATAATCATAACCACCCGGAAGGTTTTTTATAAAGGTATGAGCACCTAATTTTTTACTGGCACTCACCACTTTTTCTTCACTTATGGAAGGGTCCATAAGTCTTATATTTTCCATTACAGTGCCGTAAAAGAGAAAAACGTCTTGCAATACAAGACATATTCTTCGCCTCATAAAATGCAGATCATACTTTTTCAGGTTGATGCCATCCACCAGAATCTCACCACCATCCAATTCATAGAAGCGATTTAATAAATTAATAATGGTCGTTTTACCGGAGCCAGTACTGCCTACAATACCTATAGTTTGCCCGGGATCTACAGAGAATGATATATTCTTCAACACAGGTGTATCTGGATCGTATGAGAAGACCACATCCCTAAATTCAATGTGCCCTTCCAGCTTTTCTTTGACAAAGGTACTGTTGTTGCTGATAGAGTCTGTATTATCCAAAAGTTTGAAAACTCTTTCAGCTGCTACTAGCCCCATTTGCAACGTGTTAAATTTATCGGCGATCATTCTGACCGGTCTATATAGCAAGTTGATGTATATGGGAAAAGCAATTAAAGCTCCTAATGTTACTGTTTCATAAAAATACCCCTTAGTACCTATCCATACAATCAAGGCCAGGGTTATAGCAGATATCAATTCCACCACAGGAAAAAATACTGCGTAATAAAATATGGAATCTATCCATGCCTTACGATGATCTTTATTGATCACCTTAAATTTTTCCATTTCCTGTTGTTCGGCATTAAATATCTGAACTATGTTCATTCCGGAAATTCTCTCTTGCAGAAAAGCATTCATAGCTGAGATTTTAGTTCTCACTCTTTGGTACGATTCCCTGACTTTTTCTTTAAAAATATAACTGGCAATGATGAGTAAGGGTAATGTTGCCAAAGTGAGCAAGGTCAGTAGCCATGATGTGTAAAACATCATACCTATGACAGCAAAAATCGCCAGGATATCTGCCAGCATAGTTATCACCCCTTCAGTAAAAACCTTATTGATGGATTCTATATCATTTATGGTACGGGTAGTAGATGTGCCTACCGGGGTTTTATCAAGAAAACTAAGTTTCATCCCTGTAATGTGATTAAACACCCTGATTCGAAGTGTTTTGATGACCATTTGCCCCAGCCAGGAGGAATAGTAAACAAATACATACGTCAATAAAACCTCGGCTATAATAATGGCGACAAAGACCAAAGACAATTTTTGTAAGCCCACTATGTCTCCCGCCATAATATGGTTGTCTACCATGAGCGATATGATATAGGGTCTTAATGTAGACAGGGGAGCATTGATGACAGCAATGACTGCACATAATATAAAAATCCATTTGAAGGGAATCACAATAGACAGTACCCTGCCAAGTAGTTGTAAATCTATATTTTTTTGTTTGGTCATCTATGGGTTTTAGGTATGCTTTTTTACAACATAATTGATATGTCAAAGTTTAAATTAAGCCTTCATCGGAAAAACTAAAATAACCTCCATCGGAAATAATAATGTGATCCAAGACTTTAATATTAAAAAACTGAGCAGCCTGTACAAGTTTTGCCGTCAGATTTTTATCCTCCTGACTGGGCTTAAGTACTCCTGAAGGATGATTATGCACTAAAATAATATGACTGGCGAGTGATTCTATAGCTGGCTTGATAACCATACGCGGATCTACTACTGTGGCCGAAACACCTCCACTGCTTACCTTTGCCGATTTGATAATTCGATTTCCCTGATTTAAGATCAAAACATGAAACTCTTCGAAAGGGAGATTCTGAAGACTGGGAGCCATATATTGAAAAGCATCTTTACTCGACTTCACCATAGTGGACTCTTCTTCCAATGCAAATTTGGATCTCAGTCCCAACTCTAAAGCTGCGACCAAAGTAATCGCTTTAGCCTCTCCTATCCCTTTATACTTCATCAATTCTTTAACTGAAAGCCTGCTTATTTTATGCAGATTGTTTCCATGGTCACTTAATACCTTTTTGCAAATGGAAATGGCTGACTCTCCCTTTCTTCCCGACCGGATCAGTAATGCCATTAATTCAGAGTTGGCAAGACTTTTCTGACCGTTTTTCATTAACTTCTCACGAGGCCTGTCATCTTCTGACCACGATTTAATGGGTAAATGTTTTTCGGGCTGAGTCATGTCCTCACATTTAAATTTTTGAAAGCGCCTTGTCCAGATCTTCTATCAGATCGTCGACATCTTCTACTCCTACACTCAATCTAATGAGAGAATCAGTAAGCCCAACTTTTAATCTTTCTTCTCTGGGTATGGAAGCATGCGTCATGGTTGATGGATGTCCAATGAGTGATTCTACACCTCCAAGTGATTCTGCTAATATAAAGTAATGGGTTCCACCAAGCACTATTCTAGCGGCGTCTTCAGAATTTTTATGAAGATCAAATGATACCATCCCTCCATAATCACGCATTTGTCGGGTGGCTATGTCGTGATTTGGATGATTTATAAATCCTGGATAATACACTTTTGACACTACGGGGTGATGAGATAAATACTCAGCAATAAGCCGTGCATTATCACATGATCTTTGCACACGAAGGTGAAGCGTTTTTATTCCTCGCAATACTAAAAAGCAGTCTTGTGGCCCGGGTATGGCTCCGGATGCATTTTGCATGAACCTGAATTGCTGTGCCAGATCAGTATTATTGGTAATCAGAGCTCCATGTACTACATCAGAATGCCCTCCTAAATATTTGGTTGCAGAATGAAGAACTATATCCGCTCCCAGATCCAAAGGGTTCTGAAGATAGGGTGATGCAAAAGTATTATCTACACAAGTTAAAACCTGTTCGGGTAAGCGGTCACATATGTCCTTGATATCTATTATGTTGAGCATAGGATTGGTAGGAGTTTCTATCCAAACCATTCGTGTTTTATCGGTAAGTAAGGTTTCTAAATGACCTGCTTTTTCCAGAGGTTCGAACCGAAACTTTATTCCATAATGTCCAAATACTTTTACCATTAGCCGGTAGGTTCCCCCGTAAAGATCATTGGTACTGATGACTTCATCGCCGGGTTTAAGCAATTTCAGCACTGTATCAACAGCCGCCATTCCACTGGCAAAGCAAATGGCTTCCTTTCCATTTTCAAGTGCTGCAAGATTCTTCTCCAGAGCAGATCGTGTAGGATTTTGGGTACGGGCATATTCATAACCAAGGTGTTTTCCCGGAGCTTCTTGTGCATAAGTAGATGTTTGATAAATAGGAGTCATAACAGCTCCTGTAGAAGGATCGGGTTCTAGCCCTGCATGAATGGTTTTTGTAGCAAATTTCATCCCTGGTTAATATTTGTTAAAGTTTAAAAATGAAGTTTCATTGATGTTATAGAATCGTATGTAAACGCCAAAATGCTCCTTTTAGATTGATTACTGTTTGTAATATTAAAAAACGAAGCAATGATGAACAAAGTATCATCACTTAACGCAACACTAAAATTGTGTTCAATATAATAATTTAAACCATTGTACCACATGGATGGAAATGTATTCTCTGTCTATTGCACAATAAAAAAACTCTAAGTAAAATAGAGGAATATCTCTTTATTACTTAGAGTTTCATTAGTGTTACATAAAATGCTACACCGCAGATACTTTATTATGATTGTGATCTCACTGTCCTATCATAACCATTTTTGAAAATGGTTTCCTTCCTTCATCCACAACCTGAATTATATACATTCCTGAAGCCAATTGACTTATATCCATTACATGATCGTAACGACCAGAAGGTATAATATGTCTCATTACAACCTTACCATCCAGGGTAGTTAATAAAATAGGCCGATCGGTTTCAGCTGCCGATCCGAGATTTATAAAAAGATCTCTAACTGCTGGATTCGGAAGTATGGAGATTTCGTTTTGATCATCGGGGAAATATATTTTAACTACATTGTGAAGATGTTCCATGCCGTCAAAATCAATCTGTTTAAGGCGATAGTAATTCATTCCCTTATGAGGATTTTTATCCCTGTAGGTATATTCATTGGTAAGCTGTGTATTGCCATTTCCGGCTACTTTGCCCAACTCTTGAAACTCAAGGCCATCAATACTTCTTTCGATGGCAAAGTATTCGTTATTCTCTTCAGAAGTAGTTCCCCAGGTTAATTGAGCAATTTTGTCAATTCTTTCACCGCGGAAGTAGGAAAGTTCTACTGGTAATGATTGATCTACTCTGATTTCCAAAGAATTAAAATAAATAAAGTTATCCGCGCCTGCTTCTGTATTCGTTATGTATGCTCGGAATGCAACCATTCTACCTGCAGTATTGATCATAAAGGGACCCCATACATCACTACCTCTGGTTACCCTGGTGAGCATATTGTTTTCTCCTAATTGAGTGATTTCAAAGTAGACCACTGACATGGGATCAAACTCCCAGTCTAGCACTACATTGTTTATCTTGTACTGTCCATTTTCTACGTTGAAGGTAAGTGGAGTAGAGAAATCAGAAGCCAGGATATCTACTCCCTTATTTCCATTGGTTTCGTTTACGGCGACATATACACTAAATGTATGATGATCCTGAAGAGAAGTGTTAAAGCTACCATTCCAATAATACCTGAAACCTCTTTGGGCATTGGCTCTAACCTGTCTGCTGGCCTTTGGGGGAAAAGCAAACATTCCAAATGACTTTCCATTGATGTCTATATTGCCATGTGTAGGTGTGCTTGAACCGACAAAGTGGCCTGCCATCCCGGGGTTATTGTCAGAATTAAGTGTCCATATGCTCCATGGAGCAAAGCCCCTACCCCTGAAAGTAGAACTAGTCCAGGTGGTATAAGATCCAGCATTATCTCTGGCAACAATTTGTGATTCCAATATGTCAGGAATCATAACCAATACTCCTAAAAGGAATATGCAAATCAATTGAAAAGGAAAAAATCTGTTTAAGTTTGTGCTTGGCGGCTGTAATTTATTCATAGATAAAAATTTTGTAACATTAAAAATAATAATATTTTTTGGATTTTTAAAACTTATAGTAAATATTAATTAAAAATTGACATAACGACAAAATAAATACGCTAAATAAATAGTGTACGGTTTTCTAAAATACTTGAAAATGTCCCCAATTCAGAAAGTTACTTTTACAAGTATTCTTGATTTGACACTAATCCTTTTGCGAATTTAATTAAAAATTGAGTACTGACCAATTTTTTCATAAAAATACACCTAAAAATAAGTAAACTTTTACGTTGCTAACTTTTCATTCTTCTTTTACATATAATCAATACTCATTTTATCAGTGGATGATCCCAACAACATTCCTTTTATTCTTTTTATAAAACTGGAATATAAAATTCAATTATTGATTTGCGTATAAACAAAATCATTTATTTATTTTTTGGGAATAGAGTTATTATTCAATTGCTTTGTATATTTCAGAAGTTTAAATTATTTCCTTCGTTGGAGTTTCACGATTCATCAGCTCTAACCAGATTCTTTATTTGAATACATTTACAAAATGATACAATAATTTAGTATGTCTCCTGCACTGTCCAGTTTAGTCTTCGATGATTTAAAAAATAAAATTCAAGGAGAAATCTTAACAGATCAATTCAGTGTAGGAATGTATGCAACAGATGCTTCATTATATCAGGTCATGCCCTATGGGGTTGTCCTACCGAAATCTGAAGAAGATGTGCTAAGCATCTTGCAATACTGTCATGAGCGAAACATACCTGTTTTACCAAGAGGAGCCGGAACCAGTTTAGCAGGACAAGCCGTGGCAAAGGCTTTAATCATGGATATGTCAAAGTATATGACAAAAATTCTTGACATGGACGAAAATCAGGCTCAAGTTACCGTTCAACCTGGTATCGTACTCGACATCCTTAATAACGCAATGAAAGTGTATGGTCTCACATTTGCTCCGGATCCAGCCACAGCTTCAAGAGCCAATATCGGCGGTATGATTGCCAATAATTCATCTGGAACTAAAAGTATACTGTATGGAAAAACTTCTGACCATGTGCTTTCTTTGAAGATTGCACTTTCTGATGGTACGGTTTTATACCTGGAAAATCTGGATATGGAAAACATTCACATCAAGTGCCGCCAGGATGACAAAGAAGGTGCGATTTACAAAAAAGTTAGAAAGATTGTATTCGAAAACAGCGAAGAAATTGATAAATCGTTTCCAAAAACGATGCGTAGAGTCAGCGGTTATGCTTTAGATTCCTTTATCAATAATAATACCTGGAATTTATCCAACCTGATTTGTGGAAGTGAAGGAACCCTGGCAATCATACTGGAGGCGCGATTGAAATTAGTGCCTATACCAAAATATAAAGCCGTGTGTCCCGTCCATTTCTATGATGAAATGGAGGCTGTAGAGGCGATTCAAACCATGGTAAAATATCAGCCATCCGCTGTAGAAACACTCGATAAAACACTGATCAAAATGAGTCTCCAAAATTTAGAGACCAAAGCGTATACGGGTTTTATGTCTGGAGTACCTACCACCATCCAGATTGTTGAATTCTACGGAAACGATAAAGAGGAGATAAGAGAAAGGGCTGATCAAATGATTAAGGAGTTAAAGTTTAATAGGCAAGGCTATGCTTACCCATTCTTTTACCATGACGAAGATTCGTATCATCATGTTTGGATCATACGCAAAAAAGGCCTCGGTCTATTACTCTCCAGGAGTGATACAAAAAAAGCTACCGCCTTTATAGAGGATGCAGCCATTCCACTGGAACATTTGACAGACTATGTGAAAGATATAAGACACCTTTGCGCCCAATTCGGAGTTGAATTGGCTATATACGGCCATGCCAGTGTAGGAGTTCTGCATTTGAGGCCTTTCCTCGATATGATGGATCAACACCAAGTCAAACTATTCGAAAAGATTGCACGCGAAACTTTTTCTATTGTGCGTAAATACGGAGGTTCCTGGAGTAGCGAACATGGAGATGGCAGAGTGCGAAGCCCGTTTATTAAAGAATATTATGGTGATGCACTTTACCAGGCTTTCAGAGAGATTAAAGAAGTTTTTGACCCGAAATTTATTTTAAATCCTGGCAATATTATAGATCCACCATCCTTGACAGAAAATATGAGGTATTCACCTCCCTATCATGACAAGCCTCTATCCACTGTATATAAATATCGGTCGCAAGGATCTTTTCAGCGCCTTGTCCACGAGTGTACAGGTGTAGGCGAATGCAGGAAATTAGAAGGAGGCAGTATGTGCCCATCATACAGAGCTACACTGGATGAAGAGCACTCAACACGGGGAAGGGCCAACGTATTGCGGTTGACCATGTCCGGTCAACTTGCTAATGGAAACATGGCCCATCCCGAATTATTGGATACACTCGATTTATGTCTTTCCTGTAAAGCTTGCAAGTCGGAATGTCCAAGTAGTGTTGACATGGCCAAGCTGAAAAGTGAGGTATTGCAAAAGAAATACACGAAAGAAAGACCGGGTATAAGAGAATGGTTTATACGAGAGAGTCATGGTATGGCTAGTCTTATGTCGGGAATTCATGCCCCAATTATCAATATGTTGCAAAAAAGTTATCCCTTCCGATGGATGCTTGAAAAAATGGTTGGCATTTCATCCCATCGTATATTACCTGCTTACCATTCTGATTCTTTTTCAAATTGGTACAGGAAAAATGATTCCAAACCAGAAGAGCCAATCGGCACAGTGGCTTTTTTTGCAGACACCTATGTCAGGTATCATGATCCTGAGCCGGGAAAAGCAGCAGTCAGGCTTTTACAACAATGCGGATATGAAGTCATCTTATTAGATAAGGGTTGTTGTCAGCGCCCAAGGATATCCAATGGATTTTTAAATGCAGCTAAAAGAGATGGGACGAAGCTGTTGGAGTCCTGGGCGTCTTTAATGGATCGCGATATACCCATTGTAGCTTGCGAGCCTTCATGCGTATCTGCATTGCAGGATGATCTACCCGACCTGGTCGAAAGCGATATTCTTTCAACCAAAGCCAAAAAGAGCATATCCACGTTAGAATCTTTTCTTTACAACGAAAAAGAAAAAGGGAGGTTAAAAGGTCAATTTGTTCCAAAAAATAAACAAATTATAATCCATGGCCACTGTCACGATAAAGCCTTGTATGGAAAATCAGCAATCAAAGAACTATTGGGGGAAATGGATGGATTCGAATTGCAGATGCCTGATACCGGATGCTGTGGAATGGCGGGATCTTTTGGGTACGAAAAAGAACATTACAAGTTGTCGGTGAAGATCGCTGAGGATTCAATACTTCCCACTTTGAGAAAACACGAACTTTCAACAGTAGTGGCCAATGGATTCAGTTGCCGTCATCAGATTATGGATCTGGAAAAAAGAAAATCTTATTACTGGGCTGAAATAGTGGATTTTGAAAGAGAAATGTGAAGCATAGGATAAAGGTTAACCATCTCACACCACACCAGCTATCCAAAAGCCTAAAAAAGTGCCTATGGCATTACCAAGGCTTCCAATGAGTATAGCAGGAAGGGTCAGATCGTTCCTTCCTAAGCTTTTGGCAACGGCTAAAGCAGTAGGACCTCCTCCAATGTTGGCTTGAGAAGCAATGGATGCCATCCTGATATCCCATCCCAGCAAAAGAGTTGTGCTATAAATAATAATACCATGAATGATCACGATCATTGAAGCGAAAAGTAACAGGGTAATGCCCAAATGTCCAGCTTCTATAAGAGCTACAATATCGCAATGAGCTCCTATGACCACCAGAAAAAGATAAACTGAAAACATACCCATGCCATTGGCCATCCGCAGACTGGAAATACCTTTCCATTGTGCTAAAATCAAAGCGATGATGGTGAGTATGATTATTACAGGTATATTCAAATCCCATCTGAAAAACACCAACCGAATCCATTCTGATAAGAACAGAACTCCAAATGCCAAACTCAATAATATAGATAGTTCCAGAACATCAAATCCAATGTTTTCCTTCTCTTCCTCCTTTCCTGGAATAGATGATGAATCGGCATGCTCATTTGCTTTAATTTTTCTCGTAGCACTAGTTAAAATAACGGGAATAGCGAGGGTGGCCACCATCCATAAGGCTGTAACGATATTATCAGCTACTACGGTGCCAGCAAATAATACCCCATTTTCCATAGCATTATAGTGAATAGCCAGAGCATTAAAATTTATACTTCCGCCTGTATAAGTACCTGTGAGCATACCTGCAAGAGCTTTATACATAGGTCCGATGCTATCTTTTATGCCCAATACGTGTACGGTTATGACTACTCCAATGGCTGTACCTGCACTGCCAATCAGAAATAGGGCAATAATTGGCATCCCGGCTTTTCGTATATCCTTTAGATTTACGCCTAATAATAGCCAGAATACAGATAAAGGTGCCACTACATTAAAGATAAAATCGTAAACGGGGACATGTTCATCAATTGAAGATGAGGAAGGCAATAATCCAGCATTGGAGGCAACGGCACCCAATAGTATCACCAATAATGCAGTACCCATGTGGCGAGCCCGGGTATGAGTCACCAACCATTCAGAAAAAGCAATAAGGATTATCAATAATGCAATGATATATACATCCGATTCCATACCACACTAAATTAGACCCGAATATGCTAAATAATCTCCTGAATCTATCCATTTTAACCCTCTTGTTTCCCCTGAAAACACATAAGTGAAAGCTTCTATCCAGAAAGTGTCGATATAAACCTTACTGCAAACCCGCTTATAAAGGTCATTGGGTGTCGGAGGGTTGGAAACGCCTTCATACTCATCTGTCAAATTAATAATATTATTACAATCATATGAGATTTCATACACATCGCCAAACACTTTATCTTTGCATTTTGGCAACAAGACCAATCCGGGATAATTATTTACCTCAAATATCTTTCCGTATGTATAGCCATGACCTACATATAAAGCTGATTTCTCCAACAATTGAGCATTGATATTTGGGTATCCTTTTCGTAAAGTTCCATATACAAAAAGATAGGTATTACTCTTCTTCTTAGACTTTCCCTTAATTTCAGGCATTTTATATAAGCTATGAAACTATAAACGTTTATAATTACACTGTTAAAATCACAAAATTAAATATATGCATATTAGATTTAATTCTCCGGTTATTTTGACATTTGCGCTCATTTCTTCGGTTGTCTTTTTTCTTGACATGATTACGGGAGGTGGCATCATAAAATTTTTTGTTCTTCAGGAAAAGGTCATATGGACTAACCCCATTTCTTTTGCGACATTGGTAACCCACACATTGGGGCATGCCAATATTGAGCATTTATTAGGAAATCTCACTTTTATTTTACTTCTTGGACCCATCGTGGAAGAAAAGTACGGTTCTAAACAAATGCTGATCATGATTTTGGTTACAGCACTTTTAACAGGCATATTGAATGTCCTTTTTTTCAGCACAGGTCTGTTGGGAGCAAGTGGTATCGTGTTCATGCTGATCATACTGGCCTCTTTTACCAATACACGTGGGGGTGAAATACCCCTAACTTTTATCCTTGTTGTCCTCTTGTTCTTGGGTAAAGAGATCATTCAAAGCTTCAGAGCTGATCAAATTTCCCAGTTTGCTCATATCATTGGAGGAGTCTGCGGTAGTTTCTTTGGGTTCAGGAAAGGAAAATTGTAAGTCTCTTTTCATGAAGATGTATTACACCTAAAAATTCCTGTGGGTTTAATTAGAAAATGATAAAAAAAAGCTTCCCCTTCTGGAGGGGTAAGCTCTTTTAAAAAAAATCTTTGGTTTATTATTTTGATCTTTCCTTTCACTTATAAATAGTGAGGGACAAGTTTCTTATCACGGAATTATGATTCTGATCTGGACAGAAGTTCCAACACATCCACATCGCCTTCTATGGGTTCGCTTATTATTTTAGCTTCTGTGCCAGAAACACATTCCATGAGATATACTGCCCGGGCTCCAAGGTGTTTTTCCTCATTAAATGAAAAGGGTATTCCTGAAGTTCCGGTAAAACTATCCATTTCTGAAATAGCCTTTAAAAACGATTCTCTTGTAAGGTCTTTACCTGCTCTTTTCAATCCTTCTACCAATACTTCTGTCCACATAAATCCTGATGACGAAAAAGTACCCCAACGGTCTTCAGGGTAATATTTTTCAAAAGCGGCTTTATATTGCATCATTCTTTCATTGCTCTCATCATTGAAAAGAGATCTGGATGGATAATTAAAAATGACTCCTTCCCATGCGCCTTTGGTAATGTCGTGCATGAGCGTAATATCGCTTACTACCAATGAAGCCAACCATTTTGGCTTAAAATCCATTACTGCAGCTGTACCAACCGCTATGGCTGCCTGCCGTGGTAAAAGCCAAATTAAAACTACTTCTGCACCTGAACTCTTTAGCCGTGCTATATGCGAACTTAAATCCGTATCCGTTACTTCCGCAGGCAGGGCGGCCACAAAATCTTTACCGTCTTGTTCCAGAATGAATTTCGCTGCAGCTAAACCACTTTTTCCAAATTCATCATTTTGGTATATGATCCCGATTTTGGTAGCACCCAATTCATTAAGTGCATATTTGGTCATGGCTATGCCTTCGTCATAATACAGTGGGAAAATGGAAAATATATTGTCAGAAGGGGGATGTGTAAAGTGGGCGGCACCTGTCATGGGAGTGATCCAGGGAACTCCATTTTCTGATAAGAAATCTTTTACAGCCATACCATTAGCTGTACCGATTCCACCTGATATGGCAAATACTTCGTCTCTTTGTACCAATTCCCGCACTGAAGGTACTGTTCTGGAAGGGTCATACGCATCATCCTTGTAAATAAATCTGATTTTTCTTCCATGAATGCCCCCTTCATCATTGATCAATTTCAAATAGGCATCCATACCCTTTACAACGTTACCCCAGAGGGCAGCAGGTCCCGTCATCGGACCCCAGGAGCCTATGACAATTTCGTCATCCGTAACACCGGTAGTATCTCCTTCCGGACCGGCTTCTTTACATCCGGAAAAAATAATGCCCATTCCGGTAAAGAAAAAAGTAAACCACAAAAGCTTTTGATTCATGTTTTGTAAAATTTTATGATGATTAATTAATCTTGCTTTCGCCTGTTTCAAATATTTGTATATCTCCTGCACAACTTCAGACAAAGGTGAAAACTACGTATTTGAAAAATCCTTGATTTTCTTAAAAAAAACCATCCCAACCTCATTTAGGTCAAAAATAAAAAACCGATCACAATTTCATTGGGAATTTTGAAGAGAAGTTAGTATTTGTTTTTTTCAGACCAATGTCCAAAATAGGAATATTTTTACATATAATGTAGCGAACATGGATTTATTCATCGCAAAACACAAACCTATTCATATTGGGTAGGAGGAAACACTGCTATGATTGGAATTGATTCGAAATTTCGTGAACATAGAAAACCTGGACTTTGAAACTTCCAATTACCTCCATGTGCGTTTTCTTTTATATCTCTGGTAACCCTTCAAAGACACCGTTTCTTTTAACCCAAGGTAAAACTCCTGCACATCAGGGTTATCCTTTAACTCTGATGCGGATCCATTGAGTACAAACTTGCCATTTTCCATAATATAAACAAAATCAGCTACTTTAAAAGCCATATTGGCATTTTGTTCTACCAGAAGTATGGTAACTCCACGTTCATTTATACTTTTAATTATATTGAAGATTTCCTTAACCAAAATGGGTGACAGACCCAATGAGGGCTCATCGAGAATTAAGAGTTTTGGGCGATTCATCATGGCTCTGGCTATAGCGAGCATTTGTTGTTCACCCCCGGATAATGTGCCGGCTGCTTGTTTTTCTCTTTCTTTCAGAATGGGGAATACATTGTACATTTGGACTAAATCCTGTTGCAAGACTTTCCTGTCATTTCTTCGATAAGCCCCGACAAGGAGATTTTCTTTTACGGTGAGTTCTTCGAATACTTCCCTCCCTTCCGGCACATATCCTATTCCCAAAGCAATCCTTTTTTCAGTTGGTAATTTGTGAATGGATTTACCTTCAAACACAATCTCCCCTTTTTCCGGTTGGTCATCCAATAATCCTATGATGGTTTTGAGAGATGTCGATTTTCCAGCACCATTGTTTCCCAAAACAGCCGTAATTTTACCCTCAGGCACTGAAAATGATAATCCGTTCAGGACTTTGATCTTGTCGTAATAGGTGTCAATATTTTTTATTTCCAATTGCATAAGCAGATTATTCATCTTTCAGGTCATCTCCCAGATAGGCCCTAATCACCTCTTGATTGGCAAGTACCTCCTGAGGACTTCCTTCAGTAATTTTTTTACCAAAATTTAATGCAAGAACCCGGTCTGATATGTCCTTGACCATTTGCATATTATGCTCTATTATGACTATGGAGATATCCATCTGATCCCGAATATCCTGAATCCAGAAAATCATATCCTGACGTTCTTCATTATTGAGTCCGGCTGCCGGCTCATCCAATAAGAGTATTTTTGGCTCCATAGCTAAGGCTCTACCCAGTTCCACCAATTTCTGTTTGCCATAAGACAATGCAAAAACGGGGTAATCCCTGTAAGGCTGTAACTCAAGAAAGTCAATAATCTCTTCAACCTTTCTTCTGTGTTTAATTTCCTCACGTGCTGCTGCGGACCTTTTAACAGATAATGCAAGGATGTGGAAAATAGAAGATTTCATTAGCATATGACGTCCCAGTAACAGATTGTCAATAGTAGACATATACTTGAAAAGCTCCAGATTTTGAAATGTACGCGCAATACCCTTGCCCGCAATTACATTGGGAGATTTTCCTGTTATATCCTGCCCCTGTAAAATTATCTTTCCATTTTCCGGGCTGTACAGTCCATTGATGCAATTAAATATGGTCGATTTCCCGGCACCATTGGGTCCGATAATTGAAAATATTTCCTTTTCTCTCACAGTAAAATGCAAATCATTTAAAGCTCTGACACCTCCAAAGGATTTAGATAGATGTTCGATATGTAAAACAGGCAGGGACATAGGCAATTTAAACTTTTTTAGTGTAATGCTTTCCCAGCAAGCCGGAAGGTTTGACAAAAAGAACCAAAATAATAATTGCAAAGGCTACTACAGCTTTGAACTCCAGCGATATATAATATCCGAACAAATTTTCTATTAACCCCAGTAAGAGTCCGCCTATGATTGCACCAGGAAGTGACTTCATACCACCCAGAACAGCGGCTGCAAATCCCTTTAATAATGGATCCCACATCATTGTTGGATCCAGTGTTGACACTGGTGCAACCAGAATGCCGGCTACGGCCCCTACAATGGCACTGATACCAAAAGAAAATCCCATAATGCGATCGGCAGGAATTCCATTAAATCTGGCTGCATTTTTATTCTGTTGAATGGCTTTCATAGCCAGGCCAAGGCGCGTATATTTGAGCAAAATATATAGTCCTGCCATGACCAAAATAGCGATGATGATAGAGGCCATGTTGTGTTCTGTGATGGCGTATTGGTCAGTGCGGAAGATGACTGAAGAGCTGGAAAACGGAAGAGAAAAAGTTCGCTGATCACTGCCCCATTTCCATCCGGCCAACCCGAATAAAACCATTTGAAATCCAAGTGTGATGATGATATAACCCAGTAAATTTGGATCTTTAGCACGGCGAATAACTGCAAATTCAAACAAAAACCCCAATATGAATGCAAATAATATTGTAACCAAAAGAGCCGGATAAAAAGAAAACCCGTAGACCTGAAGCATTACAAAGGTTATGTACGTTGAGATCATGGCCATCTCCCCCTGAGCAAAGTTAGGAATTTCTGAAGCTTTGTAAATGATGACCATAGCCAGTGCCATCAGAGCATAAATACTGCCTGCAACCACGGCATTTATCAGGATCTGTGCTATCATATTATTATATTTAGAATGGCCATAATTTCCAATAGCGTTTAGTTCTGAGCCATAAACCATTAAGACCCATTGGTTCGAAAATAATGACAGCAATCAAAATCAGTCCTGTGGCTACCCAGGTAATATTGGCAATGCCTGATGGATTCATAAAGTATCCTGTAAAAGTCACAAAGACTTCTCCGAAAAAGGGTATTTCCACTATTTTTTCCAATTGAAGAGACAACCAGGTCATCACGATGGCACCCATTACGGATCCGGTAACACTGCCTAGTCCTCCCAAAACAATAGTGGCGAGAAACAATATGGACATCATGAAATTAAATGAACCCGGATTAACAAATTGAAGGTATAATGCCCAAAGACATCCGGCCATTCCTGCATAAAAGGCACTGATTGCAAAACTAAAAGTCTTATATTTTGCCAGAAGAATGCCCACTACTGAAGCCGCCACATCGCTATCACGAATGGCTTGAAAGGCTCTTCCAATTCGGCTCTTGAGGATGTTTCGGGTAAAAATGATCATAATGACAGTGATAAGGGCAAAAACATAATAAAGGGCAATATCGTATTTGAGTCCTGTCCAGGACAAATCAATTCTGGGTACAGACATTCCCATGCGCCCACCTAAAATATCGATCCTGCCAATAATGATGGTAACTGCCATACCAAAGCTTAAGGTGGCAATAGCCAGATATGGACCTTCAAGACGGAAAGACGGAATGCCCAATATAGCTCCTACCATAGCAGCAACTGTGCCTGCTCCAAGAAGAACAATTATAAATGGCAAACCAGCCTTCAGCATCAGTGCGGCTGCATAAGCCCCTATCGCAACAAAACCTGCGTGACCCAGAGAAATCTGACCGGTATTACCCACTAATAGATTGAGACCTAAAGCGACCAGGATATTTAATGCCATTAGGTTTACAATAGAGAGATAATAGGTTTTTACCAATCCTGGAAGGAAGGCAAGGAACAATATCGCTACCAAAGACCAGAAAATACTTGCCTTATTGGGAAATAACTGAATGTCCTCGAAGTAATGTTTCTTAAGTTTCATTTTTCGTTATGGTCTCAAGATATTGATTTTCTTGAAAAAATGAAGGGCTGGGATTTTTTATTTCATCAAAAAAAATCACTTGATAGGCACAAGATGCAATTCATTTTTCTGCTACCTTGAAAACATAAATTATTTCCAAGAATAGTTGATGGACAAGTATACATGGTTACGACGTTAGGGGTTTAAGATTCAAATCTTGACCTCATTTGGTAGATTTTTATTTGGAACAATAAACATTAAGTTGAAAGTTAAAAGTAGGAAAGGCGAAAGATCTCAAGTTTTTGGGTGAGAGTAGGTGAGGTTTATAATGTTCAATTGTTGATGCGTTGATGTGTAGAAACCAAAACAAAACTAAAAACTAAATCATTTTCTGCCAATTATCCATTAACCACTGAACACCTCCACGAACTGTGAACTGCGAAAACGCCTACAGCCACTGCCCATTGCTACTTCGGGCGAGGTTCAGGGTCAAATGACAAGAAAAAAACCAGCACCATAGGTGCAGAGTCAACATACTCGTGGGATTAATTCCGCACCTTTGGTGCTTTGGAAATAGTATTTACATTAATTCACCCAAAGCATTGGGTGCTAATGCTCATCGCACCTTTGGTGATCCATGAATAATAGGCAATTTTTGGAGTCTGACTTCAAAGGCGATGACTAAGATCAAATGAAAAGAAAAAACCAGCACCAACGGTGCGAAATAAATAGCCTTGGGTGAAGCCCAAGGCAAAAGTAACATCCAATAAAAGCACCAACGGTGCGAAATAAATTGGCAGACATTAATTGTATTCCTATTAAGCTGGTAGTTAGGTCGGAAAGTCGCAGTATGCAGTTTGCAGTATGCAGTTTGCAAGTCGAAATAACAATCAATAACCATTATCCATTATACTTACTCATGGTTTGCTGCATGCCAATGGTGGTGAAAGAGCGAATGGCGTCACCTGCTTTCTGGAGTATATCTGGTAAGCTTTTGCGCTCTTCTTCTGACCATTTACCCAGTACATAATCCGACTGCTGTCCTTTGTAGAAGGAGTTGCCAATGCCTACTTTTATGCGAGGGTATTCATGAGAGCCCAGGTATTCCTGTATATCTTTAAGTCCATTGTGACCTCCATCACTACCTTTGGGTCGCATTCGCAAAGATCCAAATGGAAGATGGATGTCGTCGACTACCACCATGAGTCGTTCGATGGGTACGTTTTCCTTTTGCATCCAATATCGAATCGATTTACCACTGCGGTTCATGTATGTAGAAGGTTTTAACAAGATGAGTTTTCTCCCGCGATACTTAATTTCAGCAGTAGCACCTAAATTTACAAGCTTCCATGGTGCATTCTGTTCTTCTGCCATGACATCAACTACATCAAATCCTATATTATGGCGGGTGTCATCATAGTCGGGATGTAAATTTCCAAGTCCAACAATAAGGTACTTCATAACGTTTTCCTCTCCTTTCCGGTCGTTTTTCACAAACAGGGAATGTATCCATTTCCACATAATGCAAAAGTATAGCCTTTATTTGATATCCAAAGTAAGGCATAGATGAAAAATACTCATACTTCTCCTTTATACCTGCTGTGATCGATACCTAAGCATAAGAAAAAGACATAAAACCCAACACTGAATGACCTGAGAAGTATATTGTCAACCAAAAAAGCAAATGCCATCATGATTCCCAAAGAAAAAAATAATGGATTTTGAAGAAAAGATGCCTGTGTATAGGGATAAAAAAGACCGGTGAAGAAAAAGATAAATCCTATGAAACCACAACCTGCCAAAATCAGAACATATTGGTTGTGAGGGTATAAAAAATTCTTTGTATCGCCATAACGTTGTAGGTATTCATCTTCCATACGGGATCGTAGATCTCCAATTCCTGTACCCATTATGGGATGCCTGCAAAATACTTTCCATCCAAACGCCACAGATTCCCATCTTGAGCCATCAGAGTACCCCTCACCTTTACCTATGGAATACATTTCCATGTCGTATATCATATAGTCCACCCTTTTTTGAAGTGTAGGAGACAGTGAATAAAATAATACAGGTAAAATACACAGTGCCAATAATAGGAGAAAGAGCTGGATGTATCTTTTTGTATGGATTGATAAAATGAATATGAGAATGGCCAACGAAATGTAAAATACTGCTATTCCAGTTCTGATAGCGAGAATATGAAGGTAAATACATAATAAAACTGCCAAACTCCATTGCAAAATCCGTTCCCATTTATATCGGTAAGTATATTGATTAAGTGCTAATATTATCAATGATAAGATAGCATAGGCTACAAATATGCTGTATTTTAGATGGTTCACCGGAGTAGGAAGCGGTTGACCCATGCCCAGATTCTCCATACTTTGTTCATAATCTGAAAAATGGGACCATAACACAGGAAATGCACTGAAAAATATAATGAGGGAGAAAATGTAATGCAACAAGAAATAGTTGTTGGGTTTCCATGATGGAAGATTTGAAAATGCCAATGGTAAAATCAGAAAAGGAATAAACAATTTAGAGATGCCATACCATTCATTTATATCGTTAGAATAAAGAAATCCCATAAAAATAACTACAAAAGGCAAGGTAGAAAAAGCATAGGATCTATGCATCGAAAGAGAAAAATGCTTCTTTTTATACAAAATGGAAAGAGAAAGGAGGAGTATCATAAAAATGGATAAAGTATACACAGAATAGAGAATACTGATCATTAGACCCAAGGCCATAAACATCATCCATTTTCTAACTATCTCTTCTTTCATAATATAATCGAAATTCAAAAGTAGTTTGATTTATAATCTTGTGATCACTTCAAATATCAGCTTTACAAATTGAGGAGTAAACTTTGTGGCTACTTCGATCACATCTTCTACTGAAGTCTCTTTTATGCTTTCAACCGGAAAACACTGATTGGATATCATAGACAATACCAGGGTTGATATTTCGGCATGTTTTGCCACCAGTACTTCCGGCACAGTAGACATACCTACCATATCTCCACCTATCTTTCGCAGGTACACATATTCTGCCGGAGTTTCTAAATTTGGACCTTGCAAACCCACGTAAATGCCTTCTTTCAGATTATATTTGATGGATTCAGCTGCATTTTGAGCTATCTTAATTTTATGAGGATCGTAAGCGTATTTCATGTCGGGAAATCTTACACCAAGTCTTTCATCGTTGACTCCCCTGAGAGGGTTATCAGGCATAAGATTGATATGGTCTCTTACGGCAACAATCTGCCCCGGCATGAAGTGAGGATTCAATCCGCCCGACACATTTGTAATGATCAGGTCTTTTATTTTTAATTGTTGCATGACCCGCACTGGAAAAGAAACTTCCTGTGCAGAATATCCTTCATATAAATGGAATCGACCGGACATGACCAATATACTTTTTCCCCCTAACATTCCACAAATTAATTCTCCACTATGACTTTGAACTGTAGAATGTGGGAAATAGGGAATTTTACGGTAGGGAATGACTACTTTTTCAGTAAGCAACTCTGTCAATCCACCTAATCCGGTACCCAGGATTAATGCTATTTCTGGATAGAAAGAATTCCTTTCTGTAATATATGCTGCGGATTCAATTGCTTTTTCAAATATTCGATCCATTGTGAAATCAAATTAAAAATTTGGATTATAGAACAAAATAACCAAATGAAGTTTATAATGATGGTAAATTTGAAGCTTTATATATAAAATGATGATTGAGCTTAAAGAAAAAAGGATTGAAAAGAGATACATTGAAGAGGATTTTATCGAAGTTATTGGAGCCAGGGAACACAACCTGAAGAATATCGATGTAAAAATCCCGAGGAATAAACTAGTTGTGATCACAGGAATTAGTGGCAGTGGCAAGTCATCTTTGGCATTTGATACCATTTATGCTGAGGGGCAACGTAGGTATATGGAAACCTTTTCTGCTTATGCCCGTCAATTCATAGGCACTCTTGACAGGCCTGATGTGGAAAGGATTGAGGGGTTAAGCCCAGTCATTTCTATTGAGCAGAAGACCATATCCTGGAATCCCAGGTCAACCGTAGGAACTACCACAGAGATTTATGACCTTTTCCGGCTTTTATATGCTCGTTGTTCAGAGGCATATTCTTATGTAACAGGTAAAAAACTTGTAAAATATACTGAAACTCAAATTCTAAAAGGTATTCTCACTTCTTTTGATGGTAAAAAAATTTCCATACTAGCCCCTTTGGTAAGGTCCAGAAAAGGTCATTACCGGGAGCTTTTCGAACAATATAGAAAGAAAGGCTTCACCAAGATGAGGATAAATGGTGAGGTAACGGATTTAGTACCAAAAATGCAACTCGATCGATATAAGACGCATGATATTGAACTGGTAATCGACCGCATCATTATTGGAAGTGAAAAACGGGATCGCATATCGGCTTCTTTACAGACTGCCTTGAAGTTGGGCAATGATTATATTTATATTCTCGACAATGAATCGGGAAAGATCTCACCATTTTCGAGGAATATGATGGATCCGGAGACAGGCATTTCATATGATGAGCCTTCACCCAATACATTTTCTTTTAATAGTCCATATGGAACCTGTCCCTCCTGTAGAGGGCTTGGACAAATTCCCATGGTTGATATGGAAAAACTCATACCTGATGACAATCTGAGTATTTCTCAACAGGGAATCAAAGCGTTGGGCGAGGTCAGGGACAATCTAACATTCAAGCAATTGAAAGTCATTGCAAAAAAATATTCATTTAACCTGGATACTCCGATAAAAGACATTCCCAAAGCAGCATTGGATATAATATTACATGGCGGAGATGCCACTATAAAAACCCAGTTTTCTTTTGGAGCATTGGATTACACCTATGATCTTGGGCATGAAGGTTTGGTTACCATGCTGAAGCGCTGGTATGATGAAACCACATCAGAAAAAATAAGAAGTTGGGCTGAGGATTTTATGACTATCACAGATTGCGGGTTATGCAGTGGATACCGGCTCAAAACAGAATCATTGCATTTTAAAATAGATGGTAAACATATCGGAGAGCTGGCTGAATTGGATTTAATAGAATTGTATAGCTGGATGGAAAATCTCGAATCGAGATTGAGTGATCATCAACTTTTGATCGGCCAGGAGGTATTGAAAGAGATCAGGATGAGACTTCGTTTTCTTCTTGATGTGGGTTTGGGGTATCTGTCATTACATCGCCCTACAAGAACTCTATCCGGTGGGGAGTCTCAACGTATCAGACTGGCCACTCAAATAGGGTCGCAGCTTACGGGAATTACCTACATTATGGACGAACCCAGTATTGGGTTGCATCAGAAAGACAATCAGCGTTTGATACATGCTTTAAAAAATTTAACCCATATTGGTAACACGGTTATTATTGTGGAACATGACAAAGAAATCATGCTGGCCTCAGACCATATTATTGATTTAGGTCCGGGAGCAGGTGAATATGGAGGGTATATTGTAGCAGAAGGAGACCCGGTTTCATTCAAAAACAAGACCGGGATCACAGCAGCCTATCTTGATAACAGGGAGATGATCATGCCTCCTGAAAAATGGAGAGAAGGAAATGGTAAAATGATGATTTTGGAAGGGGCAACCGGTCATAATCTCAAAAATGTAAGGGTTGAATTCCCATTGGGTAAGATGATATGTATAACGGGTGTATCCGGATCGGGAAAATCAACACTCATTAATGATACATTGTATCCGATACTCAGACAGCATCTTTATAATAGTACCCAAAAACCGCTTCCTTATACAAACTTCACAGGTATTGAACATATCGACAAAGTAATCGAAATAGATCAAAACCCAATTGGCCGAACTCCCAGATCTAATCCAGCGACCTATACAGGTGTGTTTACAGACATAAGAAAATTATTTTCTGACCTGCCGGAAGCAAAGATCAGAGGTTATAAGCCCGGGAGGTTTTCGTTCAATGTCAAAGGTGGAAGGTGTGAAGTTTGCCAGGGTGCTGGAATGAGGGTTATTGAAATGAATTTTCTCCCTGATGTCCTTGTCGATTGTGAAAATTGTTTAGGACAGCGATATAATCCCGAAACCTTAGAAATTCTTTATAAAGGCAAGTCCATATCCGATGTACTTCGTATGCCGGTGGAAGAAGCTATGGAATTTTTTAAAGCCATACCTTCCATTCACAGAAAAATAAAAACATTACAAAGTGTAGGCTTGGGATACATTACCCTGGGTCAGCAAGCTACCACTCTTTCAGGGGGGGAAGCTCAACGGGTCAAGCTCTCAGAGGAGCTTTCAAAAAAGGATACAGGTAACACTTTATATATTTTGGATGAACCCACAACCGGTCTACATTTTCAAGATATAAAATTATTGATACAAGTTTTAAATCGATTGGTAGATAAAGGAAATACAGTTTTGATCATTGAACATAATCTGGATATTATAAAAGTAGTTGATTATATTATTGATTTAGGACCAGAAGGTGGTAAAGGAGGAGGGAAAATTTTGGTATCTGGAAGTCCGGATCAGGTTATAAAATCTAAAAAGAGTTACACAGGAAGCTATTTGTCCCAAGAGTTTAAATAGTTTTTTCAGGATTAAGAAAGATAAATTCACTATACCGGGAGTTAGCCGATTATTTCAACATAAAACCTGAAAATGGAAAAGGAGGAGAAAATTTTGATTTCAGGAAGTCCACCTAAGGGTATAAAATTGGAAATAAGCTATTCAGATAGCCATTAGTCCCAAGAATTGAGCCTTTCGTCCCAAGATGGAGTAAAAAATATTAAAATATACCAGGAGTTAATAAATTTGACCTGTTCTTAAAAAGGTAAGGCCTTTTGCTGGGAACAAAAGACCGTTTACCTTGCTATGAGAATTAAAACTATCTATGACTTTTATATATAGAAGAAATTCTATATTGATCCTATCTCTTATTTCATTTTCACCTTATTATATTTTAACTATTCTCACTAGTTTAATGAGGTGAAAATTTTTATCGACTGTTCAATACGAATTTCAATTCGATATTTATCGCTAAATTATTTCTTCACTTTACTTCAACCTCGGTAATTATCATATTACCTCTTTGGTTGTTGTACTTTTTGAATATTGGGTATTTCTGAAAACGTTCTACTAACTAGAAACCGTCAATGTCAGTGATAATACCAAGAGCTATCAAAATGTGGATTGCAGTAGTTGACATGGCTTTTATTGAATTAGTTGACATGATTCTTAAATTTTAATGTTTTTAAATAATTACATCACAAAGATAAGTCAGCAACTAATGTTAAAAAACTACAGTAGTGTCCAAATTTCTACAGCCTTTTAATATAGCGATAGTACTTCAATAAACACACAATCCTTTGATAGTGTGGAGCTTATCCTGAAAAGAATCTAATAGTTCTTTCAGATATAGTACAAATATGAGGATAAGTTGTGGAAACATCCAATTCAAAAATTAACTATAATTACCATGCGTTTATGGCATGTTATTTGAAGTCAAATAAATGAAACTAATTGAATATCAAATAAATAAGAAGTGTTAATGGAAGAGCTAATCGAACTTATTAGTTTGTTATCTAAACAAAAAATAGCTCAAATTAAATTAATTACTGACGATGATACTGCAGCGATTAAACTCAAAAAGCTATATAATCATATACAGGAAGGTCGTGTTACTAATGATGATGAAGGTATAGAAATATTATATAATAATGATCATTCTAAGTCAAAAAATTTATCAAGGTTAAAAAACAGGCTAAAAAACAGACTTCTGAATACACTGTTTTTTATCGATATACAAAGTTTCGCCACCAGTAAATACGAGATAGCACTTCATAAAAGCATTCGCAATTATCTTGCCGTACTACTACTTTTGGATAGAAATAAACGAAATACCGCTCTTCCTCTTGCAGAAAAAACCATCAGACTTGGTATGAAATACGATATAGTTGAAATTGTTATGTTATTGACCAGAAGGCTAAACAAACATTTTCTATTATTTGATTTCAACACGAAAAAAGCTAACCTATATGATTATGATGAGCTATATAGGGAATATCAAAATTATTACATTCAGGAGGCAGAGGCAGACCGGATTTATTCTCAGTTTGGCCACTATATATCTGTTCGTAACACTGATATGGAACAGCTCCATTTTTTGTTCGAAGAGTTGCTTCAACTTCTCCCGGTTCAAAAAGATAATAAAACATTTTTATTTAACTTTTATATTTACAACTCCCTTTATTATTACTTTTTACTTAAAAGAGATTACCAAAAGTTATTAACGGTAAGTAGTGAAGCTATAACATTCTTTGACTCAAAAGAAGGTTTTTCTAAAGGAGGTATTTTTACTTTTTTGCTTCAAAAGGGATATTGCTTATTGAACCTTAATAAGCCTGAAGAAGCTTTGGTCAGTTTTCAAGAGGCAAAGGACAAAGGTCCTGCTAAAGGAGGATTCAATTGGTTTACTATCAATGGACTCATATTTACCAACTTAATCGTGTTGAAAAATTATGATGAGGCATACAGGGTCATCTATGAAAATGTACATCACAGAAATTTTGATAAACTGCAGGAACAGCATAAAGAACTTTGGTTCATTAAAGAGGCCTTTATACAATTGCTTGTAAAAACTGGCAAAGTCAGCCAGGAAACCCTGGATGAATCAGGGCATCATGCATTTAGACTATCCCGGTTTCTGAATGAAGTTCCATTTTACAATAAAGACAAAAGAGGGTTAAACATCGCTGTACTCATCGTCCAAATGCTTCATTATCTTGCTGATAGAAAATATGGCCAGTTTATAGATAGAATGGATGCCCTTAATCAATATTCATATCGTTATCTTCGAAATGATGAAACACTTCGCTCCAATGCATTTATCAAAATGATGCTAAAAATTCCCGATGCCAATTATCACCCTCAGGCTGTCATAAGACATACCCAAAAGTATTATGACAGGATGATTGAGGTCCCTATGCAATTATCAGAATATTTTAGCGATGTTGAAATCATTCCTTATGAAGAACTATGGAGTATGGTTTTGGAATCGTTGGAAAATAACAGATCATAACTCAGGTCATCTCTAACGAACCTCTTCGTGGCCTTTAATCAATAAATTCAAGTTTTCGTTTCTTTTATTCCAATACCTTCTATAGAAAAAGGATCCTTTTTTAGTTGGGGAAATTTGGTGAATGTTTGACCCATTCTGTTGGAGATCTTCAAACTCTTCATTCCAAATAATTCTGGATTCCTTTAAAACCATATCATCCTCTACATCATTTTCCCCATCGATACTACATGGTATTCGCGAGAGAATATCCTGTTGTTTACCAATAATTTTATTCCTATAGGCTGAATATGCCCGATCTTCAGCCTGTATTTTTCTCAACTTCAATTCGGATATGTTCCAAAAATCCAATCCTGCTTTCTCATTTTCCACAATATCATGTACCGGTAGTCCGAATAATAAGGGCTTAAATACTGACATACATGGAAAAGATGATCCGGTAACCCAAACAATAGGTTTCCTCTTATATCGCCATTGCACAACCATAGAACCGGTTGTCTGGTTGGGGCAAAATAAGCCTGTGGCATGCATGCACACACTCCTGGGACTTGCTTTATGTGGATAAAAAGGTTCTGTTTCATGACTCCTTAAAATATCCATCGCGTAAGATATTTGTATTGCGGGGCTTTTGTGAAGTATTCCTTTCATTGTACATTCCTGCCTGTATTGATAAAAACTCATATAAGTATAAAACTTATCACTAAATCTCTTCCTGAATGATATGCCTTTACCAGGAGTGCTTTTCATCAGGTTTTGAAATGGTTTATTCACAAGCTGGAAATCTCTATCGAATGTCAACCCATTTGAAATACTGCAAAAGGAATCAATCTCTCCAGCCACAGCAAAATGACCAGCGGTTTCTACCTTCCATATTGAATCCTGATCAGCGATCAAAAAGCTATTGTCATAATAGAAATTTTTATTTTCAAAGCCTCCACATGCATCTTGTCCATATACTTCTACCCAATGGAATATCCATTGTACAGCCTCTTTTGCAGATTTCGATCTTTCCAGAGTTAACCGCACTATATCCATGCCTGTAAGTCCGGTATTTTTTCGTTTTTTGGGAATATTGGTAAATACGGCTTCATTTCCAATGGCTACTCCATTTTCATTGCATCCTATTTCTGCTCCCCACATATGGTAGGGTTTGCTGATAATGATCTCATATGTTTGATTAACCTGTGGAACACTTATGTAGGTACAGCTAACATGTTTATTGTTTTGCTTAAGTGCAGGTACGCGTATCACCACCTGTGCTTCATTGGGTTCCCTGTCAGAATTTTTTGCAAATATAGTTTGCCCGGATCGGGTGTGATTTCCTAATATGGCCAGTGTATCACACATTTTTTTATTTACAAATATACAAAATGCCAGCTCTGGATCCCGAATTTACTTTTAAGATACTATCATTATAAATAACCTTAGAATCTCCATCTCCCACTAAATCCCAAATCTGCCCTCTGAGGTACATATTCATACCTGTACGGGCACCTGATAAGGATATCCTTCCTTCAAGAGAATATTTGTCCCAGGCCTCCCCTTCTGTAATTCGACCCAGATCTTCCAGCATTACATCAGCGGGGTTTTCATGGCCATCGTATCCCTGCCATGTATCTTTCATTATATTCTCACCCGTAGCGAATGAAGGAACCACAATGATTTCGACATTGGACAGATCAGCATTTTCATACAAATCAGGATACCAGGAATCAGCGCATATCATTACTTTTAGTTGGCCTGCTGAAGTTGGAATTACCGGTAGTGTCGCCTGTTCACTGCCCGACAAAAACATCAACTCCTCCGAAGTAGGGTACACTTTAAAAATGAGCCGGGGATATACTGTACCATCCGGAAAAAAAACTGCGGATACATTGTATAGTGGTCCTTTGCTGGTAAAGATCTTATTGTCCTTAATGTATGGGTTTTGCAGTATGATGGAGCCGGCTACTATATTTATATTGTATTGATTTGCCAGCGAACTAAATATCGATGTATATTCCCCGGCCATTTTTTGAGATTTCATTCTGAATATGGCTGCAGCTGTCTTGTCTTGCTCATTAGACTTTAACCATGATTTCAAAAAAGCCAGAGGACGGTTTAATATAATATACATCATCGCTTTTGATATTTTTCCGGTGCTGTAAACGAGGTTCTTCTCATTAGCGGCTACCAACCAGGAAGCTATGTGTTCGGGAAATAATACAATGGTTTCATGGTTCAAATATCCTTTTGTCTCTAGTTCCTGCAAATAAGTATTAAGTTTTGCCTCTAAGTGCTCACGCGAAGCATAATCATTGGTTTCCATAAAAGGTTGAATTCCTAATACCTGGATTTGGCATTCGGTGGTATCATTGATTCCCTGGATCTCATCGAGGTAATCTATGGGTTGTATTTCAGGCTTTTCTCTGAAGGAAATAACCCATACCATTACAAAAATAAATAAAGTAACGGGGATGATATATCGCAAATTAAACTGCATTTCCAATAAAAGGTGTTATTTCCTTTACTACTCTTTTTGCAGATAAAATAGCTCCTTCTATATACCCATTCCATACATCAGCAGTTTCTGTACCTGCAAAATGAATATTTCCTTCAGGCTTAGCCAGGACACCTTTATAGCTGATCCATGCGCCGGGTATTCGCATTCCTGCATAACATCCGCTGCTCCATATTTCATCTGCCCAGCATTTTTCATAGTAGGCTAAAGGAGTCAGAGCTTTAGAGCCAAAAATGCTAGCTAAATGTTCAAGTACAATATTCTTTCTTTCATTCTCAGTATACTTTAACATATTTCTGGCCCGGTCGGCAATGATAAAGGCAAGTAATTTTCCTTTTTGCCCATTGGGCTCAGTATTGTCAAAAACAGTCTGAAATGGATACGTTTCATCGGTCACTACCTGGCCACTTAATCCATCCTCACGCCAGAATGGACTTGAATACACAGCATACGATTTAATAACCAGACCCATAGGTACGCGTTGGCATAGCTGAAGTTTTAAAGGCGACAAAACAGGATCATAATCAATCCTGGGAATGATAACAGGTGGTATTGTCAAAATGACTTTCTCAGAAATATAACTATTTGAAGAGGTCATCACGGTAGTTTCTCTTCCATCCTGATGAATGGCAAGAACTGCTTCGTTTAGGTGTATCCTATCCTGGAATGGTTGAGACATTTTGAAGGCTAAACTATGCATTCCTTCGGACACCCGATGCTGTTGGGCACCCTCATCAATACTCAACAATACATCTAAATTTTTTCCGGATCGGATATAAAACAACGCCTGGAGTAAAGATATTTCAGCACTATTGACGGCAAAAAGGGTTTCAAGACCTGCATTGAGTATAGATGTAGAATTGGTAAACCATGATTTTCCGGAAATGTATTGAGCTAAAGTGATGGAATCCCATTGTTTGGCTTTGGGTGATTTCCAGGGTTCGGTCAAATCGATTTGAGTAGCTTTTTTATTCAGGTCTTTAATAAGGTAATCAATATTGATTAAAGAAGGTATATCTATTTTGGGGATTAAACCGCTATAATGTTTGATTTTATTATTAATACAAACTGTATTTTTTCCAGTATTATAGGTTGGAAAAAGATTTAAATCGTATTCTTTTAATAAGGAATACAATTCGTTTTGTGAGTGTCCAACCCATTGTCCGCCCAGCTCAATGTGACCAAATTCTTCAGTGGTTTTAGAATACACCCGTCCTCCTATTCTTTCCCGGGCTTCCAGAAGGATGAAAGAAATTTTCTGCTCATGGAGGAGTTTAGCGGCAGTCAAACCGGCAAAACCTGCACCCACTATAATGACCTTTACTTTCTCCATGTAGCTGATTTGATCAATTTATCATCCACTGGCTAAACTCATAAGTTGGGCACATATAATAGCTCCATATGTACCCATTGCATATCCAAGAACAGCCATTAATACCCCGACCGGTGCCAGCGATGGACTAAAAGCCGAGGCTACAACGGGGGCCGAAGCGGCTCCGCCAACATTGGCCTGACTCCCTACCGCAACAAAGAAAAATGGAGCTCTGATTATTTTCGCTACAATTAATAAAATGATAACATGAACTAGCATCCATATAATGCCAATGGCAAATAAACCTAAATTATCAAATACTTCCCCTAGATTCATTTTCATGCCTATGGTAGTAACAAGTATCCATATGAAAATGGAACCCCATCTGCTGGCGCCTACCCCTTCATACTTTCTGGCTCTGGTAAATGATAATACCAAACCAATGGTAGTAGCAATTACCACCATCCAGAAAAAATCAGAGACGATGGAATTGAGTTTCCACGCTTCCAGAGTTTCCTCGTATTGCTTGAGAAATGGAGTTATTACATCCGCACCAAAATGGGATAAAGCCACACCTCCAAAAGCAATGGCCAGCATAACAGAGACTGAAACTGTATCGGGAATTCTCTCTACTTTAGCCTGGTAATCTGCCACTCTTTTTTTCAAATCTTCTATTGAGCTACTATCAGCTTTTAGCCATTTATCTAATCTTTCATTGATATTACTTCCATAAAGTAATAAACCCATCCAAATATTGGCCACTACGACATCTACTACGATCATAGTGCCAAAAAGATTATCATCTACATTATATATCTCTTTCATGGCTGTCTGATTAGCGCCACCACCAATCCAGCTACCCGCAATGGTAGATAATCCTTTCCAAAGATCGTCAGGAGATGCCTCTATAACACCCGGAAAAAGATAAGCGGCGGCTAAAAGAGCTATGGGACCCCCAATAATAATGCCCACAGTGGCAGAAAAAAACATGATTAAAGCCTTGGAGCCAAGATTTAGAACAGCTTTTAAATCTATTCCCAGACACAATAATATAAGTGAAGCTGGTAGAAGATATCTCGATGCCACAAAATATAAATTAGAAACATCGCCTGAAATCAAACCCAATGGCCAGTTTAATAATGCAGGCAAAAAATAAGCAACCAATAATGGAGGAAAAAATCTATAAAATTTTTTCCATCCGGAATGTTCTATGGATGAGGTATAAAATACAAAAGCTATAATGCACATTAATAACCCTAAAACAACAGCATCATTTGTGAAAACGGGACCCGAAGCTTGTAAAGATAGTATCATGATCAAAATGATTTATCAATTAGGTTGGAAATATAGTAAAATATTACAATCCAATGGGAATGATGGAATAAAAACCAAAAGTGTAACTTCGTGTTTTAATTTTGGAAAACTATGAGTTGGCATGCAAAGTGAAATAAATAACTTATTGGATAAAGCATTGAAGCTTCAATTCCTCACTCCTGAGGAGGGTGTTTATTTATTTAAAAATGCCCCCACTTCAGAACTCATGTACGTTGGAAATGCATTAAGACAACATCATGTGCCTGGGAATACTGTAACCTGGATCATCGACAGAAATTCGAATACTACCAATGTTTGTATAGCCAATTGTAAATTTTGCAACTTTTACAGAAGACCTGGTCATCAGGACGCTTATATTACGACTATAGACGAATATAAGGAGAAGATTGAAGAAATGTTTTTATTGGGTGGAGAACAACTGCTCCTTCAGGGAGGACACCACCCGGATCTTGGATTGCGATTTTATGTCGATCTGTTCAAAGAACTAAAAAGTTTGTACCCCAACCTCAAACTACATGCTTTAGGGCCTCCTGAGATCGCTCACATTACTAAGCTGGAAAAAAGTACGCATGAAAAAGTCTTGCGAGAATTACAGGAAGCAGGATTGGATTCACTCCCGGGAGCGGGTGCAGAGATTCTGAGTGACAGGGTAAGAAGGTTGATATCTAAAGGCAAATGCGGAGGTGAAGAATGGCTGGATATTATGCGTGCAGCCCACAGGATTGGTTTGACTACCTCCGCTACTATGATGTTTGGCCATATCGAAACAGACCTGGAGAGAATGGAGCATCTCGCATCCATACGTCAGGTGCAATCTGAAAAACCAAAAGGAGCCAAAGGATTTCTTGCCTTTATACCCTGGCCATTTATGGATGAGGACACTATACTAAAAAAGTTAAAAAGAGCCAGAAACACAGTAACAGGTGATGAATATATCAGAATGATATCCATGAGCCGAATTATGCTTCCAAATGTGATCAATATTCAGGCTTCATGGCTTACAGTGGGTAAAAATATTGCCCAGGTATGTCTGCATGCCGGTGCCAATGACTTCGGTAGTATTATGATCGAAGAGAATGTTGTATCAGCAGCAGGAGCTGCGTTCCGGTTTACTTCCGATGGAATTCAGCAAGCAATCAGGGAAGCGGGTTTCCATCCTGAATTAAGAGACCAGCAATACCGGTTTAGGGAGCTTCCCGAAAATATAATCCAGCAAAAGTTGGACAAAGAAAAAATGATTGTAGATTAGGTTTAACACTTTAAGATCATAAATACACATATATGTCTACACAAAAGGGTACGAATGTCAACACTTTGGGTGAGTTCAGACTGATCGACCATTTAACGTCGGATGTTTTTCCTAAACACCCTTCTACCATAAAAGGAATAGGTGACGATGCAGCGGTATTATATCACGAGGATGGAAAGGTCATATTATTAAGTACGGATATGCTGGTTGAAGGAATACATTTTGACATGGTGTATTCTCCATTAAAGTATCTGGGGTACAAATCGATGGTGGTTAATTTTTCAGATATTTTCGCCATGAATGGTCGCCCGGTTCAGGCGCTTGTTTCTATAGCCATATCCAGTAAGTACACAGTAGAAGCATTAGAAGAATTTTATGCCGGAATTGCAGAAGCATGTGGCATTTATGGTGTCGATCTTGTAGGCGGAGATACCACTTCATCACCAAAGGGTATGACGATAAGTGTAACTGTTTTAGGGGTGGCAGATCGACAAAAAGTGGTATACCGAAGTGGTGCCAAACCCGGGGATATTATATGCGTGACCGGTGATTTGGGAGCTGCTTATCTCGGGCTGCAAATCCTGGAAAGAGAAAAACAGGTATTTCTCACTTCACCGGACATCCAACCAGATTTTTCATCGAGGGATTATTTGATCAGGAGGCAGTTAAAGCCAGAAGCCAGGATTGACGCTATTCAGTATTTTGAAAAAGAGAAATTAATGCCAACGTCTATGATTGATATATCAGACGGTTTGGCTTCAGAGTTGTTTCATATTTGCAAGCAGAGTGGTACCGGAGCATTTATCGAAGAAAGTAAAGTCCCTATACATCCGGAAACTGAAGAGCAGGCACTTGAATTCAAAATCAATCCCATTACCTGTGCTCTTAATGGCGGGGAAGATTACGAACTGTTATTTACAATAGATCCTGCAGACATTGAAAAGGTGAGATTCATGCCTGATGTATTTTTAATAGGAGACATCACAGATCAAAAAGATGGTATTCATCTCCATACTACCGGAGGCAAAATTATTCCGATTGAAGCCCAGGGATGGAATCATTTTGGCTAAATTAATCGTTAATACTTTAAAGGGCTTCAAAATCTATCGATTATCATTGATTTTTAAGTATAATTTTATTTTTATACCTTTGCCCGCTTTAATGCGGTAAAATCATATTTCGCTTTTTTTGAAGGCTTAAGAAATCACATTCAATTACATATAAATTTTTAAACAAAATTATTAAGTTATGAAGTATTTTAATTTGACTAAAGGATTTGCTCAAAAATCATTTATGTTAAGTGTTTTAATTTTCGCTATGGGAATATCAGTCATGGCACAGAGTAATGGAACTGAAGCAACAGCAGCATCGCTATACAATGAGGGATTGGCTGAATTGAAAGAAAAGAATTATGAGTCAGGGCTTGATTTAATGGAAAAAGCCCTTGTAAAGGCAAAAATAGAGGGTCAGGAACAAGTCATCGAATTGGCAAAGAAAAACGGTTCGGTTGCAGCGTATAACGTAGCAAATGAAAAAAGAAAGAATGGTGAATTGGTTGAGGCCGTGGCTCTTTTTGAAAAAGGCATTGAGCTAAATCCTGAAAATGCATCTAATTACCTGGGCAAAGCAATGACTCTTGAAGAAATAGAAATAAATACAGAAACTGTTATTGCCTACATGGTAGCCGGTGATATGTATACAAAAGCAGATCAGAGTGACAGGGCTGAAAAAATGGTGATTAAATCCAGAAACATTATCATTAATGCCTTTATCGATAAAAACTACGATTTTACGATAGAAGCAGGAAAGGCCTACCTGGCTTTAGACAATAATGCCGATATTCATTATTATATAGGCAAATCTATTTCTGAAAAAGGAATGAATGATGAAGCTCTGCAGCATATTGACCAGGCTATTTCCTTGTCTAAAGGAGACAAAGAAGCTGATTTTGATAAGTTCTATTATGCCAAAGCTCAAATCCTAGAAAGTTCTAATAAAATAGATGAAGCTATAGCGGCATATAAAATGGTAAAAGGAGAAAAGTATAAAGACCAGGTCGAATACAAGATCAAAAATTTGGGCACCAATTAATTAATAAGAAACATTACTATCCACTATTTCATGGTGTACCTTGCAGTATGATTGCAAATTCAGATACTGTGATACATAGCAAATAGTGAATGTACCACTAAATAGTAAAGACCTGCGGAATTGGTTTTCCGCAGGTCTTTTTAATCTAAATCTTTAACCGGTTTTAATTCAATTTTTCTTTGAAAATGATGAGTTTTGAAGTAAAAACAGAACACATTTTACTGTGGATTGAGTTAAAGAAAGTTTAAAGTTCAGAATCGCATTTTCAATTTTTCGATTTTAATTCAAAAAGAAATAGGAGCTTTTCCAGCCAAAGGACAAAGAATGGTAAAATGGATAATCCATCAAATTAACTCATTCACACCAAATCATAACAAGCTTTTAAAATCCATCCTATGGCCTTATTTCTAGATAAAGAATCAAACATTATATATTGAATTTTACGTATATTTATCCTTCATTATTAAAACAACCGAAATATTAATACTATGACAAAAGAGAAAGACGAAAAATTAAGCGCCCTTAAAGCTGTGGTCGATAAACTGGATAAAACGTATGGTAAAGGAACCGTTATGAAGTTGGGCGATAAACAGGTAGTTCATGTCGATGCCATCTCTACGGGCTCACTTGGATTGGATATCGCCTTGGGTACTGGTGGTTTTGCAAGAGGCAGAGTGATTGAAATTTACGGGCCTGAATCTTCAGGAAAAACAACATTGGCAATACACGCCATTGCCAATTGCCAAAAACAGGGAGGGATTGCTGCATTTATTGATGCAGAACACGCATTTGATAAAACGTATGCAGAAAACCTCGGTGTAGACACATCTAATCTTTTAATTTCGCAACCGGATAATGGCGAACAGGCACTGGAAATATCTGAAAACCTTATACGGTCAGGAGCCATTGACATCATTGTCATTGACTCAGTGGCGGCTTTAGTACCCAAGAGTGAAATTGAAGGAGAAATGGGCGATTCAAAAATGGGTCTTCAGGCCAGATTGATGTCGCAAGCCATGCGAAAACTGACAGGAACCATAGGTAAGACGGGATGTTGTTGTATTTTCATTAATCAGCTGAGAGAGAAAATCGGAGTGATGTTTGGAAACCCCGAGACTACGACTGGCGGAAACGCATTAAAATTTTACGCCTCTCAGAGAGTGGATATTCGCCGATCGGGTTCTGCTATAAAAGACAAAGATGGCAACGTAGTGGGTAATTCCGTCAAGGTTAAGGTGGTAAAAAACAAACTGGCACCCCCCTTCAGAGTGACAACCTTTGACATCATGTACGGAGCAGGTATATCCAGAACCGGAGAAATAGTAGATCTTGGCTCAGAACTGGACGTGCTCGGAAAAAGTGGTTCATGGTATAGCTATGAAGGTACGAAAATAGCCCAGGGTCGGGAAGCAGCCAAACAGTTTTTGGCAGATAATCCGGAAGTGATGATGGAAATTGAGAAAAAAATCAAAGAAAAATATCTCCCGGGATCTGGTACGACAGAAGAATGATTTTCGCCTTCGGCAGGTCGATAAAGATAAAAGGGTGAATGGTGAGCAGTGAACTGTGAACGGTTAGAAGGTCGCAATGTCTGAAAGTCGGAAGGCCTGCCTGCCGTAGCCCGGCGCAGGCAGGTCAAAGGTCGGAAGGCCTGCCTGCCGTAGCCCGGCGCAGGCAGGTTGAGGTTAAGGCCTGCCTGCCGCGACCACGGCGCAGGCAGGTTTTCGCCTTCGGCAGGTTAAGGTTAAGGCAGAGTAAGGAAGGAAGCCTACATTTGGCTTCGCGTCATTTGTCACCGATCTCATCAATTCCTCTATAGAAGACATCAGCTGGATGCAATTCGAAAGCATTGGCGAAACCGAACTATCATTCCTCATTACTTTGGATGCATATGTGGATGGACATTTAAATGGTGGGAGTGTGTCCAATAGCTTTTTTGCAAGTTTAGACAGCTATTTTGCAGATATAGACATGACCGATCCAACTCTTATTGCACGTTATCTCATCCACCTGAAAATTGAAATAGCAATATTAAGAAAAATGTATCCCAATGAACCAAATTGGTGGTACTATAAGGAGGCAACAAAAGAGCTGACCCATACTATGCTTGAACTTGGGGGCTTAATACCTGTAGTTGGTGAAGTTTTTGACATCACCAATGCAGTTTTGTATGCCCTTGAAGGTGACCTGACAAATGCAGCAATCAGCACTGCTTCAGCCATACCCTTTGCAGGCTGGTTCGTATCAGGAGCTAAATATGCCTATAAAGGAGTCCACCGATATAAACGCCTTGATAATGGTGTTGTTTATTTTGTTTCGAGAAACAGTAAAAAAGTCCGGAAAATTCTGAATTTGGGCCCATTTTCATCTGATCCCAGGTATGCTCATCATATAATCCCGTGGGAGTTTAGGAGCCATCCCCTTGTCCAGAAAGCAGCCAAATCCATCCACCACTTTGATGAAGCAGTATTCCTTTTCCCATTTGCTTGGTATGGCTATATAGCTACTCCATCACGCGTTAACCATGTTGAAGTCTCAATATTTCCTATAGCAATCGTCTCGCTCTCAAACAGTACGAAATTCAATGAAAAATCATGAATTATTTTAGTTTTATCGGCTTTTGCTTCAACTTGGGTTAACTTCATGGGTATACTTCAATAGAGTATCTGTTAGATACAATTTCTAATTTCTGCCTTGACTATAAGTGTTTTCATATTTTAAGAATTCTATGAGATGGTAATTAATGTGAAAGAATAATCTATGTATAGAATTTAAGAAGATAAAATGGTAATTAAAGTTTTATCTAGTTTCCAATGGCCTTCTTTCAGCATATATAGGTCATAAAATTCCGCACCTAATCCTATATTTATATACACAAAAGCCCGTTTTCCATTTCTAAACAACACAGGTTTTGAAATAGCAATACAATTTTTCCCTTTTGTTTGAAAGGATTTCCCTAACACTTCGCTCCACTTTATTGATCCCCCTGAAAATTCTGATTCTATTGACCTTTTTTCTTCTTCTGTTAATCCATCCGTTTCTTCATTTATCGAATCCGGGAACCTAAAGTCAAATGAAACCGATTTGTCAATCAAACAGATTTTATCCCGATCTCTTCTTGTTACTTCGGAGAGGATAGCACTCACCAATTCAGTTAGAGAGTTATCTTGTGTTTGATGATCAATTTTCGTTGTCTTGCAACTCAATATAAACAAGATAAATAGTATTATATTTTTCAAAATCCAAGATGTTTTAGTATAACAATCCATTCTTTATTTGCATTGATATTAGCCCGATATATCTCTAACGCCACCCGATGTCTGGCAGTTTCAAATGAAATTTGTTTGCCCACCTTCAATGACCAGCTATGTGCTTTTATCTCGCTAACATTTCTCGCAAATTCTCTTCCTCCCATCGCACTCCAAGTAAAGAATGAACCACTAAATAGGTCTACCGCATGATTTAATTCGTGGCCAACAGTGGTGTATAATTTTAGAGCGGAGGTAAACCTATTTGGAGCTATGTGAACATGTATTTTATCTCCTAGTTCCCTAGTTACTCCAGCAACAGGATTACCCATTTGATCTTTAAACAAGCCATATGGGCCAACCGAATATTTAGTAAATGGTGGTGGTGTGCCAGCATGTAAATCAGGTAATCCTGACTGATCATACATTGAGTTTAATTCACCATTTGCTTGAATGAATTTCTTTAAATCAGAATTGGTCATAGGCACAGGGCCATTAGGATCATATCCACTAGCTATTAATTCTCTTCTTGCTGCTTTAACTTCTTTGGCATGTTGAATTCTATCTTGGACAAGACCTACACCTGCGCCAATAGCAGCACCTATTCCCGCTCCTTTAAGTATATTTTGATTATTTAAGCCAGCATTTAAACCTCCAGTAACTGCTCCGGTAACTGCTCCTGATCCAATTTTACCCAAAGTTGAAACAAACCCAATTTGTGGTACAGCTCCACCTATCGCACCAACTAAAGCTCCTTTCCATGCACCTTCCCAACCATTCGTAAGTCCACCAGATATAGCACCTATTCCGGCTCCAATAAGTATTGGCAAAAATGCTATATCTCCATCCGGGTCTGTAAAAGATATAGGATTGTTGTTCATAGACCCATAAGGAGTGAGAGGAAAAGTAGCCTCCGCCTTCGGATCTACCTGCCACCACCTACCCAACGCCGGGTCAAGACCCCGGAAAGTAGCCAGGTTCATTTCCAGATCGAGGAAGTTTTCGTATTCAATGCCATTGTACCCATACTGTCCTGCATCTCCCATCCACGACCCCTCCATCATCATTCCAAACGCATAGTAGTGCATCTCTTCCAGTATCTCATCCGGTGTCGTGATCAATCCGTCTGCGTTCAGATCGGAATACGTGAGCCGTATATTGCCCAAATGATCACGGATGTAGTATTCATAACGAGCGACCTCATCGATGTATTTTATTTTACCTTCCGAATGATAGATGGCGTCAAGCGTGTCATTGACATATTCCATCCCACCTATATAATCGCGTGTCATCACTACCGTGCTTCCTGACTTGTGCTGCTTTCTCAGAAGAGATCCACCGGCATCATACAACATCAGGATGGAGTCTGTGCCATTGGTTATGTACACAGGTAGTGTCAGGTGGTTGTAGACCGTGACAATGCCTTTATAGTGGTCTTCTGTTTTACTGCCATTGTCGTCATAGGCATATGGAGTAGTATTGGAAGTGGGGTTTTTAAAACCCCAATCCACCGATGCATTTTCGGTTACTTTGTTCAGTAGGTTGGTTTTGCTTATGTATTCGTAAATCATATTGTCAATTGCAGATTTCATCACATACAACAAGAGATATTTCACTTAACCGGGAAAGATGCCACTTTAAGTGGCTTATAATTTTTAATGCCAATTTTATGAAATTCTATAACTTCCGCTTCTCCATTTTTATTAACTGCATAGTAATGCATACCACTGATACAACCTATAGAAAAAATATTTGTGTACTCATTATCAATCAAATATTTAAGGAAATTTTCAGTGCTCGTGTATGCTGGTTTTTCATTAAATTGTGCACAGTATATATACGAGTGACCTTCATACATGCCTAATAATGTAAAATTATCATCCAAAAAGTAAACTGTCGCCATAAGGTATTTCTCCCTCTTACTCAATAAGCCGAATAAGTACTTTCGATTAAAGGTTTCATAGACTAATTGAATACCAGAGGTAAATACTTCCTTTGTTAATAAATTTTTTTTGTGATCCAAAAAATATTCACACCCGACTTCTCCAAATGGTATGATCAGTACTTTTGAATAGTTTTTAATTCCCTTGCACTTGGATTTTGCAATCAATTTTACACATCGCTCTTCCAACTTTGTGAGGTCTCTCTCATGAATATCAGGATGATATTGGGAATAGAGACTAAAATATAACCATCCGAAAGCAATTGTCAAAATGATGCTTTTTTTCATAGCGTGGAGTCTTACTGAGGCGGTACATAAAATATTTTGTGCGCCTTTTTTATCTTACTTAAAGGTATATACTTGAACGTACCTTGTTCAGGATCCATAACTTGGTACATAAGCTTTGAACTTATCCTGCCGTTTACTTTTAGAATTGTTTTTCTTTTTACACCTTTCATTACAACTGAATGACCTGGAGAAACTGTGGAATTTGTTTTTAGGTTAATAGATATTTTATAACCATCATCTATCATTTCAGAAAACTGAGAGATCAAGCCAGGGTCTGCGCCCCTTTTAACATGAGATATTCCAGTCATTTCAGTATATTTTTTCCATAAAGGTATATCCCCAATACCATCTTGATTAGGGTCTCCTCCGAACCACCCCCTTGCTTTATCCTGTGTTAAGTTCCCTCCCAAGGATTGATCAATAGCTGCAACATTAGCTGGGCCACAATTATGAGTTCCTATTTGTTTAATTCCAGGTATTGTCTCATCATAAGCAATTGTTTTAGAATCAATGACTTTTGATCCATCAAAAAAATCTCTACCATCAATAGCTGCAGCAATCCCTTGTACCATACCACCAATCCCAGCACCCATAAATGTATTTTTAGCAAGCCCGCCTAAACTTAAATTTCCATTGATTAAGCCAGTAGTTAAATTTTGAGAAAAACCCGATGCACCTCCTGTAATAGCTCCTGCTGCAAATCCACCAATTCCTGCTTTTGTTAATGCCGGTGATAATCCACCGCCTACTCCACCAGCAACTATTGATCCGGCAAAGTCTCCCCAGTTCCAATTGTTAAAAGTAAATTTGTTAGTAGCTAAGTGTGTACCTGTATGCATTACTGCCCCAATGAGTGCGCCTAATAATATTGGAGGAAGATCTCCTTCGGGATCATTAAAACTAATCGGATTATTCCCCATACTATTATATGGAGTTAAACCATACAGTGCCTCCGCCTTCGGATCCACCTGCCACCACCTCCCTAAAGTTGGATCAAGCCCCCTGTACGTAGCCAGGTTCATCTCCAGGTCAAGGAAGTTTTCGTATTCAATGCCGTTGTACCCATATTGCCCGGAACTGCCCATCCACGACCCCTCCATCATCATA
>JBGTBR010000056.1:0-105913 GCA_041749255.1 Saprospiraceae bacterium
AAATTGCAGAAAGCTTTAAAAATTGGCTATAGACCATTTACCAAAATAAAATCTGTAGTACACAAAGTGAAAATCAAAAATCTCGGAAGTCCCGAAATTAGGGCTTTTCCCTCTGGTTAGCTAGCAATGTGGGTTAATGTCGAAAGTCTGAAGGTCGAAAATTGAAAATTACCAAAACCAAAACTAAAACAAAAACCATTTACTACGAGCTACGAACTACGAGCTACGAACTACGAGCTATTCATAGTCGGAAAGTCAAAGGTCTGAAAGTCGGAAAGTCAAAGGTCTGAAAGTCGGAATGTCGAATGTCGGAAAGTCTGAAAGTCTGAAAGGTAAATGGTGAATAGTGAAAAATTTAAAGTGAAATAGCGAACTGCGAACTGCAAAATGCGAATAACGAATCGAATGCTAACTGCTAAAAGCCAATGGCTAAAAGCTATTAGGTTACGAACTACCAGCTACCAGATACCAGCTAAAATTAGGTGGAGGTTTTCGCCTTAGGCAGTTTTGCTTTTAGTTTTTCACTTTCAGATGTTCGCTGTTCACTGAAAAAAAATACCTGCACATAACCGACAAAAGGCATTTATATCGACCACAGATTTTTAGGATATACAATTCACTTGAAAATTTTTATCTTTACTTTTGAAACCGCCTGTAAAACATTCGACATTTAATTATCAAAAACGTATGAACAAGAAAATCTTGGTCATTGAGGACAATCATGAGGTTAGGGATAATCTGCTAGAACTTCTAACACTCTCAAATTACCGGGCTTTAGGTGCTGAAAATGGCAAAATAGGTGTACAATTAGCCATATCTGAAAAACCTGACTTGATTCTTTGCGATGTAATGATGCCCGAAATGGATGGTTATGGTGTATTAAAAATACTGAATAACAATCCAGCTACGTTAAATATTCCTCTCATTTTTCTTACTGCCAAAACTGAAAAAAGCGATTTGAGAAAAGGAATGGTCTTGGGTGCTGCTGATTACATAACCAAGCCCTTTGATGATGTAGATTTACTCGAATCTATTGAGGTACGATTGAGTAAAAATGAAAAAATACGAGCGGCTTTTGATCGGACAGATGATGGGTTACAAAAATTTATCAATGAGGCTAAAGCCCTTGAAGAATTTAAAAAACTATCAGAACAATCAGAATATAGACGCATTCGCAAAAAGGAATTTATATACGAAGCAGGTCAATATCCCAAATGGGTATATTTTGTAACCAAAGGCAAAATAAAGCAGTCATTTACCAACGAATTTGGCAAAGAATTAATCACCAATATATATTCAGAGGGAGATTTTTTTGGACATGTTTCCCTTTTGAAAAATGAAAAATATTCACATTCTACATATGCACTGGAAGACAGCACTGTTAGGTTGATACCGGCTGAAGACTTCAATTTACTTTTATTCAACAATAGAAATTTTTCATCCCAATTTATAAAAATCCTTGCTAATCAATACTCTGAATCAGAGAAGCAATTACTTGAACTCGCCTATAGTTCTGTTCGTAAAAAAGTAGCCAATGCCCTTTTGTTATTAAATCAAAAAGAAAAAAGCAATGGGTTTTCTATCTTGAGAGAAGACCTTGCCAGTCTGGCTGGCACTGCGAAAGAAACAGTTATCAGGACTATTTCAGATTTTAAATCAGAAGGCATACTTGACATAGTCGACAATCAGATTATCATCCTAGATAAAAATGCTTTACTTAAAATGCCCCAATAATCCTTTAAAAATTTGTATGATCTAATTGAGATCTTCCACCTTTTCCATTTTGTTTTTCAAGACTCCAATCGTCCGTTTTAGTAGTTTGTAACCAAAGCTTTCCAGACATTCTGAATACCTGCACATTTAAACCAAATTGATCATTCATAATTTGCTCAAATTCCTTTACAGACATATTGGGAGAAATTGATATATTTCCACTTTCAACGCCGGGATTTAAAGAGGATATGTGTACATCGTCTGGTATTTGTTCATCTTTAGCTGTGCCTTCACCAGGAAGGTGAGACTGACTGTAGAATTCAATTTTTAAGTTGGGAAAAACACTTGAAAACTGGTCTTTCAAGTCCGCAACTTTCATCGTCTTTTGAATTTTCATATTATGTTTAAAATTTAATGTTGATTGAATGATTAAGTGTTCTTAATTAATTTCATGAATTCAATTTTATATTCACTAAGTATTTAATGAACATTATGACATGTAAAGTACGTCAACTTAAATTAAATAAAGGATGATTTCTCGCATGTTAAATATTGACGTTAATCAATATATAATATTATACCGTGGATATGTAGCTCATCATTGTCATCTTTATCTTTTATCCAGCTTAAATCTTTGTAAATTTCATTGATAAGATCCACAGTCACATCCTATACAGGAAAGGATCAACGTTCCATAAACAGATATCATACAAATGCATATTTAAATCTGAAACCAACAGGGATACTATGAAGTTTTAAATAAAATCAAATAAATCCATGAAAAAGGTAGGACTAGTCTTGTCCGGTGGAGGCACGAGAGGAATGGCACACATCGGTCTACTTAAATTAATCGATGAACTAGGTATTAAAATCAATATGATAGCAGGAACAAGTGCCGGGGCTCTTGTTGGCATGATGTATGCATGTGGCATGATCCCAAATGATATTTTACAATACTTTACAAAAACGAGTCTTTTCAGTATAAAAAATTTTAGTTATAACAAACCCGGCTTTATAGATCCTTTAAAGTTTGAAGGGGAACTCATCAAACTCACAAGTGCTAAAGTCTTTTCAGATCTAAAAATTCCATTACACGTAATTACAACCAATATATTAACAGGTGAAGAAAGAGTATTCAAACATGGACCCCTTTTTAAACCCATTCTCGCATCTGCATCGATGCCAATAGTGTTTGCTCCTGTCGAAATTGAAGGAAATTGGTATGCAGATGGAGGTATTGTAAATAATTTTCCGGTTGACATCATAAAAGATAAAAACGACTTTATCATTGGCAGCAATGTCAACACGATACAGACAATAGAAAAAGAAACGATAAGAAACAGCCTGGATGTAATGGAAAGAGCTTTTCATATTCTGATGAGTAAGCATACACAGAAAAATCATCAACATTGTGACATCTATTTAGCGCCACATGCCTTGTCTAATTACGGAATTTTGGATCTGAATAAGATTGACGAAATATTCGATATTGGCTACAACCATGCTAAAGACAAAATAGCGGAATTCCACCCATTATTTGAAGATTGATGGTATCGTTTAAAATGTGATAACATGAAAAAATTCTAACTGTTCTCTTTAATGATCAATAAGGGAGTTTGGGTACTAGTGCTCAATTTACTGGTCTTACTTGAAGAAAATAATTTCTCGAAAAAACCTTTGGGATACTTTACCATTACAAGAAGATCACTATTGTTTTCATGTAAAAATTGCTCGACTGAGGAACTGAAATCGCTTCCTGATACATTATGAAATGAAATATTTACAGGCCATTTCATGTCAGAAAAATAATGTGCAATGTCATCATTTCTGTTTTGATCCTTTTTCTTGTCGCCTTCTACATGAACCCATTTCACATCTTTAATATCCGGGTTGAACAACCGGGTTGCTTTCCAAATGAGAAATGGATCACTATCCCTTTTGTCCGATGCAAATACCATACTATGTATTCCCGCAAAAACATTGCCTGATGGCACCAATAAAACCGGAACCGGTGACTCGTTTAATACTCTGGTAGAAACGGAACCCAACCACTTATCAAAAATCGTCTTCCCTTCGCCTCTTGTACCCAGTATGACAATATCATAGTCATTATCTTTTATGCTGTTTAACACTATAGCAATAAGAGATCCAATTTCCACATGACGGTGTAAAGTAATATTGGCTTTCTCCTTTTGAGACAACCTATCCATACCGCTATTGCTAAAAGTATCAATTAAACTATGTGCTACTTCTGACTTATGTACCGTCATTCTCCCTGACATTATGGGTACATCAGCTGCTTCTATTTCTGGGATTACAACATGGAGTACATCTACAATGGAAGGATTACGCCCAGCTACTTTCAAGGCATAATCAAACGCCGATTCTGAATTTTCAGAAAAATCTGTCAGGAATAAAATTTTAAATTTGTGGTTCATCTCTAATTTTTTTCAATTTCAATGTAATATTTAAATGGTAGTCTTCAATTAAAATGATGATAATTTAAAGCATAGGTTATAATTAATGCACCTTTAATATCGGATGTGCAATTCAAACCGCATGACAAAATAAGCTAGATTTCTATGATTATATTATTTAATTTTATCTAAATCACAAATCACCAACCGATATGAAAGCAAAAATAAGAAATTTTAATATTGGCATCAATGATTAAAGTCATACAGGCAACCTGAACATTTAAACCCTATGATATCATGTTGAGTATGTCTATGGCCGTAACTATACCTTTTACCTTATTGCCTTCCATCACTGGTATTGCATGAAAATGTTCGTTTAATAAAACATGTATGGCTTCAGAAACAGGATCTGAGCTTTGCAGGCATAAGGGATCCGGCGTCATGATATCCTTTGCTTTTAGGGTATCCAATGTTATCTTGGAGTACTGAGCTCCGCTACTATGTGTGGTAATATAATGTAGGTTTTTATAAACATCATTTCTGGAAATGATGCCAGTTAGCTTTTTCTCTTCGTTTAACACCAAAATATGGCCAACTCTTTTTTCTTTCATCATTGCCATGACTTCATTCATTGGTGTATGTTCATGAACAAAATAAAGGTTTTCTTTATGGAAGATCTGGAGTGTCCTATCGTTCATATTAATTGTTTCTTTTGAAAAATAACTCTAAAAAAAGTTACTGGTTAGATTATATTTAACAATGCAATTATAAAAGGGTTTGAATGATCAAAATATAATATATATAATAATCATTTAAGTAAATCAGTGTCATTTTCTTCCCATTCTACACTGCTGAAAAAATTCAAATAAGTTGTATACGAATTATATAGATTCTCAGCAGCTACATCCAACGGGTTATCCTCCCAGTTATCAGATCTGGAAGCATTAATAAAATCAATAATTGACCTTCTCATGGCATCAAAGTATTGAGGATGCAGTTGTATTTTAGTAGGACTATAAAGTAGTAGATCTACATCTGGTGTAGATCTAAGCAGATTGTTATAGCTGTCCTCCATACAAATCACCTGCTCTTCAAACTCATTCCATTCGTATAAATCTAGCTTTGGATCCATAGCTGTTGTTACTGCCGCTATTAAATCATTTCCAAATTGCCAAAAAAGGGGAATATAATCTTCTTTATCATACACTTCCCGAAGATAATCTTCTTTAAATAGTACAATAATGTCATGATTTCGCTCATGCGTTTTATATTCTATTATCCTATCCAGATGATCTGTTAATTCACCTTTTACAGACGGACTCATCATTGACTCATTTAATAAAATTTTAATCTGACCCGCTAGTACTTCTGTTTGGACAGGATCTTTTTCAAGCATGGCAAACTCTAACGCCATAACCTTATATTCAAGTTTATACGGATTAAATGGGGGTTCAGGATTACATCCAGATATACAAAATATTATAATTAAACCTAAAGAATAAAATGGAACATGTCTCAATGTACTTCGTTTTGATCTTTTTTGAAAACGCAACAATAGGTTGCATATTATTTTAATAGTCTCGTTGTTTTCTCTTTTAATTTGTCTAAATTTTTCTTAAACAGCTTTAAGACCAATAAGGTAAATTCATCCATTTACTGCAACTACTCAAAACTCGCCAATCAAGAAAACAGGTATAAAAAAAGAGCTACCATAAATTATTTGCGAATTTAGGTATACGTTCCCTAAATTAACTATACAATTAGTGCGAAGAATGTACCGATACTATTTACCAGCTCCTTTCAGATTTTTACTTTCTAAATCCATGGAATGTCAACCTCTAATATATAAAATAATATTGAATTTTTATATATGGGTTTTATCAGAAAACAAAAGGCTTTAAAGATTTAAATGAATATCTAATATTTTGGTTTAGGGGATACGGTTTTGTACAATTTCTATGAGGTGTAAACTATAGTCTAATCTCCAAATTCTAACATAGTAAAAGAGGGGTATAGATATCTAACCGATGTACTTGAAATTTTGGTTGGTTATAATTTGGTAAACAAAATTCATTTTGACCAAAATACGAACTGTAAAAAAAACGTGTGCAGGAAAAATGACCATTTTTAACCCATTTATGACCAGTCAATGGTCAAAACTATTCTATTTGTCAGTAATGACTAATAAGGGAATACTAGCTCTCATGATTTCTTCGTCGGTATGACCAGTGAGAAACAATTTCTGCCAAAAATTCTTTTCTCGTCGTACCATTACCAACAAATCTGCGTTCACTTCCTCTATAAATATTCTGATTTCCTTTAAGGGTTCCTCTCCATTTCTAATAACAAAATCCTCAATACTATCTGATGGTAAGCCATTAACAAGTTTTTGAATATTTTCATCTGGCGATTCTGAAACATGGAATACGGTTATTTTTGAGGAATATGAATTGCTGATGTCCACGAGTATTTTTAACCTATCTTCATGAGTGATTTTCAACCCGTCATATGCCATTACTATCTTTTTGCTAATATGTTTTATTTGTTCCATCATAGGGATAGCCAAAACAGGAAGTGTAGTTTTTGCCATGACTTCCCGTGTTACACTACCTATAAAAATATTGGCAATATCAGAAAGTCCTTTTGTTCCCATCACGATTAGATCGATACCTTCCTTTTCAGCATAACCTATAATATAACTACCTGGGTGTGCATGGGCCACTATCTTTATTATTTTGCCAGATTCTAATAATTCAGGCGCATTTGATTTTATAAAATCATCCAGATCTTCAGTAACATTTTGTCGGACTTTGTCTTCAAATGAAACAAAACTAGATGAATGCTTTTGCACAGAAAAAGTAGTTAATATGTGTAACTCTGCATTCATTTTCCTGGAAAGTTCTACCGCATATTTTAAAGCCATCGCGGCATGTTCAGAAAAATCAGTAGGAAAAAGGATTTTCATATTCAGTTATTTATGTAATTTATTCATTAATAAAGTATAATATTTTATTTCATATAGGCTTTATGCTAGAATCAAGTTAAAAATAAAAATTTTATTACTTTCCTCATTAATAGCTTTAACCAATTTGAGCTTATTTGGAAAAATTTAATGCTTCTATTATAAAAATTAAGATTTATTCTCCAATTCCGGTATTATAAGAACAGGTAAATGTAGTTCTTTCGATAATTTTTTACTGTAAGATTTTTTAAACAATCGCTCCAGAAATCCACTTTTTCGATGATACACCATTAACATATCAGCCTTGGATTGAAAGCAGTAATCAATTAATGCACTACTAACGTGCTTACTTTTTAATTCTTTTACAGTAAATGGATAAGTTACATCATAGTCTTCAGTCATAATATCTACAAGTTCAGCAATGGATTCTTTTAATTGAGAGGAAGCATTGCTTCTGATGTGAATAAAAGTCACTGATGCTCCAAAAATAATATTGAATTTTTTCAAAAACCTAATGCCCTGGTCGATATCTTTTCTTCCATCAAAGCCAAATACTATACCCGAAGGTTTAACGTATTCAGTTCGTTCATTAACGATGATCATGGGAATAGATGATAAAGTGATTAATACCGAAGTAGTTGATCCCATTAACTTATCAAGTATGCCATATTGATCTTTTGTACCCAATAACATGAGTGTGGATCCCGACTTTTCTGCGTATTCGGCAATGGTAAATCCAGCAATCCCAAATTTCACTTCTAAACTGACATCCACATTTGGTAACTCAATTCCTTCTTCTTCCGGATATTCATATGCAAAATACCTCAACCTTTCTTTCATTGCTTCGTCCAGTTGATGTAATGGTTCAAATGCCATCATAGAATTGGTACTGAAGCTTCCTGATACAACATGGAGTAACACAACTTCAGCATTCATATCATTGGCCAGATGCATAGCATATTTATATGCAGCCAAAGAATTGAATGTAAAGTCTATGGGAACCAAAATTTTTGTCATAATAGAAAATTAATAGTGAAAACCAATTATTCGTATGTAAACTAAAGATAGATTTCTTTGAGCCAAAAACAATATAAATACCAAAAGATATAATTTCTAATTAGATTATTCCAGTTCTAAGGCAATTGATGGCCGGGACAATATGCAATAACCATTAAATCGTACATGGTAATCAACCCAGTTAGTTTCTTTTCTCTATCAACAACAGGTATACATCTGAAGTAATTTTCCTTGAGGATATCGACGCACTTTCCCAAAGGATCGGTTTCATGCACAACGACAACACTACTCTCCATTAGATCAGAAGCTATATTGCTCTGTAAAAGTAATTGATTTTTAACCTGACTACTGGCAAGCCCAAGCCTCGTTCCCCAATCTAGCAAAAGCAAAAAATCACTTTTACTTATGATGCCTTTAAGCCTTCTGTCAACATCAACTACAGGAATATGGTGAATTTGATTTGAATCAAAAATATTTTTCACCTTATTTAATGGTGTTTCCTCAGTAACAGTAATTAATTCTGAAGTCATATATTCCTTTACTGGCCTAGCCATTAACATTTGTATATCCATTTTATAAATTTTTTTTAGTTAAATATAACAGTTGTACGATCATATTTTTATTCTGCTATGATAATACAATGAATAAAAATTAATGTTTGATAACATAATCAAATGTATGAATCTTGTCTATAATTGTCTATGATACGAGTCATTGTGTCCAGTGATACGTATATTATTCGGCATATAGCATTCCACATTTTATCATAAATATTTTCTCGCTGCAAAAAAAAAATGATTAGGCAGGTGTCATCCGAAATTCTTAAAATTATCTTAAAAGAAAATATTTTCGTATTACCAAAAAATAAATCTATTCCCTTTTTGTTATTAAAATAGGCTATAAGTCAGACCTCCTGGTAAAAATATTTATTCACCACAAAAATCTTTTTCAAGTGAAAGAAATCATTGAAATTCTTGAGATAAAACCCTATGGATTTGTTGTTCAAAATCATACCAGAAAGGTAAAACAGATTCTACCTAAAGAATATCTCAAAAAAAGATTGATGTGGGGATTATATGAGATTATCAATCTCATGAAATTTCAATACGCCCTTACCTGAGTAAATGGAGCTGTATCAAATGTGAAGTGTAAATAAATTTCCCAATTTATACTACACCTTTAAAGTCCCTTAGTGTTAACTTCAACACTAAGGCTATGACAAGTGTAATTTGTCGTTTAAGTCGCAGGTATTTTTTTCAGTGAACAGTGAACAGTGAACAGTGAACAGTGAACAGTAAAATCAGAAAGAGAAAAGCTAAAAGCAACCTACCGTAGGCGAAAACCTCAACCTTATTTTAGATAGTAGTCCGTAGTTGGTAGTTCGTAGCTGGTAGCTCGTAGTCCGTAACCTATTAGCGTTTAGCCATTGGATTTTAGCAGTTAGCATTCGATTCGTTATTCGCATTTTGCAGTTCGCAGTTCGCTATTTCACTTTAAATTTTTCACTATTCACCATTTACCTTTCGACTTTCAGACTTTCCGACATTCGACATTCCGACTTTCAGACCTTTGACTTTCCGACTTTCAGACCTTTGACTTTCCGACTATGAATAGCTCGTAGTTCGTAGCTCGTAGTTCGTAGCTCGTAGTAAATGGTTTTAGTTTTAGTTTTGGTTTTGGATAATTTTCAATTTCAAGACCTTCGACTTTCCGACTTTCCGACTTTTGACCTTTCGACCATCATACCGTTCACAGTTCACTGCTCACCGTTCACCGTTTTTTCGACCTGCCAAAGGCGAAAACCTTAACCTCAACCTTAATCTTATGCTTTTCCTTATCCTATCATTATTTTTTTAAAGGCAGATTTTAACCCATAAAAAAATGTCCATATAAAACATGTGTAAAATAAAATCATTTTCGATGCTATAATCCAACCTAAAAAAGGGAGTAATGCAGAATGAGCAGATAAATAGGTGTAATTCTCCAAATAGTCGATGGCCAGAGCAAATATGGACAATATAAGCAATCCTCTTATTATTTTTCCACGGTTAAATGAGATGGAGGCTAAATAATAGTTAATCAAAAGGAGCAAAAAGGGCCAAAAAATATCCATTGAAAAAAATGCTTGAAAGTAACCCAATTTCCCTGAAGAATATATTGTGTTCATACCTGGAATGTAATCCGTTTCCGGATTGATGATTTTCATATTATTCCATATTCCATTGCCTAAAAACTGAGGATGAGATACCTCTTCACTGATAAAAAAAGCCCCTTTATTCATCAACATCCCCACAGTAAATAATCCAAATAATATTATTATAGTGGAGATATTTTTTTCTACAAATAAATGCACTTTTATCATAGACAACTAAATTTGAACGGCTATGCAAGATAATCAAAAATATTTGACATTGAGCTACTTGCTTTCAGTCAAATTATAATGTGCCTCTTATCGCTTGTTCTCTTTCTATGGCTTCGAATAAAGCTTTAAAATTTCCTTTGCCAAAAGATCTGGCTCCTTTTCTTTGAATGATTTCAAAAAATAGTGTAGGTCTATCCACTATAGGCTTGGTAAAAATCTGTAAAAGATATCCCTCCTCATCTCTGTCTACTAATATATTCATCTTTTTTAAATCTTGAATCTCTTCATCGATGTCCCCTACTCTATTTGCAAGAGTGATGTAATATGGATCAGGGACGTAAAGAAAATCCAATCCACGTCGACGAAGCTCTGAAACTGTATGTATTATGTCATTGGTTGCCAATGCAATGTGTTGAACCCCGCCACCGTTATAAAAATCCAAATATTCGTCAATCTGAGATTTCTTTATTCCTTTTGCAGGCTCATTTATTGGGAATTTAATATAACCATTCCCATTACTCACAACTTTACTCATCAAAGCAGTATATTTGGTAGATATGTCTTTATCATCAAAGGTTACCAGTAAATTAAATCCCATCACCTTTTCGTAAAATTCGACCCACAAATTCATTTCTCCCAATGGCACATTACCTACACAATGATCTATATATTCTAAACCAATTGGTTCTACAGACTTATATCCAAAAACTTTTTTATAGCCGGGTAAAAAAACTCCATTATATTCCTTTCTTTCTACAAAGTGATGGATGGTTTCGCCATACGTTTTTATACCAGAAATGACGACCTTACCTCCTTCATCATGCAATACAACAGGATCAAAGGCCGGCACAGCACCTCTTTCAACAGCAATTTCAAATGATTCACGGGCATTTTCTACCCACAAAGCTATAGCTTTTACCCCATCACCATGCCTGGCGACATGATTAGAAATTTCAGAATTACTTCTTAATGCTGATGTTAATACAAATTTTACTTTCCCCTGCTCCAGCGCATATGATGCATATTCTTTACAACCGGTTTCAGGACCTTTGTAGCCCACTAGTTGGAAACCCATACAATGCTGATAAAATAAAGAAGCTTGCTTCGCATTACCTACGTAAAACTCAATATAGTCGGTTCCATAAATAGGAAATGTATCCTTGTTTTGATCTTTATTTTTGTCCATAGTTTTATTCATCATTAGTTTAATTTTAGTGGTTTATAAATGTTTCAGCATTTTCATTGAATTTGATTTCATTTTTTGCAACATTAAGATTATCATTAATGGTATTCAACACTTTATCCATTGCGGTAAGATCCTGCAACTCAATATTATTAAAACTCCTGCTTCTGAATGTATACACCAATGGCCAAATTGTATTTACTAGTTTTTTTCCCTCTGGAGTAATTATCACCAAATAACGCCGTCTATCCATTTTACTTTTAATGCGATTGATATAGTTTTTGCTTTCGAGCAAGTCGAGAATCCTGGTTAAAGTGGGTGCATCTTTGTGAGTATAGGTTGCCAGTTCTTGCTGACTGAATCCGTCTTCTCTATCCAACTCCCTCAGAACAATCCATTGATCCACAGTAACTGGAATCCCGTTTTCCAACAAGTCTTTTGCAAAACTCTGCTTCAAAATTTTTGCGGTTCTTTCAATTAAATAAGCGGATATTAAAGTTTTTTCATCAATTTGCATATACTATTCTTTGTTCATTAAAAATCAATTGAACATCTATAAAACAAAAGAATGAACTAGCATCAATTGTGCTTTATATTAAAGTAAAACAAAATTAAGCTTAATTTTATTGTTATACAATTAATTAGTATACTAACTATAAATAATTAAAACTTTTAAAATCAATGATATACAAATTTAAAGGATTTACACCGGTAGTTCACCCCTCCTCATTCGTGCATCCTCAGGCTGCAGTAACAGGAAATGTCATCATTGGTAAAGATGTCTATATCGGTCCGGGAGCTGCGATCAGGGGTGATTGGGGAGGAATTGTAATTGGCGATGGTTGCAATGTTCAGGAAAATTGTACCATTCATATGTTTCCAGGAGTAACAGTCATTTTGGAGCAAGACGCACATATAGGACACGGTGCCATCATACATGGTGCCCACATTGGAAAAAACGTACTGATAGGTATGAATAGTGTAATCATGGATGAGGTGATCATAGAAGATGAATGCATCATAGGTGCTTTAACTTTCATTAAATCAGGAATCACTATACCCAGGAGGAGTTTAGTAACGGGTAATCCCGGAAAGATCATAAAAGAAGTGAGTGATGAAATGATTAAGTGGAAAGGTATGGGAACCAAACTTTATCAAACTCTACCCGGAGATTGCAAATACAGTCTTCAGGAAACTCAGCCTCTGACAGATCTACCAGAATCCCAACCTAAACAAGATGCTCTATATAAAGCCTGGAATGATATAAAATCCAAAGGTTAGAAATAAAAACCGGCACTGACATTGAGAAGTCTGCCTACCTGAGGAGCATTAAAACCCAATAATACATTTTCTACCTGATTATTATTTTGAAAAGGTAAAAAGTAAGTTTGCTGAATATTCCTTATATTTTCTCTATTGGTCACATTATAAAGAGAAATCCTACCATAAAATCCATTGTTATTTCTATTATGATTAAACTGAACTGAAACATCCATTCGGAAATAGTATGGAAGTCTGCCGACAATATTATCTATATCAATATTATTTCGTGTTGTATTATCACGTATCATCTCCAGCGATGTAAAAGGCATTCCAGTTTGATAAATCCCATTAACTGAAAATGTAAATGAACCGAGTGTAACAGAATTTACAATTTTTAATTGATGTCTTCGATCATTGGGAGAAGGGAAATATTCACCGCGAAAAACATCTTCAAAAGAAATGCTGGTTTTACTTAATGTGTATCCCAATAAGGAATTATACCACTTACCATTATACGAAGCCATAAAATCAAGTCCCTGAGACCGTGTAACACCGGTATAGAGTTTGTATTGATTAGGCTGATTTGCCTGTAAGGCGGAAATACTCACTCCTGGCCTTGCAGGCAAGAAAGCGACAGTACCATCTGTGAAACTTGTAAACGCTTCAACATCAAATACAAATTTGCCAATACTGTGAACCATACCAGCCATATAAATATCTGACTTAGCTTGCGGAATATTGTTTTTAGTATCTGAGAGCATAAAAAAAGGCAAGTTTTGTCCAGCTCTTGATTCAAAATTAATTTCTCGCAAATTCTGAAATAGACGACTGAAAGAAGACTTAAGTACTGAGGATTCATTTAGTTCATAATTAAGATTAACCGAAGGTGACAGATTGAATATATCTATCTGAGGTGTGTACACTCCCTTTATACCACCCATCAAAGTAAGCCTGTTATTTATAATAAAAGTTTTGGATCCGTAAATAAAATACTCCTGAATATTCTGATCAAAACTGATATTTCTGGAGTCTTTGAACTCCCTAAACCGTAAATTTTCTTTGAACTCCGCAATGTTATTCCTAACAACACTGCCGAAGCCAACGTTAAAATCTTCCTTTCTATGGTACTGGATAGAAATACCTTCACCACTGATATCATTATTATTTTCCTGAAAGAGAGAAAAGGGCTCCCTTTCTATCTTTCTGGCTCTCATCACCAAAGAGGTGTTCAATAAGTTGTAATTGTAATAATTTGATTTATAATAATTTACATTAAAATTCTTATGATCTTTACTGTTAAAATCGTATCGGATACTATATCCATTATTTTTCCAGTTCTCAGCATTCTCAAGGCTTTCTTCATGACTAACCAGAACATTTTCCTGTCTTGAAATGAATGAATTGGAATAACTTCGACTAAATTGATCCATACTTCTCATCCCGCTGATGGATAATTTGTGGTTATCTTTCATTAGAAAAGAAAACTTTCCATTCAAGTCATAAAACTGAAAAGAGGGTAATACTGTAGAGATTTTCTCACGCTGCAGGCCAATAGGATCAATGACATTTGATCCTATTTCTCCCCTTCCAGGTTCAAATGAGAGTGGTGTCTCAAATGGATCTGTGTGATTTAACCTTCCACCAACCGACAAACTTACTCGCCTATCAGGAGATATTTGAATGGCTCCTCCAGCCTTCATAAAATCTGCCTCTACCTGTCCGGAAATATGATTAAACCTATCTGTAGATTCCATGTGTAACATACCGCCAGTTCTACTTTCAAATTGGAGAGGTACCCTATTTTTATAAAGCGAAATTTCATCAAAATAAAATGGATTGACAGCACTAAAAATTCCATAATAGTGGTCTATCTTATACACTGGTATTCCATCCATCATGATCAGAACTTCATCAGATTGCCCACCTCTAATTCGAAATACACCTGATTCGTCATGTCCTGCTGCAACACCGGGAAGCATTTGTAATGCCCTGATCTGATCTTTACCGAACACATCTGTTTGAGGAAGCATGAAAACAGAAAAGTCATCCAAATGAATCACACTATTAAATTGAGATTGGACATGGGGCGGTGCAACAATGATTATCACCTCATCCACTGAATACGATTTTCGATTCAGCCCGGCGCTCATCTTATCCGATGAAAATGGAGTGTTTTCGTAACCTAAGTAACTGATTATTATATCGTCGACCAATTCTTTTTTGCATTTAAGAATAAAGTTTCCGTCTCCATCTGTCACAGTTCCAATTCCTGTCTCAGGCACAAAAACAGATGCAAAAGATAATGGCGCTCCCGATTCAGCATCATAAACCTCTCCCTCAACAGTAACCCATTCTTCCTCCTCATTATTTACGTATTCGTGAGCTCTTCGCAATAAAACTTTATTATCCTCTACAATCATGTACATTATTCCTGCATCTTTAAATATCAGATCCAGTGCTTCATTGAGGTTTAATTCGTCTAAATTGACAGAGGTATTTATTTTATCGGATGACAGTAAGTCTTCATGATAGGCAACCAACACCTGGTATCGCTGATGTAATGATTTTAAAAAATCTTTAATGGGTGCATTATCAAGTACCTGACATAAAACTGCGGTTTGTATGCCCATGAAAAAACAAAGCCATATGGCAGTACATTTAATCATCGTTTACGTAAATGATGTTCCCGGATATACGATAATTCATATTCATAGGCCACAGCACGGATTGCAATGCTTTATCCAGGTCGTCACCCGTGAAAAAACCTGTATATAATTCCTTACCATTTTTTTCATTATCCAATACAATTTGCACGTCGTATTGCCTTGATAGTTCGTCTAAAACGATCCGTAACTGCGATCTTTCAAAATGGAAAATCCGGCTAATCCATCTGGGACGGTTGTCTTGAAATGGCAAATTGATCTTTTCATTTGATTTTTTCAATCCTGAATAGCTTAATTGCTCTCCCGCTTTAAGAACAAATTCCTCTGCCTTGATCGATACCTTAACACTGCCTGTAAAACACTGCACAGCCATTGAATCATTCCTGCTATAGGCATTAAATGAGGTACCCAATACTTCTATAATACCCTTATCCATAATGACTCTAAATGGCGCATCATTTTTCACCACAGTAAAAAAAGCTTCTCCTTCCAGATTTATATTCCTTTTATTGGTAAATGAATTCCTTGTAAATGCAATAGAAGATTCTGCATTGATGATTACTTCTGAATCATCGGGTAAATGAACCATCTCGTGATTTCCTTTTAACGAATGAATAGTAGGTCTATTCCATTTAAAATACACTACACCCAGAAGGATTGCAAAACAAGCGGCCACTCCTATCCATTTATACCAAAGTATATGTCTTATTTGAATATGATCTTCAGTAATATTGATTTGGATTCGCTCCCACAATGCGTCTTTTTTACTCTGTTCCAGATAAATAGGAGTAAAAGTCACTTTTGATACTAAATATTTAGCTTCATCCATAACGGGTTGAAAATACTTATGATTCTCATAAAAGGAATTCCAGGCAGCATCCACAGACCTTTCCCGAACCCATTTAATAAATGATGGGTCTAATGCGAGTTCTTCGCTACTATATGTAAGAAAAGAATTATTCATTGATCATATGCACAAATTTATTCAGTAGTTTTATACTATCTATAAGGAAGGTAAAGTGTTTTTGTACTTAAGAAATCAGCTTTTATTTCCATTCTTCCTTTATTTTTTTTAGTGCTTGTGATATTAAATTTCTGACTGATTGGTAATTTATATCCATAATGCTGCAAATCTCTTCGTATGATAGATTTTGAAAAAACTTAAGATATAGGGCCTCTTTTTGACGAGCTGATAAAAATTCCATTGATTGGTGAAGTTTATGATGTGTTTCTTTTGTTTCTTCTGATTTGATCCATTGCTTTTCTCTGTTATCTATTTCAGCAAAATCAACTTCGAAATCTGAAACTTCGAGGATTTTTTTCCTACTTTTCAGAATATACAACACTCTTCTTCTGACCGCCGTCATAAGATACGGCCTTATTGTAACCTGGTGGCTTACATTTTTTCTTTTATTCCAAAGTTCCTCAAAAGTGTCCTGGATGGCATCCATTACCATGTCCTCATCACGTGTAAACCGCACAGCATAACTATAAAGATGATCCACTTCTCTTTTGTAAATCATTTCCAGAGCTTTTACTTCTCCATCTCTTAAAGATTGCCATAATGTTTCATCGGTCATGGATCCGGATAAGTTGTAGAGTCTGTGATATTACCATTAAATAGAACCGTCGCGAATATATTGTACCAATACAAATATAAAAATTAAACCAACTACACAGCCCGATACTTTTGAATTGAAAATTCAAATAATAAATTTCTCAGCAATGTGTCATTAGGAGTTAGCTGGTAGCTCGTAGTTAAATAGCCTTTTAGCAATTAGCCTTTAGCAGTCACCGTTCACAGTTCACAGTTGACCGTTCACTGTTCAGACTTTCAGACCAAGAATAGCTCGTAGTTCGTAGCTCGAAGCTTGGTGTAGGCGGCGGTGAGCGGTGAGCGGTGAGCGGTGAGCGGTGAGCGGTGAGCGGTGAGCGGTGAGCGGTGAGCGGTGAGCGGTGAGCGGTGAGCGGTGAGCGGTTTATTTCGCACCGTTGGTGCTTTAAAAGGATTTTCTTTTCGCCTTGGGCTTCACCAAAGGCTAATGATTGCACACCGTTGGTGCTGGTTTTTTTCTCGTCCTTCGATGAATAGTCGCCTATGGAAGCAGAGGGCAGTATTCAATGGGTAGTTTTCGTAGTTCGTAGCTGATAGTAGAAGTAGTTAGTAGTAGGCAGAACCATCCTCTGATAAATTACGCGCACAGCCCAAAAGACAATAAATGACGGCGTAGCCAAATGACGCGAAGCTAATGACATCACACCTCCTTAACCTCAACCTTAACCTTAATCTCAACCTGCCGAAGTCGAAAACCTCCACCTTATTTTACCTCGTAGCTCGAAGTTCGTAGTTCGTAGGGATTAGTTCGTAGCTCGTAGCACTTGGCATTTTCTCACTTGGCAGTGGGCAATAGGTTCCTTTCATAATAAAACAATTCGCGTAGCGCAAATGACGGCGTAGCCATATGACGCGAAGCCAATGACTTCTCACTTCCTCACATTCTCTTTTGACTTTCAGACCATGAATAGCTCGTAGTTCGTATCTGGTATCAAATGGTTTTGGTTTTAGTTTTAGTTTTGGTTTTGGTAATTTTCAATTTTCAATTTTCGACCTTCAGACTTTCGACCTTCAGACTTTCAGACTATGAATAGCTCGTAGTTCGTATCTGGTATCAAATGGTTTTGGTTTTAGTTTTAGTTTTGGTTAATTTCCGACTTTTCGACTTTCCGACCTTCAGACCTTTGACTTTCCGACATTGAGACTTTAAGACTTTCCGAAAGCTCTAAAACATGGAGAATATGGAAGTAGCACCAAAATTTAGGTCGAACTAAAAACTCGTTTCAATAAATAACTGCGTTATTATCAATAAAATAAATATCTTAACAAGTTGCTGCATCATAATGAACTTAAGTTTGAAATGAATTAATTTTCAAAATTTAATAAAAAGAATGAGTACAAATGTAAAGTTCCGCCCTTAAGCTAATAGTTGATCGACACAATTACAGATTTTTTTTAACACACACTTCAAAATTACATTAAAATGAAAATAACAAAATTTCGATGGATCTTGCTGATGCTTCTGGGGTCGGGATTATTTCTTCAATCATGTGACAAGGAAATCGTTCCCTTGGAAAGCCAAGAGGTAGATAACATTGTAGAAGAAGCTCTTCAGGATATTGCCCTCCAAACCAGATCAGGACCTAACGGTTGCTATGAATTTGTGTTTCCTGTTACAATCAATCTTCCCAATGGAACTTCACATGTAGTCAATTCTTATGAAGAAATGAAAGAAATCATCAGAAGATGGGCATCTCAAAATTCACGGCCTCCTACATGGCCGCATATTGCATTTCCCTTTGATGTGATGACGGATGATGGAACCATTATTACCATCAATGACCGTGAAGAATTAGTACAACTTCGAAGAGAATGTACTAAGGATATGGATAAAAGGCCACCTCAGACTGCCCCATGTTTTGAATTACTATTCCCGGTTATACTGGAAATGCCTGATGGAAATACCATAAAAGTAGAAAGTCGTGAAGAGTTGCACAAAATATTCAGAAGATATAAAGAAGCCTTTCCCAACTCTGTAAAAAGGCCTAAGATTGGTTTTCCCATGCACGTTCTCATCCTGGAGACAAAGAGAAGGGTTGTGATCAATAACAAAGATGAACTAAAGCGACTCAGAGAAATGTGTAGTGGATAAATTTTGATGATGATTTGATGTATGGCCATCATTTACTATTAATACTCGGAATGAACAGTATACGATTTAAAAAGCACCCCAAAGGATTATCAGTTGGGGTGCTTTTTTGTAAAGATGAATACTTAAATTAATTTTAAAAACTGCTAAGTTCATGTTAATTCACATAAATGATTCTCAGAATATTAGTTCCTATTTAATTTGGAAAGAAGTCTCAAAAATTCTACATATAACCAAATAATAGTTATTAAGAGTCCCATACCAGCGAACCATTCCATATATTTAGGGGCTGCCAGTTTTTCTCCTTTCTCAAAATTGTCAAAATCAAGTAGTAAATTTAACGAAGCAATTCCTATGATTACTACACTTATACCAATTCCAATTATTCCGTTGTCGTGAAGATAGGGCACCTGAAATCCAAAAAAGCTTCCTATAAAACTGAATAGATAAACTATTAACACAGCGCCTGTTGCCATAATCACACCAGACCGGAATTTTTCTGTCACTTTGATCACTTCCCATTTGTATAATAAGAGCATGGTAAGTAAAGTCCCCATAGTAAGTAATATAGCTTGTAAAATAATACCAGGATAAAAAGCCTGAGCATAAAAAGAAGAGACTGCTCCTAGAAATAACCCATTAAATAAAGCATATCCTGGTGCGAGAGTGGATGACCATTGAGGTTTCATAACAGCTGCGATTACGCATATCAGCCCGGCAATCGCTCCTGAAATCATTAAAAATGGAGATGCCATGGTAAATCCAAAATAGGTAGTAACCATGAGAAGGGCAAAAAGTATCAACGTTTTATCAATGGCTCCTGAAACCGTCATGGATTCTTCCCTGGTAATAGGACCTAAATTTGTCACTGATGCCTCAGTTACTTTTTTTAGTCTATCCTCACTCAAAACCGGATTACTGGATTGAATAAAATTTGCCATACATTAAATAATTTTATTTGTTAAAAAATATATTAATCTGATGTTCTGATTCTTGTATTCTCTTGTATCCAACATTCAACTCTAAAGCTATCTCCAACTTTTAGCAATCTCTGGAACACATCTCCTTTTGTTGGCATATATTGACTGTATTGACGTATAAGTGTTGCAGCCTCAGCTGCTACAGACGGATCAATTGACCTTGCATATTCAAATTTATCAATGGCAGGCCAGGTAACTACCTGACTATTCCATCCACGTCCTGTTCCACATAATGGTCCGCTGGAAGCGTACATTTTTCCAATGAGCATATAGGGTTCACCCCAATTTCTTTTGAATGATGCTGCCCTCAATGCATAGTTTCTAGCGGTTGGAAAATCTTTCATATCCCGATAATAGATCTTAGCAATAAGAATCAAATACCTTGACTTTCTTTCAGCATCATCTGTATTTTCAACAAATTCGTTAAAATGACTTATTGCAGTTCTGTATTTTCCTTCGTTATACGCTGCAAAAGCCAACTTAAGAGGCCCGGCAGGAGGTGGAGGTGTATAACATTTTGTGGCCTTGGCTTCTTGTAGGGTGACAATCTTTATATCATCCACTAGGCAACCTCCTCTTAATAATCGGCCATATGCCAGATCTATGATTTCGCAATCGTCAGGGTTTTCTTCAAATAATGCATAATACTTTTCACTGTAATAATCACAATCGTAAAATCCATCAATAGCTTCAAGCGCCTCAAGTCGAACAGGAGCATACTCATTAATGATCTCCCAGGTCTCACAATCTTTTTCACAATTGGCTAAACCCGATTTTACTGCATCCAATACCAAATTCACATAATATTGACCTTCTTCCATTGGTATATCCTCACTAACAATTCTATCAAACAAAAGCTTGGTAAATGGATTAACAACAAAATAATCCATCTTTTCTTTCTTTGCATCTACATTTTGAAGGAAGAGTTGAAATATCTCTTCATCATCTATATATTCGGAAAAGTAATAAAAATAATCAAATGCAAGGCGACCTGAAAGATATTCATCATCCCCAAAGCACTCTGATCTTTTTGCATAAATACTTTTGATGGTATCTAAATACAAAACCTTTTGAATAGAATCATCAGACTGATCGAACATGTATTTATAAATGGAAATACCATCATCAAAGTGATAAGTGACACGTCCATTAGAACCTGGTGCACCATAATATGCCGTTTTCCACAAGGGCAGCGCCTTATCGTAATCACCAAATTTGATCTGATCTCTGTACAATACAAAAGCTGTTTCCACTTGTTCTCTGATGTATCCCCTTAGATCATCGAGTTGGACACATGGCATGTCATTGCTCTTTACTTTCTTTTTCTGATCCTGTACAATTGTAACATCTGTAATCTCTTCAGAAACTTTAGGTGAACAATTTGTAAATAAAAAGGAAAATACGATAAGCCCCAATATTATCTGTTTAGTCATAATTCTCTAATTTTAAATATAGTTATAACACACATTGGTCATTATATTATTGCCCTAAATTTTCTTTTTGTAAAACTTAAAATAAACTAAAATGGTCACCTCGTGAGGCAACCATTATAGTTTTTTAGAAGAGAAATAAAATTAATTATATCTCAATTCCACTTTTTCACCTATCCAACATCCCACATCGACAGTCTGGCCTTCTTTCAACCCTCTCATAAATCCCTCATCCTGGCTGGGCATTGAACCTCTGTATCTCGATAGTTTATCGTTGGCTTCCTCTGCCACTTCCGGGTCTATTGAACGGGCATGAGAATATTTATCCATTGCAGCCAATATGGCTAATCTTTGATTCCATGAGTCACCGCAATTCCTGGCTGTGCTGCCATACATATCTCCAATAAGCATATATGGTCTTCCCCACCTGGGATTTAAAGACGCAGCCTCAAGAGCCGTTTTTCTGGCAACTCCAACCTGATCCAGCCTTCTAAACTGTATGGATGCTATCGAAAACAAATAATTGGATTTCTTTTCAGCATCGACTTCCGTTGCTATGGCTTCTTTGTATTTTTCAATTGCCCCATGGTAATTACCTTCATCATAAAGTCTTTTTGCAACCATTTGGGGATTTCTTTCTTCAAATTCTGCCTGCAATCTGGCATTTTCTTCTTCAGCGTATTTTTTCCACTTTTCTGCCAATTCATCATGAAGTGGATCTCCTTCAGTACAACCCTGACCAAGTAGACTGGAAAGAATAGATTTTATTACTTCAGGGTTCTCAGAATCTATTTCATAGGCAGGTCTTAATTTCTTTTCGAAAAAGGCACAATCAAAGATTTGTCTTTCTATATGTGTAAATGTTCCATTCATCGATGCCTTAGCCTGATCATAATAGGCTGAAAATCTCTTATTATTGGTAATGTTAAAATCTGCAATGGCATTGAGTTCTTCATATATTCTCCTGGCTTCATCTTTGGACATAAGATTATTGGTGAACAAGTAAACTATTACCTCAGCATACGGTGCAAAAACAATATATTCTGACTCGTTACCACCCTTCTCTATGGCATTTTTCAGGACTTCACTTATTTCTTTGTAGGAAGAGCGAAAAGTATAAAACATATCAAAAGCCTTCCTGCCCTCGAGATACCCAATTCTTTTCATTGAACAGTCACCGGTTGGGCAATTCACTTCAATCATTTTTTGTTTATGACAGTGAATGGCTTCATCAATTAAAGCTATTGACCTAGCTGCATATTCCTGCTTTTTTGTTTCATCAGATTCTGTTTCAAACTTTTGCTTGTAAAGAGCAGCTCCGTCAATAAAATGATAATCTCTTTTACCATCGGCAGCAGGTGCAATTTCATAAGCAATTTTCCAGTTATCAAATGCTACAGAATAGTCTTCGATTTTCATCGCTTGCCTGTAAATGGAATGGGCATTTCGAGCATCCTCTAATCTGGGGGAATTCGTCCAGGTTTCGCACTGTCCATACATTTGGAAAGAACTAAATACAATAGCTACAAAAAAAATACTTGTGATTAAAGTTGAAACTAAATTTTTCATTTCTTTTTAATATTGTTTGTTTAAAACATAATCAGCAAATTTAAGATATTCATTCCTGAAATGGTATAAATTAACATTTGTTTATTACAATTTTATTCATTTTATCAGATTTAATCAAACCTTCTTTTCAAAAACCATTCATTATCATTAAATGTAAAACCAATATTTACACTTATGTAACTCTCCTGTACAGGAGAGTTTTTTCCTCTTGCGCCAGCCTCTATTCCCAAACTAAGATGTGAAATTTTTCTTTGATGTATGAAAGGCATTCCCAACCCAAAGGTGATTCCATAACTATTGATTTTTTCATTATTTACCTGTCTTGGATCAGAAGTGTAAAACATCCCATATCGATAATACACTCTTTTCCAGAAACTTGTAGGAGATGCCCAGTCAGGACGGAAAAATCCTCCAACTGACCACCTGAATGCATCGGATAAAGCTTCAGGATTAGCATCATTTCTATAATCTGACCAATTTGCCCTGGAGTAATTTACTCCGATCAACCATTTTTCGCCTGACTGGTAGCCGATGCCTAGACCCATTTCTAAAGGTAATGTTCCTTTGCCCTCCTGACCCATTACAGATGTTAAGGTGTCTACATTTACTTGCCTACCGCTTTGCTGAACCCCAAGTTCACTTACATCAGCATTGGTGGAAAAAGATGTATTGGTACCCGTGTAAAAACCAAAAATCAGCTTTTTGGCTCCTACTCCATCCTGAGTTTTCGGCTTTACAAGGGCAGGACTAAATTGAACTCCTGCGTTCCAGGTAAATCCACTTATATTATATCTGGTTACAAAAACATTATTAAAGGCAAAAATATTAGGTTCAAAAACTACAGATCTTTCATATTGAATATTTCCAAATATATATCCCAGATTAACTCCGCCTGAGATAGATTTATATCTGATTGAATTGCCCCATAAAAACTTATATGTGCCTCCTTTACCCTGAAAATTTCTTTCGATTTCTCCTAAAGCAGGATGCTGCTCAACTGTATTGATGTTATAACCCACACGGCTGAATGGCGCCAATGAAAAAGCCATAGCCAAAGAGTAACTTTTTTCCTCTCTCTCGAGAATTTCATTGACAATGTTACTCAATGGAAACGCAATTGAAATATAGTCTAAATTACTGCTTTGTACATTTTGGGTATTCACGCCATCAGAAATTCTGGCCGTCCTTCCGAACATTCCCATATCAAAAGCAACAGCGCGAAGATGGCTGTAAGATGCAGGATTTGTAATATTAACATGGTATACGTCCTGAAAAATAGAACCGATATTTCCCATATTTCGCATGTGGCCGGCACTATTAAACACAGGGTCACCTAAACCAAATCGACTGTAAATGGAGTTATCGCTGTTTTGAGCCAAAGCTTCTTGAGAAACGCAACTCAAAAACAGCATGAGTACTATAATTTTATTTACCGGCATTATATATTTTAATTTCATTCAATCCCTCAATAACCAAATTAGGGCGCAAAGTTACATTTGTATTTAAATTATTGCTAAAAAAAACTGCATCTCCACCGGTCATCAATAGTTTCAACTGGGAATAGTTGGTTCCCATTAGTTCTATAAACGATCTCAATTCGCATATCGTACCCCAATATGCCCCATTTTGCATTGCCTCAACTGTAGAGCGTCCTATGGTATTTTTGTGGATTTCAGCTTGAGGCATAGGTAATTTCTTTGTAAAAACATGCATTGCTTTGAGTCGCATTCTCCATCCTGGTGAAATATTGCCACCAATATATATTCCTCCCTTTAAAACAACATCATAGGTTATGCAAGTCCCCATATCAATTATGAGAATGTTATCATCGGGAAATAAGGTGAAAGCACCCACCGCAGCAGCTAATCTGTCTTTTCCCAAAGTTTCAGGAGATAAATATTTATTGTGTATGGGAACAGGACAAAATTCATTGAGAAAAGTCCATGAAACATTGGGAATATTTAATAAAAAATCTCCGACATCCGTTTCTCTGGTTGAAGAAACTATCCCAGAAAAAACTTCAAATTCCTGAGTTATATCTTTTAAGACATCATAATTCAAATCATTGAAGTATTGAAACCAAACCAGTTCTTTTGAGATATTGAAAATACCTGATTTAATGCCTGAATTACCGATATCTATACAGATATTCAATCTTTAAAAATTAATGTTGACAAAGATTTAATGCTTAAAATGTCTTGTAGAAGTAAAGACCATGGCAAATTTTTTTTCATTACAAAAGTCTATGCTAAGTTTATCTTTAATGGATCCACCAGGCTGAATTACCGCAGTAATACCTGCCTGATGAGCGAGGTCTACACAATCAGGAAAAGGGAAAAAAGCATCAGAGGCCAGAACCGCACCTTTTGTATCAAATCCAAAATTTTGAGCCTTTTCTATAGCCAGTTTACAAGCATCTATCCGGGCAGTTTGTCCTGAGCCGATTCCGAGTAATTGCTTGTTCTTTACAATAGCTATAGCATTTGATTTTAAATGTTTAACACATATGTTAGCAAAATACAGGTCCTCCCATTCTGATTCCTCCGGAGACTTTTGTGTAGCAACAATCATTTGATTTTTCTTTACCGTTTTATGATCCATCTCCTGAACAATCACACCTCCCAAAATGCTCTTATATCCATATTTCATGTCGGGAAACATTTTGAGTTTCATGATGATCCGGTTTTTTTGAGATAGTAACGATTCCAGCGCATTTTCATCGAAGTCAGGAGCAATCAACACTTCAAAGAAAATGGATTGTATGGCCTCAGCGGTTTCCAGGTCGATTTTAGAATTGCTTATCAATATCCCTCCAAATGCTGATATAGGATCCGAAGCAAAGGCTCTTTTCCATGCATCCAAAGTTGATTCTCCCACAGCTACACCACAGGCATTGGTATGTTTAATAATGGCAAATAAGTATTTTTCCTCCCTGAACTCACTGACAAGGGCAATGGCTGCATCGATATCCACCAGATTATTATAAGAGATGTCTTTACCTCCCAATTTTTCAAAACACTCTTCCATTTCACCGTAAAAACAAGCCCTTTGGTGTGGGTTTTCCCCATATCTCAGAGGTTTGTATTGCTGCATTGACAATTTAAAATTATCCGATAACAACACGTTTTCATTAAAATATTGATATATGGCTACATCGTAATGAGCAGTCGTCATAAATGCTCTTCTTGCAAGATCCTTTCGCTCTCCAACATGAGTCACCCCCGATTTTCTTTGGAGAATGTCCAATAATCTACCATAATCATCCCTTCGTGAAATGACCACAATATCTTTGTAATTCTTTGCCCCTGCTCTGATCAGGGAAATACCACCAATATCAATTTTTTCTATGATCTCATCTGTGTCTGAAGTGGACTTCACTGTTTCTTCAAATGGATATAGATCTATGACTACTAAATCAAATCTTGGAATCTGATATTGCTCTAACTGATCAATGTGGGCATCCTCTCCACGAGCCAGAATACCTCCAAAAACTTTTGGATGTAAAGTTTTAACCCGTCCATCCAGAATCGATGGATACCCTGTTAATTCTTCAACTGAATCCACATCAGCACCCAATGACTTAATGTAGGATAAAGTGCCCCCGGTAGAAAATATTTTAACTTCAAGGTCTTGTAAAGATTTTATGATTGGTGACAATCCTTCTTTATTATAAACCGAAATCAGAGCAGTGGATATTTTGATATTTGACATGAATCTATAGTTTATCATTTTTGAACTATACAGGTAAAACAAGCCTATAAAATCCTTCTTTCACCATTGAAATTCAGAACTCTTCCTAGTATGAAATCTCCTACCTAAAATTTCATGATTCTGAATTATTTTATATCTTATATACCTAAGCGGTAAAGCTACCATTACTTTTTTGGAATACTTTGCATAATCACCGTTTGAATCATGGCAATTTTTACCTGCACTGGAATATTTTCTGCAAGATTATCTTCTATAATCCAACTTCTTGGGTCACCTTCCCACTCAGTATACATATAAAACGATCCTGCCATATTATCATCTACCAACCATTCATTACCTATTAGACCAAAACGGGTTTTTAAAATCAATTTATCATTTCCATATGTGATTTGCCATTGTGTCGGATCTTGAGGCCAAATAGCTCGTGCTGTCACCAGCAAACCGTTAGATCTTAATTCCCAAAATCCAGGATTAGACTTGTGCCTCATAATTATATCACCAGAAATCCCTGAAAAAGTAAAATTCCATTCCGTCCAATCATTTTTTAATTTCCATCTGATCTCAAGCTGACCGTCATCAACTTCGTACTCTCCTAAAATCACCCACTCCTGGAAACTGTCCTCCCATCTGGTATGTAACCCCACAATGTATTGACTGAAACAATCCAATGAAAAAAACAAAAATAATGCAGGAAGAAAGAAACTTCTAAAACTCTTAAAACGGTAAATCATCAAAATTTTTATCTGTTTCCAAATTTTCTGGTTCACTTGATGGAAATTCGACAGCGTTTCCAAAGGGTTCATTTAACCCCTGATCACCAGTTGAATTATTTTCATCTGTTACTTTTTCCATTTTCCATGCATTCAGATTTGTAAAATATTTACCATTCCATTCACGGCCTCGCAAATCGAAAAAAACCTTAATCTTTTCATTCTCTTGATAATGGTCAGCCAATTCACATCTATCCTGAACCAATTGAAATTTTACAAATTGAGGGTAATTTTCCTCAGTCCTGATCACAAACTCCCGAGCCCTGAATGAATCCGTTTTATTCTCTGTTTCAAATATTTTGTGTACTAATCCTTCAATTTCAAACGACATAATTCAATTTTTTCATTTAATAATTTCCTAATATGATTTTGCAAATATAACTTTTTGAGTTGAGGGTTTTCCACTATAAATGCAGTTCCCGGCATTTTTGTCGTCAGAAATGGGTATGCAACGTATAGTGGCTTTTGTATCTTCTTTTATTTTATTTTCTGTTTCAGTTGTGCCATCCCAATGTGCATAAATAAAACCTCCTTTATCTTCAAGTATATTTTTAAAATCTTCATAATTATCGACGTCTTGCGAATTATCAGCTCTGAAGTTTTTAGCCCGCTGAAGTAAATTCTCCTGGATATCCAAAAGTAATTGTGTAATGTACTGACCGCAATTCTCAATATTGATTGTAGTTTTTTCGCCTGTATCCCTGCGTGCCACTTCCAAAACTCCTTGATCTATATCTCTTTTTCCAAGACCTATCCGAACGGGTATTCCTTTCATTTCATGTTCGGCAAATTTAAATCCAGGTCTTTTTCTTACGTCCATATCTATCTGTACAGTGAGATTGTGATGTACCAGTTCTTTCTTAATTCTTTCTGCAACTTCTAATATATGTGGTTCTGGTTTAGGTATGGGAACTATAACCACATGAATGGGTGCTAATTTGGGTGGCAGTACCAGACCTGAATCATCAGAATGCGTCATGATTAACCCTCCAATTAATCTTGTGGATACACCCCACGAAGTAGCCCAAACAAATTCCTCATTATTTTGATCTGTTAAAAATTTTACATCAAATGCCTTAGCGAAATTTTGACCTAAAAAATGTGAGGTTCCTGCCTGTAAAGCTTTTCCATCCTGCATAAGAGCCTCGATGGTATACGTTTCTTCAGCACCTGCAAACCTTTCGTTTTCGGATTTTGTCCCCTTTATGACTGGCATAGCCATATAGTCTTCTGCAAAAGATGCATAAATTTCATGTATGAGTTGGGCTTCCTGAATGGCTTCATCTCTCGTAGAATGAGCAGTATGTCCTTCCTGCCACAAAAACTCTGTTGTTCTGAGGAATGGTCTTGTCCTCATTTCCCATCGCACCACGTTGGCCCATTGGTTTATTAGCAATGGTAAATCCCTGTAAGATTGTATCCAATCCCTGTATGTATTCCAAATAATCGTTTCAGATGTAGGTCTTACAATAAGCTCCTCCTCAAGCTTTGCCTCTGGATCAACAATTAAACCCTGGCCTTCAGGGTCAATCTTCAGTCTGTGATGGGTAACGATGGCACATTCTTTGGCAAAACCTTCCACATGCTGGGCTTCACGGCTTAAAAAACTTTTGGGAATAAAGAGAGGAAAATAGGCGTTTAAATGCCCGGAATCTTTAAATTTTTTATCCAACACGGACTTCATATTCTCCCATATTGCATAACCATATGGTTTAATCACCATACATCCTCTAACGGCAGAATTATCGGCTAATCCTGCTTTTTGAACAATATCCAGATACCATTGTGAGTAATTATCTTTCCTGTCTGTAATTTCTTTCGACATATTTTTATTTAATGTTACGTTAAAGGATTGATTATGAGAAACGAAATGCCCTCTTCAAACGTATTATTTATATAGAGAAAATATTAATTATTTAAGAAAAGTAATATTTAACCAGATTTTTAACTATTTAATATAGTCTTAACTAAAAATTTCTGGCAAAAGTAATAAATTGCACTTCAGAAACAAGTAGGTTAAAAAGTATATAAAAGTTTACTAAAAAAAGAAGATAATGAAAAATGTAATGAAAAATGGAATGCTGTCTGTTTTGCTTGCGTTTGTGGTCAATGTAGTATGGGCTCAGTTTGATGATTTGTACTATGAACCAACAAATCAAAAAGTCAAATTCAGCGATTATAATAGTGATGACAATTTCGATTATATCCAGAGTGATGAAGCGTATGGTACAAGGGTTCATAATAATACCAATGATTATGAATACGACGATGAATATTCTTACGCTACCAGAATAAACCGTTTTCATAGAGGAGGTGGTTTCGATTATTTCTCACCAATGCATTGCATGAGCAGTTTTGCATTTATGGGTGGAAGTCCGTGGGGAATGGGTCCTGGATTTGGATCGAGTTTCTTCATGTACAATAATTATATCGATCCATTTTGGTACAATGGATGGAGCTGGAACAGATGGAATCGTATGAACAGATGGAATTCATGGGGATGGAATGATCCTTTCATGGCATGGGGAAATCCATGGATGTATGGTTCAGGCATTAATATAGGAATATATAACTTTAATGGCATGGGCATGGGCATGGGAGGTGGATTTGGAAGATGGAATCCTATGTGGGGTTACAACAATCCAGCCATAGTAGGTGGAGGAATTCTGCCTGGTAGATATACTACTAATCCCAATGGCTATGTTTACGGAGCGAGAAACACTACTGGTGGCGTTGTTTCGACACAGGGTAGAAATGCCAGTCCCAGAGAGATGGGAGGAGGATTGACAAATAATCCTGGTGGACAGGTATCGACTCCGAAAGTGATGAGCCCTAGGTCTGCAGAAGGTAACCGTGGTAATAGAGGAGACATACAGACCCGCAGTACAGGCAATAATGCAACCGGTATAAGAGCAGGAAGTATCAATGAAGGTAAAGCAACAACTATAAATAACAGATCTGCTGTAAACACTTCACCAAGAAATACCAGTACTATTGCTTCAAGAGATAATTCACCGGTCATTAGCGGAGAAAGACAAAGGTCTGCTAACAGATTAGGGACTACACCTTCCAGTACGATGAGAGACAGATCGGCCACGAATACAAATAGGATTTCTCCAAGGAATACAAGTAATAACAGAGAAAGATTTGGCACATCCAGTAGAACTCCTGCTGGAAGAAGTGGGTATTCACCAGCTGCTGGTTCTACAAGACCATCAGTAGGCACAAGCAGATCTAATATGGGATCTAGTCCAAGAACATCATCAGGATCAGGAAGGTCATCTATGGGTTCTTCAGGTTCCTCTCCACGAAGTAGTGGAGGATCTGCACCTAGTAGGGGTGGTAGCCGACGCGGAGGATAAATGTAATCAGGTAAGTATTTATCTGTAAAAATATTAAGTGGGGATTGGGAGGTATTTCTTTTCAATCCCCTTTTTTATTAGATTATGATAACTTAAACAAAATGAAAAGATATAATGTATTGACTGCGATTTTTATTATGATTTCGGGGATTTTATCAGCCCAGGGAATCCAGGATGCACTGCGTCTTTCAAATACGAATCCAGGTGGAACAGCCAGAACTATAGGAGCAGGAGGGGCTTTCGGAGCCTTGGGAGGAGATTTTGGATCAATAAGTATAAATCCAGCAGGATTGGGAATTTACAGATCATCAGAATTTGTTATTTCTCCCGGATTATTTTCTTCAAATGCCCGCTCCATTATGGAAGGGGGCAATACCTTCACGGATCGCGATAAAAGTTCTCTTGGCCTTGAAAATTTAGGAATTGTTCTTCATCATCAACCCAATTCCGGTTTATATGCCAGTAATATTGCCATCGGATTAAATAAAGTAGCCAACTTTAACCGGAATTTTGCTTTCCAAGGTCAAACTATAGGATCGATAACTGATCGGTTTTTAGAATTGGCAAACGGAAGAACCGTTGAAGAATTAGATGATTTTGAAGCATATCCAGCTTATGTCACGGGAGCTATTTACGACTTTGAAGGAGATAGAAATTATCAATCTGATTTTCTCCTTGCACCCAATCAGCAAGTTGCCAAATCTCAGTTTGTTCAACAAACCGGAGGCATTAATGAGCTTTCAGTCACATACGCAGGTAACATAGATAATAAAATAAATTTTGGTCTTGGTGTGGGTATTCCTTTTGTCCGATTCAGAGAGATCAAAACCTACAATGAAGAAGATCCTGAAGACAATATTCCATTTTTTGATGCTTTGGCCTATACAGAAAATCTCAACATTACAGGTACCGGATTTAATTTGAAAGCTGGATTTTTATATACCCCTGCAAAAGTATTAAGAGTTGGCTTAGCATTGCATACACCTACATGGTATATACTTACTGATGACTATCTCACCAGCATGACTTACAGCTTTACCGATAATTCCGGATCCCAGACTTTTACAGAAAATTCTCCTGATGGGAACTTCAGATATAGATTTAGCGCCCCCTGGAAGGCAATCCTAAGCTTAGCGTCACTCTATGAAGTGGGAGATATACTAGGATTCTTCAGTGCAGATTTAGAATTCAGAGACTATAGATCCGCTAATTTTAATTTAGGTGCATACAGCAATAATGTTGGAGATATTTTGTTTTCGCAAGAACTCAATCAACAAATAGACCTGGACTTGAATTCAACTACCATTATGCGCTTCGGTACAGAGTTGGCTTATCAAAAACTGAGATTAAGAGGAGGTGCACAGTTTTTTCAATCGCCTTTTGCAATTGATAACAGAGCATTTAGTAATAACTATAGCTTGGGTCTTGGATTCCGTGAAGACAAATTTTTTATTGATGCCGCTATGGTTTTTTCTAGCTTTGATGAAGGTTATTTCCCTTACTTCGTAAGTGATGAATCAAGAACCCCATTTGTTATCAATGAAATAAGTAATAGGAACCTTATAGTCACAATAGGATTAAAGTTTTAACCTGAGAAATTCTAAAACTTTATCCCTCTATTTTTTTCTGTACTTTTTTGATGATATGGTAGGCAGCAGGACAAACTTTTATGTTTTGAAAGTTTATTGCCGGCCTTGATGGGAATTGAACGTCATCTGTATGTGGGTATTCTCTGCAAGCCTGAGGTCTAACCTCATAAATAGAACAGGATTGATCTTCATTTAAAAATGTACAGGGCACAGAAATTCCTACATATTCACCATTGATGTCTTGAATAGTATATTTCCTTTTAAAGGAAGAAGGAGATATTCCCAGGGATTTAGCGATTCTCTTCATATCATATGGGGTATATAAAGGAGGAGTCGTTTTACAACAATTAGCACACGCTCTGCAATCCAGGGTTGAAAAAACCTCCTGATGAGAATCTTTCAATTCTTTGATCAGATTTTCCTTATTCAGTTTTCTTACATTCTTCAAAAACAGTTCTAAACCGGGTTTATCGACATCCAGTTGATCCTTCCATTCTTTTATATATGTATTGGTCTTACCGATATTCAAACTATTTTTAAATGTAAAATTTAAATAAACGTCATCACAAATATCTCATTATTTATTATCAAGTTGATAAATGCCCTATTTCTTTTAAGTGATGTGAAGGCTTTTGTTAATTTTACGAACAAATGTTCGTTAGGTTGTTTTTATAGAGAGACTGTTACTACAAATGAAACGGGTTACTATGGAAAGTGATTTTCATTGTTGTTTGAAATAAAAATAAATCAAATGCGAATATTTTATACATCATTTCAAAACACAGGAAAAACAGTAATATAAAAATCAAAAAAATATGAAACTTAAAAGTTATATAGCAGGAAAGTGGGTTGAAGGAAAAGGAACCGAGAAAATCCTGCATGATGCCAGCACAGGGGAGGAAATAGGAATTGCTTCAGCAGAAGGGCTGAATATAGAAGAAGCTTATTCTTTTGCCAGAGAAATGGGAAATAAATCGCTGCGTAAATTGACATTCCGGGAACGTGGATTAATGATCAAAAAACTAGCTTTACATCTTCATTCTAAAAAGGAGAAGTTTTATCCCGTTTCATATAAAACCGGAGCTACACGATCTGATAGCTGGATTGATATAGAAGGAGGAATCGGAAATCTGTTTTCCTATGCAAGTTTGCGAAAGCAATTTCCTGATCAGCCTTATTTCATCGAAGGAGAGGCGGTTGATTTGAGTCGTGGAGGTATGTTTATGGGTCACCACATCATGGTGCCCAAAGAAGGCGTTGCAGTGCATATCAACGCGTTTAATTTCCCGGTGTGGGGTATGCTTGAGAAGTGTGCAGTAAACTGGCTCGCAGGCTTACCTGCAATAGTAAAACCCGCTACTCTTACTTCATATCTTACAGAAGCAGTAGTCCGCGAGATTATTGCCAGCGGAATCCTCCCTGATGGAAGTTTGCAACTTATATGTGGAAATGCCAGAAATATTCTTGATTATGCCAATTACCAGGATGTAGTCACTTTTACGGGTTCTGCAACAACAGGAATGAAGCTCAAAACCCATAAGAGTATCATTGAAAATTCAGTTCCTTTCAATATGGAGGCAGATTCACTTAATTGTATAGTTTTGGGTGAAGATATCAAATCAGACAGTGATGAATTTCACTTGTTCATTAAAGAGGTGAGAAGAGAAATTACAGTAAAATGCGGACAAAAGTGCACAGCTATAAGAAGAATATTTGTTCCCCACAATGTAATGGATGATGTCCAAATAGCCTTAGGTCAATCATTGGGATCAACTCCATTGGGCGACCCTAGAATTGAGGGAGTAAAAATGGGAGCATTGGCTGGACGTGAGCAGGTAGCAGAAGTAAAAAGTAAGATTAAAGAGTTAATGCGCAACTCACATATGGTCATTGGAAATATGGAAGAATTTCAAATAGTTGGAGGTAGTAATAAAAACGGATCTTTCCTGCCACCCATGCTACTCAGAAATGATAAACCCTTCCATTCAAATGAAGTACATGAAGTGGAAGCTTTTGGACCTGTTGCCACCATGATGCCATATTCCGATACGGAAGAAGCAATAGCACTGGCCAAATTAGGCAAAGGTTCATTGTGTTCTTCCATTGTAACTGCTGATGATCAGATTGCCCGAAAATTTGTTTTAGGCTCTGCTACACATCACGGGAGAATACTTGTCATAAATAAAGAATCTTCAAAACAATCTACTGGCCATGGTTCACCCCTACCTATGTTAATCCATGGCGGGCCTGGCAGAGCCGGTGGAGGCGAGGAAATGGGTGGCATGAGAGGTGTAAAACATTACCTACAAAGATGCGCAATTCAAGGCTCACCCACTACTATCACCGAAATAACACAACAATACCAGGTAGGAGGCCAATATAAGGATCCAGGTGAACACGTATTTAAAAAATATTTTGAAGACCTGGTGATAGGCGAAACCGTAATCACACATAAAAGGACCATAACGGAATCTGATATTGTCCAATTTGCCAATGTGTCCTGGGATCATTTTTACGCGCATACCGACATTACTTCGTTGGAAGGTACAACATTTGAACAAAGGGTTGCTCATGGTTATTTTATACTTTCAGCCGCAGCTGGATTATTTGTAGATCCTGGAAAAGGTCCTGTATTGCTGAATTATGGGCTGGAAAACTGCAGATTTATAAAGCCGGTTTACGCCGGATCCACGATCGGAGTTAAATTAACAGTAAAAGAAAAACTGGATCAGGAGTTAAAAGACGAAAACGATATACCTAAAGGAATTGTTAAATTTCTTGTAGACGTGTACGACGAACTACATGAAACCGTCGCTATGGCTACTATATTGACCATGATAAAAAAGAGAGATGTCTGATACAGGATATATTAGATACGATAAGGAAGGAAGGAAAGCAACGATTGAGTTTTATCATCCCGCTCATAATTCGCTTCCTGGTAACTTATTAATGTCATTACAAGAAAACATTGAAAAAGCAGGAAAAGATGTAGAAGTAGGTTTAATTGTGTTGAAAAGTGCCGGAAGCAGGACATTTTGCGCCGGAGCGAGTTTTCAAGAATTGTCTCGTATAGAGGATGAAAAGTCGGGAAAGGAATTTTTTATGGGTTTTGCACGAGTTGTTAATGCGCTAAGAAAATGTCCTAAACTCATCATTGGAAGAGTTCAAGGGAAAGCTGTGGGTGGTGGAGTGGGAATAATTTCTGCTTGTGATTATACTGTAGCTACAAGGTTTGCCTCTGTCAGACTAAGTGAATTAAAACTTGGTATTGGACCTTTCGTAATTGGACCTGCAGTAGAAAGAAAAGTGGGAATGACTACCTTTTCTGAATGGTCACTTACACCTGATGTGTGGCAAGAAGCCAGTTTTGTCCGGGATAAAGGATTATACAATAAAGTATTTGACACACTGGAGCAAATGGATCAATATCTTCATGATTTTTCTGAATCCATTCTTGAGTACAATGCCGATGCCATTACAGAACTCAAAAAAGTATTTTGGCATGATACTGATCATTGGGATGCTCTACTGGAGGACAGAGCTTCTATCAGTGGACGATTAATTCTTTCACCACACTCCAAAAAAATCATTCAATCCATGCTTCAAAGCAAATAAACATGGCAAAGATGAATTCAATGAAACTTCGTGTAGATACAAAAACATTGGTTAAAGCCTTTAAACTCATGGCAACAGCAAAGGCTATGACGGATATTTACGAGGAAAACTTTAAATTCGTATCTAAATATGTACATGCCACTTCGAGGGGCCATGAAGCAATTCAGATAGCCATCGGAATGCTATCAAAGCCACAAGATTATATCTCTCCCTACTATCGCGATGATGCTATGTTGCTTGCCATAGGGATGGAGCCTTATGAATTAATGCTACAATTGATGGCAAAAATCGATGACCCTTTTTCAGGAGGCAGATCTTATTATTGTCATCCGAGTTTGAATAGTGAGTCTAAACCTAAAATCATTCATCAATCCAGTGCAACCGGTATGCAAGCTATCCCAACCACTGGAATAGCTCTTGGGATTCAATACAAAGAAAACACAGGTATGACTTCATCAGACAGTTCTGATTCGCCTGTTGTTATTTGTTCGCTGGGCGATGCAAGTGTTACTGAAGGAGAGGTTGCAGAAGCTTTTCAAATGGCTGCTTTAAGACAATTGCCTATTTTATTTTTAGTCCAGGATAATGAATGGGATATTTCAGCGACAGCATCTGAAATCAGGGCAATGAATGCTTATGAATACATAAAAGGTTTTAAAGGCATAGAAAGGATTACCATTGATGGCAGCCATTTCGAATCCTGTTTTTCAACAGTTTCAGAAATCATCAAAAACATTAGGGTGGAAAGGCGACCTTATTTGCTTCATGTGCGGGTACCACTTCTTAACCATCACACTTCTGGTGTAAGGAAAGAATGGTATAGGGATGATCTGGAAGAACATCATGAACGTGACCCATTTCCAAGACTAAAAGCGGCATTGTTGGAAGCTGACATAAATGAAATTCAATGTATTCAGTGGGAAGCTGAAGCAAGAGAAATTGTTGAGCGGGCTTTTGAAAAGGCTAAAAATTCTCCTGATCCCCAACCATCAGATCTATACAATCATGTATTTGCTCCAACTCCTGTGGAAACTGAAACTGGAGAAAGAGATCCTGCTGGACATCGAGAGGTGGTCATGGTAGATTCTGCTTTAATTGCCATTCAGCATTTGATGAGAAAACACAAAGAGTGTCTATTTTATGGGCAGGATGTTGGAGGAAGATTGGGAGGGGTATTTAGAGAGGCAGCTACATTGGCTCAGGAATTTGGATCGGAAAGGGTATTTAATACCCCTATCATGGAAGCATTTATTGTAGGCAGTACAGTAGGAATGTCAGCTGTGGGCTTGAAGCCTATTGTAGAAGTACAATTTGCTGATTACATTTGGCCAGGCCTCAATCAACTATTTACAGAAGTGAGCAGAAGTTATTATTTATCTAATGGCAAATGGCCTGTCAGTATGGTGTTGAGAGTGCCTACTGGTGCATATGGAGGAGGTGGACCTTACCATTCTTCAAGTGTAGAATCAGTAGTGACTAATATCAAAGGTATTAAAATAGCTTATCCCAGTAATGGAGCAGATCTTTTTGGCCTCATTAAATCAGCATACTACGATCCTAATCCAGTCATCATTTTTGAGCATAAGGGTTTGTATTGGTCAAAAGTTAAAGGTACAGAAAAAGCTAAAACAATCCTGCCGGGAGATGATTACATTTTGCCTTTTGGTGTTGCAAATATGGTTATGGAGGCAGATACCCAACAAATAGAGCGTGGAAAGGCCATGCTAATCATTACCTATGGAATGGGCGTTTATTGGGCATTGAAGGCTTCATCTGAATTTCAAGGGAAAGTAAGTGTTCTGGATCTTAGAACGTTACACCCGCTGGATCATGAAAGGATTATGAAAGAGGCTACCCGACATCACAGGATTCTTGTCCTTACTGAAGAACCGAAAGAAAATAGTTTTGCCATGAGCCTGGCTGGTCGAATTCAGGAAGAATGTTTTGAGATGTTGGATGCGCCGGTTATGGTAATTGGCTCTGAAAATGTACCTGCCATTCCTCTCAATGAAATTCTGGAAGTCGAAGCGCTTCCATCCATCAATTCAATTTGCAACACGGTTAATAGGCTACTCAATTATTAATTATTTTAAATAATTTCAAAAATTTATCGGTTCCCATAATACCAGAGTAGTTACAAATTTGGATTATGAGAAATTAGTACGAAATATAAAAGAGAAAAAAATTCAAAATATTCTTTGCAATACACAATAAAATTTAAATCTATGCAACCCATAAGGGAGAAATTCGTATTTAAGATGTACTATATTACATAAATCAATATTTTTAAAAAATGAAAAACATATTTACATTAGCAAGCAAACTCTTCGTTATCAGCCTTATTGCATATTCTTCTCTTTCTGGACAGGAAAGAAATCTGGATTCTTTCACTAAACTTAGAACTTTAGGAAGCATAGAGGTTACTTTACAAAAAGGCAACCAGCATAGAGCAGAAATTGAAATGATAAGAGGAGATTTCGAAGATCTACTTACTGAAGTTAAGAATGACATATTGTTGATCAAATTCAAAGACAACCTTTTTAGCAACTGGAACAATAACTCCAAAGCTAAAATAACACTGTATTACAAAAGCCTTCAAAGTGTAGAAGTGGCTGCCGGTTCTCGTTTGGTGAGTAAAGACGAGTTAAAGTCTCCTAAAATGTCAGTGGATGTATCATCCGGAGGCTCATGTTCTCTTGTGCTTAATTCAAATGATTCCAATATAAACATTACTTCAGGTGGTTCTTGCACTCTATCAGGATCTTCAATAAATTCAACTGTTCAGGTTAATTCAGGTGCCAGTTTTAATGGCAGTGAATTTAAATCAGACATGGTTAAAGTAAATGTTACATCAGGTGGTTCTGCCAGAGTATGGGTAACAGACAAGATCATAGGTACAGCTAATAGTGGAGGATCTATCCGTTATAAAGGTGAACCAAAAGAAAAGATTTTAGATGCAGGGAAATACAGTGGAGGAAGTATTAAAAATATGTGATCCTCGTGTAGAATTTTATAAAATCTGCAAATGATAAAAGGTGTAGAGACAATCAGTCCTTACACCTTTTTTATTTTCTTTAATTCGAACAAAAGATCTTTTAAGCCACCTCTAAAGCATGTACATGCTTCATTAACTTACTCTTCAAATTTGAGGCCTTGTTCTTATGCCAGGTATTTTTCTTTGCCAGTTTATCGATCATACTTACAACTTTGGGTAAAAACTGCTTTGCTTCTTCCTGATCTGTCATTTCCCTTAATTTGGCAATAGCAGTTCTGGCAGACTTCTTATAATACCTGTTTCTAAGCCTGATTTTAGCATTTTGTCTGATCCTCTTTTTCGATGATTGATGGTTCGCCATAAATCTATTATACTTTCTATTATTTAAATGGAGTGCAAAATTAATATATTTTTTGGAATAAGTAAATATTTTATTGATGATATCCTTTATTTTTTCTTTACAAACGGTTTGCTTTAATGTAGAGAGTGTATATGGTAGAATTTAAACTGTAGTTATTCAAGCGACTATACGATACATATATAGTATACGTGCTCCACATACCTATGATTTCATTCATTTACACTGATTTATTTATTAATCAAAATACCAAAAGATATTTACATGATTATTACCCAATTTGTGAAAATATGGGTTGGGAATTAATCTAAAAGCATAAAGGTCTTTATATCCTTTCGCATCAGTCTTCCGATTAATAGTTGTTGAAAAGACAACACAAAATTTCAAACTTTCCTCTACAAAATAACATTTAAAATACTGAAGATTATTTATAATAGATTGATATTTGCTTTTCGTTATAACCCAAATTTCACTTAAAGAATTTAATTGCTATATGACTGATTATTCTTATGTATTTAATGCACATCCCTCATACATTGAAACCATTTATAAGGATTTCAAAAAGGATCCAACCTCTATTGATGAAGGGTGGAGGACTTTTTTTGAAGGTTTTGAATTTGCTCAAAATGGAAATGGTCACATTGAAGAGTCTATATTATCATCTTCTGATATAAAAAAAGAATTTGGAGCGTTATCCATCATTTTTGGCTTTAGGCAAAGAGGGCATTTACTTTCTGATACCAACCCTATAAGAAAGAGAAAGGATCGAAGACCCCACTTAGACCTCAGCGACCATGGCCTGGAAGAATCTGATCTGGATAAAGTTTTTCAAGCGAGCCTGGAAATAGGATTGGAAAATGCCACATTGCGAGAAATCATCCAACGTTTACAAGAAATATATGCTGGCCCTATTGGTATCGAATACTCCCACATAGAAGACCGGGCTAAAAGGATATGGGTAAGAAAAAAGATGGAAGAGAGGCCATTGAAAGGTGGATATGGTTTGGGCATAAAAAAGAAGAAGAGAATTTTGGAAAAACTCAATGGTGCCGTAGTATTTGAAAACTTTCTACACACCAAATATGTGGGTCAAAAGAGATTTTCTTTGGAAGGCGGTGAAACTACCATTGCTGCATTGGATGCCATTATCACCAAAGCCACTGATGATAAAGTAGAAGAAGTGGTTCTTGGAATGGCACACAGAGGTAGATTGAATGTTTTAGCCAATATAATGGGAAAAACCTATGAGCAAATATTTAATGAATTTGAAGGAACCGCTGTTCCTGATTTGAGCTATGGTGATGGTGATGTGAAGTACCATTTAGGGTTTAGTTCGCAAATACAACGCGAAGATGGAAAGACCATACATTTAAAAATGGTACCCAATCCATCGCACCTGGAATCAGTTAATCCGGTTTTAGAAGGTTTTTCAAGAGCAAAAGCAGATATTCTATACGGTAGCGACTACGACAGAATTCTTCCTTTACTCATACATGGAGACGCCGCTATTGCCGGACAGGGTGTTGTGTATGAAACAGTACAGATGAGTCAGTTAGATGGGTACTACACCGGTGGAACCATTCACTTTGTCATCAATAATCAAATCGGTTTTACCACAGATTTTGATGATGCGAGATCATCTACTTATTGCACGGCAGCTGCCAGTTTGGTGCAGGCTCCGGTCTTCCATGTAAATGGTGACTATCCGGAAGCTGTTGTATGGGCCAGTGAGCTCGCAACTGAATATAGGCAAAAATTCAACAATGATGTTTTCATTGACATGGTCTGCTACCGGAAACATGGGCATAACGAAGGAGATGACCCAAAATTTACCCAACCTTTGATGTATAACATCATCAATAATCATCCAAACCCACGAGAGATATATCTAAAAACGCTGCTTGAAAGAGATTTTGTTGAAAAGAAACTTGCTGAAGATATGGAGACATTCTTTTGGGATGATTTACAGCGCAAGTTGGATTTAGTGAAAGAGAAGCCCCTACCCTACAACTATCAGGAACCAGAAAATGAATGGAGGAAATTGGATTTTGTTAAAGACCCATTAAAAGTAGATCAGCAACCTGAAACGGGAGTCCAAAAAGATGTATTTGACAAAATTGTCCGACATATCATGTCCATGCCCAACGGCTTTGAGCCATTACCAAAAGTGAACAGGCTCATGAAGAGTACCCAAAAGTTGCTTGATCAGGGTTATCTGGATTGGGCTATGGGTGAATTAGCGGCATACGGCACCCTGTTGTTAGAAGGTCATGATGTAAGAATGAGTGGACAGGATGTTAAAAGGGGTACATTTTCGCACAGGCATGCAATATTCAGGGATTCAAAAACTTTTGAGCCCTACACTCGTCTAAGTGGCATGAGCGATCAGCAAGGTCGGTTTATGATTTACAACTCTTTGCTTTCTGAGTTTGCCGTTATGGGTTTTGAATACGGATATTCCTTAGCGACTCCAAATTCTTTGGTATTGTGGGAGGCTCAATTTGGAGACTTCTATAATGGCGCGCAAACCATAATTGACCAGTATATTAGTGCAGCAGAAAGTAAATGGAGAAGAATGAGCGGTCTCGTTTTATTGCTGCCGCATGGATACTCAGGTCAGGGCCCGGAGCATTCGAGTGCAAGACTTGAAAGATTCCTGCAAGCTTGTGCTGAGTACAATATGATCATTACCAATATAACAACCCCTTCTAATTTTTTTCATGCTTTACGACGACAACTCGCCCTACCTTTTAGAAAACCTTTAATCAATATGGCGCCAAAATCTCTGCTAAGGCATCCAAAATGCGTATCGGGCAAGGAAGACTTTATTTCCGGAACTTCATTTCAACCAATCATTGAGGATCCGGTTGGGAAATCGAAGATAAATAAAGTTCTATTTTGCAGTGGTCAATTATACTATGATTTATTGGAAAGAAAAGAAATGGAAGAGCGGGATGATATAGCTCTGGTTAGAATTGAACAACTTTATCCCTTACCTGAAATCGAAATGAGAAATATTATGAAAAAATATTCTGAATCTCAATTTGTTTGGGTACAAGAAGAGCCCTTAAATATGGGAGCCTGGGATTATATGGTTCGGTATTTCAGAAAAGATCCTTTGGAAGTAGTAGCGAGGAGGGCATCGGCTTCACCCGCAACTGGATATAAGAAAGTACATGATGACCAACAAAAAGATGTTATAGACAGGGCGTTTGCATAAGTTATACCATCTGTAAAAGGTGATGTGAGGATGAACCACTTCCCAAAGCCTCTTACAGCGAAATTTAAAAATTACGAATTACGAATGATGCTTTAATCACAAAAAAAAATGTAAAGGACACATTATCTCGTAATTCGTAATTGATAAATCGTAATTGAAAGTACTCTCTATTCTAAATGTAGTTAATTTTCTTTTCTGCTTTTAACCGTAAAAACCCGGCTAATATTAAAACCAAAATGAATGTCTCCATCTTCCCATCTACCTCTTGATTCGGTAATAAATCCCTTTTCTATCATGGAAGTACTGTTGGTAAAGTGAAGTTGGAAAACATGACCTCCGGTTTCAATATCGAATCCCAATGACAGAGAATTGGTAAATTGATTATCTAGTTGGTCGGGCAATACGTAAATATATTCAGCATTTAAAGCAACTCTTTTAGACAATTTAATTCTGCCCCCGGCTCCAAGAGCGTAGACATCATTGCTTTCCTGCAGTGTTGCGACTAAATTTCGATGCACAACCGTTGGGCTTAACTGAAGTGTAAACGAGTCACTAAATTTCCTGCCTAAAATCATCTGAAAAGTGTAATATAACCTGGAGCTAAAAAAATTATCTCTTTCCGGAATGGGCCACCTGAGAGTCTGTATGGCCGTTGTGGTTAAAAGGGCAGCTGAAAAGGGAAAACTTCTCTTGCCACTGCTTTGTCTTAAAAATTTCCATTTGAAATAACCGTCATACGTTTTCTGAAAACTACTCCTGCCCAGTCCGATCATTATATTATCATTAAGACCATAATCAAAACCAAATCTTACTGAGGAATTATCTAAACCAAATAATTCATAAAATCCTCCACTTATAAAACCAAACCTATGGGAAATTTTGAAATCTAAAACGCCTCCAGCCGTATTTTCTAATGAATGAAGATTGATAACGCGATTGGTTTTGAAGCTCGCATCCGCATAATCAGTGATCTCTTCCTCTTCTATAAGTGAAAGTAAATCAGTGCCTTCCTGAGAAACCAAAGTTGAAACAAGGCTATTAAATACTAGAAAAATTAAAGCTATAAATTTCAATGTTTGCATTAATTCTTTTTTATTAAGTCGTTTATATCAAAATAATTTGTCATGACAATATTGAATTAGCCAGGTTAGATAAAATCAAATCACTTTTTTAATTCCTCCAATGTTGCCGACACATTTACTTCTACAGTTTTGGCAATTTTGTCTCTTACGACGGAGGGAATTGAGATGTCATAATCTGCCAAGGTTACGATAAAATTAGCCTTTACATCGACACCATTTTCTGTTACGGATATAGTGCATGGAGATTCAACATTCTTGGTGATATTCCTCATTGTCAATTCACCAGAGACATTACAATTATGGACACCAACAGTAGCTAAATCGATTGGAGTATATTCCGTTACAGATCCTTTAAATACAGCCTTAGGAAATTTGTTGCTCTCCATATAATTTTCATTGAAATGCTCTTGCATGAGAGCTTTATCAAATTGAAAACCTTTTATAAGAGTAGCTGCTTCTATCTGACCTTTAGTAAAGTCAAATACTATACTTGATGATCGGTTAATTGCTTCAATCTTTTCCAAAGGTGTATCAGAAAAAAAAGTAATCTCCCCATTCCTGGTGTAATATATTTGTCCACACACGATACCATACATATGTACAAGCAAAAGTAAAATCCAAAATGCCTTCATAATAAACTTGTTTATATATACGATTGATTTATTTATTTAGTACGATACATCTCTCAAGACTTATATCCATCAATTTACCAGAGCAAAGGCCTCTTATAGAAACCAGATCTCCTTCCTCGAGTTCTTCAACTTCTGATATCTCCATAAAAGCACAATTAATATCACCAAACGCGCTACCTGTATCCAGATATAAGTTTGCAGTATCTTCTGATCTTTTTATAGATTTCAATTTACCATTAACCTGTATGACTTTACCCAAATACTTTTCGTTTGCCACTTCTTCATTATCGTCATAATCATGATATAATTGCTGTGCAGTAATTGTATGTGCTGGTTTAATATTTGAAAAATCAGCGTGTGGTTTATGGTACATTGAATAAGCTATCCATGCCAAAATGACAACTATGATCAATAATAGAGGTAAGAGTATTTTAATTTTGAATAGTGATCCCATAATTAAAAAAAATTACAATCAAATTTTAATTGTTACGGCTTCCTTCTTCAACCCATTTTTCTATTTTTTGAATATCACAGGCCGGAAGTTTTGGTGCATCCTCTGGCATTGGTATAAAACCACTTTCATGATTGATTGAACCTACCAGACTTCCTCTGTTAACGTAAATAAGAACTTCGTTAAAATCTTCAAGACTTACATCTCCTAATCTCGCACTTGAACTGTGGCAAACAAAACAGGTTCTCACAAATATAGGCAGGATTTCTGAAGAATAACTCACATTTACCGGATTGCACTCTTCACCAGGATAAAGAACTTCTTCTACATCGTAAAAACAACCGCTTAGATTAAAAAATAGTATACAAATGACAATGCAAAAAAATAGTTTATTTAACATAATGGCCTTTATCTTTATTAATAATATTGATAAAAGAAAAACGAACATATACGGAGTTTCGTATTCTGTGAGAAATTGTGAATTGAAAACATTCAATATCTCTTTAAAAAATATGGAAATGAAAAAACCATACCATAAATACATATACGGTATCGATGTATTAGATGGATTGATAAAAGCAAAATTCTTTTACTTTTTATTCGCAGCCCATATCGTTTCTTGAAAGAATATCATTATTTGGAAAACACATTCCAGAGATTACCTGATCAGGTACATATCTTTCTAAATTTGGATCTCTTAACCCATTTCTTAAAAATTCAACTAAATCGGATTTTTCCTGATCGGTTAAGCCGAGTGGTCTCAGGTAAGTGGATAGTTGAGATGAGGGTACACGTGGGTTTTCAGGTACTCCTGTATTAAAATATTCAACCACATCTTCCAAAGTTTCCTTACTACCTCCATGAAAGTAGGGGCCACTATCTCCAAGATTATATAACTGTGGTGTTCTGAATTTAAACATATCTTCAGATCTACCTGTAAATCCTCCTCTTCCAAAATTTCGAAGATCATTTTCTGAGGTTTTCAAACCTCCCTTCTCATATAAATCTCTGACGCCAAGTGCCTCAAATCGCATAGAACCTAAATTCTTCTCAAAATGGCAAGTATTACATGCGGCCTTACCAAAAAATACTATGGCTCCTCTTTTCTGTTGATCTGTCATGCCCGCATTATTGCCTCTTAACCATAATTGAAATGGCGCTTCGTTGGTAACCAATTGGCGTAGAAAAGCAGAAATAGCAAAACTGGCTCCCTTTCTTGAATACTTTTCTTCAGGAGATAAATCTGGAAAAGCCTGATCAAACATTTCTTTGTAACCTGCTTCTTCAATAATTTTTTCAGTATACATCATTCTGTGCACAATAAGGCCTTCAATATTCTGACCTTCCAAAGCACCAAGTCTTTCATGATTTCTGGCTGTACCAGGATCAAAAACTCCCCATACTTGTTCTGTGCCTGTGTTATGGCCGTCTGATCCAAATGAACCATTCCACATCGTATTCTCAACAAAGGCCACATTCAATGTAGCCAAAGGTCTTGCTCCTTGTGCATCAATATCATGATCCATGTAATATGGAGCTTTAGTCCTTGCCTCACCCTTAATACCCATCCCAAAACCACCATCAGCAATTCCCTGCATTCTTCCCGGTCTAAAACCCGATTCAGCTATGTGACATGTACTACATGTGAATGTAAACAAATGATTACTTCGCATGGCTTCATTAGCAAACTTGGGTTCAAAAAACAGCATTTTACCCAAATTCACCTTTTCAGGAGTAAGAGGGTTTACAGGCGATTGGGGTATGGCTTGATAATCTGTCGAATTAGGAAGAGTGTATTGCTCTTTCTTTCCTATTAATTGGGTTAATTCAACGTCTAAAGCAACCACTTCCTGATGGTTACAGCTATATATAACAAAAATAAATAATATTATTAAAAAGGGTATAATTCTTTTCATAGTTTCAGACAGGTTATTTCTTTACAAATATAGAAACAAGTTTTGGAAGTGTAAGAAAAAAAATCGTGAATTTTATTAAAATTATTTAATGCTAAATTGTTATATATATTTCTAATTTATAAGCATATACGTATTTATATATGAACTTAGGCTCCATATTAACTATAATATTTGTATTCAACAAAAAGTTACAGCGTTAAATATAAAATATTTATATATGAATATTTCATAATAATATCTCCAATACGTCTTTACGGTTTATACTATAGGGTGACAATGGATGCAAAACTTGCATTGTTTTAGAAGGTGAACAGTTAATATTAAGATCAAAAAAGGTTAGATTTTTTGTAATATTTACTCAAATCTCAAAAAACCAAATTGATTTTAATATTAAATGCATCATTATGAGTCCTTTACCCAACAATCCTTAAAATAAAGAAACCTAAGTGATCATTGACATATTAAAATGGTGACTTTCACCTTGAGAAATTCAAACTTGTATTTATTGATTCCAGGTGGTTCCATAACCAATTAATTTGAAAATGTCATATATACAAATAATTGTAAAGCTTTTATCATATTTATAGGTGATTATATATTTTGTGATAAAACTTAGATATTTATACAAGTTTCCACCTAATTTATCATTTCAAATGATGAGAAAAAAAATAAAAATTCATCAAGTCGAGGGTAAATCGCAAAGAAAATCTTCTTTAAAAGACAATACAAGATCTGGTTTTTTACCAAAATGGAATAATAGTCAATGGATGTTATCATTGATCCTGATTCTTCTTCCATTTCTCATCTACTACAAGAGCATTTCATTTGGATATGTACTGGACGACAGTGTAGTTATAACAGGTAATTCATTTACAAAAGAAGGATTGAAAGGCATTGGAAAAATTTTTTCGACAGAGAGTTTTACAGGGTATTTTGGCGAGCAAAAAGATTTGGTCCAAGGGGCCAGATATCGGCCTTTGTCTATTGCCAGTTTTGCTGTAGAATATGAAATATTTGGTGAAAACCCTCAAATAAGTCATTTCATCAACACCCTTTTATATGGTATTTTGGGTGTGGTATTATTTTACTGGCTTCATATACTGATGCTCCAAAAACCTTATCATTGGTTGTTAAATGTAGCTTTTATTGGAACATTGATCTTTATAGTTCATCCGATTCATACAGAAGCTGTCGCCAATATTAAGGGTCGGGATGAAATTATGGCTTTTTTATTTGGTGGGGGTGCCCTCATATTTTCAACACTTTGGCAATCAAAAAAAAATGTGAGTTTGGGTGTTGTAAGTGGCATATGTTTTTTCATGGCACTTATGGCTAAAGAAAATGCCATCACTTTGCTGGCGATAATTCCACTTTCCATGTATTTTTTTAGAAATACTTCTGTCATTACATCTTTGAAATTTGCAATCCCGGCTCTTTTGGCTACCATCATTTATTTATGGATAAGATATGCGGTCATCGGTTACTTGTATAGTAGTGGTGAGAGCATTCAGGATATCATGAATAATCCATTTGTAGAAATGGATGGTAACCAGAAGTATGCAACTGTATTCTATACTTTATGGAAATACATCCAACTCTCTATCTATCCTCATCCCTTGTCTCACGATTATTACCCATATGCCATTTCGAAGCTAGAGTGGTCACATCCAGGTGCATATTTATCCCTTTTAACTTATATAGGATTATGCACGCTTGCTCTTTATGCTGTAGTACGGAGAAATAATAAGTGGTTTGGATTAATTTTCTTTTTAATCACCTTGACCATTGTATCTAATCTGGTCATCAATATGGGTACATTTATGAATGAAAGATTCATTTTTATGCCCGTATTTGGGATATGTACTCTTTTGGCTGTTTTTATAACTGAATTAATAGCAAAAAAAGATAAATTATGGGTATATCCAATCATTGGGTATTTTCTACTAAGCTCTATCCTGGTCGGGTATATCTATAAAACCATGAGCAGGGTTCCCGATTGGGAAAACGCATTAACCTTAAATAGATCTGCCGTAAAAGTTAATCCTGGCAGTGCCAGAGCCAACACCTTTATGTCTACTGCGTTATTTGAAATGTGGAAAGTTGAACCTGAGTCAGAAGAAAAATATCAATGGATGAAATTCGCTTATTATTATGCAGATCAATCGACTAAGATTCTGCCTAATTATAAAAATGGACACATCATGAAAGCAGGAACTGCAGCAGAATTATACAAGTTTGATAAGGATTTATCCAATCTACTTCAAGTATTTGGTGAGGTAGTCATTGCCAGACCTGATATAGGATATATTAAAGATTATCTTGAATACCTGGGAGGTCGAGTCCCGGAAGATATTTTGATACATTGGTATTTAGAAAATATTTACCAAAAATTAGCAGTTGATAAAAAATCGATTGATTACGCTTTGGTTTATCTGAATTTGGCACAAAAACAATTTCCTGGAAACCAACAAATTCAGGAGGCTTTAGCTAACTCATATCAATTGGCTGGTAACTTGCCAAAAGCACAACAAATAATGCAAAATCTTTATTAGTTGGAGTACAAATATGACAGAGGAGTTATTATATATTATTGCTTTAACAAAGGTAAAAAATGTGGGTCCCGTCACTGCCAGACAGTTAATCAGTCATTGTGGAGGTGTTAAGGAGATTTTTTCTTGCCCTGAAAAAGATATTCTCAGCATTCCGAATATAGGTCCTACCGTTTTCCGCGAACTAAAGTCATCTCACATATGGAAAGAAGCCGAAATAGAATTGCATTTTATCAATAAAAATGGTATTAGCCCACTATTCTTTCTTCAGGAAGGTTATCCCAGAAGGATGAAACAATTTGATGATAGCCCTATCCTATTGTACTTTAAAGGAAAGGTCAATTTAAACCACTACAGAACTGTAGGCATTGTAGGAACCCGAACTCCTTCTGAATACGGTCGACTGATGACGGAAAAAATCATAGAAGGACTCATCCCTTACAATCCGATTATAATCAGCGGAATGGCTTACGGAATTGATTCAATTGCCCATCGCAAAGCGGTTGAATCAGGATTGGCCACCATTGGTATTTTGGGACATGGATTACATATTATGTATCCTCAATCCAATCGCGGATTAGCACAAAAAATGGTCGAAAATGGAGGTTTGATTACAGAATTTGGATGTTCCACCGGGCCGGATAAAGAAAACTTCCCGATGAGAAACAGGATTATTGCTACCATGAGTGATGCCCTGGTGGTCATTGAGTCAAAAGTAAAGGGAGGGTCTATGATCACTGCAAACTTTGCTAATCAATACTATAAAGATGTTTTTGCAGTACCGGGCAAAACGGATGATGAAAAATCGACTGGATGTAACAGGCTAATAAAAATACATAAAGCCGCTCTTATAGAATCCGCAGAAGATATTGTGTACATTATGAGGTGGGAACAACTGGATACTGAAAGAAGCAACCAAACTTCTTTATTTGTGGAATTAGATGATACTGAACAAAAAATCATTCAACTACTTAGGGAGAATAAAGAAATGACCATTGATACCTTACATTATAAATTGGACATGACCGTTTCGGAAGTTTCGGCTCTGTTGCTAAAGATGGAGTTTAAAGGGATCATATCCAGTTTGCCTGGAAAGAGATATGTCGCAAGCTGAAAGGCAAAAACAGCATATTTTAAACTTCGTTCATTTATGGGTATTAAAAATCATGTTATAATATTATATAATATTTTATATTTTGTATTTCAGTTATTTATATCAAAATAGAAATATAATAAACCATTCCAAATGCTTAACATAAATTTATTATTAGTGTTAAATAATCATTTTTATCGGTTACTTTGAACTGTAAAAGCTTCATAATTCGTTATAAAGACTGTATAATAAATACTAACATGAGATTTTTCATAATTTTAAGCATTATTAGTACTGCTTTGGGTATTAAAGCCCAGGAAAATCAATTTTTTAATGCTATGAGAACGGGCAGTATTTCTGGTATTTCTCAATATTTGGACAATAAGGTGGAATTAAGTATTATAGATGATCATAATATGTATTCTCGCAATCAAGCCATTCAAAAAATTAACTCCTGGCTAAATAAAAGTAATCCATCGTCTGTACAAAATTTACATGGCGGTGAATCCAACGATAATTCTTCATTTTATCATGTGGCCAAACTCACTACAAGATCAGGACATTATCGTGTTTTTGTCTATTTTGAAAGGGGTGGAAATTCAGCGATCATCAAAAAAATTCAAATAGATCCTTTTTAAGGTGTATTCTGAGAACGTTTACATTTCTTTCTGCTAAACTTAAAGACCAGTTCGTGCTTTTACATGCATGCTACAAAAAATTTCGTTTGTTCTCCATTACACCCATACCAAATAATGCGAAATCATACTTTATAGGGTCATTCGGGTCTAATAATTGAAGTTGTTCTGTCAATTCAAGAACCGATTTCCAGTCTGCTTGTTTTCTTTGCAATAACCCAATATTTCTTGCAACTCTGCCTACATGAATATCCAAAGGGATTTTTAAATCCGCTGGATGAATTTTATGCCACAATCCGAAATCAATTCCATTTTTGTCCTTTCTCACCATCCACCGAAGAAACATATTAATCCTCTTACAAGATGATTTTTTGAATGGTGCTGCAATGTGTTTACCAGTCCGTGCAAGAAAATCCGGTTGTGATATAAAAATCGAATGTAAACGATTGATCCCTTCCTCAACTATGTCGGTTTTATTTGTTGCAGGATGAATGAATACCTCCTCCAATGATTCATAAGATGAATAATAATTTTGGAAAAATGAAACCATACACAAGGCATCTGAACCATTAAATGTGCGATGGCTAAATTTTTCCAACTTCCTGCGTTCTTTGTCACTACTGTAGAGTATGAATTCAAGAGGAGAATGATCCATAATCTCACAAAGTTCAAGTGCTTTATTTATAATCGTTTTCCTAAGCCCCCAGGATAGGATTGCTGTCCAGAATCCTATTATTTCTATATCCTGTAAAGATTTAAATCGGTGAGGTATGGATATTGGATCTCCCTCAATAAACGAGGGATTATTATACAATTCTACTTTTCCGTCCAGGAATTCCTTTAGGCGCGCTGCCTCCAAACCTAAGAAAGTGTTTGTTTAGAAAGAGTTTGTTTCTTTTCAATAATTTCATAAACCTCTATAAAGTCTCCCACTTTTATATCGTTGAAGTTTTTCACTGTAAGCCCGCATTCCATTCCTGCTTTTACCTCTTTTGCATCATCTTTAAAGCGTTTTAAGGTACTGAGTTCAGCATTAGCACCTTCCTTTTGAGGATAAATGACTATACCATCCCGGATAATACGAATAAGTGAATTTCTGGTGATTTTTCCTTCCTGGACAAAACATCCTGCCACAGTCCCTACTTTGCTGATCTTGTATACTTCACGCACTTCTACCATACCTAAAATATGCTCTTCTTTAGTAGGTTCAAGCATACCTTCCATAGCCATTTTAATTTCTTCTATTGCCTCGTATATGATCGAGTAGGTTTTGATTTGTACTCCTTCTTTTTCAGCGAGATTTCTGGCTCCGAGTGATGGTCTTACCTGGAAACCAATGATGATGGCATCAGAAGCTGAAGCAAGTAAAACATCAGATTCGGCAATAGCTCCTACAGCTTTGTGTATCACGTTGACTTGTATTGATTCTACTGAAAGCTTTATTAGAGAATCGGCTAGTGCTTCTATTGAACCATCCACATCTCCTTTCACAATAAGGTTTAGTTCTTTAAAATTGCCAAGTGCAAGCCTTCTTCCAATTTCATCCAAGCTAATACGCTTACTGGCTCTATTGGTTTGTTCTCTTTCAATTTGCGCTCTTTTGGTAGCTATCTGTCTTGCTTCCTGATCGGAAGTTACCACTTTAAATTTTTCACCTGCCTGAGGTGCTCCACTTAAACCCAGAACAAGGATGGGAGTAGAAGGTCCTGCCTTTTTCAGGCGTTTACCTTTTTCATTAAACATTGCCTTTATTCTGCCTGAATAGGCACCCGCTACCAATGAGTCTCCTATATTCAGCGTTCCTCCCTGAACAAGGCACTTGGTTACATATCCTCTTCCTTTGTCCAAAGAAGCTTCAATTACTGTACCTACGGCTTGCTTATCAGGATTAGCTGTAAGTTCAAGAATTTCAGCCTCAAGGAGAAGCTTTTCCAAAAGGAGATCAATATTTAAACCGGATTTTGCAGATATATCCTGAGACTGATACTTACCACCCCAAGATTCTACAAGAAGGTTCATGGAGGCCAGTTCCTGTTTGATCCTTTCCGGATCGGCTCCTTCTTTATCTATCTTATTTATAGCGAACACTATGGGAACACCTGCAGCCTGAGCGTGGCTTATTGCCTCTTTCGTTTGGGGCATAATACGGTCATCAGCTGCAATAATTATTATAACTATATCCGTAATTTTAGCACCTCTTGCCCGCATAGCTGTGAAGGCTTCATGACCAGGTGTATCCAGGAAGGTGATTTTTTTTGAATCAGGGCCTACTCTTACTTCATATGCTCCTATGTGCTGAGTAATACCACCAGCTTCCCCACCAGCTACATCGGTTTTCCTGATATAATCCAATAGAGATGTTTTACCATGGTCTACATGTCCCATTACAGTTACAATTGGTGCCCTTGGTTCAAGATCATCCGGATCATCTTTTACTTCAATTTCAACATCTACGTGATCTTCAGCACTAATAAACTCTACTTCATGACCAAATTCTGTTGCCAATAATTCAATGACCTCAGCATCCAGTCTCTGATTTATTGAAACGATTACACCTAAATTCATACAAGTTGTAATAACTTCAGAAACTGTGACATTAAGTACACTTGCTAATTCACTGACAGAAATAAATTCTGTAACTTTAATGGTTAAATCCTGGCTTTCAATATCTTTTAATTCCTGTTTTTCGCGTTTAACATCCCTGTTATCTCTTCTGATCTTTTGTCGCTTGTTTTTACTACCGCCAGAAATTCTGGCCATAGTAGCTTTTATCTTATCTTCAATTTCTTTTTGAGTGACTTCCTTTACTGCTTCTTCTCTCTTTCCTCCTTGTTTGCCAGATTGTTGCACATTGGCTGGAGCAACCTTTTTTCGCTTTCGTTTTCTCTTGGAAGCCTTTTGGGTTTCAGTTTCAGCTTTTTTTGGAGTATCAGCTTTGGGTGCCTCTTGTTTGACCTTTTTCTTTTCCGATTTGAATTGATCTGTATCAATTTTTCCCATGATCTTCAACCCTTGCAACTGTGGGGTTTTGGCCCTCATCATTTCTTCTTCAAGTGGCTTTGAATCTGCTTTTTTTACAGGTTCTTCTTTAACCGGGGTTGGTTTTTCGGACTTGGGTGGAACAGTGACTTCAGGCTTTTCTACATCACTGATTTCTGCAGGTTTTTCTTCCTTTTTATCTACTTTCTCCGTTTTTTCTATTTTATCTTCAATCTCAGGTTTTGGCTTTTCAAGGTCAATTTTTCCTACTACTTTCAACTGAGGTGATTCAATTTTTGCCCTGACCACTTCCTCTTGTTTAGGAGGTGGAGTTTGAATTACCGGAGTTTCTTTTTTTGTACGGTCTTCTCTATGGTACGTATCAACACCTGTAGATCGGGGAGTAGCTTCTTCTCTCGGTGATGAGCGACCCCCTATAGTCATTTTATCGGCTTTTTCTTTAATAGCCATGGAGTTGCTAAATTCTTTGAGCAGCTCAGAGTACATCTCATCACTAACTTTTGAAGTCGGTTTATTGTCAATTTCAAATCCTCTTCCCGTTAAGAAATCTACGATGGTAGAAGTCCCTACATTCAACTCTTTTGCTATTTTTACTAATCTTTGTGACATTCAGGCTTTTTAATTAAAAAATCACTCGCGAACTAGATTTGGATTAATCCTCTTCAAATTCGGACGCTAATATACTAATCACTTCATCAATAGTCTCCTCTTCCAGGTCTGTTCTTCTTATTAATTCTTCTTTGCTAAGCTGCAATACAGATCGGGCAGTATCACATCCAATGTTTTTGAATGCGGTAATAATCCAATCTTCAATTTCATCTGAAAATTCATCCAAATCAACGTCTTCAATTTCAAATTCATCAGTTTCTCTGTAAACATCTATTTCATAGCCGGTTAATCTACTGGCTAATTTGATGTTACTGCCACCTTTACCAATAGCCAGCGAAACCTGATCAGGTTTAAGAAATACAGCCGCCTTCATCTCTTCATTATCAAGTTGTATACTCGATACTTTTGCAGGTGTAAGAGATCTTTGTAAATAAAGAATGACATTATTTGTGAAATTGACAATATCAATATTTTCATTTTTCAATTCTCTGACGATACCGTGTATTCTTGAACCTTTCATACCAACACAGGCACCTACAGGATCTATTCTGTCATCGTATGATTCTACTGCAACTTTTGCCCTTTCACCTGGTATCCTAACAATATTTTTTATTGTTATCAATCCATCTTCAATTTCAGGTACTTCCTGTTCTAATAGTTTCTCCAAAAACTTATTATCTGTTCGTGAAAGGATGATTGCTGGAGAATTATTTCTCATTTCTACCTTCTTGATAACCGACCTAACCATGTCTCCTTTACGGAAAAAATCACCTTTAATCATTTCGGTTCTGGGCAATATGAGTTCATTTCCCGTTACATCATCGAGAACTAAAATTTCTTTTTTTAATATTTGACCTACTTCTCCGAGTACTATTTCTCCAATTCTATCCATATATCTCTTATAGATATCATCTTTTTCAAGTTCGCTCAATCTTGAAATCAATGTCTGTCTGGCTGCCATGATGGAACGTCGGCCAAACTCCTCTAAAAAAAGCTGCTGGAAACACTCTTCTCCAACTTCATAGTCTCCGTCAATAGCTTGTGCTTCCGATACCGATATTTGGCTGTTTTCGTCCAATACTTCACCATCGGGAACTATAGCCCTTACCCTCCACATTTCAAGGTCACCGTTTTGAGGATTTATGATCACATCAAAATTTTCATCAGATCCGTATTTCTTTCTGATTAATGTTCTGAAAACATCCTCCAAAACCCTTACCATGGTAGGCCTGTCAATACTCTTCCCAGCTTTAAATTCCGAAAATGATTCTACTAAGTTCATATGTTATTAATTAAAAACTTATTTTAATTTTTGCTTGCTCAATATTTAAATAATCAATCGTCTCTTCCCTGACAATAGTTTCTTTTTTTGATCCTGTTTTTATTTTTTCCTCCCAACTAATGGAAATATTCTTATCATCTGCATATAACAATTTCCCTTTTAGGGTTTTGTTATCATTCATCTTTATTTCTATTTCCCTGCCTACATTCTTTTTATACTGTCTGGGAAATAATAAAGGTCTGCCAACACCAGCTGAGGAAACTTCTAATACATAATTTATTCCAAACCAACCTTCCTTATCGAATCTTTCTTCCAGATGGCGACTGATCTGTTTACACTTGGCAAATGTAACATCTTGATCACTATCTATAAAAATTTCAATTTTGGGAGAGTTTATATTAATATCTATCAAAAAACAATCTTCCAACCCGTTGTTTGTCAAATAGTCAGAGATGAAGCTACCTAATGTTTCTTTATCCACTTTCCGAATCTATATAATTAAAAAAGGGAACCATTCGTTCCCCCATTCTACAATCCGCCGCAAATATAAACAATTTATAAGTATTAATTCATTTTTCCTTTAAGTATATAGTCAAATCCTTCGGTAATCTAAATCCAGGTATTATATAAAAGACAATTCAATTTGACGCATCTCCAAATCTGCGTCTTTAATCAAAACATTTACTTTATCTCCCATTTTTATCACTTTACCTGTACGTTGACCCTTTGCAAATAATCTTGACTCAGGAACCTTAAAGGGTTCATCAAAATCATCGAATGGAATCATCCCTTCTGCTAATGAAGGTAATAGTGCCACAAATACTCCTCGTTCTATTATACCCGAAATATAACCTTCCATTTTATCTCCGATGTGATTCCTTATGTATTCAACCTGTTTGTACTTTACTGATTCTCTTTCAGCTGAATTGGCTTTTCTTTCCTGATTTGAAATATGTTTGCATTTTAACTCCAATGTTTCCTTACCAACTCTATAATCTTTTTTGAGATTCTCATTTAATATTCTATGTACGAGAACATCAGCATATCTTCGAATGGGAGAAGTAAAATGAGCATATTTTTCAAATGCCAGCCCATAATGACCGATATTGTTGGTTGAATACTCCGCCTTTGCCATTGTTCTAATGGCAAGGGGTTCCAATAATTTTAAATTTTGGTTCTCTGCAGCTTTCTCAGCTAGCAAATTAAATGACTTGGCTACCTGGCCAGGTGTATCCAACTCCATTTTAATACCCATTTCTTTGGCAAACAGAGCAAAATCCGCCAACTTCTGAGGATCGGGTTCATCGTGAATTCTATATACAAAAGGTATTTCAGTACCATGTTTTCTCGCTATAAATTCAGCCACTTTTCTATTGGCAAGCAACATAAATTCTTCTACCAATTTGTGCGCATCTTTTCTAACTTTTACATGTACAGAAACAGGTACATCATTTTCGTCTAATTCAAAATAAACTTCGTCCGATTCAAAAGCAATAGACCCAAATTCAAACCTTTTATCCCTTAGTTTGCCTGCAATCTTATTTAAAATAGAAAGTTCTTTGGCATAAGACCCTTGAGCAGTTTCCATTGTTTCCTGAGCCTCCTCATAAGTAAACCTCTTATTGGAGTGGATAATTGATTTTCCAAACCAGGTCTTTTGCAATTTTCCTTCTTTGTTAAATATAAATGTTCCGGAAAAAACAAGTTTGTCCTCATTGGGATTGAGAGAACACAGGTCATTTGATAGTTTCTCGGGCAACATAGGCACTACCCTGTCTACCAAATATACTGAAGTGGATCTTTTTAATGCTTCTTTATCCAATGCACTTCCTTCTTTCACAAAATGTGTGACATCAGCTATATGAACTCCTATTTCAATATTCTCATTTTCAATAAATTCAATAGAAAGTGCATCATCAAAATCCTTAGCCGTAAGCGGATCAATGGTAAAGGTTAAGACATTTCTAAAATCCCTCCTCTCATTAACATCCTTACTCGTAATGTTTCCTTCAATTTCTGAAACTTCATCTATAACTTCTATGGGAAATTCTATTTCAAATCCATTGGAAGCTATAATGCCCTGCATTGCAATTTCGTTTTCAGAAGACTTGTCAAGTATTCTGGTAATCCTGCCCCAGATTCCTTTATTCTGGCTCATACCCCAGTTAGTAATTTCTGCTATAACATAAGTCCCATTTTCAATTTCTTCCAACTCAGAGGTATTGATATGTACTTTGGGTGAACGATCATGTAATAAAGGAACCACCACTCCGTATCTTTCAAATATATGTAAAGCCCCCATAACATGGGTATGCTTCCTTTTTATCACTTCCTTTATTTTTCCTTCAGGTTTTTTTCTACCGGGTGTTTTCCTCACTTCAACAATGACGGTGTCTCCATCAAATGCTCCATTCGTATACCTGGAGGGTACATAAATATCTATTTCACTTTCTTCCGTTATGATGTATGCCGCACCTGATCTGGTCATGTCAACAAAACCAGTATACGTAGTTACGTTTATCTCACCAGATGAATCTCCAGACACTACACTTCGATCCAGTCTGAATTTATTGTCTCCAGTCTCGTATAGTAATCCTTCTCTATGAAGTTCATCCAGTATATTTTTTACAGCATTTACCGACGCCTCTAACTCCAATCTCTTAATGAGTTGCTTGGCGTTGTATCTTTTCTTGGGTTTATCAGTAAAAACGTTACGTATTTGCGCTTTCAAGTTATCCGGCTGATGCGTTTTTTGATTCCGGTTTCTTTTTTTGTTCATGTTTTATGTATTTCTGGCTCTATCTTCTCTTTTAATATATAAATTTTTCCATAATAATATAAGCAGTCTATAACTTTTCCAAAACCAATATGAGAAATATAATTTCTACAATTTTATGGCTTATTGAGAAATTCTTATTGTTGGAAGATAGAACGGGAACAGTTAAATGTAAAAGTTTTCATTTCGTATAAGACAATAAACAAATTTACAATTATATAGTTCGTGTTTGTTCTGCAATATTGCATTTTGACTTATACATGTTAAACTAACCTGATGACCTACTTTTGTTTTCCTTAAGTTCATTTTTTACTTTAATATGAACACCCTTTACCAGAAAAGTAATTGGTTATAGAGTCATAAATGCTTCTATACAATTCAAAAGCTACATTTTAATAAATGCACCTTATTGGAAGAAACAAATCCATTTCAAAATAATGACAATTGTTTGGTTTTATTTTCTTTATATAAAGTAAGATTAAAGTCAAATGGCTTATTTTCGATAAGATATAAGCGCCGGGCAATATCAAATTGCCGGTGAATCATTTCGGCAATAAGTCCGCTACCTTTCATGCGCTCAGTAAAATTTGAATTGCTCAGTTTTCCATTGTGTAAGTCTTTTATCTTATTCAAAACTTTTTTGGCTCGATCCTGATAATGAATTTCCAACCAATCCTCAAATATTTCAGGAAGATCTCCATTGAGCCTGACTACGATTTGGTAAATATTTCCAGCTCCTGCTTCAGCGCATTTTTTCACCAGTGGGAATATATCATTATCATTGAGTCCCGGTATGATCGGTGCCGCTAAAACATTAACCGGAATAGCATGATCAGCCAGTTGTTTTACCAGCGCTAAGCGTTTACCTATTGAGGACGCTCTGGGTTCAAGTTTTTTACGCAAATCATCATCCATGGTGTTAATGGAAACTGAAACCGATACAAGCCGGTGCAAAGCCAGATTTTTCAAAATATCCAAATCTCTCAGAATCAAAGCACTTTTTGTAACAATACACACAGGATGTTTATGCTTCCACATAATTTCCAGTATTTTCCTGGTTATCATTGTAGTTTTTTCAATAGGTTGATAGCAATCCGTGTTTCCCGAAAGCATAATCGGTGTAGCTATCCAGGACGAAGAGGATAATTTTTGATCCAACAATTCCGGAGCATTTCTTTTAACCAGAATTTTTGTTTCAAAATCAAGCCCGGCACTATACCCCCAATAAGTGTGGGTATTTCTGGCATAACAATAGACACATCCATGTTCGCATCCCTGATAGGGATTCAATGAATATTCTCCACGCACATCCGGGCTACCCACTTTGTTTAAAATCGATTTTGCATCTACTTCGATGATTTGAGTAGAAACATGAGGATTTTCCATTTCATCTTCAAATAAAAGCGGATTCTTGGGTCTTATTTCATTATGAAATGGATTGTGGGTGTTGATTTGGGCTCCTCTACCTTTTAGAATATTTCTCATATTGTCGTATTTCGCGTCATAAATAAAACGAATTATCCGACTAAATTACTAATTTATTCGAAATGAGTCAAGAGGGACAAAAAAAAGAGTTAATAATTGTATATAATTGGGGTAAATAGATAGACATATTCTACTTAATTGCCAAAAAAGGCTTGGAAAACACCACATCTTTATACAAGATCCCTGTTGTGAAAAATAATTACTTCTTTAATAATCTTTCACAAAAGTAAAAGATCATTTCTTCCAATTGATCCAATTTGGTTTCCGTGTTAACAATCTCCGTCATAGAAGGCAGGTGTTCAGCTAAATACAAATGGTTTATGGCCATTTCAATAATAGTGGTTGCAATGGATCTTGGATATTTAAATCCGGGATTAACCTCAAGAATAAGTTCTGAAATAAAATGACTCAATTCCCTGTAATTGGCATAGATCCCCACTTTATTTTCTTCATCTATCTTCTTTGTATGGTAGGCATTTGTAGCCAATTCGACCATAAGATGGTGTAATTTGTGGAGATCGATAAAATGAGATGAATCCGAATCTTCATCCAACAAACCCGAAACCATAGTTTTAATAGCAATTCTCAGGCGTGTTTTTTCATCATGTATGAATTTGATATTTGATTTAATCAAATAAAGCATAAACTCCCAATACCAACAAGTGAGATATAGCAAAAGCATATGCTTGTTTTCAAAATAGCGATATATGGAAGCCTCAGTCGAAGAAATCCTGACAGCTAATTCCTTAAAATTAAAAGAATTTAAACCCACTTCTTTGAATAAAATAAGGGAATGTTGAAGAATCCTTCGACCCAGGTCGGTTTCCAAAGGATCCTTCAGAAATATGTTTTCATTTACATTCACTGACACACTTACAGGCATGCTTAACGATCTTTTGTCGTAAGAAAAATAAATACAGATCTCGAGTCATGATAGAGTGATTCAAATAAAATGCATTATAAAATTACTCTGATATGATGACAATTCTAAAATATTAGTTAAACTCCTGAATTTCTATTTAGAATCATTAGCTATAGTTGAAGATTCCTCAACATCATTTTCAATACTGATTAGTTTTTCAAACTTTTTAATTTGATCATGAAAATTACTTTTCCTCCTGTCAATAACAGTCAGATCAATGTTCTTATATTTAGCATTTTCTTCAAAATCCTCTATAATATCTATCACATCATGATCTATATTTACAGTATCAGAAGCATCCAGTATTACTTTTGATCCACGTGGAATGGCAGCGAGCGTTTTTTGTATACTTGCTTTATTTAGGAAAGTAACCTCTTCTGACAATTTTAAATGGATTGCATCATCATGATGTTCTTCTAACACGAGGAAAGGCGTTTTGTAATTATCCATCAATATATAAAAGATGGCTACTACCATACCTATACCGATCCCCATCAACAGATCGGTAAAAACAATTCCAATAATGGTTATCATAAACGGGGCAAATTGTCTCCATCCCAGTTTATACATGGCTTTAATCATAGAAGGTTTAGCGAGCTTATACCCTACCACAATAAGTATCACAGCCAATGTAGCCAAAGGGATCATATTGAGTATGCCGGGAATAAAAGCAACGCATACCAGGATTAATATACCATGGTACAAAGCGGCCATCTTAGTGCGACCACCAGACTGAATATTGGCAGAACTTCTTACGATAACCTGTGTTACTGGTATTCCTCCAATGAGACCTGAGATCATATTACCAATACCTTGGGCTTTGAGCTCCAGATTAGTAGGAGTTACCCTTTTATAACGATCCAGTTTGTCAGTAGCCTCGACGCATAAGAGAGTTTCAAGACTTGCGATAATAGCTAAGGTAATAGCCGTAATATACACCTGGGGATTGCCAATGGCAGTGAAATCTGGCAAGGTAAACTGGCCAAAAAATTCTGTTACATTTCCGGCTTTTGGAAGTTGTACCATTTGCTGAGGAGCAAAGGCATACGAAGTTCCCTCAAATAAGACATAAATTACAATTCCACCAGCTACTGCGACCAAAGGTCCCTGGACATATTGAAGGGCTTTGATATTTTTTATAAATTTAGTTTCCCAGAGAATTAATACAAAAAAGGAGAATGCAGTGACTATAACCACACATGGAGATAGTAGCTCAAAAGCTCTTTTAAGAATATTTATAGAATCGCCTGTTCGATCTTTTGCGAGGAATATAGCATCCATTTGATCGCCAAAATATCCAAGGGCAAAGGGAATTTGCTTGATGATGATAATTATCCCAATTCCAGCCAACATGCCTTTAATAACAGAATTGGGAAAGTAATACCCTATAATACCCGCTTTAGCAAATCCTAAGGCTACCTGGAGGATTCCAGCTATAAAAGTGGCCAACAAAAATATTTCGAAGGTGCCCAGATCCTGAATTGCTGTCAATACTATAACTGCCAATCCAGCTGCAGGGCCACTGACTCCAAGTGCAGACCCACTGATGAGAGTAACCACTATACCACCCACTATACCGGCAATAATACCGGAAAACAATGGTGCTCCGGAAGCCAATGCTATTCCCAGACATAATGGTACAGCGACCAGGAAAACTACAATACCGGCAGGAAAGTCGTATTTAAAGTGCTTAAACATATAAATATTTTTTAATATTTGTTAATTTTTGAAAATAAGAACTATATGAAGTATTTAAATAAATTTATAAGAGAGGATAATGAAATATCGCCAACAAATAATGCATCATTTTCTGTCTTCCTTTAATTCCAAAAAATTATACTTTGTCATATTTGAATATTTCTGTAACTGGCTGGTTTCCATTTTTTTTAAATCCATCTATCCCAATAGGAAGTTGTGGAAGGTTGGATTTTCTTTCATTTTTCAAAACAAATTATTAAAATAATTCTTGCATTAAAACTACATGAGTAATAACCACAAATTTAATAGTAATGCTTCTATAAATGAAAGTTATACTAAAAAGTTTAATTTTACTCTCCTATTTTAACAGATTTTTAACAAAAAAGAAATTGCCCTGCGAATTCAACAATTTATCACCATTGATTTTGTTTAAAATAAATGGTTTCCCGCGATGAAAATATCATTTTTGCATTTTATTACCGGCTTTTAAAAAAGCACTGAACAAAACAAATCCAGGTGATATTACATCATTAAAAACATTATACATTGGGAAACAAAGTAAAAATTACCATCGCTAAAGGTGATGGAATCGGTGAAGAGATCATGAATGTCTGTTTGGACATTATCAAAAAATCGGGTGCTCCGGTTGAATTTGAAGAAATTCAGGTAGGCAAAGAAGTATACCTTAGAGGTATTGAATCGGGAATTCCGGACTATGCGTGGGAAGTCATGTCGCGCAATAAAGTATTATTAAAGGGTCCTATAACTACGCCTCAAGGAGGCGGATACAAAAGTCTTAATGTGACCATCAGAAAAACAATGGGTTTGTTTGCAAACGTAAGACCTGCCCATTCCTTCGACCCATTCGTTCGCACCCATTTTCCACATATGGATTTGGTTGTGATCCGAGAAAACGAAGAGGATCTTTATGCCGGAATCGAACATCAACAAACACCTGAAGTTGTTCAATGTCTTAAGTTGGTTTCCAGACCTGGAAGTGAAAAGATCATTCGATATGCATTTGAATATGCAAAAGCATATGGAAGAAAGAAAGTCACTTGTATGACAAAAGATAATATCATGAAACATACCGATGGGTTGTTTCATCAGATTTTTGACGAAGTAAGATTAGAGTACCCAGAAATCGATAGTGAACACTATATTATTGATATAGGAGCAGCCAGACTAGCCAACACACCTGAAAAATTTGATGTTATTGTAACACTCAATTTATATGGTGATATCATTTCCGACATCACCGCAGAAGTTTCGGGTTCTGTTGGGCTGGGAGGTTCTGCGAATATAGGTGAAAACTTTGCCATGTTTGAGGCTATTCACGGCTCAGCACCAGATATCGCTGGAAAAAATGTCGCTAACCCAAGCGGTTTAATTCAGGGAGCTTGTTTGATGTTGGTGCATGTAGGAATTCCGGAATATGCGGCTAAAATACAAAATGCCCTGTACAAAACCATTGAAGATGGAATCCATACTGCCGACCTGAAAAGTGCCCACTCTGAAGAAATTGTAGGTACAAAAGAGTTTGGTCAGGCTGTTATTAAGCGTCTTGGCATGTTGCCCGACAAGATTCGACCCATGCGCATTTCAAATCATAAGATCAATATCAAATTAAAAAAGAGAGTTCGGCCCTCTAAGAAGTTGGTTGGTGCGGATATATTCATAGACTGGGATGAGGCTGACAGGGATCCTGATATACTGGGACAACAGCTAGAAAAAATAACCAATGAGGATTTGCAACTTAAAATGATAACCAACCGCGGAGTAAAGGTATATCCCGAAGGACGGAAAGAAACGTTTTGCTCTGATCACTGGCGATGCAGATATGTGTCTAAAGCAAATGATAAAAAGGAAATTTCTCAAGCTGCCATAATTAAGTTATTGGGAGATTTAGTGAAAAAAGGGCCAGGTTTTATAAAAGTTGAAAATCTCTATCTGTTTGATGGAGTCAGAGGTTATTCTTTAGGGCAAGGAGAATAGTTTCCATTGGTATTGCAGGATGCATAATTTGAGTTTAACACATATTTTAATCCAAAACAATGAATCCACCTTTAGCGGAAAGAATGCGGCCAACCACTCTCAATGAATTTGAAGGGCAACAGCATCTTACCGGTGAAGGATCGGTACTCAAAAAAACTATTGAGAATGGTAATATTCCTTCCTTTATATTGTGGGGACCTCCAGGCGTAGGAAAAACCACTCTGGCATTTATCATCTCTCAGACCTTAAAGAGACCTTTCTATAGCCTGAGTGCGATCAATTCCGGTGTAAAAGATATAAGAGAAGCCATAGATAAAGCCAAAAAACAGCAATTTTTTAACCGCCCCAATCCGATTTTATTTATAGATGAGATACACCGGTTTAGTAAATCACAACAGGATGCCCTGTTGGGGGCAGTAGAAAAAGGCATTATCACTCTAATTGGTGCAACAACAGAAAATCCATCTTTTGAAGTCATACCAGCTCTATTATCGAGATGCCAGGTATATATCATGAATCCTTTAAGTGTCGAGGAACTTATACGCTTAGTAAATAAAGCCATTAAAACGGATGATGAGTTTAAAAACAGAAATATTACCATTGAATCCTATAAAGCACTTATCAGGTTTTCAGGTGGAGATGCAAGAAAACTGCTCAACAGCCTGGAGATAGTGGCAAGAAAGAATTTGGCTTCAGATCCATTGGTCATAACTGACGAAATGGTCCAGGAGAGTATACAGCAAAATATGGCCTTATACGACAAGGCCGGTGAACAGCATTACGATATCATCTCAGCATTTATAAAATCCATAAGAGGATCAGATCCTAATGCTGCAGTCTATTATCTTGCCAGGATGATTGAAGGAGGAGAAGACCCTCGCTTTATATGTCGTAGAATGGTTATTTCCGCATCTGAGGACATCGGTATGGCTAATCCTAATGCTCTCTTGTTGGCCAATGCATGTTTTGATGCCGTTCATAATATAGGTATGCCTGAAGGTCGTATCGTTATGAGCCAGGTCGCCATTTATCTTGCTTGCTCCCCAAAAAGCAATACATCATATATAGCCATTAATGAAGCAGTCAATTCAGTTAAAAAAACCGGAAACCTACCTGTTCCCCTCCATTTAAGAAATGCCCCAACGCAGCTTATGAAGTCTCTTGATTATGGAAAAGACTACCAATATGCCCATGATTTTACCCATAATTTTGTCGACATGGAAATGCTGCCCAAAGAAATTTCTGGTAGCGCTTTCTACCATCCTGGAAAGAATAATGCTGAAGATAATATTAGGGAAAGGTTAAAAAGTTTATGGAAAGAAAAATACGGGTACTAATAAACCCATATCAATAGCCAGTCAAGTCTGTTAAGGGTAAGGGTAAGGTTGAGGTTGAGGTTGAGTCCAAGGTTTCGTCTTCGGAAGGAGAAGTTGAGAAGGAGAGCTTAAAGGTGAGAGGGCCAGGTTGAGGTTGAGGAGTTGAGGAGTTGAGAAGTCATTGGCTTCGCGTCATTTGGCTACGCCGCCATTTGCTCTATTCCGTCATTTGCGCTACGCGCGTAATCTTGTTATGAATGGATCCTATTGCCAACTGCATACTGCATACTGCCCACTGTCAATGCCAACTGTATACTGTTACCAGCTACGAGATTCGACCTTAATAGGTCTGAAAGTCGAAGGTCTGAAAGTCGAAGGTCTGAAAGTCGGAAGGTCTGAAAGTCTGAAAGTCGGAAGGTCTGAAAGTCTGAAAGTCGGAAGGTCTGAAAGTCTGAAAGTCGGAAAATTGAAAATTGAAAATTGAAAATTGAAAATTGAAACTTGAAACTTAACAAAAACAAAAACTAAAACCAAAACAAAAACCAAAACTAAAACCAAAACAAAAACAAAAACAAAAACAAAAACTAAAACTAAAACTAAAACTAAAACCATTTGCAACCAGCTACGAGCTATGAGCTAAAATGGTGTGAAAGTCGAAGATCTGAAAGTCTTAAGGTCGAGGTTAAGGATAAGGTTGAGATTGAGGTTGAGGTTGAGAAGGTCATTTGCTGCGCGTCATTGGGCTTCGTCGTCATTTGCGCTACGCGCGTTATTTTGTTATGAAAGGAACCTATTGCCAACTGCATACTGCCAACTGCATACTGCCCACTGCTAACTGCCAACTGCATACTTGACAGAAGTTCGAACGCTCTGAAAGTCGTAAGGTCTAAGGTCAGAAATCCGAGGTTAAGGCATAATCCTGCGAACTATCAACTACGAGCTACGAACTAATGCTAATTGCTAAAAGCTAATAGCTTCGATAGAACTTTTTGTATTACCTTTGGTTTTTAGATATTAATCAAACGAGCTGGTGAATAGAATGTTTTCACCTAATATCCTATCGTTTAAAATGAAATTAGACTGAATTATGAGCCCGGAAGTATTGGAAAATCTTGACATGATCACAAAGAGCGCAAAAGAATTTGCGGAAAAAGAAATTCTACCTTACGTAATGGAATGGGATGAATCACAGTATTTTCCAAAAGAACTTATGCATAAAATGGGAGATTTTGGATTTTTAGGTGCGTTGGTACCAGAAGAATATGGAGGAACGGGATTAGGCTATCAGGAATACGTGTCTATTATAGTTGAAATTGCAAAGGTTTGCGGCTCCATTGGTTTATCGGTAGCAGCGCATAATTCTCTTTGTACCGGACATATCCTTGCATTTGGTAATGAAGATCAAAAAAGAAAATACTTGCCACTTCTCGCAGCCGGAAAATGGATCGGAGCGTGGGGATTGACTGAGGCCAATACCGGATCTGATGCTATGCGGATGAGTTGTGTTGGTGAAAAGGATGGAGAATATTTTGTCATTAATGGATCAAAAAACTGGATTACACATGGCATATCAGGTGATGTAGCTGTAGTGTTAGTGCGAACCGGAGAATTACTGGATAGTCGGGGTATTTCAGCTTTTATTATAGAAAGAGACACCCCTGGTTTCAAAGCAGGTAAGAAAGAGAATAAACTGGGAATGCGCGCATCTGAAACATCTGAAATGATTTTTGAAAACTGCCGTGTTCACAAATCCCAAATGCTGGGGAATGAAGGAGAAGGTTTTATTCAGGCAATGAAAGTACTGGATGGTGGTCGTATCAGTATTGCTGCACTATCCATTGGCATTGCCAAAGGAGCATATGAAGCTTCGGTACGATACGCACAGCAAAGAGAACAGTTCGGAAAACCTATTGCCAGTTTCCAGGCCATTTCATTCAAACTTGCCGATATGGCTACGAAAATCCAGGCCGCTGAACTTCTCACCCGGAAAGCTGCCGATATGAAAAACGAAAAAGAAGATGTCACTACCCAAAGTGCCATGGCTAAGTATTACGCTTCTGAAATCTGTGTAGAAATAGCTACTGACGCCATTCAGGTATTTGGAGGCTATGGTTATACCAAGGAGTTTCCAGTAGAGAAATACTTTAGAGATTCAAAACTTTGTACCATCGGCGAAGGTACCAGTGAAATACAGAAACTTGTTATTTCGAGAAATATTTTAAGAGAATAGCGACCGTCCTTCCATTTAAACCATCACACGGACTAAACACCTATTTTTTGTCCTTCAATGGACTGGATAACATCGCTATCGACCTGTCCATCCAGCAGTTTGACTATACGATGGGCATGCAAGGCAATATCGGGTTCATGAGTAACTAATATAACGGTATTTCCAGAATGGTGTATTTTGTCAAATATTTCCATGATTTCCAATGAAGTTTTTGTATCGAGATTCCCTGTTGGTTCATCCGCTAAAATAATAGCTGGGTCATTAATTAAAGCCCGGGCTATTGCCACACGTTGCTTTTGACCTCCAGACAATTCATTGGGTCTATGTTGTACGCGATCACCAAGACCTACCATGTTAAGCACATGCATCGCTTTATCCTTTCTAACCGCTCTTTTCATTCCGGCATACACCAACGGAAGAGCCACATTATCAAGAGCTGAAAGTTTAGGCAGCAAATTAAATGACTGAAAAACAAATCCTATCTCCTTATTTCTTACTTCCGCCAGTTCACTATCCGTCATAGAAGATACATCAATACCATTGAGAATATAAGTGCCTGAAGTAGGAGAATCCAAACACCCTATGAGATTCATAAGTGTAGATTTACCGGATCCGGATGGCCCCATTAAAGCTACGTACTCATTTTTTTGTATATCCAGGTTAACACCTCTCAAGGCATGAACTTTATGAATACCCATGATGTAGGTTTTAGTCAAATCCCTGATCGATATTATTTGTTGCATTACAGTTGTTTTTCTTTAAAAAGATGATACAAAAGGAAGTAGTAAAAATTTAATCTCAAAATCAACCCTCATTTATTGATTACTTTGGGAATAACGAAATAATTGCCCTCCTTTTCCGGAGCTAAATCTAAAGCCTTATTTACCTCATCGAACTCTTCTGCAATATCTTGTCTTGGATCTGCAAAGACTTCGGTAAGGTATTTCAATGGCATCACACCTTCAGTATTAAGTTCATTGAGTTTATCTACCATTTTGAGAATATTTCTCAAATCTCCTACCATCCTATCTCTTTCTTCTTCCGAAAGTTCAAGTCTGGATAAATTTTCAAGTTTTAAAATTAGATTTTTATCAATGATCATGGCAATATATTCGATAGGTTACAGGAATGCTTCGGCAAAAATAGCTATAAGATGCAAATCAAAGCTTAATTTAAACTTCTGTTTACAAAACTTGAAGATGAGTAACTATGCAGGTATGATCGGATTTGCTTTCCTATAAAAAGGCTAATTTTTAATTCAAGAGTGTAAAGCAGAATTGGTTTTAAAATTTTTCATCAATTTTAACAGAGAATATATTTGTACAATTATCTTAGCATGCTGCTGCAATTCAATTTCAGCTGAATGAAATAGAATACTGTAAAGATAGCCGTATTTTCGAAATCCTTGCAGAAGCTACAATTATTGATAATGATGAATAAAATATAATGTTTGTATGATCAAACACATTGCCATAGCAGGAAACATTGGTGCAGGTAAAACGTCGCTTTCCGAATTGTTATCTAAACATTTTGGATGGGAAGTCCACTATGAGGATACGGGCGATAATCCTTACTTGAGCGACTTTTATAACGATATGCGCAGATGGTCATTCAATCTTCAAATTTACTTTCTCAATTCAAGATACAAACAAATACTGAGAATTCAACAGGGAGAAAATGTTGTTGTTCAGGACAGAACCATTTATGAAGATGCCTATATTTTTGCTCCTAATTTATACGAAATGGGATTAATGTCTGAACGGGATTATGAAAACTATTTTGATCTCTTTAAAACGATGTCATCGCAAGTACGCCCTCCGGATCTGCTGATTTATTTAAGATCAAATATTTCAACACTTGTGCAACATATACAAAACAGGGGAAGAGAATATGAAGGCAATATGTCACTTGACTACCTGAAAAAACTCAACGAAAGATACGAAAATTGGATTTCGAACTACAACAAAGGCCGGCTTTTGATCATAGATAATGACAATTTGGACTTCATTTCGAATCAGGAAGATTTGGGCACAATCATTGAAAAGATTAATTCTGAACTTTTTGGTCTGTTTTAACTTTATAAAGAAGTATAATTTATCGATTGAATAAATTGGTAAACTTGAAAATACTTTGGGTCTTTACACATCCAAATAATTCAAAAAAACACATATAATTATACTTATCACAAAGTATATTAATATTTTATAAATTTCAAAAATATTAATGTAATAAATCTGAAAAATTTGATTTTTACATTAGCTTTGCAGAGTTAAAACACATTCATTTTATTATTAATGATATTTTTATTGAATGACATTTAAAGAATTTGGTCTTATAGAGGAACTTCAGGAAGCCCTTTCCTATATGAAGTTTGAAAAAGCAACACCTATACAAGAAAAGGCAATTCCGGTTATTCTGGAAGGTAGGGATCTTTTAGCCTGTGCTCAAACGGGAACGGGTAAGACAGCGGCATTTATTTTACCTGTACTTAGTATGTTGTCACAAAAAGACAGAAATCATACCAGTGTATTGGTTTTGGCTCCTACCCGGGAATTGGCAATTCAAATTGAACAACAAATTCAAGCATTTGCCTATTTTGTTGACGTATCATCTATTGCCGTATATGGGGGAGGCAGCGGTCAGGATTTTGAAACTGAAAAAAAAGCTTTAAAAACCGGAGCAGATATCATAGTAGCTACACCGGGACGTCTCATATCCCATCTCAATATGGGTTATACCAAATTTGGTAAAATTGAATATCTGATACTTGATGAAGCGGACAGAATGCTCGATATGGGTTTTTTCGAGGACATTCAAAAGATAGTGGCTTTTATTCCAAAACAGCGACAAACTTTACTTTTTAGTGCTACCTTCCCACCTAAGATCAAGCAATTGGCACAATCCATATTAAGAGATCAGGCAGAAATTTCCATTGCCGCTTCAATGCCTGCTGAAGGTGTATTACAAGCTGCTTATCTTATTTATGACCAACAAAAAATAGGATTAATTAAGCATTTGATTGATGAAAAACCAAATTACCACAGCATACTTATTTTCACCTCTACCAAAAAGAACGTAGCGGATATAACCCGAGCCTTCAAAAATACTGATTATAAGGTATTGGGAGTATCTTCAGATTTAGCACAAAATGACAGAGAAGATGCGCTCAAACGATTCAGATCACGTGAGATCAGAGTCCTGGTGGCGACTGATGTATTAAGTAGAGGTATTGATATTCAAGATATTAATTTGGTGATCAATTTTGATGTGCCCGGCGATGCTGAAGATTATGTGCATCGGATTGGTAGGACTGCCAGGGCTGAAACAACCGGAGTTGCTCTCACTTTGGTGAATGAAAATGATATGTTTAAATTCCACAAAATCGAGCAGTTAATAGGGAATGAGGTTATGAAAGTCTCCCTTCCAAGATCAATAGGAGAAGGCCCGGCCTGGAACCCACATGGTGGAGAAAGAAAAAATTTCCGCAATTTCAAATCAAAACCAAAAGAAGGAAAGAATAAGAATTTTAAAAGAAGGGCATCAAAGCATTGATAATACAACCCAGTAAAGCTTTTCAGATGTATCTTTTATCGGCAAAAAGCTAAGTGTACTTCTTCGGCAAAAGAAAAACCCCTTCTCGTACTTACTTCCAGTTCATCACACCCGGTGACTACCTGATTTTTCAGAATATAGGCAAGAGCTTTGTTAAAAGTGCCCAACGGATCTCCGGGGTAAAAATCTAAATAATAGGTGAAATCCGATATCGCCTTTGTGTAATCACCATATATAAAATATAGACATCCCCTCAGGTAAAAAGAAGAAGGATCTCTTGGGTTTTCTATCATGCTGTTATTGATTTGAAAATAAGCCTCTGTATAATTACCCGTCATCATGAGACAAAAAATCCAATTATAATGGGCTTCCTCAAAGCTGGGGTCTGCATTTCTGGCAGTATTAAAATCTTCCAATGCAGCATCAAAACGACCCATTTGCAAATAAACTAAGCCCCTTTGAAAAAATAGTTCACTCTGACCCGGATCAAGGGCTATAACCTGGTCGTAATCCATTAATGCCATTAACAAATTTCCAGATTTCAAATAGGTATAAGCTCTGTTTTGAAATGCCTGACTGTAATGAGGTTCTTTTGTAATCGCCAGTGTAAATGCTTCTCTTGCATCATCATAACCTTCATTTTGCAAAAATATCAACCCTTCAATATCATGCAATAAAGAAGAGTACATTTCCCTTTCTTTCATTTCAGCTATCAATGTCATTGCTTCTGCATAATCCCCACGATTAAATAAAAGCAAAGCATCGCGTAAATAAAGTTGCTCGTCATCTTCTGCAACACGCAATTTCAAATCAAGATTATTAAATGCATCCTGATATCGATCCATCATCATCCTTTCAGTCAAGTGAAAGGACGAAGAAAATGACCCTACCCCATCGATAAATGGTAAAAAATTCAGATCCTCGTTTGCCCCGAAGTAATTTTTTGCCATCAGTTCCATCCTCGCTTTACCCAGGTAGTAAACTCCTGCAAAAGGATTATAAAACAACGCTCTATCATAATCCTTTTTTGCAAGGTCTGCATTTCCTGTAATCTCGTAAACCCTGGCTCTTTTAATGTATGCTTTTGCACTGGTATTGTCTATATCGATTGCAGTTGAATACATATTTATAGCTGAGATCCAGTTACCCAGCTTCATAGCATGGTCACCTTCACTGATAAAAGTGGCGACCCTTTGCCCATTTAAATCAGGGGCTAAACTTAAAGTCATTAAAATGATGAACACTATCTGTATCGATCGGATATTCATATTATGTTTTATTTCTTACTGGGTATATAAAAAATGGTAAGATAAAAATATTCAAAAATATTCACATTCTATCCAATCAGGCTTAAATATTTTGTCTCTTCAAACATCCTGGTTCTTTAAATGTTAAATTGACCTGAGTGTAATAGTTGTAACCTTTTATTTGAATTATTTAAAACTAACTTTTCATTTGAAAGTAAGTTTCTTAACTTTGCATTTATATTTGCATTAATAACTTAAAATCAGTTCAATGAAAATAGCGAATTCGCTTTTGTTTTTATCTTTTATATCATTTTTTGTCTTTGCTTCCTGTAAGGATAAAAATACATCTGTAAGAGACGACGCACGAAATTCCTTGAATGTACCTGAGAATGTGACTCCGGTAACTCCTTCTCTCAATCAGGCAACTGCAGGGCTTGTACAACATTACATATGTCCAAACAATTGTGCAGGTAGTGGTGGAGCCGCACAGGGAACTTGTCCGGTTTGTGGAGCTCAGTATCTACACAATCAGGCATGGCACGACCAGCAGACTCAGACTGGTGCTCAACCTGCTGCAGAACCTTTTCAGCAACCCGATGCACTTCCTGGTCAAAATTCATTAGGAGTGTGGCACTACACATGCACTGCTGGTTGTCCAGGTGGGTCAGGTTCAATGGGCAACTGCACAACTTGTGGAGCAGCATTGGTGCATAATGATGCTTATCACTAATAAGGTTGCTGAACATGAGTTCGCTATCCTTAGATTTAAAAAAGTAATAGATTCTACTTCAAAAACCAGGGAGATGATTCTTCCTGGTTTTTGACATACACTACATTGATTTAATATCTTTTGTTTGGTGCCTGGCTCTTCCGAATACCGGCCGATACCGGTTTGCTGTAATATAGTGTATCCTGAAGTTCCAATGATGTGAATCGATTTCGCTATACACAAATTCAGATTATGTATAGCGAAATTTTTGTAATTAAAAATCATCCACACATATCCTTATCCAGAATCTCAATGCATTTATTAAGGTATTCCAGAAAGTTACCCAGTTCTTCCTGATCGAAGTGAGAAAATAGTTCTCTATTCAGTTCTTCTCTTGGAACCTGCAGTTCCATGAGAAGTTCCCATCCTTTTTCTGTAAGTGTGAGACTTTTTCTCCTTTTATCAATGTCATCATCGGTTTGTGTAATAAGATCCTTTTCCAATAATACATTGGTGATGGCAGTGATATTGGGTCGAGTCACATGAAGTGAATCTGCCAATTCGGAAGACAGCAAAGGCCTTTTTTGAGTAAATCTCTCGAGAAATGGAATGTTTTGATCATAAGCCAGATGCAATAAAATAAGCCACTGTTGGGTAGAAACACCCAGGTCATGGGAAATTTTATGTTTTCTGCTTTTTAATTGATCTGAAAGTTTGAGAATACGGAGAATGATAGATTCTTCCATCCTTTTTTTGAACATAAGGTTCAGGTTTAGATTTTTTCAATAATAGAACAAAACCGCCTCCCAATACTGAAATAAAGATCAATATAATCAATCCTTTATTATATGAAGCATATGCTGCCCTTAATTTTACCCTTACAACTGATTACCACATACGACAACTAATTGTATTTAGTCACAATTCGCAGTACTTTCTTTAAATGGTTCCCTGAAAAATCCAACAATCAATACTAAAAATATAACCCATTTAAGTCCCTTACTTTTTGTTAAATACAGGATATTTAAAAAGGATGACTTTGTCATGTAAATATTTTATTTCCACACATAAAGTGTTTTTAAATAATTGCGATATTTGCAAAGTAGTTCTAGAATGCCCAGGTGGCGGAATTGGTAGACGCGCTGGCTTCAGGAGCCAGTGATCGCAAGGTCGTGCAGGTTCGATTCCTGTTCTGGGCACTGAAAGTCTTCAAATAGCAAAGAAATTTATTGGGTTTTTAAGAATTTTGTAACCCTATTCACCTTTAACAATATTCAATTGATCTTGAAGTTGGCTCAATCTCAACCTCATTTTAGCTGGTAGCTCGTATCTGGTAGCTCGTAGTGATTAGTTCGTAGCTCGTAGCAGTATGCAGTATGCAGTATGCAGTTGGCAATAAGTTCCTTTCATAACAAAATAACGCGCGTAGCGCAAATGACGACGAAGTCAAATGAACTCTCACCTCCTCACCTTAACTCTTGACTTTCCGACCTTCCGACTTTCAGACTTTCAGACCATTTTGCTCGTAGCTCGTAGCTGGTTACAAATGGTTTTAGTTTTAGTTTTAGTTTTGGTTAATTTTCAATTTTCCGACTTCCGACTTTCAGACTTTCAGACCTTCGACCTTCAGACCTTCGACTTTCCGACTTTCGACCTTCCGACCATTTTAGCTCGTAGCTCGTAGCTGGTTGCAAATAGTTTTAGTTTTAGTTTTAGTTAATTTTCAATTTTCAATTTCCGACTTTCCGACCTTCCGACTTTAAGACTTTCAGACCATTTTGCTCGTAGCTCGTAGCTGGTTGCAAATGGTTTTAGTTTTAGTTTTGGTTTTGGTTAATTTTCAATTTTCCGACTTTCGACTTTCAGACTTTCGACTTTCAGACTTTCGACTTTCAGACCTTCAGGCCATTTTAGCTCGTAGATGGTAGCTCGTAGCTGGCAGCAAATGGTTTTAGTTTTAGTTTTAGTTTTGGTTTTTCATTGGTTAACTTTCAACTTTCAACTTTCGACCTTCAGACTTTCGACCTTCAGACCGTTTACCGTTCACTGCTCACCATTCACCGTTTTTCTACCTGCCAAAGGCGAAGACCTCAACCTTGCCTCAATCTTAGCACGTAAGACTTTCCCAGATGAGAATGAGTTAATTATATCAACCGGTCTTTACCTTTAGGATTTTGTGCATTACATTTTGGGAAACCGACTTCCTTAAATGATAAAATACCATCATATTTTCGATAAACAAAATGCATACATCCACATGATTACATATACTTTGGATAAAAACAAAAATTTAAACCGCTTTGGTCAAATTTTAACACAGGATAAAATTAAATGATCAAACTTTTATATTAAACTATAAATCAAATATTTAAAGTCCAATATTACCTACAAAAACTTTTTCCAGCTATGTAAATAATTTCTTTCAAAAATTTTATGGGGAATTTAAAAGGCAGCGTACCGGATAAATAATAAGTTAATATTAAACGTCCCAGTTTCAACTGGGTCCGTTGATGCAAAATTTTATTCAATCACTCAATTTTAAATTTAACCAGATGATCAGAAAAAGTTTGGGAAAAGTTATTTTCCTGCTGTTTTTTGCAACGCAAATGGTTTTTGCCCAGCAAAAAACCATTACAGGAAAGGTAACCGATTCTACCGGTGAACCTTTGATCGGAGCCAACGTATCAGTACAAGGTACAACACGCGGCTCTATTACAGATATTGACGGGATGTATACCATCCAGGCAGAAGCATTAGAAGTATTGGTCTTTTCTTACCTTGGGTATCAGGAGGTAAGTATGGTTGTAGTTGGGGAAACTTCAATTATGAATATCCAAATGGAAGAAGACGCCACGACTTTGGACGAAGTTATTGTTATTGCTTATGGTACTGTAAAGAAAGAATCGTTTGTAGGTTCAGCCTCTCAGATCAAATCAGAAGATTTCGAAGGCAGAGCCATTACAAATATCTCCCAGGCTTTGGAAGGTACTGCAGCAGGTGTACAAGTAACTCCGGGCAGCGGACAACCAGGAAGTGGTCCAAACATCAGGGTCAGAGGAATTGGTTCCGTTTCTTCATCTAATGCCCCATTATATGTTGTTGATGGCGTAATATTTACCGGAAACTTAGCCAGTTTAAACCCCAATGATATAGAAAGCCTGACAGTCCTGAAAGATGCAGCTTCGACTTCACTTTATGGATCCGGTGCTTCTAATGGAGTGATCATGATCACCACGAAAAGAGGAAAAAAAGGAGTTAAAGATAGGATTACAATGAACATCAGTCACGGGGTAACGGGCAGATCGGTACCTGAATATCCAAGAGTAGGTCCGGAAGATTATTATGTACTCATGTGGGAAGCCCTCCGAAACAGTAAAGTGAGTGCGGGTATAGCTCAGGATGCCGCCAATCAGCAGGCCTCATCAGAAATTTATGGTCTTTTGGGTTACAATCCATTTTCTGTAGCCAATGATCAGATCGTTTTGCCCAATGGTGCAATAAACCCTGCCGCTTCGCTTCGTTATGGTACCCTTGACTGGCAGGATGAATTGTTCCAGGTTGGATCAAGAAGCAATGCTGACCTTTCCATATCGGGAGCTAATGACAAAACGGATTATTTTATATCAATGGGTTACCTTAATGAGGAAGCTTATGTGATCAATTCTGATTTTGAGCGTTTTACAACCAGGATCAGTGCCAATTCCAGAGTTAAAGATTGGTTAAGAACGGGTTTGAACATTGCAGGATCATATTCTGATTCAAGGCAAGCAGTAGATGGAGCTGCAAGTTCAGCATCTTTTGTCAATCCATTCAGAACTACCAGAGTAATCGGGTCTATATATCCGGTTTACCTGCACGACCCTATGACTGGTCAACTTATATTAGATGATAATGGCAATAGGATTTTCGATTCAGGAGATCTTTTTGAAATAAGAGGCCCAGGAGCATCACCAGGCAGACATCCCATTCAGGAAAACTTATTAAATATTGATCGCGATAAAGTCCTGAATTTAAATACCAGAACATTTGCAGAGATATCATTTCTCACCAATTTTAAGTTTACAACGAATCTTGGTTTTGATAGAAGATATTTCAACAACGAACGTCTTCAAAATGCCATAATAGGTGACGCTGCTCCATCGGGCAGAGGGTTTAGAACCAATACGGTTACCACTGGGATCAACCTAAATCAGCTGTTGGAATACAATAATAATTTCGGAAAACACAATTTGGGATTATTGGTAGGGCACGAAAGTTTTTCCTATGAATTCAATTCATTGACCGGTACCCGACAAGATCAGGTTATTGAGGGAAATACAGAATTGATCAACTTTGTCAATATCACCAATCTCAACTCTTTCACCAGAGAATTAAGAAGAGAGGGATTTTTCAGCCGTCTTAATTATAACTGGGACAATAAGTACTTTTTGTCAGGTTCTGTGAGAAGGGATGGGTCGTCAAGGTTTGCCCCAGATGTCAGATGGGGAACTTTCTGGTCAGTGGGTGGAGCCTGGAGAATTATAGAAGAATCGTGGTTTGATAATATGAGATGGCTCAATGACTTAAAACTAAGAGCATCTTATGGACAAGTTGGAAATGACTCCAATTTAAGCCACGGAGACCTATCATTTTTTGCTTTTCAACCTTTAGCTAGTTTGGGATTCAATAATGCCGCTGAAGCAGGGGCAGTGTTAAGCTCAGCCGGAAACAGAGCCTTAACCTGGGAGTCAAATAACCAGTTTGACGTGGCTGTTGAATTTTCATTATTCAGCAATAGGATCTCGGGTTCTGTGGAATATTATTGGAGAGAATCTGACGGCTTAATTTTTGATGTTCCTCTACCTGTATCTTCCGGATTGGATAATGTATCGGAAAACATAGGAGCCATGTTCAATAGAGGTATTGAACTTTTTATCAATGCAGATGTAGTAAGAAGCAGGGATTTTATCTGGAATGTAAACTTCAATGCTTCTACGCTGACCAATAGAATAACTAAGTTGCCTCAGGAAGAAATTATAACGGGAACCAAGAAATTGGTAGTAGGAAGTTCCATCTTCGAATATTGGTTAAGAGAATGGTATGGTGTAGATCCTACTGATGGTTCAGCTCTTTACATTCCCACACCAGACGCTATTGAAACTGGAGGTTCTGATATCAGAGAAGTCAATGGAATACAGGTTACAACAAATCAAAATAACGCTGAATTCAATTTTGTAGGCACAGCCGTTCCGGATCTGTTTGGTGGTATAGGAACTTCACTTCAATACAAAGGTTTCAGGGTAAATGCTTTGGTAACTTACCAAATTGGTGGGTTGACATACGATAGTAATTTTTCTTCTTTAATGGATGCTGGTGATTATGGTCGTGCACTCAGTACAGAAATGCTGAACAGATGGCAACAACCGGGAGATGTAACAGATGTTCCCAGGATGGATGCAAGTGCAAGACCTCAGATCAATGCTGCTTCTTCCAGATGGTTGGTAGGATCTGATTTCCTTGCTTTCAGACAATTGGGATTATCGTACAGCATACCTAACAATACTGCCAGAGATTGGGGAATCGAGGGCTTGAGATTCAATATCAATGCTGAAAATATTTTCGCTTTGACACAAAGAGATGGTTTAGAACCATCACAGAACTTTAATGGTACTACACAAAACAGATTTACTCCAGCCAGGATTCTTTCAGTAGGGGCAAGTTTAGTTTTTTAAATTTAAAAAATAATAACAATGAAGAAATTAATAATAAAGCCATTTTTAATTATAGGATTATTTGTCCTGTTTTCCTGTGGGGACGACTTCTTGGAAACTCTACCTACAGAGGATATTTCCTCTGCTTCCATTACAGCTACTACAGGAAACTTGTTACTGGGTATCAATGGAATTCATCGATCCTTGTATGTTCGTTACAGTTCTCAAGGTGAAGGAGGAGTTGGAGGTGTTATGATCACCATGGATGTTATGGGAGAAGATTTTGTCATGACTTCCGCAGGTAATGGATGGTATAACTCTGAATATCAATGGAATACTCATACTAATGCCAATGCTGCCAGAACTTTGTATCCATACCGTATTTATTATAGATTTATAAGAAATGCCAATGTACTCATCAACGGTGCAGATGATGCAGAAGGCCCTCAAACCATTAAAAATATGGTCAAAGGACAGGCTCTGGTGTATAGGGCATTTTGTCACTTCCAACTGGTACAATTATACGGTAGTCGTTATGTTGCGGGTAGTCAAAATAACCAACCGGGTATTCCTATCAGACTTATTGACGACAATGAAACACTTGCCCGTTCGTCAGTAGAAGAAGTATATGCCCAAATTCATGCAGACCTCGATGAAGCTATTCAATTGTTGGCCGGGTATGAAAGACCCAATAAGTCCCATTTGGATCAAAGCGTAGCCCAAGGCATAAAAGCCAGAGTAGCACTGGTGCAAGGAAATTATCAAATGGCTATTCAGCAGGCTCAAATTGCACGACAGGGTTATCAGTTAATGACTAATGATGAGTATGTTTCTGGCTTTAATGATTACAACAACAGAGAATGGATGTGGGGAAGCCATATGCAGGAAGATCAGACATTATTCTTTGCTAATTTTGGAGCTTATGTATCAAGGAATTTCAATTCCACGAATATCCGTACAAACCCAAAGGCAATTTTTAGTGTCCTTTATGATCAACTACCTGAAAATGATATAAGGAGATCTCTATGGGATCCAAGTGGACAACATGGTAATCTTCCTGCCGGTGTCACATTACCATCTAATTTTGTGAAGAGACCATACACCAGCCAAAAGTTTATCGCTGCGGGGACGGCCGATAGTCGTATGGACGTGGTATATATGAGAGCTGCTGAAATGTACCTGATCGAGGCAGAGGCAAAAGCACGTTTAGGCGACGCAGATGCAGCTCGGGTACTATTTGAATTAGTGAGTCCCAGAGATAGTGAATATACCATGAGTACCAATACCGGACAAGCGCTCATTGATGAAATTCTTTTCTATAGAAGAATTGAACTTTGGGGCGAAGGATTCCGATGGCTGGACTTAAAACGATTGAATCAATCTCTCGATCGCAATGGAGGAAATCATCAAGCCAATTTAATAAATAATTTATTTGATGTACCTGCAGGAGATAATCGATGGACTTATCAAATTCCTCAAGACGAGATCAATAATAATCCACTTGTCGAGCAAAACCCTCAATAAGGAATCTTGTATTTTGATCAAACCCGTATTTTACGGTAAAAATAAAAGCCACCTATATTAACCAGGTGGCTTTTATTTTTTAAATTGGATTAATCAAGCCTTCAAAAGTCGTGTCTCTGATATGTGCCAATTACTCATTTGATGTCGTCCTTATCTCAACAGGTAAGTACTTCTTCATTTGGATTCCCTGTTCTTCTTAATATTCCCACCAAAGGAGTATATTGTCTTCAGTTTCCCAATGATGATCCAGGGTCATCTACTTGTGCCTTCAATTCCTGATGATATTTTCTCATTAGGGTATTGGAGATAGAAATACAAAACAAATTTATATGATAAAAATACAAAGCCTGGTTCTCGTATATTTAGTATATGGTGTAGCAGGTATAAGTATAATCGGACAAGAAAATATTGCGAATACAGGTATCAGCGGTGTTTATGAAGTGGTTCTGGCTGTTGACGATATCGACTATGCCAGGGCATATTGGAATGAATTTGGGTTCAGGGTAGTAGATACTGCTATTGTTGATGCAGACCAGGCTTTGTTGCTATACAATGTGAACAGCCGGCTGTACAGTTACAGGTTGCAAAATGGTAATATCGATAGTCATGGATTGTTGCGACTTATAAAATGGGAAACATCATTAGGTCGGGGTGTAGGTTATACCACGCCGGAGGCCATCGGTTCAAGAATGTCTGTGATGAAGACACAGGATATTATGAGACTCTACGATGTATATAGTTTTTTACGAAGTCAGGGTCAGAAATGGCTACCTACAGAGCCCATTACATACGATTTATTCGGATTAAACGATGGTGGTAAAGACTTCCTGAAACGACCCATATTGGTAAGAGAGTCTGCTGTGTATGGAGAAATGATCAATCATGTGTTTTTTCAACGCTACGGATATGAAATTCCAGGTTATGGCTCGATCCATCCCAACACTCCTTTAAAAACCAGTGAATTTACCCATCATGAATTTTTTATTAAGGCACCTTCATTGGATGTATTAGATTATATAAGTGAAGTTCTGGGTTTTCAACCTGAAAAGGAAGGGGTAGTACCGGAAGAATGGCGAAAAGAATCTAAAAGAGGATTTATGATGGATCCCGGATCTACTCATATGTATAAAGGATTTGTATCGCCGAATAATATTTGCGGTAAGCTGAAATTTTATTTGCTGTCGGAAATAAAGCCAGATAGATCAAAGCATCTGAGGATGGGAGAACTCGGCAATACCATGCATACTTTATTTGTCGCAGATATCGTCCAACTAAGAAATCTGGCTGAAAATTATCAGGGACTGACGGTAAGTTCTATCCGTGCCAATGAATTTGGCGAACAATCTTTTACTATCCTGGATAGTGTAGGAATACTTTGGCAAATCATAGAAAAGAAAGAAACCTTGCACAAACCGGAAACAGTGCTTCGATTTGAATTTACAAATAATTGAAAACCAACTTAGAAGTTAGCTCGTAGTTTTTAGCTTTTATCAGTTCGCAGTATGCAGTATGCAGTTGACATTTGGTAATAGGATCCTTTCATAACAAAATAACGCGCGTAGCCAAATGAAGCGAAGCCAATGACTTCTCAATTCCTCAACCTTAACTTCTGACTTTCAGACTTTCGACCTTCAGACCTTCAGGCCGTTTACCGCTCACTGCTCACCGTTCACCGTTTTTTCAACCTGCCGAAGGCGAAACCCTCAACCTCATTTTAGCTAGTAGCTCGTAGTTGACAAATGATTTTGGTTTTAGTTTTGGTTTTAGTTAACTTTCAACTTTCAAACTTTCAAACTTTCAACTTGTTCCCGACCTTCAGACTTTCCGACCTTCAGACTTTCCGACCTTCAGACTTTCGACTTTCAGACTTTCGAATTTCAAACTTTCGACCATCTGACCGTTTACCGTTCACTGCTCACCGTTCACCGTTTTTTCGACCTGCCGAAGGTAAAAACCTTAACCTTAACCTTAGCCTTTCAATCCTTGCTCTTCATTTCATCATAACATATCTGTAAACGGTAAATTTCTATCGTAATATGCGAATAAGAAATCGCACTAAATAAGGTAATGACCATGAATAAAGGCAAATTGGAATTAAGCATAGCCCAGCCGGCTGCAATAATGCAGGCGATGACTCCTCCTATTAATAGTATCCCATTCATCTGCTGCCATGACTCCATAGATTGCAATTTTAGTTCTATGTCTCTGCTTTCAGGAATGGAATCAGAGGAAATTTCACGGCTAATCTTATAGTACAGAAATGAATTGAACATCATAATTGCAAATCCAGCAATGATCAGATAAGGGTAGAGTGCAAAATACGTTGTTTGATTTAAAAACTTTTGAATAGCAAAGCCGATAATCAGTATGATGAGACCAGACATCAAAAAGTAAACAGATATCTTTGTACTTCCTTTCAGATACGTAACATATCTTTTCCTCCAATCCATTTTTTCTAAAGGATCCATCATCGTTTTATTTCGAATGAGGTTGGAATTACGCTCATATCCCAATTATCGATCTGTACCTCAGCTACCAGGGATGCCGGTGATCCGGAATGACACCATTTTACCATCTTGCGTACAGCTTCACTCTCTCCGGCAACGTATACTTTTACGCTACCATCGGGTAAATTCATTACATAACCGGTCAAGCCAAGCTCCAATGCCTTTTCCCGGGTGTAATGCCTGAAAGCTACTCCCTGCACTCGTCCTGAAATCCGCAATTGTACTTTATTCATAATTTTAAATCAGTTTACACACAAAAAATGAAATTTGGAAATGTAAGTTGAACGTACAAAAACCATTGTTCTATGTAAAGTTCATTTCTGAAACAGATTAAATGTAAGAACTACTCAGATAGATTGCGAATTTTCAATTACGATTTAGCAATTGTGTTTTCATCATGCATGAATTGTCAATTATTATCTTTTTAAACCTTTTAAAACAACTATTTTTGTTTCACAATGTTAAGTAAAAAATTAAACAAAAAAAATCATTCTCTATGTATAAGCCAAATGGCCATCACATCCTTTCAACGCAAGATAAAACAGATATTCTAGGAGATGCACATTTTTCTTCAAGCATGGAGACGCCTTTGAGGGTAGATGCATTCAACAAAACGGATGAAGAAAAAGTCCAAATAATAGAAAAACATTTTAAAGCCATCATGGAAACGCTGGGTCTCGATCTATCAGACGATAGTTTGTCCGGCACTCCACAAAGGGTAGCAAAAATGTTTGTTATGGAAAAATTTAAAGGACTCAATCAAAAAAACCAACCTGCTATCTCACTTTTTGAGAATAAATACCAATACAATAAGCTTCTTATTGAAAAAAATATAAACGTCCAAAGCACTTGTGAACACCACTTTCTGCCCATTTACGGAAAAGCCCACGTCGGCTATATTTCTTCTGGTAAAGTTATAGGCCTGTCTAAAATAAACAGGCTGGTAGATTACTTCGCGCGTAGACCTCAGGTACAGGAAAGGATGACCAGACAAATACTCCAGGCTCTTCAGGAAGCACTGGATACCCATGATGTAATTGTTGTCATTGACGCAAAGCACATGTGTGTTTCTTCACGCGGAATTCAGGATCACAGCAGCAGCACGTTAACCATAGATTACAGTGGAACCTTCATAAATCAGGCAAAGAGAAATGAATTTCTCCATTTCATTCAGGGAGATTCAGGAATATAATAGCATAAATTTTAAGGAATCTAATTTACTTTTGGGGTGTTGTGTTTCGTTGTAAAGTCATCCACTTTTAATAACACTTATTAATGCTAAATAAAATCAATCTTTGTAATTCGAATAAACTTATCTTTGATTGGCAATTATATATCAATTATGCTTAAATTTTATGTCCTATACTTATTTTTCACATTTGGTGCTTTTTCGTGCTCAACAACAAAAAACAGCAGGTGTATTGGAGGTATTACGGTAACCTTGACAGATAAATCCGGTCTCGACGGCTGCACATGGCTATTTACCATGACAGATGGTAAGATGTTGCATCCCATTAACCTTGATGACTATATCGAAAACCCTGTAGATGGTAAAAAGTATATTATCACCTATACCAAAGCTGAGGATATGTTTTCCATTTGCATGGCAGGAGAGATGATCACACTAAGCTGTGTATCAGGTATTAATTAAATATGCTGTGCATATATGTGAAATTAATATGGTAAGATTATTGTATCAAATAAAATAAAAAGTACACTTTTACTATTTTTATTGCAAGTGAAAACAACAGGATTAAAAATGTGGTGTATTCTCATGGCGAATTGGCTTTTGTTCAGTTCTCTGGGGATTTCTATTCATACCCACTATTGTCAGGGATCCGTTAAAAACAAATCACTGTATACCGCAGCCGAGAAATGCAAGAACGAAAAAAAACAAACCTGCCTTTCTGACCTTACCCAACATTCTATTAAACGGGCAGCTTGCTGTTTTGATACTCACGACCTTCATCAGTTTTCCGCAGACTTTTTGGGAATCAATAAAGATAATAATCAACAAGACTGGGTTGGGCTACCTGCAGTCCTTGATGTAACAAACGATAGAATGGCATTAGCATCCGCTTCTGTTACCTACCCATGTTACAGACCTCCTCCTGACTTAACCGATAGGAGAATTCTTTATCAGTCATTCCTTTTATAGCAAATTAATCGATTTTGCGATGCATACGGTGAAGTACTGTGTGCCATTTCTGTTTTCATTACAGTCGATTAATGCCATAAAAAATGATCAATTCAATCATAAAATTTTTTTTAGAAAATAAGCTGATAGCCTATTTGGTGCTGATATTGCTTGCCATGTGGGGTTTAATTCACTCTCCATTCAATTGGAATGTACCATTTCTTCCTTCCAATCCCATATCTGTAGATGCCATTCCCGACATTGGTGAAAACCAACAAATTGTATATACCCAATGGCCGGGTCGTTCGCCCCAGGATGTAGAAGATCAAATCACCTATCCTCTCACATCATCTTTGCTGGGCATACCTGGCATTAAGAGTATTCGGAGTAATTCAATGTTTGGTTTTTCCAACATTTTTGTAATTTTTGATGACGATGTAGATTTTTACTGGAGCAGATCCAGAATATTGGAAAAACTAAATGCTCTACCGCCAAATTTACTACCAGTAGATGTAAAACCATCATTGGGACCCGATGCCACTGCTTTGGGTCAGATCTTTTGGTACACCATTGAAGGGGTGGACAAAAATGGTTCTCCTACTGGAGGTTGGGATTTGGACGAATTAAGAACCATTCAGGATTTTTATGTAAAGTATAGTCTGGTTTCTGCCAAAGGCGTGGCAGAAGTGGCCTCTATAGGTGGATACATTAAAGAATACCATGTAGATATAGACCCTGACAAGCTTAAAGCGAGAAATCTCAGTCTACAGCAAGTCATGCAAGCCATAAAAAACAGCAATCTGGATATCGGAGCACAAACCATTGAAATCAATCAAGCAGAATACTTTGTCAGAGGTCTGGGATACATCAAATCTATTCAGGATTTGGAAGAAAGCGTGATAACCACAATTCAAAATATTCCGGTTAGAATCAAAGATGTAGCCCGTGTACAATTTGGCCCAGCTGTTAGGAGAGGTATATTGGATAAATCGGGTGCAGAGGTAGTAGGAGGCGTAGTTGTGGCCAGATTTGGCAGCAATCCCATGGAGGTAATCCAAAATGTCAAAAAACAAATCGCTGCAATAGAACCAGGTCTACCATCTAAAACTTTAGATGACGGTACCCTTTCACAACTCAGGATTGTCCCTTTTTATGACCGGACACAGCTCATTCAGGAAACAATAGGAACGCTGGAAGATGCTTTAATTCTGGAAATTCTCATCACTGTAATCGTGGTTATTCTCCTTTTAATGAATCTAAAAGCTTCTTTGGTCGTTTCAGGACTTCTTCCAATAGCCGTTCTGATGTGTTTCATCGCGATGAATTTCTTTAATATAGAAGCCAATATAGTGGCCTTATCGGGTATAGCTATTGCCATTGGTACAATGGTAGACATGGGTATAGTACTCACTGAAAATATATATGAAAGGGTCACAAAGGCTCCCGCAGGAGAGTCATTACTAAGCTCTGTGTTCGAAGGTAGCAGAGAAGTAGGATCTGCAGTGGTAACTGCGGTAGCCACAACCATCGTAAGTTTTCTGCCAGTCTTTGCCATGGAAGCCGCTGAGGGAAAATTGTTCAAACCATTGGCTTATACCAAAACATTCGCACTCATAGCCGCTGTGATCGTTGCCATATGTTTCATTCCACCCCTGATGCACTCACTTCTGAAAAAGAGATTTGATAAAAAACTGTGGAGCGGAATATGGCTGATAGTCATCTCTGTCTTTGCTTTGTATATATGGTTTAGATTTGATCATGCTTTCATATGGGTCATTCCCGTTGTAGTAACTCTAAGCTTCATTAAATTTTTAATAGACCACTTTGACCTATTGCCAAAAGGTATTTCTGGCACTGTTTTGAATATAAGTTATGCCATCATTATCGGTTACATTCTGGCTTTTATTTGGATGCCTATAGGGGCTGATAAGTCTACATTAGTCAATTTTTTATTCGTTTTTATATTAATTGCAAGCTTATTAACCCTTTTCTGGTTGGTTATCCACTATTACGCTGACATTTTACGGCTCCTTTTAAAAATAAAAACCATTTTTTTAATGGTTGTAGTTGTATTGATATATCTGGGATATAGTATTTTTTCCAATATGCCTGAAGAGTTTATGCCTTCTTTGAATGAAGGATCTTTTTTGCTCATGCCTACATCCATGCCTCATTCAGGGGTACAGGAAAATATCAACAATCTCCGACTCCTGGATATGGCTGTCACTGCCATACCCGAAGTGGAAATGGTGGTAGGTAAAGCAGGCAGGGTTGAAAGTGCACTCGATCCGGCACCCATGTCCATGTATGAAAATGTCATAATATACAAATCCGAATTTAAGACGGATGAGAATGGTAGAAAGAGGCGTTTTAAAGTGGATAAAAGAGGGCAGTTTGTCATGGATGATTCCGGTGAATTAATACCCGATGAGAAGGGTAAATATTTCAGACAATGGAGAGATTACATCAAAAGTGCCGATGATATCTGGAATGAAATAACTCAGGTCATTCACATCCCGGGGGTCACTTCAGCTCCAAAATTACAACCCATAGAAACCCGTCTCATCATGTTACAATCGGGCATGCGCGCTCCTATGGGCATTAAAGTGAAAGGGCATGAATTGAATGAGATTCAGGAATTTGGTCTGGAATTAGAAAGCCTTTTACGAGAGGTGGAAGGAGTAAAAGCTCCGGCTGTATTTGCAGAAAGGATAGTAGGAAAACCTTATTTACTCATTGACATAGACAGAGAAGCTATTGCCCGGTATGGACTCTCCATTTCTGAAGTTCAGGAACAAATACAAGTTGCCATTGGAGGTATGGTGATGACAACCTCAGTGGAAGGGAGGGAGCGATTTAACATACGCCTCAGATATCCCAGGGAACTGAGAAGCGATACCGAAGACATTAACCGCATATTCATTCAAACCAAAGGATATGGTCAAATACCACTAGGTGAATTGGTTACCATCAGGTATGAGCAGGGACCGCAGGCTATAAAAAGCGAAGACGGGTTTCTCATCGGATATGTATTATTTGACAAGACTCCGGGATATGCCGAAGTATCTGTAGTGAACAGTGTAGAAAATAAAATTAAAGAATCTTTGGCTGATGGGTCATTAACCATGCCGGCAGGAATTCACTATAGTTTTGGAGGCAATTACGAGCAGCAGGTCAGGGCAAAGAAAAATCTCAGCCTCCTGGTTCCGGTTTCTCTCATCCTTATATTTCTGATTCTTTATTTTCAATTCAGGTCTACCCTCATTAGCCTCATGGTTTTTTCGGGAGTTTTTGTCGCCTTTTCAGGGGGTTTTATGATGGTATGGTTATACGGACAACCCTGGTTTATGGATTTCGACTTTTTTGGCACTTCCATGAGAGATTTTTTGCAAATTCATCCTGTCTATCTCAGTGTAGCGGTTTGGGTAGGTTTCCTTGCCTTATTTGGGATCGCTACAGATGATGGTGTATTGGTGGCAACGTATCTTAAGGACAGTTTTCAAAAGAATAGTCCTCAATCCATTGAAGAAATAAGGGAAACTGTGGTAGAGGGAGGTCTACGAAGAGTCAGGCCTGCTATGATGACTACGGCCACAACTATTCTCGCTCTTCTTCCCATATTAAGTTCTACGGGTCGTGGTGCCGACATTATGATCCCTATGGCGATTCCCTCCTTTGGCGGGATGGTATTGCAGGTAATCACCATGTTCACTGTACCGATATTATTTGCCGTATGGAAGGAATCAGAATACAAATGGTCAAAAAAATTTAAAAATGATGAAGAAGGATTATAAAATATATGAACCATGAAAAGAAAAAGTAAGCGTTTTTACAAAAATTCAGCCGAAAGGATATTTCTCCTTTGTGTTTTTCTCTGTTCATCTTATATGACAGAGGCTCAATCTATAGAATCACTCCTGGCATTAGCACGGAATGAAAATGCATCGCTTAAAGCACTCGACCAGGAGTACCGCTCAGCCGGGCATACTATTGGCCAGGCCGGATCCTATCCAGACATACAATTTGGCACTGGATTCGGAATTTCTCACCTTGAAACCTTTACAGGTCCTATGCAATTAAGTTTGAATGCATCACAGGCTATTCCCTGGCCTGGGTTACTAAAAGCCAGAAAAGAAGTAGCTATAAACAATGCAGAAATCTTTAGCACTGGTAGTATGGAAAAGATGATTGAAATAGAATTTGCCATTCGATCTGCCTATTATGAATTAATAGGATTAGGATTAAAGCAAGAAAAAATGAGAGAAATCATCCTGATATTGAATGCTATGAACGATATGGTGACTGCACGTGTTGAGTCCGGAAAATCCAATCTTGCAGATGTTGTTATTCTACAAAGAAAAATACTGGAAATGGAGGGAAGAATTGCTGTTTTTGAAAAGAAAAAGCTGCAACCCACCATTATGATTAACCGTTTGACTTACAGAGAATTGGACACGCCTGTCGTCATTGATGAAAATGAATGGTTTCAAAATCGCGACATGTCCCTGGAGTTGCAAACGTCCGTCATCCACCACCCTTCCCTTGACAGACTTGATGCAGGTAAAGATCTGGCACTATCAAAAAGTAAGCTTGCAGATCTGGAGTCAAAACCTAAATTCATGGTAGGTATAGATTATTGGTTTATCGGACAAAGGGATGGACAAATGTTCGAAGGTGCAGGTAGAGATGTCATTATGCCAAAGGTAAGCGTAACCTTACCCATAAGTCGCAGAAGATTTCACTCTATAAAAGATGAACAGAATGTAAGAATTCGTTCCATCGAACTCAATCAGGAAGACCTAAAGCGTGGCTTTGAAGCTGAAATCCTTTCGGCTGAGCAGGAAGTGTTGGAATTCGAGGAGTGGATTTCAATACTGGACGATTTAATCCAAAGTACGCAACATGTTATTGATTTGACTATATCAGCATATACTGGCGGAAACGCATCGGTAAATGAGATTCTGGAAGTGACAGAATCGGGAATTCAATACGAAATTGAAAAAATCGATGCAGAAAAAGCAATATTATTGGCATTGGCAAGAAAACAAAAATTCATACAACCCATCAGATAATACATTTATAAACTTGGATAAAAATGAAAATTAAACAAAAAACAATTTTAATAGGAGTGGCCATATTCATCGTTGGGCTGCTCATTGGAAAATGGGTTTTTAGCAGCTCTGAAGGTCATGACCATACACAGGTTGACCAGGAATCTTCAGGAAATACGGTGTACACCTGTTCCATGCATCCGCAAATCAGACAAAACGAACCTGGCATTTGCCCTATTTGTGAAATGGATTTGACACCACTTAGCGATCAAATTAACACGGAAGATCCGGCCATTCTTCAAATGACCCCTGCAGCTGTTAAGCTGGCTCAAATTGAAACCATCATTGTAGGTTCTGAAAGCCTTTCATCCGCTGATAAGATAATACGATTAGAAGGCACAGTCCAGGTCGATGAAAGACAGGTAAGCAGTCAAACTGCCCATGTCGGTGGTCGTATTGACAAGATTAATATAGGATTCACAGGAAGCTATGTACGAAAAGGTCAAGTGGTCGCATCGATTTATTCTCCAGAGCTATTTAGCACAGGACAGGAGTTACTCACAGCATATAAAAATCGGGAAACGGTTCCGGGACTCTACCCCGCTGTAAGAGAAAAGTTGAAAAACTGGAAACTTAACGATGTCCAGATTCAACAAATACTGGACTCAGGCAAAGCTCCGGAAACCATCGATATTATTGCAGAGGAGTCGGGATATATCACTTCACGAAGGGTATCTTTAGGTGATTACATCGAAGTGGGTGGCATTTTCTACACACTCACCAATACAAGCAGAATCTGGGCAGTTTTTAATGCCTTTGAAAGCGATTTGGCCTTCATTCGTCCTGGATCAAAAGTTACATTTCAAACACCTTCTCTTCCCGGCAAAACCTTACTGGCTACCATTTCTTCCATTGATCCTATTTTGGATTCCGGTACCAGATCAGTTCAGATAAGAGCTCTTATAGGAAGTGAGGGAGGCCTTGTAAAACCAGGCATGATTATACGCGGAGAATTGGCCGTAAAAGAAAAACCAAATCAAACCCAATCAGTCATCATCCCTCAATCATCCGTGCTTTGGACAGGAAAAAGGTCTGTGGTGTATGTCCAGGATCCGGAACAGGAAATACCTACATTTAATTACAGAGAGGTTGAGTTGGGTGACAGAGTTGGTAACCATTATACTATTTTATCAGGAATTGAGTTTGGTGATCGTATTGTGGTAAAAGGAGCTTTTGCTGTCGATGCTTCAGCACAGCTCAGTAACAGGTTAAGCATGATGAATAAAAATGTAACTGTTGCAAGTCCAAACGCCCCAACACAAGTCCAATCATTCAAAGATCAAATGACGGATTCATTGAGCAAAAAATTATTGCAATTGGCAGATCAGTATTTGCTTTTGAAAGATCAATTGGTAAACTCCAATCCAAACGGAGCAAAAGCAGAAGCGGAAAAGATCATTATTCAAATAGAAGAAATGAATGTTTCGAATCTTTCAGAAGAGGCAATGTCCACATGGAATATACAGGTAAGTGCTATTAATGAACACGTACAAAAACTCATCGATTCCAGTGATATAGAGGCTCAAAGAAAGCAATTCCAATTTATTTCAGATGCGCTCATTACCATGATGAAATCGTTTGGTATTTATGAAGGCAGCTTGTTTGTACAGCATTGTCCTATGGCTTTTGATAATGCAGGAGCCAATTGGCTAAGCGATGAAAAAGCAATAAGAAACCCATATTTTGGGGACAGGATGATGAAATGTGGAAGTGTTATTGAAGAAATTCATCCTTAATCAGGTGCAACAGTATAATAATTGTTTAATTTTGAATTCATTTTATACTGGGTACTATACCTGAAATGAGTAATATTGAATTAAAGTATACCTGTCTGCTACCTGTCGCACATGCAGGAACACTCAAGTACAATATGGCAGGAAGGAATATTATAATGTATAATCTGGATTAAACACATAACACTTTAAATCAAAACGTATGAAAATTTTATTTTTTAGTTTGTTAATGACTTTTGCATTTTTGGCCTGTAAACAGGGGAAAGACCACTCGCACGACAAAATGGAAGGCACAGAAATGGAAACTGATATGTCCGGACCGGAATATACCTCTGCCTATGTTTGCCCTATGCATTGCAAAGGAAGCGGCAGTGATAAGCCGGGAGAATGTCCGGTTTGCGGAATGGATTATGTAATGAATGAAAACACGCAAGGAACGCATGATGATCATTCAGGTCATGACCATTAATGCAATTGACTGGTTACGCTTGGATGATATTATAAATTGAATGTAAAAAAATAAATGAAGTACTGGCTATTTTGTTTCATTACCATCGCATGGGTGGCTATCTCATGTAAGCAAATAAAACAAGAAAAATCACTTCCTGATCACATCGAGGTGTTGGATTCTTCCCTGTTGGATATATTCTCATGGGAAAATAGCCCAGACACATTGGGTGGTGGTTATGTTTGGTCAGAAGGGCCGTTTTATGCAACTGAGGGTGATATGCTTCTATTTAGTGATGTACCTACCAATCGTATCTATAAATGGACAGAAGCCGCGGGAGTCGAGGTGTATTTGGAACCTTCTGGTTATACTGGTGAGGAAACTCAAGGTGAAGAAGGATCCAATGGCCTAATTATAGATAATGAAGGTCGACTTTTGATTTGTCAACATGGAGACAGGAGAGTAGCTTTTATGAATGCACCCCTGCATGAGCCTACATCTCAATTTACCACACTGGCTGACCATTTTTCAAATAAAAAATTCAATAGCCCCAATGATCTTTGTCAATCTAAGGGCGGAAATATTTATTTTACAGATCCGCCATATGGGTTGTCTAAAAACGCAACCAGGGAATTGGACTATCACGGAGTATACAGGATTGATACTTCCGGTGTTGTAACTTTACTCATCGACTCATTAACCCGACCCAATGGAATTGCTCTTTCTTCTGATGAAAAAACGCTCTATATCACCAATTCAGATCCGGAGAAAGCTTATTTGTATGCCTATAAGTTAGACGATTCGAATGGTGAGGTTAGCGATGGAAAAGTATTGCTGGATATGACCTCTCGTGTTAAAAATCATAAAGGATTACCTGATGGGTTAAAAATTCACCACACCGGCCTTATATTCACTACCGGCCCCGGTGGTGTATTGATTGTTCATCCGGATGGAAAACACCTGGGAACTATAAAAACATCGAAGGCAACTTCTAATTGTGCCTTTGGTCCTGATGAAAAAGAGATTTTTCTCACCAATCACGACCTTTTGGTAAGAGTTGGATTATAATGAAAGTGTCGAGTTAAGTGTATATTGATGAAATGCTACAAAAGCAGAAATTAACTTATGCTATTGAAAAACATTTTTTTGCTTACGATACCTACTGCAAAAATTAAAAATAATAAAAATAGAATAATTATGCCCCAATGAGAAAGGGTCGGGATGACGATCGCACTGTAAGAAATTACAATTTGACCATTACCTGAATTTATTCCTGGAATTGCTTCTTCTTCAGTTCCTGAAGGGTCAACATAAGAAGTTCCTCCTCCTGCATCTACATTCATTCCCCCTCCATTTCCGCCTGAGTAGCCTCCGCCACCTCCACCCCAAGCTCTGCCTCCGCCACCTCCGCCGAATCCGCCTACACCTAGGCTTCCAGAACCTGCTGATCCACCACTTAAGCCATTAGCGAAACTTGATCCACCAGTAGCTCCAAAGGGAAGTACAGCAGCTCCATCTGCGCCATTACCATTGAAACCAGCACCCCCGCCTCCGTCACCTCCAGCACCTCCATTTCCTGCACCTGCAAATCCCTCTCCATTTAAGCCAGAAATGCAAATTTGAATACAGCTACCTCCACCTCCGCCCCCGGCAGCTAAAAGAAGGACATTTCCAGTACCAACAACAAAGGAGCCTCCGCCTCCGCCACCTCCAGTATTAAGAAAAGTACCGTTACCTCCACTTTGTCCAACTGCAACCGTTAGTATATCACCAGGAATAACTGCAAATACCGCACTTGCTTCAGCACCTAATCCACCTGTACCTACACTCATACCATCATTACCAGTTCCAGTTCCTCCAGAGCCACCAATAGCGGTAATAGATAAACTGAATACATTTGCGGGAACAACAAATTGTTCAGTTGCTCCGGTATAATTAAAAGTAATTTGATTTGCTTGAGCAAAAAGTTGATTTGAAAAGAATATCAATGAAAATCCGCAGAATAGCGTAGTAATTAACTTTTTCAATTTAGTTGATTTTATAGTTTTTAAAATTTATGTAAGTATAATATATATATTTTAACATTTCAGTCTGAAAATATGTAATTTAATAAAAAAGAGAATTTTATCCACCAATAAGTAATTGTTTTAGTTGATTTTGTAAATAATATTATTGTAAATTATTATGTGTAAATCATTAATAATTAAATTTTTGTATTATGATTACGCAACAAGAAATCACCATTTTAAGGTCTTATCTCCAAGAAGCGGAAAATCGCTTTTTGAAACTTGAAGACGAGTTTAAGATAATCGTTGCACAAAATGCTGCTTTATCACAGCAACTCACTCAAAAGGATGAACAGATGAAACAACTCACCCAAGAGCTCGAAAAAATTCAAACATCGAAAGGATAGCAATTTTAGTCCTACACCAATTCACCCCACATAGTTCCCTTCTATTGTATGGGTATACGAATTCTCACTTTCCCGCTTTCCATAGGAACCTTTCCAATTATTTTAAACATTATTATTTTTAAACGCGGAAATATGGAAGAGGATATCACATCAAAGGATTTGAAAGAAATGCTCAGTGAATTGATAAAGAGCCAAAAAGAAACTGACGTCAAATTCAAAGAAACTGATGTCAAATTTAAGGAAACAGATAAAAGAATAAAAGAGGCATTTGATTTATTCACCTCTCAATGGGGAAAGTTAATAGAATCATTGGTGGAAGGTGACCTCCTCCGGCTGTTGAATGAAAGGGGAATTTATGTGAGAGATACTTCTCTTAGAAGAAAAGGCAGCCATAATGGTCATAACTACGAATTTGATATCATTGCACACAATGTAAGGGAAGTCGTCATTGTGGAGGTCAAAACCACATTAAGGGTTAGTCAGGTTAAGCACTTTTTAAAAAAGCTTCAGAGCATTAAAAAATGGATAAGAGAATACGAAAACTTCAAAATTTACGGTGCTGTAGCTTTCCTAACTGCTGAAGAAGCCAGCGATCTGTTTGCTGAAAAAAATGGATTATTTATTATCAAAGCAACCGGAGATTCCGCTAGCATTATTAATAAGAACGATTTTGTACCCTATGTATTTTAAACCCGCATAATTCATGAAGGCTTCTATTACAAGGCTAGATGCCTTCATAAATGGGCACGTGTTCGATTTTCTGTCCTCAACCCCCAAAGCTTTGGGGGCTATTTCTGCGGAAAAAAATCTTCACGAGCACCCATTTCTATTGGCTTCCAGCCTTTCATGACGAATCCCTCATGAATTATGCGGGTTAATAATACCGCTAACCTGAGATTCTGGGGTTATCCAATAGAGATGACTTTTTATTGCCAACTTTATTCTTCAAGATAATTTCGCAGAAGGTTGAAGTATTTTTCCGTATCCCTGGTAATGGCTTCCATATGATTGCCTTCAAGCACATGCAATTCACCTTGTACTTTCATGTTTTGCTGTAATCGCCTTCCCATTGAAACGGTAGTGAGATCATCAATCTTGCAATAAATTAAAAGTAACTTCCCGGGCTTTTTCACTTCCCGGATTCTCCTGTAATAAGAAAAAAATCGATTGGCAGATGGTACGAAAGGAAATAAAAACAGCGATATAAAATACAAAGAACGATTTCGGCTTTTGTAATAATGGGCGGCATGATCCAGGCAATTTTCAATGATGGCTTTATCAAAATGACAAACATTCCCTGCAAGTCCGTTGATTAAAACTGCTCCTCCAAATGAAATTCCATGTCCTGTCAGCAAGTGGATATTCCATTTTTGGTGGCAGAAATTATAAATCATTCTTACATCTTCACCAAAATTAAAATCAATATCCTCACTTTCGCCAAAACCATTGGCATCAAAAATTACTACATGAAAGCCCAATTGGTGATAAAAATCTGCATGTCCGGTATGTAGAAAATAGTCTTTGGCCTCTTTCCTGTAAGGATGCATAAGGATGACCACTTTCCCATCATCACAATCAGCTGACCAATACCTTACGGCCAGTTTCCTTTCTCCTTCATTTAGAATCACATGGTGCCAGTATGTAGGAATATCTGTAGGAATAGAATATTGGCTTCCTCTTCCGAGAAACTTTCTTTTCCAAAAGTTGGCCTTGTACATAGGGTCAATCTAAAATTTTATTTTCAATAGCTATTCTCACCAATCCTGCACTGTTTCGGGCATTTAATTTTGCAAGCAATGAGGATCGGTGGGTCTCGACTGTTTTAAGGCTAATAAAAAGTTTCTCGGCGATTTCAGGTGTAGTGTATTCTTCTATTATGAGTTTGAGGATCTCCTTCTCTCTCCTTGAAACTTTTGGCAGAAACGCATTGGTCTTTGCAGATTTTTTTCGTCTCTTCATCAAAGAATTCATGATGGTTTGGGTCACGTCTTTACTGAAATAGGTTTGTCCACTATGTACAGTCTCGATGGCTTTAATCAATTCATCCTTTCCTGTATTTTTAAGGATATATCCTTTTGCCCCATTATTGAGCATTTCTGTAACCATGCTTTCTTCATTGAACATTGAAATGGCAATGATCTTAATATCGCCATTGGTTTCTATCAATCGCTTGCACACTTCGATACCATTTAGTTCGGGTAAATTGATATCCAGAAGGATAATATCAATCTTATTATTTTTTACAAAATCAATTACCGATGGACCATCATAGCATTTTCCTTTGACAGAAATATTTACTTCATCTTTTAAAATGGAGTCTAAACCATCTACAAACATAGCGTGGTCATCAGCAATTACCAATTCTATCATATTCCGCAACTTATTATCGACACGATTTAAAAATTACTTTCACTTGTTGTCGTCCGGGCGCTTTTTGAAAAACTTCATTCAAAATGATTGATTTTGAGCTTAGAAATAGTATTTCGTTGACATTCAATAAACTACTCCCCCATGTAACCATCCCATATAAGGATATATTTTAAAATCACTTCGATATTTAAATATTAACGGAAATCCTTATTCCAATGGTATGGCTAAATTACTCTGGAAGAACGCAAAAAATTCAGGGTTTTCCCTGAATTTATAAAATGGGGGTAAACATGGATGTAGGAAGGATAAATTCAAACCATATTTGTAATATCAAAAGCAAATAAAAAAACGCAATGCAAAAAGAATTACAAGGAGAAAGCTTAGACCGGTTTACAAGGTGGGCTTTATACCTGATTCTTGCAAGCGTCACATTCGGAGGTAAATTGCTTAAAACACATACTCCGCAAAAACAGGAAAAGTTCGTTTTAGATAGTTATTTCAAAATGGAAGATTCTGTACAGGCTCCTGTAGAGGATTTTCAGTAAAAGTCGGTCGTCTAAAGAGACAACCCACGTTAAAATTTTCTTTTATCGGTTTACGGAAATGAGCAATAAGAGAGTTAAGGGGCCTTGCGCCCGGTTTATGCCTAATAATACACAATTATCCAATTCCGCCCATCGGCTCTATTTACCCAATAAATAGCGGTAAGGCAACCTTAACTCAATTATTGCATCATAAAAAAAGTAAAAGATTCAATGCTCATTGGGATTGACATTTGCATTAAACTAAAAGAATAACCTCAAAAAGTTGTAGGTTATTCTTTTTTTTTGACCATGCAAACCTTTGCAATTTAATAATAGGAACAAATTACCCTATCTTTACAATGTTGTTTGTTCTCTTTATGTTATCGATATATGGCTGGATTCTACAAATATTTTTTGTTTCCTCTTCTCTTCCTGTCGTGTTTATCCAACACAGCACTCTGTCAGGTTCACCTCGATTCTATTTACACATTACAAGAACTCAATCAAATTCTCAAAGAATCAAGGGATAATTACATTTCCAGTTCAGTAAAAACACCGGATGATGAGAAAAAATTGGCGGATGCCTATTTCTTAATGGCTGAATATGAGGAAAGAAAATTCAACCATAAAAGATCATTCGACATGTATAAGGAAAGTTTAATTCATTATAAACTGTCTAATGATACGACACAAATAATGAAGATAACCCGGTCGATAGCATTCCGGTCTAAAGAAGCAGGCTTATACAGTGAGGCACTCTCATTATACAATGAAGTCATTTCATACTACGAAAGCAAAAACGACCTGATCATGATGGCCAGGCTATATGCTGAAGTAGCCCACTTATATGCTGAAAGGGGAGATGCTGAAGCAGAACAAAGCTATATCAATAGAGCAATTGCACTCAATGAGACCATCAATGATACTACATTGATGATACGCTTTATAATGGACAAAACAGCCAATTATGAAAGACTCAATGAAATTGACAGTGCTTTGCTGTTCGCATTTGATGCTTTTAAACTGGCTGATCAAATTGGAGATAATCTAATGATCAGCAAAAGTCTCTACACCATTGGATATCTGAATCGATTACATTCTGAGTACCAACTCGCTATCAAATACCTGTTGCAAAGCCTTATCTTGCTTGAGCATAAGCCCTACGACGAACATAGGAGAAATGTGTACAAGAGTTTGTCTGAAACATATTCCAGGCTCAATGATTATGATCACGCTTACAGATATGCTTTAATGTATTCTGCACTCAATGATTCCATCTTGCAGAAAGACAGAGTAGAAGCTATGAACAATGCTGCAGTCCGGTTTGATGTAGCTCAAAAAGAAAAAGATATTGCCATACTCGAATTGGAAAAAATCAATACCCAAAAAGCAAATCAAATCCAAAGAAGGGCTTTATATCTCCTCACAGGAGGGTTACTTTTATTGCTTTTGCTCATTTATTATTTGGTGAGGTTCTATTCACAAAAAATAAGAACAGAAAAGATCATTTCACAACAGATCAAGGAAATCAATCATCAGAAAATGAGAGAGATGGAAGTCAATATGAAAATGAACTCAATGGAATCGGTTATTGAAGGACAGGAAATTGAAAGGGAGAGAATTGCCAAAGATTTGCACGACAGTCTTGGAGGATTGTTGTCTACCATCAAGTTACAGTTTGATTCTATCAGATCGGGAAATGGCAGCCTTACCCAAACACGTGAATATAATAAAGCCAATGATCTATTAGATACGGCAGTAGCTGAGGTGAGAGCCATTTCGCAAAATTTACAACCTGGATCCCTGGTGAAACTGGGACTTATACCTGCTATCAACGACCTGATTAATCGATTTGAAGTAGACGGCAATCCCGATATCGATTTTCAATATTACGGGGTTCCTGAGAAAATGAATCACATTGTAGCTTTATCTGTGTACAGGATCATTCAGGAACTTTTACACAATACCACAAAACACGCTGAAGCCAAAGAAATACTTCTCCAAATCAATACCCTTGGTGATGAATTAATCATCCAATTTGAAGATGACGGAATAGGTTTTGATATCAATAATATCGAAAAAAGAGGGATGGGAATTGACAATATTTTTTCCCGTGTTCATTACTTAAAAGGTACCATCGAAATTGATTCTAAACCTGGTGAAGGCACTTCTTACCTCATCCAGATAAAACTCAAATGATGCTCTCCGAAGATATCCGGATTCCCAGTCCGGTGGAAGAGATTGACTTACCTATTTTCAGGGAAAAGAAAGTAAAGGTGTTTGTCAAAAGAGAGGATCTGATACATCCTATGCTTTCTGGCAATAAATGGAGAAAATTAAAATACAACCTGGATCATTACACTTCAAACGGATATAGTCGTATGATTACATTCGGAGGAGCGTTTTCTAATCATCTGCATGCATTTGCGTCTGCCTGTAAAATTTTTTCTGTTGCCGGAACTGCATTTGTAAGAGGTGATGGATTCGACGCCAGCAACCCTACCCTCACCCATCTGAAAGATTGCGGCGTAGAAATGGTTTTTTTGGATAGAGAAGCTTACAAACTTAAACAACAGGCAAAAAAAGCCATGGAATATTTAAAATCCGGAAAGGTTTTCATATTGCCGGAAGGAGGTAGCAATGAGCTGGGTATGAAGGGAGTAAAAGAAATGATGGAAGAAGTCCATCCTATGATGCCTACTCCCGATGTGATACTTGTATCTGCAGGTACCGGATGTACCGCAGCAGGAATTATTGCCTGTACAAATATTAAAGTTGAAGTATATCCTGCACTCAAAGGTTCATTCATGCCTGATTTGATCAATCAACATTTAAATGGGGTTCGTGTAAATTTTAAATGTATAGAAGATTACCATTTTGGCGGTTATGCCAAAGTAAGCGAAGATTTAGTGTCGTTTATCCGGGCATTCAAAGAAGATACTGGGATACCGTTGGACACGGTTTATACGGGTAAATTGTTTTACGGTATGGTAGAGAGAATTAAAAAAGATATGTACGCCAAAGGCTCAGTCCTGTTAGCCATTCACACCGGAGGATTGCAGGGCATTGAGGGATTTAACAGTAGGTTTGGATCAAAATTCAGGCTTTAAACCATTTTCAATTACGATTTATCAATTACGAATTACGATTTACGAGACAACTTCCATCTCTTGTAAAATATAATGAATAACTCGTGGATAATATTGATGCTCAAGTGACAATACCCGGCGAGCAATATCATCCGGTGAATCTTCCTTTTTCACAGGGCAGGAGACCTGAAACAAAATCTTTCCTTCATCAAAATTTTCATTGACCAGATGGACTGTCATTCCGGATAATTTTTCACCACTTTCTTTTACCGCCTTATGAACGCTCATTCCATACATACCTTTTCCTCCGAATTTAGGCAACAATGCCGGATGGATATTTAATATTCTGTTTTCAAAGGCTTCTACCAAATATGCTGGAATCAGCCACAAAAATCCTGCTAATACTATTAGATCAATTTTTCTACTATCCAGTTCAGCCAGAATGTATTTTTCGTGATAAAAGCTGTCTCTGGTAATCAATAACCATGGGATACTATGGTTTTCTGCCTTTTGTATGACAGCAGCAGTGGGGTTATTACACAAAATGAGTGAAACCTCAATATCGTTTTTTCCTGAAAAATAATTGATAATACTTTGGGCATTACTGCCACCACCTGAAGCGAAAATGGCTATACTTTTCACCGCAATACATTGTACCTGGTCGCATTGGAAGGATCAATTCTTACTAGAGTGGTATAGACACTGGTTTTTTCACCAGAGTCTGCTACTTTAAAGATTTCAATTATTTCATTGGATTTTGAATCTACAATAGTATTAAGCAGGTAACTATTGGGATATGAAGTATTGGCTTCATTCATTGTTTTCATGGCTGTAAGAATTACTGCCCTACCCTTGTCGGGCTCTTCTGCCATGATGTCCAGTCCTTTACGGTGGTAATCGTAAAATGCAGTTCTTACATTTCGCATTCTCGGATTGAAAATATTTTCAATGAGCCAAAACCGATTTCTGGGTCCGCTATTTTGATTCCACCCCCTATCATTGGTGCTTATAGCCTGGGGTAATACCAGCATTGTATTTTGGGCTGCTTTAAAATAGTCTTCACCTCCTTGTGGGGAAAAAGACTCGTAATCAAAAGCCAGTATCAGGAACGCATAATAGGTGAGTATGGAAGAGAGATTATCCACAAATCTGTTTTCGCTTTTTTCTATAGGTTGAAAATTGTGATAAACAAGATTTACTCCTCTTTCATAAATGTTGAGCATCGAAGTTTTATAATCCGTATTATGTACCGGTCTATTGGATTGAACTATGATATCAAAAACAAAAGAGCTATTGGATATTTCCTCCGTCAATGTCAATTGAAAATTAGCTTCAATCCTTTCATCATCACCATAAAAATCATTGGTCCATTTTGTATTATTGAAAAACTCATCTATCGCCTTTTCCAGATTCTGAAATACTGAAGGATCGGTTTGGGTCAGATTTCTGGCCAGTACTCTGGTATTTACCCGCAACTCCTGTCCTGAAAGAAAACAGGTGCCCAGAACCAGAATAATGAGAGGGGTTACTTTTTTGGACAACGACTTGAAATAATTCATATTACTACTTAAAGTTAAAAAAATGCATGTAAGAAACAGGTAAAAGAACAATACGACGTGCTACATCATTGATTCTCATTCAAAATCAATACCAATTCATTAACGATGTCAATCGCTACTTCATTTTTTGATTTAAGTGAAAATATTTTTTTGTTTTTGTTTTTATAGTAAATGGTGATTTTATTGGTATCGTGTGAAAATCCTGCACCATCGTCTTGTAATGAATTCAGCACGATGAAGTCAAAGTTTTTGGCATGTAGCTTTTTTAATGCATTTTCTTCTTCATTTTCCGTCTCCAGGGCAAAACCGATCATAATTTGACCGGATTTCTTTTTCTTGCCCATGACTTCTGCTATATCAATCGTTTTTCTGAGTTGAATGGACATAGTTGACTCTGCTTGCTTCTTTATTTTATCTTTTGATTTCTGCATGGGTGTATAATCTGCTACTGCAGCACTCATAATGAGTATATCACTGTCGCCGGCGTGGGATTTTGTGGCTTCATACATTTCTTCCGCAGACTGTACATGTACGACATTGTATTCTTCACTTACCTCAACCGACACTGGTCCTAAAATGACATGTACTTCAGCCCCCCTTTTGTGGCACTGAGCCGCGAGAGACAATCCCATTTTCCCAGTACTGTGGTTGCCAATATATCTCACAGGATCAATAGCTTCATGTGTTGGCCCGGCAGTGATAAGAACCTTTTTTCCCTTCAGGTCTTGGCCAACGTGAAAATGGTCACTTAGAAAATGGATGATTTCATCGGGTTCAGCCATTCTGCCATCTCCGATCAATCCGCTTGCAAGTTCTCCATAACCCACGGGAATAATGGTATGGCCGTATGATTGTAATGTAGCTAAATTGTTCTTTGTGGATGGATGTTTCCACATATCTAAATCCATGGCAGGAGCAATAAAAACGGGGCATTTGGCAGATAGGTAGGTCGCCAATACCATATTATCTGCCATTCCGGCGGCCATTTTGGATAGTGTAGTCGCCGTAGCAGGGGCTATAAGCATTATATCGGCCCAAAGGCCTAATTCCACATGACTATGCCAAGTATTCGCATCGTTTATTTGGGTGTAAACCGGATTGTGTGAAAGGGTAGAAAAAGTAAGAGGACTGACAAAAGCCTGTGCAGCCTGGGTCATTAATACCTTTACTTCAGCACCTTCTTTTGTCAATGCCCGCACCAGATAGGCACTTTTATATACAGCTATACTCCCTGAGACGGCCAGCAGAATCTTTTTGTTTTCGAGGGAGCTCATGGCTGATAATATCAGATGTCTTAGTCTTCTTTCACATCGTGGCCTCTCTGACGGTATTCTAAATCACCATTGAGAAACTCTTCGGTAGCGATCGTTACAGGATTGGGTAACCTTTCGTAAAACTTGGAGATTTCAATTTGTTCTTTATTCTCCTGTATTTCTTCTATGGCATCCGTCTGGACTGCAAATTCCTCAAGCTTGGAATGCAATTCTGATTTAAGGTCAACTGCAATTTGTTTAGACCTTTTGGAAATGACTACCAATGACCGGTAAATATTTCCTGATTTATTGGCTATATCCTGAATATTCCTGGCTCTAACATTAGGGTCCAGGCCCTGAACTTTTGATTTAATATCTGTCATACCCTTCCAAATTTTTGAAGTTCTTTTATAGATGAATTAAATATATCTTGTGCCTCCTTTATCCATTTGGATCGTGGATGCCGTTTTATAAACTCTCTGTATAGCTTTAAAGTTTCATCAAATCGCTCCTCCTTCCTTTCGTAAACGCTGTTATCCGCTAATATATAGCTGGATTTGAGTTTTAAGAATCTGGCTTCTTCACTTCTCGGCGAACCTGGATAGTCTTTGAGTACATTATCGAATGTCTGCACCGCTGCTTTGTATTGACCCAAGTTATAATATAAAATCGCACTTTCAAAAGATTTCTTTTCCATCTTTTCTCTCATTTCATCAATCAAATCATTGATCTGTGGCAATCTTTGACTGTTTGGATAAAGATTGGCAAAAAGCTGAAAATCTTCAATGGCTTTTTTTGTATAAGTTTGATCCAGTCGATAGTTAGGAGACATGAGATAATGAGAATACGCAGCCATAAAATCCATTTCCTCCCTTTTTGGACTATTGTAAAAGCTGCTGGTAAAGTTTTTAAAATAATGTGCAGCCGTGATATACTCACCATTATAGTAGTACGTATAAGAATATTTATAGAATATATCCTCTGCCTGTTCTCTACCCCTGTAAAATGGAAGTATAACTTCAAACAATGCCTGAGCCTTCAAATACTCTTTTTTATCGTAAAACTCAAATGCCTTATTGAGCATGAGTTCGCGATCACCACTATTTCTAATGCTCTCAAACTCGGATTTACAAGATGCGAATAAAATAAGAAGGCCGGCAACTATTAATCCATTTTTCATAAGGGCGCAAAATTACACTTTTTATTTGAAACTATAGTAATTAAATACGCTCTTTAAAGGCTCCTTATTGTGATAATATCAATTGGTTTTCATAACACCCATGTGTTTACCTAAGGATTTGTTTAGAATGGTGATTTGTATTTAAGGGTTATCGACTATCCTTTGGTTTTCAATTGGTAAACGGCCTTACAGGCCTAAAACATTGTTTTCATTATTAACGATGGATTGCATCCATCTCTAATGTGAACGGCCCTTCAGGCCTTTTTTTTTGTTTTGATTAAAATAAGTTTTGCAAATAGCGCTGAAGGCGCGT
>JBGTBR010000057.1:0-65255 GCA_041749255.1 Saprospiraceae bacterium
ATGTGAACTAATCGTTAAAATCCCTTAAACCGACTTATCATCACTTAGTGGTGATGGTAATATCATGCCTATAACTAAACAATAGTATTTAATTGTTATAATTATTCATTTATTATCGTTCTCACTCTGAATTGCTGATAAACATACTTCCTTTTACATGAGAATCTTACAAACAATAAAAAAAAAGTATGTAATAGTAATGTCATTTAATCGTGTAGGGAAAAACCAAATTTTAAGTTGACTGTCTTCGATATCATATCTCAGCGACTGTTTGCTATATCTCATTGGTGATTAAATGAATATAACTAAATTTTTATTCCACAAGTACTTTTTTTACCGTTTAACTGAAAAATTAAATACATCAGGCCTGGAATAATGACCCACTGCGTCAAACATTCGTTTTACTTTTAAAATGAATTGAAGGTCAATATTTGCATATAATATGCCTTCCTCTGCCTCTAATGGCCCTGCCAAGATTTGTCCATTTGGGGCTACGATACAGCTATTGCCAATATTAATCCATTCTCTTTCCTCAGGATAGAGTTTTTTGAATTCATACTCATCAGGTATATCATTCAGTCTCAAAGCCATGCAAGTACTGATTACAAATAGCCCGCCTTCTCTTGCAATATGTTGAATGGATTGAATCCAGTTTGGACTTTTATCCCAGGTTGGAGAAGCTAAAATCTGAGTTCCGCATTCGTATATGGCATTTCGTGCCAATGGCATAAAATTTTCCCAACAAATTAGTCCGGCTATTTTTCCCACAGAAGTATCATAGGATCGTAAAGTGGTACCATCGCCTTGTGCCCATATAAGACGTTCGCCACCTGTTGGAATTAACTTTCGGTGCTTCCCTAATAAAGTACCCTTATCACTTATAAAAAGGATGCTGTTGTATAAACTAGCATTACTGGTCTCAGAATTTCGCTCATGAATACCCATTACAACATTTATACCGGCCATTTTAGCTGATTTGCAAAGCTTCGCAGTGCTCTCATCCGGAATAGAAACAGCGTTTTCAACAAGTTTTAGGTAAAGATCATTTAAATCTGCTCCTTTACTGTTCGGAATTAGCCACACCCAGTCAGGATATCCTGAAATGAAAGCTTCGGGAAAGACAACCAATTGGGCACCTCTTTTTCCAGCCTCCAGGATTGCCTGGCAAGCTTTTTCAACTGTCTTTTCTTTATCCAGAAAAACTGGTGTAAGTTGTGCAGCGGCTACTTTTAGAATTTTAGTCATTCATTTCTTTTTTTATTGATTTTCATTGCATGTATATTCCAGAGCGAAATGTACATTCACAATCTAATGAAAATATAGATAAAATCTATTGATATTGTATCTCTGATAAATAAGTTATGAAAACACTTAGATTAAAAATCCTCAACCCAATGAATAGGCATCATTGTATTTCAACCAGTTGGGGACATCGTCAGGTATGTGCAGCTAAAAATTTGTTGTTTGTATTTCGTAATAAGCTAATTCGCTGGAAGAATTAAATTATACTTAACTCAAAAGTGAATAGTTTATCAGAAGTTTTCCGTTTTCATTCCATTTAATCCATCCTTTGCCTACCGATTCAAAGTCATCACTCAATAAGTAAACATACATCCAGTCTTGTTGGATTTTTACTGGCCTCATAAAACTATATGCTTGGTTAACTATTCCTGCATGATTTAGTGGTTTTACGTAAATATTTTGTGTTTTAGGGTTTAAAAATTCTACACTATTTATGCTTAACAAAAACTCTGGCCAATACCTTAATTCTCCACTGAATTTACTCACGAAAGCTGTTTGATTGCTATGTTTGTTGACTTCGATTTCAACGTATTCCCCGGTGACAGATATGGCTTTAAAATACAAGATGCCATAATCTAATTTTAGATGCTCTGGAACCAAATAGGGTGGGGCTGTTGCGATATCCATTTGGCCATATTCGGTATTTTTAAAGGTAATACTATCTGTAGGCGAATGTTCTATTATCGATTTATCTAAATGGAGATTACCATAAAAAAACAATGTTGTGGTTTCGGTTAGATTTGGAGAAAACATGCCAAGACCTGATGATGCCTGGTCTGGAATTGGTGTTCCAATATCACCCAATAAGCTCATTGGTTTAATATCAGGTGTTGTTGGTAGATTCGGCTGTTGCAGTTGGTTTTCTTGCTCTTTTTCTTTTTGTGATTTTAAATACTTTACATGAAACCATGAGTAGAATCCTACTATACTTAATGCCAAAAAAATATTAAGCCTGAAAATGGACTTTCTGCTTGTTTTGTAAGAAATGAATAATGCTATAATGAGTCCGATCACTGCAGAGATAACACCGTAACCCACAACTATAGCACCTCCAGCAAGTCCCTGATTTTTTCCAGCTTCTACTATTCCTGCATAAGACAACCCAACAAAAAAGAAAGTTATTAATGCCAGGAAGTAAAGTAAAAAACTATAGGGTTTTAACATTCGATGCGCCATGGTTAAAATATTATTATTTTTTCAATGGTTTTTCCTTCCTTAACAATAAAGGTAAATGTATCTTTATTTCCTTTGTGCTTTCCTAACGTCATAATTTTTACTTCATACGTTCCGGGATTTAGAATAAATTTCTTTGGGTTACTACTCTCCGAAGTATACGTCCTGGCTCCTGCTACATTTTTCCCCGTGCTTTTTTCATGAAAATTAACCGTCGCGTCAATCAGGTCACCATTGGCTGTTTTGACTCCAATCATGGCTATGCCACTTTTAAAATCATGTGTAAGTGAATTGGTTACATTGGCTTTTACCTCTACATCATTTACCTCAGCATTTATATTTATACCTTCTAAATTGAGCGCCTGATAGGTGACTTTATAATTTCCTGCCGGAACTTCCATTTGTTGTGATCTGGCATAAGTTCTGGTATTAGCGACTATGGTTCCCGTGTTTTGATCGTACATTTTTACAATTCCATCCCAGGGTTCACCATTATTGGTTGTCATAACTTCAAGAATTCCGCCATCAAAACTTACATCCTGGTGTTTCATCTCACCTTCTTTTATCTCAACAGAAATGATGGTTCCCGGAATATCTGAATTCTCTAATGGTTTAACATCTATAATGTATTTTCCGGCAGGCAGATATACCCGGGCCGTATCTCTGTAAGTTCTGGAGCCAGATAATTCTTTATTTGTAACCAAATTTCGTGGTCTTACCCAGGCATCGACTGGTTCACCGTTTTTTACAGCATACACTGAAAAATTTCCTTTTGGTTTATCAACCGTCTCGGTCGTGGCCTCGGTCAATACTTCACCTAATCCTCCGGCATTATCAGCATCGTAATACTTTCCATTTCCCGCTTGTGCTGCACATTGTAATTGTTCTTTTTCTCCATCCTTAAGCCCGAAGCCAACAATGTGCAATTTAAAATCGATTCCATTGGCTTTGGCATCCGTAACTACTTTACATATATCGCCATCGCAAGATTCTATTCCATCGGTTATTAAAATAATGGTTGCTTTGGTGTTGCTCTCCTTCAGTGAATTTATAGCCAAAGTTGCACTTCGAGCCAATGGAGTTCTACCGGTTGGGTTGAGATTTTTAACAACATTGTAAATATTGGCTTTTGAATCGTTGGTTAGATTTACCATGTATTCAATATCGTTGCAATCGCTTTTTTTACGGTGTCCATAAGCAATTAGACCGATGGTTTGGGTATCTGGCAAATTCCCAACGGTCGATATTAGTACGTCTGAAGCAATTTCCTTTTTGGTTTTATTTTCCATGGCTCCCCACATCGATCCACTGGCATCATATATAAATAAAATTGGAGAAGGTATTTCTTGTGCATTGATGGAAAATGAAAAGCACAAAATGGCAAATGATGAAAATAGATTTTTCATTTTGGCAGGTTTAATATATTTATAAATGTTCCTATAGTTAATCATATAATGTTAGCAAGAATTGCAAATGAAATGTGAATGTTTGAGAATGGAAGGAATGCACTTCATCATTGGACCTAATTAATCATTTACGGCACTTTCTATTATAGAAAACGTTTTTTCTTCTGCGTTTATTTGTGCTAAAATCCCATATGGTATCGTAAATGTAGGGCATGTATGACCAAAATCCATGCCCGTGATTACAGGCATATCATCTAACATTTCCTCACTTAATACTTTCTGTATTGCTTCATCATATTCTTTCCAAAATTTGTTGTGATAAGGTCTTCCGAGTATCATGCCATTAATGTTGTGCAATATACCCGAAGCAGCGTAATTTCTAAATATCCACCTGAAGTTTTCCGGGTCTATCATAAATTCCGACGGCTCGATAAACAATATTTTGTCCTTCCAATCTTTCGGGGAGATCCAATATGAGGTGTCTTTTAAATTTTCTAAAACTTCTAAACATCCTCCTAATAATCTCCCATTCACGATTCCCAAACCCTGCAAAAACCGCCATCCTTTGTTTAATTCTAATTTTCTTGATTTCAGTTGATTTGCCGGGTCTGACCAATCTAACATTTCTGAAGTCCAACCTTCCGAATTGGGTTTAATAATTCCAATTTCCGCAGATGAGAACAATGTGCGTTTAATATCATCTATCTGATATGTATGCATACCGTTGTTTTCTGCAAACCCAACCATTGTAGATGTGCCATAGAAAGATGTAACACCTGCTTTGTAAAAAGCAAAATGAGTAACTGTAGTATCTGAAAAGCCCATGAATATTTTAGGATTATCCCTGATTAATTCAATATTGATATAGCGAAGTAATCGAATGCTGTATTCGCCCCCAATATTTGAAATAATGGCTTTTATCGACTTATCCTCAAGTGCTTCCATCAAATCATCTGCCCTTGCTTGTGGATTGCGGTAAATCCAATCTGAAGATTTTAAGGCATTCCGGGTTTCTACTACTTTTAACCCAAAGTTTTCTTGCATCTGATGCTTACCCACTGCATATCTATGGGGAATATCACCAGCTCCACCCCAGGAAAGTGAAATGGTTGCCACTTTGTCCCCTTGTTCTAATTTTTTGGGCTTAATCATTTGTTTTATCTTAATGACTAATCTTTATATTTCTATTGACAATCCAACCATTACCTTCACCAGGGAGTAAGTTATCTCAAATCTCAGGTTTTCCTCGTGAGAATCGAATATATTAAAATTTTTGAAACTATTGCCGCATAATGAAGTCTTGTTAAGTAGTTTTTAGAAAACTTGCCCCCAACAAAAGAGGATAAGCGCAGATGGGTCTCATAGCACTTTATTTTTGTATAGCCCAAAATTCAATAGAAGAAGAACCTGTCTCGCTTCAGCGTAAAGATTGATCTGGCACGGGAATGCCGCATTTGCATAATTAATATGGAATCTTATCTGTCTTTCAACCATTTTATTGCAAATATGATTTTTTTATCTTCAATTAAATTATCAAAATTATCTCCTTGGGTAATTAGGATGTCTGGATTTACAGTTGACTTATAGATATTTATGTTTCTGTCCGCTACATAATTCGTAGCGAAATTTAAAATCAGATTGGACGCAAAATGAAAGTAACCATTTGATGTGGTGTATCCGTCAGCTGTTGGTTCTCCAACAAAAACGGTGTTAGGTCTTCCTTTAAATGCAATTGCAGTCATACTCCCTGAACTTTTTGTAACGGGCCCGATAAGTACAACAACTGGTAAAGATTGGAATTTTACATTCTGCTTGGTTTTTATTTCTGAAGTCTGATATCCACCGATCACAAAATTTCCATTTTCTATTTTCCAAGATCTAACAATGCTGTCATGAACATCGGTCTCATAACCGATTGTTTTATTGCCTAAAAATAAACTAAGTCCAGATAACATTGGATAAATATTTCCGCCTCCATTAAGGCGTAAATCAATAATATATCCTTCTTTGCATTTTCCTGATAGCTTAATCACACTATCAGAAAGAGATTGAGCAAAATTGTTAATTTGATTTTGGTCAAAAACTTGAAATGAAGGTACTCTTATATATCCTACACTATTCAGTAATAATTCAGAATGTATTTTATTAGTTTGTGATATGGCTTTATCGTTTAAAGGTTTAAGCCATGTTAATATGGAGTCAGCAAAATTTGGATAGTGTCCATAAAATTGACTGTTAAGATAAATTTGCGAGTGGACATCATTTAATCTTTCCAATACAGAAACAAAACTTTTCATTGTATCGTGTAGTGATTGAGCTTCATTGATTTGCTCATTAAAAGTTATATCAATTTCTTTCCAGTTAACGGTTGTTCGTAATACCGAGTTTGATTTAATAAAAGCATATAAACTATCGACAGAACCTGGAAATTGTCCGAATGATATAGAACAGATACTGGTCAAAAATAAGGGTATTACTAATTTTCTAATTGTTGACTTTGAGCTGGGTATTGTCATTTTACCTCGGTTGGTAACCGATAGTACTAGTTGTTTAAACATTAAACTCACGTTTTTCATTTGGAAGTTGAAAGTCAATCTTTTAAAGTCACTCTCCCCAGCAAATTGAGGACTTTTTATATCATAATATGTTCCTTTTGAAAATCGAATATATGAAAATTATTGTAGACTTCTTGTTGCTATTTGTCATTTCCCTTTTTCATCCATTCGTAATCCTGTAAGACAATCTTGATACTTGAAATTACCAGTTCAGGGTCATCGTAATGAACAAAGTGCCCTGCATCTCCACTGTAAAAGAGCATCCCTTTTTCTACAGATTGAATGACGTCGGTCCAGCGGGCTACTCTGTGTTTCATTTTGGACCGAAAGAGAGCTTCATCATCAAATTCTTTGGACCGGAGTCTTGTGGGCATATCAAATCTACCACCAGTTATTATGTGTACAGGGATATTTGGCAATGGGCTTTTCGCAATCTCTTTAAATTCGGTTTTTCGTAAATCAGCCAACACTTTTCCTTCTTCCTGAATCGATTTTGGGGCATCCTCAATTCTCTTTTCAAGTCCACGTTTAATCTCGACTAACATCGAATCAATTCTCGAATCGTCCCAGTTTAATACATCATAATAATCCCGTTTATTTTGATTGTTTTCTGTAAAATCAGCCGGATCTATTATAACAAGCCCAGCCAACAACTCGGGATAATACACTGCAAATCCACGAACGTATAAACCACCCAAAGAATGACCAACAAGAACATAGGGCGGGTCGATATCAAGGTATTCTAAAATCCTGATTAACTTATCCGATACATTTTTAATGGTAGGTATTTCATTATCGGGTTCTGACTCGCCAATACCGGGCCTATCATACATTATCAAGGGAGCCAATGCAGAAGACCCATCTAGTGTCGTGTCACACCTATACTTGCCGATCCAAGTCTTGCTCTTTTCCAGCCTGTTTTCGGAAAAAAATCCTTACATAGCATTTACTATGCGCAGATTTTTTTTCTCAACAGCCAGAAAAATACCTGCGACTTAACCGGCAGAATATATGTGACACGACACTAGTATTTTATCCCAATGTCCCATCGGTGTACCGAGTCCACTTTCAAATACAATGACAGGTTGACCTTCCTTACGATTTTCAATCCCAATCGTATTTATCCAAATTTTAGTACTGTCAATGGTTATAAATCTTTCTTGCGAAAATGAATTTAGATATATCAGGATAAATACCGTAAATAATGCTAATCTCATTTTTATCATTTATATTATTTAATTGCCGAAAGTTCTGTTCCTTGACATTTATTGCCATGTAATATCTTGCGTTTCTATTACTATTTCTTCATGATTAGACTTGGTTAATTTCAACTGTAAGTTATGAGTTAATTCTATAGTCGGTCTTTCGCTCAACATTAATTCAAAATAGTCGCCCCGTAAGTCATCCAATTTTATTTCAGAAATATGGACAAATTCAATTTCTCCATTACCTAAATATTTTTTTATTTGGAATAAGTGAGCTAAATTATCATTAGCGGAGTTTTCGTTATTAAAATCCGAAGAGCTTGTAATTTCAAATTTTTCAAAAGGGTATTTCATTCCACCCCAACCGTAATCACAATCAAATGCTAATGAAGATGCAAATCCAAAATCTGAAAAATTTGAAGAAATGTACTTTAAATCGGTAGCGAATAATCCAATAGTTAGATTTTCAGCTTGTTTGATAATATCACTCGATAATTGAACATCCATTTTCGTGAAATCATAATATTTCACACCCCTACAGCATGATGAAATGAATTGAATAGAGAAAATTCCAACTATGATGATAGCAATTTTTACTTTCATTTTTTTGGTATTACATTATCAATTTGTTTCCTGGCTTTTAGGGGTAATTTTTCAAGGACTAATGTGTAAGCTGTTCTAATATATTGTTCCCATTGCATTGAGTTAAACCTTTCAATACTGTCATATTGCACCCAATTGTGCCTTGCCAGATACGGTGCCGGTGTAAATCCTTCCGTGTTTGTTAAATCCTCAAAGATGTCAGGCGTTGTTTTAAAAGAACCATTCACAGGAAAGTTGTCGGGGTTAACGATAAAAAACATTTTGTCACCTACAGTAAAACATAAATGATTTTCCCACTTTATACTTTCTTCAACCCCCTTTAATGAGAGGCAAATGTTTCTGATTTCTTCAATGTTCATTTTGTTTCTGTCGTTTTTAGCATGCCTTATTACAATTATAAAGGTTTGCAATTCCCTCCTGCTATTTCCTATATTCTATTTATTTATGCAGGACTTCGGGATGAGGCTTTGAAACTACCTTTTCAAAACTAATCATTTTAAGTTAAACTCAAATGGTTTTGCTACATCACTCCCCCTCAATGAACTTTTTGTATATAGGATCACAACACGGACATATAGGTTGTTAATCTGCTTCTATTTCCATCCCATTCTTAGTTTTAGTGATGTTATATGGGCTAAATGATGATTACAATGCCAGGCGTAGAGAGCGATATTTTCATCTAAACGAAATTCTCTTCCATGTTCAGGATGAATAAATGTTCGTCCCAGTTGTTCTTTTGTCAGGTTGTTCAATAACAAAGTCCATCGTTCGTGTATGCCTTCCAGCATTTTTAATGAAGGTTGAATAGACATATTCTTACTGTCAAAAAGCTCTGCCCATCGATCTTCGTAATAGGGTTTTATTGTTGGCTTGTCTTCTGTCAAAGTCAGTTTTAATCGTATCAAACTATTCATATGACTGTCCGCACAATGATGAACAACTTGTCTGATTGTCCAGCCACCATTGCGGTACGGCGTATCAAGCTGTTCATCAGTCAGGTTTTCAACTTCCAGTTGAATGCGTTTTGGAAAAGTTGAGATCTCCTTTATATAGTTAAGTAAAATCTGAGTGGTGATTTCTACCGGTTTTTTAAATTTTCCAATAGGAAACTTTATTTCTTCTGATGTCATCGCGGTGTTGTTTTTATAGTGGAGCAACAGCAAATTGTATAAGTACTGGCAGGATGTGGGGCACGCCCCTGTATTAATCCTGGATTTTGTAAAATTGAAATCTATTATTCCATAACATACCTTGCTTATCTTCCTTAGGTTGAAACATAAATTCTTCTCCACTTTCTAAATCAATAAATTTCAAATCTTCTATAGCTGTTAATACTTTGGTTTCACCGTTATTCGGATCTGTTATAAAAAGTTTATTGTCTTCAATGGTTATATCAATGACATAATCACCTATATCAGGAACCTGAAAGTCGAGTTTATATTTGCCAATAAGATTATTGAGGGTATCCAAAGGAATATTTACTGTCTCTATAACTCTTGGTGCACTAAATCCCCAATTGTAATACTTTGATATAGAGCGCAATAATTCTCCAATTAATCTGCCCCCGTTATCTGCATTGGTCATAATAATAACGGCATTTTCACGATAGGCAAATGCGACCAACTCGTTGGTGAAACCCGCATTTTTACCTCCATGTCTAAAAATCAAAGAATCCTGTTCCCATTGCAATGAAGGCCCAAGACCCCAATCATTTTTGTGTTTGGTTATCATTTTTTCTACGGACTCTTTTGAAAGTACACCGTCTTCCTTTCCCTTTAAAATTTGCTGAATTTCTATACAATATTTTGCCAGATCTGTAGGAGTTGTCCATAAACCTGCAGCGGCTTTTTCGGGATAGTTGTGCCACAAACCTTCGATTATCTTCCCTTCACCATCATAAGCAGCACTAATATTGGACTGGCCTTCAGTTGTTATAGGTTGCTTAAAAGTGCTATTTTCCATACCAATGGATTGTAAAACAGTATTGAGCGAATATACATCAAATGGCAAGCCACTCATGTCCTCGACCATTTTTTCCATCACGGTATAACCGCCACCAGAATATCTCCATAAGCTCTCTGGGATGGTATCTACAAAGATTCTTGGTGTATTTCCTGCACCATCTAAAACCTGGGTTATGGATGGAAATGTATCCGTTTGTTTATAACCTGGAAAACCATGAACGGTCATCCCTGCTGTATGTGTCAATAATCTTCTCAGGGTTACTTTCTCTGCCTGGGTATACTTATTATCAGGAATTTTCCATTCTTTCAAATAGAGATTTACGTCCTCATCGAGATCAATCTTACCCTCTTCAACCAACTTTAAAGCTGATAGTGCTGCAATAGGTTTGCTTATGGAACCTGCCTGGAAAATAGTATTGGTATCCACCTTTTTTCCGGTTTCGGTATTTGCAAGGCCATATCCTTTTGCCCATTTTATTTTTCCATTTTCTACTATGGCTATGCTTACTCCCGGAATTTTATAATGCTCCATTCTCTCAGATAGATTATAGGTTTTTGTCGAGTCACCTTTTACCTGAATTGATGGGAGGAGCCCATTTTCTATGGCTTCGATTTCAGCCGCTAAATCAATGCCTTTTTCATTTTTACATGAGAAAAACGTCAGAGTAAAAATGATAAGAAGATAGTTTAATGTTTTCATCTGTTTAAAATTTAGGTGCTAATGGTTTTGTCATAATTTTTGCATCCCCCAACCCCAAAAGCATTGGGGGGGGTGGGCAAAAATTCCGCCAAAACGATGACCGATTCTTCATTAAACCCCGGGTTCCACCCGGGGCTATTTATATTAAGCTCTTTCAGAGCTTTTTTTAATCATACTTCTTTGTGTCCGACCCAGGTCATGGACGTTTCATCTGTTTATTATGATAAAGTTACGATTCACTGATTATAAAATTATAAAATTTTAAAATCTTTTAATTTAAAAAAGATAACCCATACTATCTTTGTAACTACTTGTACTTTGTCAAGTTATGTTTAATTAAGCCCGGAGGGCTTTAATATGAATAGCCATAGGCAAAGCCTATGGTAATTAGAACGTATTTTAGCAAGCCTGAAAGGCTTGAATTTTAAATTTGACAAAGTACAACTCCTCAGTTATAATTCCGGAAGAGTTATAGCTGAGCGATTACCCTATTTTATTTAATTCCATTTTCTACTATTCTGTGCCCCAATACTCATAAAATAGTTTTCCCAATTGGGCTGAAAATTCAAATCCTTCATTGGTTGCATTAAGCGGTTTTGAATCATCCACATTTGTACATTTCAAACCGATAACATACTCGCTTTTCGGAGTAATGAAATAGGCCACATCCCCACGGTACCCGGGCGTAAAACCCGCTTTGCCATATAATTCTATTCCGGCATATATCTGAATATATTTCTCGTTACTTTCTATCGATTTTGCTTCTTCTGTAAAAGGACTCCAGGGCAAGAATCTCGCCATTCCATTGTCTTCGTAATGCTTGGACATGATTTTTTTAGAAATCGAAACAGCTTCCTTCGGATACCCAAATTTTTCAGGCATGGCTAAAACTTCCGCTGCCGTTGCCAAAGATTTTGCTGATGTAGTTATCCAATCTCCTTTAAATACTTCTCCATCAACTGTGGTATCCTCAATGCCCATTTTATTCAAAAATGTAACTATCGCTTCCGGGCCACCCACCTCTCTTAACAGTAAATTGGTAGCCATATTATCGGAAATGGACATCATCAGGTAGGCAAGAAAGGACAGTGAGACCTCATTGCCAGGAATTTCGAAGGATAATATACCGGAACCAAGGACTCTGTCCTCTTCCTGTAGTGTTATCCTAGTCGCAGGATCTAATGTGCCATTGGATACTTTCTCTGCGAAATCCAACAAAATAAAAAATTTTGCCTCACTGGCTGACTTATGGGTACTATTGCCGTTTATATCGATAATTTCTCCTGTGGTGAGATTTTTAGCATAAAGATGCGCCTCACCTTTAAAGTTTTTAATCAATTCTGTTAATCCACCGGCTAAAGTTAATTCTTGCTTTTGTGGAGTATTCTCAATGTCTGAATCGCAAGACAGGAAAAATATGAGTAATGTGATGAACGCTATTTTATAGGATCCATTTTTTAAAAATAATGATCTTTCCATTATGGGTTTATTAGTTTTTTGACTAAAATTAAAATGATTATTGATAACCAGTTATTTAATTTTTGTCGATTGTCATAATGTGTGAGCATAAGATCATCGGCAAGTAGTGATTACTTGGATTTTTTTTCATTCAGGTATTTATTTGGAATATTATCCGGCCGAAAATCTATTCCATGTTTGTGTCTCATAAGTTTGGTTATCGTATCGAAAATAGTTTTTTCATTTCGGTGCATTTGAGGTAAAAGTCCCATCATTGCATAGCTGATTGGATTTACAGCCGGAATAAATGTTTCCCACGGAAAATATTCTCCCCAGATTATACCCTGAATAGTATACCCCAGATCGGCATTTTCTGATAATAAATAATCCATCATATCTGCCGAATTATTGTTGTTTTGGTTTACTGTATGAAAAATGGGGGTCTGTCCACCAAATCCTTTTTTGTCTATTCCAGCTTTGCAATCGACATGTAGGCCATAGTTGACTAAAACCTGAGCGCTTTCAAGGTGGTTGAATTCAGCACAAACGTGCAGCAAAGAAACATTAGTCAGAGGCGTATAGGCACAATTCAAAGTGATTTTCTCATCTATTATTCCCGGATTGTCAGCAAGGCACTTTTCTAATTCAACGGGATTGTTGGCCAATACAGCTAACAAAGCTTTATTTTCAAATTCCAGTCCGTAATCGATGAATGCATTTACACAGTCCTTAAACCTTGGACTTCTGGTGTACATGCTGATCAACAAATCAAAAAGAGTTTTACCCTCCACATTTGTGTTAGCACTCAATCCTTTTTCAAAGCAATCTTGAATTCCATTGACAGAATGAAGTTCAATTTGGTACGATATTTCTTTTAGTAAATCCATTTTTTAAGCTTGTGTAGTAGCATTCAATTCCATATATGCAAACCCCTCCCAGATAAATGCGTATTTTAATTATGTCTGCAGGGTTCTGGACTGGATTGCGGAATTTCCTTTCCAAATCTAGTCATTTTAAGCAAAAATCAATGATTTGCGTCGCTTCAAAATCAGACTATGGCGAAAATCGAATTCTAACCAGGTATTCGTCTGGTCATGGTTTTATCTCCACTAACCCATTTGCCGGAAGAATCAAAACGTTCCTCAGTAACCTCATATAAATCCTCATTGTGGAATACAATTCGCAGACGCACTTTAGTAGATGGATCTCCACCTGAAATCCGTTCGTTATAAATATAATTCCCTTCTGTGTACCACTTGTAGGTGGCTACCCGACCATTACTAAGAACATAGGTTTCATTCCACATGTGTGTGGCTGCATCCACGTAGCCAAAGGACATAAAAGTAAAGGACTTGTCTACGCTTATAAATTTTTGGGTAATAATGCAGCCTCCAAGTTCAAAGGAAGTAATTAGTGTACCTTCAAGTTTCTCTGTCTTGTTGGATTGAACGGTATATTCCTGCCATGTTCCCTCAAATTTCGTGGCTAATTCGTATGCACCACCTAAGCATGGTGTCAGCATCGTTTGGCCGGACACGGAACTCGTTACGAAAGTGCTGGCTGTGAAAAATAAACAAGAAATAATTGTTTTCATGCGAGTGGACTTTTTTTTCTGTAGTTTTTATTGACCTTCAAAAAAATCTTCATCTAGCTCTTTAACTTCATAAGTTGATTTGACTTGAACGCCTACATTATATTCATGTAATAAATCGACTAATTTATTTCCATCAATTAAAATGATTTTATGGTGAGCATTTAGAGCTTTTTTAATAGCACCAGCATCAAATTCTGAAGTAGTTACAAATACACCTTTATTGGTATCTCCACTCATCGCTCCTATAAAATTTCTAATATCCTTTTCCCGGACTTTGTTTTGTTCGTATCGTTTTGCTTGAATATAGATATTTTCTAAACCTAATTTATCTTCGTTTATTATCCCATCAATCCCTCCATCACCTGATTTTGAAGTCTCAACAAATTCACCGTATCCCATTTTTTTTAATAAAATCAAAATAACCTTTTCAAAGTAAAATGGATCAATGATCTTAAGTTTTTCCAGCATTTCATTTTTTACTTGTGCTTCAATTTCATAAAATCCTCTATCTATTAAATCTTGCGGGGTTGAATTTTTTATTTCAGTGCTTTCAGATATTCCTTTATGATTCTCCTCTTTGTAGAAGTTTAAAAAATCACCTTCGACTTCTCTAAGAGTTACATTATTAGACTGTTCTTTGCCCTTGTCGGTTATTTGAACCATCCCCCGCTCCGGATATCTTATATACCCACCTTTTTTTAAATAAGATTTACCCCAAGCTATTCTGTTGAAGATAAGTTGTTCTCCACTTTTAGTTTTTTCATCCAATAATTCCTGTGGTAAGTGAGAATAATATTTGTTTACAACTTCTTTTAAAAGTTCTCTATGGTGAATCGTTTTGCCATCACTTAATATTTCCAGGATAGGATTAAATGTTTCGTGAAATTTTGGTAATTCTTTTTTCATTTTGACTTATTTGTCGATATTGAATTTTAAATGACATACAATGTGAGTATACCTGACATAGCGTGGTTTTGCTGCTATAGACAGCTATGGTTTGTTCTGCATTCCTATTTTTTATTTCCAGGGTCCATTTATAGTTACACTTGTAAAGGATTGACCATCATAACGAAAAAGTCCACCCCAACCTCCAAACCAAAATCGGCTTTCTTTGTCTCTATAGATACTCAAAACTGAGGCATCCAATCCTTCTTCTTTATAATAATGACTGAAAGAGTTCCCATCATACCTATAAACGCCATTATTTTCAACACCGAACCATATATCACCATTATCATCCTCAAAAAAACCGCAAACTTCTACACCGCTTATTACTCCGTCTTTTGTATAATTAGTAAATTTTTCACCATCAAATTTAGATACTCCACCCCAAAACGTACCTATCCAAATGTTTCCTTTACTGTCAACCATTAGTTCATGAATTGTATTATCGCAAAGACCGTTTTCCATTTGGAAATGTGTAAAGTTTTCACCGTTATATTTGCAAATACCATATCCATCTGTGCCTAACCATAGGTTACCTTCATTATCTTCAACAATTCCAGTAATTCTGTTAGCTGAATAAATAGTGTTAGGATCTTTTACCTGAGACTTGGGTACAACAATACTTTCAAAACCTTTGCCATCAAAACGACTTAATCCTTCATTGTGCCCAATCCAAATAATTCCATTTCGGTCGATAAGCATACTCCAAATCTCACTATTTGACAATCCGTCTTTTTCAGTAAAAACAGTAAATGACCTGCCGTCATATTTATTTAATCCAAAACCTGTCGAGAACCAAAGGTCACCATTTCTATCTTCCACAATCCCTGTTACTCTTCCACCACTAAAACCTTCCTTCTTCGTAATGTATTTCAAAGTGTCTCCATTATACATCATTAAGCCGTACACATTTGTTCCAAACCAAAGATTGCCTTTGCTGTCTTGAAATATTTTACGAAGGTGTTGACATAATTGCCCTTCAATATAGAAAAGTGGGTCTTTAATATCGTCTGCATTATTTAAATGAGGAACTATAAGTTGATTGTTTTCTATTTTTGATTTAGTATCTACTTGTCCATTACATGACGAGAAGATAATGGATAAGGTCATTACAATTAAAAATTCTATTTTGTTAAATGGTGCTTCCATTTTCTTCATCGTATTTTAGTTTTTCTTATGTTATTACGCGGAACGTGAGTTATGGGTAGGTGCTATTATAGCCAGTGGTTATTCTGATTAAAATTTTGCTAATTCGTAATTTACGTTTCGTCCTCTTTCGTCCGTTTGTTGCAAAATGCCTTTCTCTACCAAGTCCTTTATATCCCGTAAGGCGGTGTCGGTAGAGGTTTTAGTGATTTTTGCCCATTTTGAGGTTTGTAATTTGCCTTCGAAACCATCAAAAAGTTTGTTGAGCATTAAGCGTTGACGTTCATTTATTGATGTGTGTTCGTGTAGTTTCCAAAATTCTGCTTTATGTAATATTTTTTGTGTTGTGTTTTCGGTGGTAAGCATTGCGTTTTTTAGGCAATGTAAAAACCATTCGATCCACACGGTAATGTCACCTGTGCTGTGTTGTACTTTTTGCAATATTGCGTAATACTGCTTGCGTTCTACTAAAATTTGGTTCGACATACTGTAAAAACGTTCTCCGCTACCTTCGGACCGGGCAAGTAACATATCTGTTATGGCTCTTCCAATTCTGCCATTTCCGTCATCAAAAGGGTGAATAATGATAAACCATAAGTGTGCTATGGCAGCCTTTAAAACCGGGTCAAGTTCATCATTATTATTGAACCAATCCAAAAATTTGTCCATTTCCGTTTTTACGAGTTTTGGGGTTACGGCTTCATAATGCACTTTTTCTTTACCTATTGCACCTGAAACAACTTGCATCTCGCCTGTGCGGTATTTGCCAACTTCTATCTCGTAAGGTCCGCTGTGTCCTGTTGGGAAAAGTGCTGCGTGCCAACCAAACAAACGTTTTTTTGTTAAAGGCAAGTTGTGGCGTTGGGTGGCATCGAGCATCATTTCTACCACACCTTCTATGTGACGACTACTTGGTACAAGCCCTGCTATATTTATTCCTAAACGCCTTGCTATGGACGAACGCACTTGATCGTAATTGAGCAATTCACCTTCAATTTCTGAAGATTTTACTACATCTAAGGTAAGTGTAGTAAGCGTGGCTTCTTCTTTTGCAGAAAAGCCCAAAGCATTCATTTGACCGATGATTTTGCCTTGCATTAATTTAACTTCCCCAAATACTGCATTTATGGCTTTATCATTCCAGGTAAAATCTGTCCAGTTTTTATGTTCATAGATGTATTTTGCCATTGCTTGAAATCAATTATGCGGCAAATATACAAATTATTTACCGCACATTTGCGGTGTATATTTTTAGTTATATACCGCAATGAAAATTGACAATATGGTTATTGACTTCGTCGTCATGCATGCCAACGAAAAGCATAGCTGCAGTGCTGGGATTTGTTGCTGTGTCCGCCGGGTGCTAATGCTGAATAAAGAACTTAAATTTTTATGTGACCACCAAATTAGCCTGCGCCCTGGGAGCGTAGCAAAAATGCGCAGGCGATATTAGTATTCGGTCAAGCCGATGACTAAAGATGGTTAGCGAAATGATGTTGGTTGTACTTCCGTCCGCCAGCATTGACAGCTATGCACTGTTGGCCGCAGCCTATGAGTATAAATAACAATATTAGTCACCATAGAATTTTAAATAAGTATGGATGTCGTTTTGACATTCTTTAGCATATTCAATTACTTGAATTATTTGATCATAGTCTGATTTGGATAAATTTGCCAATTGCGTAAGATCTTGTATTAAATCTTCGAACATAAATGCATTAAACGTCGTGTCGCCATAAGGATCAATATATTTTAAGAGCCGAAAAGACTCTTCATACAGGATATTGCTATCGGACAATATAAATTCTCGATCCATAGCTTTAATAACATTCCCATTTTCATCTTCAATTTTGATTGTCCAACCCATTTAGATAATTTTAAATTGCTTTCGATTTACTTTCGAAATTAATGAAGTTTCGCCTAGGTTGAGGCCAACAATTGTATACGCGCAACTCCACTTCACCTATTGCGCGTATTTCACATATAGCTGCTTTGTTTACAGTATTGATGTGAGACAATCCATTTTCCAAATCTAATCATTTTATAATTAAAAACAAACGGTTTGCTAAATCCCAATCTCCCGGAAAGTTAAGTCCGGTAAGGACATTTAAAAGAGCGTTTAGAAAGAATTATTCCCTTCTAGGTTGTACACTTTGCTCCGGATTTTGTGGTACACTTTACTCCGGATTATGCACAACTTATTCGTTGCATGGTGCTCTTTCTTGCTGAGGTAATACCATGGGAAGTAGTTCAACATGGACTCATCGCCGGGTCATGCAGACGCTCAGAGTCCTATTAATTATAAGCCGTTTTTCATCTAAATTGCTTTGGTTTCTGTTTTTTGCTGGCATTTTGTGCGATTTCCAGTATCCTCTTTTGTCTTGTTTCAGGTCTTTTTGCTGAAATGACCCAGTGCAACAATATCTTTTTGGTGGACTTACTCAAGCTATTAAAGAATGCCCTCGAAGCTTTGTACTTGGCTAATTCATTTTTTAGATCTGTGGGAACCACAAGTGCTTCGACCTCATCCAAAATCGACCAGGAACCGTTTTGCCTGGCCACCTCTATGCTGTCGAAACCGGCCTTCCTCATTCGTTTTTTCTGAATTAATTGGGCTACTTTTTCTTTATTCACTTTTGACCATATACTATTCGGTTTTCTTTTACTGAAATACTGCATATACCTTTCTTCGTCAATGGTCTTCCTGGTGCTGTCTATCCAACCAAAGCAAAGTGCTTCATCCACCGCTTCACTCCAGCTGAGAGAAGCAACCTTTGTTGACGTTTTGAAAAAAATAAGCCAAACAGACTGTTTTAAGCAATGATTATGCTCCAGCCATTTCCGCCAATCTGCTCGGCTATTTGGACAAAATGATTCTATTCCCTTATCCATATTGCTGTTCTAACCATTTTAATATTGCTTTGTTGGTTTCCTTAGGTTTTTCTTGCTGAATCCAATGACCACAGTCAAAACTCATTTCTTCAACATTGGGAACAAATGCTGATAAACCTTCAAACTTTGGAATTACATCATGTTTGCCATAGATCATAAGAGTAGGTTGTTGGATGATGGGTTCAGTATTGGCCAACAAGTGCCAGTTGCGGTCAAGATTTCTGTACCAGTTTATGCTCCCCGTAAACCCTGTTGATTCGAAAGAGGAGACGAAAACAGCAAGTTCACTTTCACTCATGACAGGCTCGCCCTGTGGTTCTTTGGCTTTGGCGAGATTGATCATAGCCATGCCCGGTTCAGGCACTTTTTTGGGGACGTTCTTCCTGAATATATTGCGGAGGAACTGTGGAGCATTTTCATCTAGAATGGCGTCTGCAACCCCCGGTTGTCTATTGAAGTGGACAAAATAGTAATCGCCACCAAATAATTCTTCCATCCACTCGATCCAGGGTCTTTCTCCACGCACTTGGTAGGGCACGGCCAAGGCAATAATTCCCTTTACACGGGTTGGGTGCAATAGGGTCAACCACCAGGTGACCATCGCACCCCAGTCATGGCCGATAAAGGTAGCGTCTTCATATCCGTAGTAATCGAGCAACGCAACAATATCTCCGGTCAAGTGTACAATGTCATAATCTGTTACTTCTAATGGGCATGTTAAGCGACCATAACCCCGTTGATTTGGTACTATGACATGGTAGCCCGCTTCGACAAGAACAGGCACCTGATAACGCCAGGAAAAGGCATGCTCCGGCCAGCCATGACATAATATAATTGGTTTCCCTACATTTTTTCGACCTGCTTCAAAGACTTCTAATACTACGCCATTGACTGAAATTAAAGTAGGCTTTGGAAATCCTGTTTCATCAGGAATTGAGTTCGGAACGATTGTCATTTTTATTTTTTTTAAAGATTTGAGACAAACGTATTACTGGTATGCGACAGCCTTATGTCAAGGGTCAGCAATAATTATTGGTATTTGTCAAAATACACTTTGTCAAGTCAAATTGTGAGGTTCAAAATTTTCTGATAGAACTTCCATCTTGTGCATCTGGTCAGGGCGAAAAAATCGAAATTCCTTCCGCAAGCGGCACCACGCAATCAAATACCAATTATCAGCACTTTATATGTCAAATGGTTCAATCTCTCTGTCAGTGGTAATGCCTTCCTTATTGATATACCGTATTTTGACCAGCTTGTAATCGGTGAGTGCATTTTGTAGATCAGACAAATTACTGCTATTTTCTTTCTTGATTTTGCGCCTCGTCATGTTGAGTTCTATAAGCTAATAAATTGGCTTTATCCTAAATAGTATATTTGAGAATTGACTTGATTTTATCAATTGCCTTTGCATAATCCTGTACAAAAAAAGCTTTTTACTTTTCAATACGAGAAGTTCTGCCGGGATCAAAGCATTGGCTGCTTTTCGGTAAACATGATTGGTGGAATTCTATAGCCCTCCATTAAATTGTACCCCTTGCCTTCTTCAATCAGGATAGGGTCACCTGCCTTTTCCAGGGTTTTGATATCTCTGTAGATGGTTCGAGTGCTCACAACAAATTTATCAGCAAGTCTTGCTGTTGTCAACTTTCTTTTGGTCTTCAACTGTGTTAATATGGCAGTCAGTCTCGAAATTATTTTGACTTCATCTCCTTTCATTCAGCATTTGCTGAATGTCGTTTGTAATGGCTTACAACATTTATATACACGCAACAGCCCACCTTTTGCGATGTCGAATATATCTGCATAGTTCATATGATGGACGTGAGGATCTCCATTGTCCAAATCTAATCATTTTAATGATAAAATTCAATCGGTTTGCTAAATCACAATCACCAGGAAAGTTAAGTCCGGTAAGGACATTTAAAGGAGCGTTTAGAATGAATTATTCCCTTTTTGATAGTACAATTTACTCCGGATTTGGTGGTACACTTTGCTCCGGATTATTAACAGCTTATTCGTTGCAATCTAAATTTATTGTTGCATTATTTGCGTTGAATAGGGGATTTATTCGTTGCACGGTGCTCTAGCTTGCTGGCATGACACATTTTGTGGTTTACGTTCCGGATGAGACCATTGTCAAGAGTTTTCTAAAATATCTGCCGCTGTTTTATTTCCAAGTTGTTCAGCTAATCCAATAAGTAGTCCTTCTGACCCGCGAATGTAGCAGAGTCGATACATGTCACCAAACTGAACCACTTCTCCAACGAGTTTAGCACCATTCTTTACAAGTCTTGGTAGTAATTCGTCTAGGTTGTCGACCCTGAACATGATACGGAGATAGCCAAGAGAGTTCACCGGAACAGTCCTATGGTCTGCAATTGTTTGTGGAGTCAGAAATCGTGAAAGTTCAAGTCGGGAGTGTCCATCGGGAGTAACCATCATGGCAATCTCAACAGACTGATTTTCAAGTCCGGTTACACGTCCAGCCCATTCACCTTCAACCATCATTCGTCCTTCAAGTGTCAGTCCGATTTCAGTGAAAAAGGAAATGGCATTGTCAAGGGATTCTACAACGATACCGACATTGTTCATTTCCATTAATTTACTTTTTGCCATTATTTATTTTTTAGGTTTAAATTATACTCACTACTGATGTAAAGTTACAGAGATCTTAACTATTGATTTACATGAATTTCTTATAAAAAGGATCTAATAACATAGAATATATGTTTAAAGGGTGTTTATCTATACTTTTCATTTGAGTGTACAATTCAAATCATGTCAAAATGTGTAGAATAAGTATTATCTTGTACATTCATTTAACTGAACATGCTGATGTGGTCCTATTACCTGAATAAAGCCATCAAACAATACCTGAAAGTAAAGTTTCGCAGAATAGAAAATATTCGAAACTTTCCTGATTTCCACCAGCAATCCTTGATGCTCAAATTATTACATCACAATAAGGATACAACATATGGAAAGTCATATTCTTTTAAAAAAATTCGCAATTATCAGGACTTTACATCTACCATCCCGATAGTTGAATACGATTCGATACAACCTTACATTGAAAGAATGATGGCGGGTGAGCCTGGGTTGTTGACTCCGGGTAACGTATGGTGGTATGCTAAATCTTCGGGTACAACTTCTTCCATCAGCAAATATATACCTGTACCCGATGGTTTTTTACAAAATAATTTGATCCGATCGGGATGGGATGGGATAAGTATTGTTTATAACCAGATTCCTCATGCTGATTTGTTTTGTAAAAAATCGCTGGTCATGGGTGGAAGTTTAGCCGGATGGCCCCATCATTCAAAGGTTACCGTTGGAGATGTATCAGCCATTATGATAAAGAAAATGCCACTTTTAGGAAGACCCTTTTTTTCACCTGATATGGAAACAGCCCTTTTAAGCGATTGGGAAGTTAAAATTGATCGTATGGCTCGACAGGTCATTCATGAAGACATCGTCATGTTTGGTGGTGTACCAACATGGAACATTGTACTATTTGAAAAAATGCTTGAAATTACCGGAAAAAGCACTATATCGGAAATATGGCCCAATGTTCATATTTATCTGCATGGTGGAGTGGGCTTTGAACCTTACGTAAAACAATTTGATCGTTATATTGGAAAAGAAAATTTTCATTATTTTGAAGTGTACAATGCTTCTGAAGGGTATTTTGCTTTTCAGGATAGGGTGGGAGAAGATGGGATGCTACTTTTTGTAGATAATGATGTTTTCTATGAGTTTGTTCCAAGCGAAGAATGGGGGACAGAAAATGCCACAGCAGTGCAACTCCATGAAGTAGAACTCAACAGGAATTACACGATTCTCGTTTCTTCTTTCAATGGTCTTTACAGATATGCACCTGGTGACACTGTGAAATTTATATCTCTAAAACCCTATAGAATTAAAATAGCGGGAAGGACGAAACACTTTATAAATGTTTTTGGGGAAGAAGTTATAGTTGAGAATACCGATAAGGCATTGGCGAATACCTGTAGAGAACTTCAGGCTGTTGTAAAAGAGTATACAGTAGGCCCAATATTTATGACAGGCGGAAGTAAAGGAGGCCATATTTGGTTGATCGAATTCGAAAAGGAACCATTGAATTTTGAAGTGTTTTCACAACGCCTTGATTCTCATTTGAGAGCATGTAATTCGGACTACGATGCCAAAAGGTTTAAAGACATCGCTTTACAACCACTTCAAATAATTAAAGTCCCTCCAGGTACATTTGTAAACTGGTTAAAATCAAAAGGAAAAGCAGGAGGACAGAACAAAGTGCCCAGGCTATTCAATACCCGACATTATGTTGAGGAAGTATTGGAATTTACGCGATAATATCAGTAATAGGTTAGACTGGGATTGTCACAATAAAGGTTGTTCCCTCGTTTTCTATACTCTCGACTTTCATATCACCACCATGGGCTTTTATAATATCATAACTAATGGACAGCCCAAGTCCTGTGCCCAGCCCTGTAGGTTTTGTGGTATAGAATGGTTGAAATACTTTAGTCTTGACTTCTTCTGGAATGCCATGACCATTATCTCTTACTAAAATCTGGATCATATTACCTTTTTCACTTTCTACTTTTTGGGTTGTAACAATAACAGATGGATTGTATCCACTTTCTTTGTCATTTCCACCGGGAAGTGTATTTGCCTGGTTTTGGTTAGACCGCAAGTTTTTTGACTGAAGGTACACTGCATAAAAGGCATTGTTGATCAGATTGAGTAGTACCCTGCCTATATCCTGTGGTACAACTTTTAAAGCAGGGAGATCTTTTTCAAAGTCGGTTTTAAAATCAGCCTGGAAAGATTTTTCTTTTGCTCTGAATCCATGATATGCCAAACGAAGATATTCATCGGCCAACGCGTTGATATCGACCTGTTCTTTTTGACCCGTGCTTTTTCTGCTATGAAGGAGCATTCCCTTTACTATAGAGTCAGCTCTATTGCCATGATGGTTGATCTTTTCAAGATTCATCTTGATGTCCGCAGATATTTCTTTGGCCTCATTGTAATTCCCTTTTTCTATTTCCATATTCATTTCATCTATTAATTCAGTGCTGACTTCAGAGAAATTATTTACAAAATTCAATGGATTTTGGATTTCATGTGCTATGCCGGCAGTCAATTCACCAAGTGATGCCATTTTTTCAACATGGATGAGCTGAGTTTGAGTATTTTTTAATTCAGAAAGTGTGTCCGTTAATTTTTTGTTGGTTTGTTGCTTTATCAGATTATTACGGTAAAGCAAAAAGGATATAAATAGGACTACAGCCAGAATGATAAATAAAGCATAAAAACGGTTCCTGTTTTGAATGGAAGCCCTCTCTTTTTCTTCCTCTTTTTGATCTAATTTTAGTCGCATCAACACTTGTTGAAATGCAGATAGGTTTTTTATTTTTATTTTGTTTAGACTATCCCTGCTGGATTTAGCCTTTTGTAAATAATCCAGGGCATTATCTTTGTCACCTCTAACTTTATGAATTTGATATAAATTTTCATAAACTTTTCCAACATCAAAATCCAGTGCATGGAAATCTATGTTACCCGCCTCGTTTTCGATTTTATGTGCATAAAATAAACTTGAATCAATCATTCCACTTAGCAGGAAATATTTGGATAGCCCATGTTCATTGATGAGAAGACCAAGTCGATTATTTTCTCTTTCTGCAGATGCCTTTCCTTCCCTGAATGCCAGGTATGCTTTTTCATAATCCGTTTTTTCCAACAAAATGCTGCCCAGTATCCATTTACCATAAGATTCATTAAATTTATAATTGAGTTGGCTTAAAATTTCTATGGATGTATTTACAGCAAGCAGTGCAGAGTCTAATTGATTCTTTTTTATATGCACCAGAGCCAATCCGTCATGTGCGTAAGCGAGGTTATAGAGGTCATTGTTCTCCTCAGCAAGTTTTTTGGTTATTCTATACTGGTTCGATTGTTCTTCCTCATTTTCGGTCAAACCCATTAAGTGACCAAAGGTGAAATGGACATTGGTCAATAAATACATACGCTCATCGCGGGGTGAATTATTTTCTCTGAGAGTCCAGTAATATTTTTCAATTTTCGGATTTTCTGCTAAATCAAATGCTTCCAGATAGTATTCCAAAGCCTGAACGTACTGCCTTGAATTCATATATTGAAAGGCTTTGGATGCAAGGAGTTTTGCCTCCTCGAGTTTTTTATTATTCTTTCTGGCCAGTGATATCAATTCTTCTATATAGTAAAAACTGGAATCGATGTCGGTTTGAGAATATTCACTATACAGTTTAGTATAAAGGTTAAATCTGGTTGAATCATCGGTAGCCTGATTAATTTGTTTGTGAATACTATGCAGATCAAAACCTTGAGTATTGCCATCCCAAACTACAATAAGTAGAAATAAAGAACAAAAAAATGTTTTCATGATTCAATGCTTAAGCCAGAATGGATAATACAAAAATTGAACCGTACTTTTCAATTTAAGTTTTGAGTTAAAAAATACCCTGAGTTTCACTGCTTTTTTCTGATTTATGGCTGTTAAAAAACACTAAAAAATAATATCGGATAAATTTGTCCTTTATTATAAAAAGATTTATATTTGTGCAAAGAATGTAGAAATAATGTTTTCGAAAGCATGTGAATACGGGATACGGGCAGGTATATTTATCGCTAATCAATCCAAGGAAAACAAACGTGTTAGCCTGAAAGATATAGCAGCATATATCGATTCACCTGTAGCATTCACGGCTAAAATTCTACAACAAATGGTCAGGAACAAAGTCATTGATTCTGTGAAAGGTCCGCATGGTGGTTTCGAGATCAATAAGGACAAGTTATCGCATCTTAGCTTATCCGATATCGTAAACGCTATTGATGGCAAAGATATATATTCGAGATGTGTGCTTGGTTTGGATGCTTGTTCGGAAATGCAACCATGTCCTGTACACGGCAATTTTAAAATCATCCGGACCGAAATCAAGTTGCTTCTGGATAATACTAAAATTGTTGGTTTAAGTGAAGACCTGGCCCGCGGAAAGACTTTTTTGAAAATTTAATTTTTTTGATTTTATAAAGGATAAAAAGGTCTTAATATCTTAAATAGATATTGATGTAAACAATAATAAAACAGTATTATATGTATATTAAAAAATCAAATATTTTATTTTGAAGAATACACAATTGTTATAAAATATTTTTAAATGAACCCCAACTGGATCATAATAACTATAGCCAATTTTTTTGTGGCATCCATTTTAGGAGTAATTCTCCGATACGCTTTTGTAGGGGAATTGACAGGATGGAGTTTTCGCAATGTCATGCATGCACACTCGCATTTGTCCATGATAGGCTGGATGTTTATGATCCTTTTTATTATCATCATGTATAGATTTCTTCCCTGGAATAAGAGGAACAAACCCATTTATAGTTGGATGTTTTGGTCTAATCAGGTCATTGTTGTATTCATGACCATTTCATTTATTTTATATGGTTATGGCACTATTTCTATTGCCTTACTTATATTTCATTTATTCATAAGCTACCTATTTACTTACCACATTTTAAGGGATACACAGGGAATAACATCGCAATCTTTATTCCTGCTGAGAACTGCATTTGCCTGGCTGATTATTTCCACATTGGCCCTTTGGGCTTTGGGGCCAGTTATACAGTATTATGGGAAGAATTCAGAATTGTACTTCTGGAGCATTCAGTTTTTTCTGCACTTCCAGTTCAATGGGTGGTTTATTTTCAGCGTGCTTGCTATATTTTTTAACGAGCTTGAACAAAGACAAATTAAAATTAGCCCATCGGGTTTCAATGTATTCTATCTACTATTGGTCATATCCTGTTTTATGACATACAGTCTGGCGGTTACATGGTCCAGACCTCAGGATTTTCTTTTTATTACCAATAGTCTGGGAGTCGTGCTTCAGCTCATAGCTCTGCTTACCTTGGTTAGGCTACTTTGGAATCAAAAAATTATAAGCTTCCTTTTTAAAGATACGTTCAGTAAGATTTTATTTAGTCTGGCTGGGTTCTCCCTGCTGCTAAAAATAGTCATTCAGGCAGTTGTAGTGATACCCAGTGTTGCGGTGATTTCTTACACCATCAGACAATTTGTTATTGGTTTTATACACCTTACCTTATTGGGCATTGTTACAGGATACATTTTTGCATTCCTCACTGACAAAAACTACATCAATACATCCAAAATATCGGCAAAGGCGGGACTGATCTTATTTCTTATTGGTTTTGCTGCCACCGAATGCCTGTTATTTATGCAAGGATTAATGCTATGGATGGAGAAGGGCTTTATTCATGGGTATTTTGAATGGATTTTTGTGCTGAGTATCATTCTGCCTGCATCCTTGATTCTCATACTGATATCTATGCGTAAGCGGGTAAATGAAAGTTTGGTATTTGTCCATTAACAAAAAAACCAATTAAATATTCCTATTGCAAAGGCACCAGGATCATCTGACTCAAGTTATCGCATCATTTCAAATTGTGGTAATTCAAAGTTATAATTTTGATATTTAAAGTTATATATAATTATTTATCAAATATATACACATTATTGTATTCATTAATTTAAAACAAAAATCATGAAAAACGTACGTATTGTAGGCGCGCTCCTGATAGGCTTTCTCTGGATAGCTTGTAATTCGGGAAAAGATCAAGCAACGGACGAGAACAAACCTCGCCCCCAATCTATGGTAAAGGAAAAAAGCATTGCTGATGGTAAAGGCATTGGTGAAATTAAAAATGTTGAACTATCCGATCCATTGGATGAAGGGATGGTAAAAAAGGGAAAAGCCATTGTAGATATGAAGTGTGCAGCTTGTCACAGAAACAATGATATACGGGTTGTAGGACCTGGATTTCAGGGAATTACCAACAGGCGAAGACCGGAATGGATCATGAATATGATCACCAATGTAGAAGTCATGTTAGACAGAGACCCTGTAGCTCAGGCTTTACTCGAAGAATGTCTTACACGTATGCCCAATCAAAATGTTTCCATAGGAGATGCAAGGGATATACTCGAATTTTTAAGGAGAAATGATGAAGAAACGACTGGCGCGAAAGATGGGGCTGTCATGTGATGGATAAAACAACTATACTAAAATTATTTGTAACTATTAAAAATCTTAAAAATGAAATCCACTTTTAGTTTGATTGTTTTGATATGGCTGGGTATTGGATTGTGGACTACAAGTTGTGGTCCAAAGAAAACATCACCCGACCAGTCAACTGATTTAACAGGACCGGGACAATCAGCCGTTGCTGATGATGAATCCCAAAAACATGTGGTCCAGGTTGCCGTTGGATCTCCTGATCACTCTACGCTGGTTGCTGCCGTGCAAGCTGCCGGACTCGTCGATGTTTTGGTAAATGCAGGGCCTTTTACTGTTTTTGCACCTACCAATGATGCCTTTAATGCTTTACCTGCGGGTACTGTCGATAACTTGTTAAAACCTGAAAACAAAGGTCAGCTTCAGGATATACTCGAATATCATGTATTTGTTGGAGTAATCAGTGAAAATATGATTCTCGATGGAAGGAAACTTAATCAAGTAAACTTAAAGGATGTCACTTTGGGCAACAAAGATGGTGTACTTATGGTCAATGATGCCAATATTTTAGGTAGCGTAAGAGCTTCCAATGGGATTGTTCACGTCATCGATAAAGTACTTCTTCCCCAGTAGTCCAACTTTGAAAAGGACTTGAATACACTTATAAGAAATTCAATTTTTATTTAATAAATTTTTAAACAACATGAATAACAAATTAATTTTCAAATATGCAGGCGCCTTTTTATTATTTATAATAATGGCTCAGTTTTCCTGCAAACCTACTGCTCCCGGTTCAGTAAGTACGGGAGATGCTGCCACCAGAGTTTATGTTCCACCCGGACAACATGATGAATTTTACAACATTGTTTCCGGGGGATTTAACGGCCAAATGAGTGTGGTAGGTTTGCCATCCGGCAGAGTTTTCAAAATTTTACCGGTGTTTTCAGTACATCCTGAGAATGGATATGGATATAGCGAAGAGTCAAAACCCATGCTTAATACTTCTCATGGTTTTGTTCCGTGGGATGATTTACATCACATTGCCATTTCCACAACAAACGGAGTACACGACGGTCGCTGGGCTTTTGGCAATGCCAATAATACTCCCCGTATCGCGAGGGTAGATTTGAGTACCTTTAAAACGGTAGAGATACTTGAAATACCCAACAGTGCAGGTAACCACTCTTCACCTTTCATTACTGAAAACACAGAGTATGTAGTGGCTAGTTCGAGATTTTCTGTTCCTTTAGGTTCTGAACAAGACAGGGATGTACCCATCGATACCTATAAGGAAAACTTTAAAGGTACGGTAAGTTTTGTAAAGGTGTCTGATGAAGGAGAGATGAGTATTGCGTTTCAGCTTGTAACTCCAGGCGTCAATTTTGACCTGGCACGTGCCGGAAAAGGCCCATCTCATGGTTGGTTTTTCTTCTCCTGTTATAATACAGAACAAGCTTACAGTCTACTGGAAGTGAATGCTTCGCAAAGAGATAAAGATTTTATCATGGCTGTGAACTGGAAAAAAGCTGAAGAATATATTGCAGCCGGTAAAGGTAAAATGGTAAAAGCGAAATACGCTCATAACAAGGAAGATAAGAGAACCCATACCACCACTTCCACCATATTGGAAGAGGTTTTACAGTTGGATCCTAAGGAATTAAAAGATATTATATACTTTATTCCGTGTCCGAAATCACCTCATGGTTGTGATGTAGATCCTACAGGAAGATTCATAGTCGGTAGTGGTAAATTGGCAGCCCTGGTTCCGGTATTTTCTTTTGAAAAGATAATGAAAGCTATCGATGACGGTGATTTTGAAGGCGAATACGACGGCATTCCTGTGGTTCGATACGAATCCGCTCTTCACGGAGTTGTGGAAAAAGCGGGTTTAGGCCCTCTTCACACTGAATTTGACAACAATGGAAATGCCTATACTTCGTTTTTTGTCTCTTCTGAAGTGGTGAAATGGAATGTAAATACATTGGAAGTACTGGACAGAGTTCCTACCTATTATTCAGTTGGTCACTTGATGGTACCGGGAGGAGCTACTGCCGCTCCTCATGGCAAATACCTTGTAGCCTATAATAAAATCACTAAAGACAGATATCTTCCTACCGGTCCGGAGTTGTGTCATTCAGCTCAACTTTATGATATTTCAGGCGATAAAATGCGATTGCTTCTTGACTTTCCTACTATAGGAGAACCTCACTATGCTGAAGCTATTCCAGCCAGCATGATTAAGGATCAAAGTGTAAAATTTTATCGGATAGAAGACAATGAGCATCCATATGCCGTAAAAAGAGAAATGGATGCCAAAGTAGAGAGAAACGGAAACCAGGTACATGTGTATATGTCCTCCATCAGGTCGCATTTTGCCCCCGACAATATTGAGGGCGTACGAGTAGGTGATGAAGTGTATTTTCATGTAACGAATCTTGAACAGGATTGGGACGTCCCGCATGGATTTGCCATTAAAGGCGCCAATACAGGAGAATTACTGATCATGCCGGGAGAAACACAAACTTTGAAATGGAAACCCGAGAAAGTCGGTATTTATCCATTTTATTGTACAGATTTTTGCTCAGCACTTCATCAGGAAATGCAGGGTTACTTAAGGGTTTCTCCCGCTAACAGCAATGTGCCGCTGAAGTTTACTCTTGATATGATCCTCCAATAATAAATGAATCATAGTGCTACCAGCATCGGGGAAAGCCAAGACGGAAGACCCTGATGCTGTTTTTACCTAACTGAAAGTCATGAAGAAAATATCTCCGTTATCCAGACTATTGTTGTTTATTTCAGCCATCATCATGGTTGTATTATACTATGTTCCGTTTTGGCAAATTCTCATGTGGGCTCCTCAGTACCCTGAATGGCTAACCATGAAAATATGGTTAAACCGTTTATCGGGAGACGTCGAAATCATCAACGGTCTTAATCATTACATTGGCATGAAACACATTAAGCCGGAAATGTTTCCGGAATTAAAGATCATGCCGTACATCGTGGCTGGGCTCATATCTTTGGGTCTCGTGGCAACTGCATGGGGCAGGAAAGCAGGAGTCTGGATTTTTCTGGGTATACTGATCATCACGGGGATAACAGGATTGGTCGATTTTTATCTTTGGGGTTACGATTACGGACACAATCTGGATCCAAGGGCAGCCATTAAGGTACCTGATATGGTATATCAGCCTCCTCTCATTGGTACCAAAACCCTTTTAAATTTCATTGCCTATTCAGGTCCGGATATTGGAGGTTGGATTGTTGTGGTTACGGGTCTACTCGTTATTGCAGTGTTGATCCTGGAAAAATTTAAATACAAAATTTCCAACCGATTTCCTTCAATGAAAGGGTGGTTGGGTAGTAGATAAAGATAGATGAATTATTGAAACATTACCGGTTTGGTAATCTTTTTTTCATCATTTCGATATTAAAAAACCTATTATGAATTACAAATTAAAACTTTTCATTCTTAATTGTATACTGTTGGTCACTGCTTGCGGAGATTCTGGCCCTCAGCCCATACAATTTGGTAAGGATGGTTGTCAATTTTGCAAAATGACTATAATGGATCCTAAATTTGGAGCTGAGCTCATTACATCTAAAGGAAAAGTTTTCAAATTTGACGATGTTAACTGCCTGGTGCAATACATGGATGAAATCAAAGAATCTGATCGTAGTGACTCAAGGTTATATGTAATTGATTTTCATACACAAAATGCACTAATAGATGCTAATTCTGCTCGATACATCAAAACAGCAGAAGTCAAAAGTCCAATGGCTAGTGGAATTGCTGCTTTCTCTAATGAGATAATTCACAATGAATATCTGGAAAAATGGCAGGGAGATAATCTACTTTGGACAGATCTTGTGCAAATGTACTCTTCGCAACGGTAAATGATTTAGGTAATATGTGTCTTTTTAATCGGCCACTTTTATGAGAAATATAAAATTCAAATACTTTTTTACCACTTATCGCTTTATGTCATTATTGCGTCTATATGCAGTTTGTTTATTTGGGTGTGTAAGCCATTTCGCCTATTCATCCATCATTGAGGTTGGCTCTGGCAAACCATTTACCTCCATAATAAGTGCTATTGAAAAAGCCAAACCCCACGATACCATCCTTGTTTTTCCAGGAACATATTATGAAGGAAATGTGATCATCAATAAGCCGTTACATCTTATAGGTTTGGAATTTCCCATTCTTGACGGAGAGAAGAAATATGAGGTATTTACCATAGTGGCTACTCATGTAACCATAGAGGGCTTTTATATTATAAATACCGGGAGATCCAGCATAGAAGATAAAGCGGCCATTAAGTGTCTGGATGCACACTATGTAACCATATACAATAACAGGCTGGTCAATACTTTTTTCGGCATTCACCTCTCTAATAGCAATCATGCTACCATCAGCTGCAATTCGCTTGTATCTACTGCTGAACATGAATATGAATACGGAAATGGCATACACCTGTGGAAGTGTAACCATGCCCGGATTGAAGGAAACGATGTGAGGGGTCACAGGGATGGAATTTATTTTGAATTTGTAACCAGTTCAACCATTGTCGAGAACAAAAGCTCAGAAAATATCCGATATGGTCTTCATTTTATGTTTTCCCATGACAATGCCTATATGCATAATGTGTTTAGCAATAATGGAGCTGGAGTGGCTATTATGTATACTGCCAATGTTACCATGATGTATAATGTTTTTGAAAAAAACTGGGGTTCCTCTTCTTATGGAATGTTGCTTAAAGATATTAGAGACAGCGAAGTCAGATATAATCATTTTACCGGAAATACAATTGGTATATACATGGAAGGAACCAGCAGAACGGTTTTTGAAAAAAACCAATTTCGCAACAATGGGTATGCTATAAAACTCATGGCCAGTTGTGATGATAATGTTTTCAATTACAATAATTTTATGGGCAACACCTTTGATATTTCCACCAATGGTATGACCGTATTCAACACTATTGATTACAATTATTGGGATAAATATGAAGGATACGACCTGGATCGGGATGGAATTGGCGATATTCCTTACAGGCCAGTTAGTATATTTTCCATGATTGTTGAACAGGTTCCTCCGGCAGTGATGTTATGGAGAAGCTTTCTGGTGCATCTTATGGACAAAGCGGAAAAAATACTACCTGTTGTCACTCCCGAAAACTTAAAAGATAATAAACCCAGAATCAAACCCTATGATATATATCCATAATATAAGTAAGAAATTTGGTAAACATTGGGCTGTGAAAAATCTTTCAGTCGAATTTCATAAAGGAAAAGTTTATGCACTTATAGGTCCCAACGGATCAGGCAAGACTACATTGATCAAATGCATACTCGGATTGGTGGTGCCTTCGGACGGTGATATTTTACTCAATGAAAATTCAATCCTCAATGCCTGGAAATACCGCGAAAACATTGGCTATATGCCGCAAGTGGGAAGATATCCGGACAATCTCAGAATCGGCCAACTCTTTGATATGATGAGGGATATCAGGACAAATCATACGCAATCAGATATGGAATTATACGAGGCCTTTGGGTTAGATAAAATTCACGATAAACGAATGCATACACTTTCCGGTGGAACACGACAGAAAGTGAGTGCTGCCCTGGCTTTTCTTTTTGATCCACCAGTACTGATACTCGACGAACCCACTGCGGGATTGGATCCAATCTCGGTAGAATACCTCAAAGAAAAAATTACGAAAGAGTCCGGTAGAGATAAACTCATCATTATTACATCTCACATCATGAGCGATCTGGATGGATTGGTTACCGATCTGGTTTATCTGTATGAAGGTCATATGGTCTATAATGACGAGGTGGAAGCATTGAAGAGGGACAGTGGTGAATTTCGCCTGGGTAAGGCTATCATCCATTTAATGAATCAAATAGAACTTCCGGTATGATCAGAATATTAAAATACATTTTTTACGATATACTTCGCACGCGTTTTATTCTCCTATATTTTGGATTTTTACTCATTTCTACCGCTGTAATGTTTCAATTGGATAATGATACTTCCAAAGTTATTCTCAGCCTGATGAATATTTTACTTTTAGTGGTGCCCCTGGTGAGTATTGTTTTTACTACCATTCACTTTTATAACTCTTATGAATTTATGGAGTTGATGTTGGCTCAACCACTGAACAGGAAATCAGTTTTTCTCAGTCAATATTTTGCCATATCGTCCTCTCTTTCTCTGGCCTTTTTATTAGGAGTAGGGCTTCCAATGGCTTTTTATGGATTGGACGATCAGGCTGCGACTCTGCTTTATACCGGGTTACTGTTAACGTGGGTCTTTGTTTCGCTGGCCTTTCTCGCTGCTGTACTCACCAGGGATAAAGCTAAAGCCATGGGAATTGCCATTTTGCTTTGGTTTTATTTTTCTCTCATTTACGATGGATTACTGCTATGGATTATATTTACTTTTTTCGACTATCCTTTAGAAAGACCTATGCTTGCTCTCATTGCATTGAATCCTATAGATATGGCAAGAGTGATCATGCTCCTCAAGCTTGACATTTCCGCTCTTATGGGTTTTACTGGAGCCTTTTATAAAGAATTTTTCGGCAGCCTTAAGGGCATAAGCTTTTCTACCATTATATTACTGATATGGACCATCGTTCCTGTGTGGATTTCACTTACAGTATTCAGGAAAAAGGATATTTAAAATCTATACAACCATTTTGTGCAAAACAGGATTTACCTAACATCACATTTAATTTTTGAATCCTTATTATCTTCCTTTTCTAACACCTTCTTATGTACCTTTGTATATCCCAGGCATGGGTGCAATTTTGTAAAATGAAAAAACACTCAAAAAAAATAAAATAATCACATGGATATTATTCCCATAGAACTAAACATGGAAGAGCCGCCCTCGGAGAAAAATGAAAAGCAACTATTGGAAAAAATTCAAATGCGGGTGGACGAATTGCTTGCGAATGATCCTGAATTGCTCATGAGTTATTTATACAGATTGGATGTGGATGAAAAAAGAGTACAACAAGCCCTGCATCCTCAGTCTGTTATTCCTCCCAATGAGGGCATCGCCATCCTTATCCTGGAACGACAAAAAAAGAGATGGGAGACCAAAAGGATGTTTAAACAAGATAGTATTGATGGGTGGGAATTTTAGTTAGTGCTAATTTTCGCCTTCGGCAGGTTGAGGTTGAGGTTTTTGCCTTCGGCAGGTCGAAAAGTCTGAAAGTCAGAAAGTCGAAGGTCGGAAGGTCGGAAGGTCGGAACTGTGAACGGTCAACTGTGAACGGTGAACGGTGAAGCCAATGCTTTCTACAGGCTACGACCTACGTGCAAAAAGCTACAAGCTACGAAAATTTCAGAAGGTTGAGGTTTAGGTTTTAGATTTAGCATTAAGAAACTGTCAATGCCTGCGACTGTCAACTCCTCAATTTAATAAAAAAAAACTCCTGAGCATTTAACTAACATTAAATGGTATTCGAAATGCAGTAATACCATAATCATCCGTTCTTATCTCAAGAATTCTGTAGAATGGAATTATTCAAGTCAAAAGGAATAGTATTAAAGGTTATTAAATACGGTGAGACCAGCATCATAACACAAATATTTACCCGGGAAATGGGATTGCGGTCTTTTATCATCAGCGGAGCCAGAAAGCCTAAAGCAACCATATCGGCATCCCTGTTTCAACACGGTAATATGTTGCAATTTGTGGCGTACAATAAACCTAATGGGCAATTGGCCAGGATAAAAGAAGTAAGTCCATCCTACTATTATCAGGAAGTTCCTTATAAAGTCGAAAAATCAACGATGGTCATTTTTCTGTTGGAAGTTGTGGCTCATTCGATAAAGCAAGAAGAGAGAGATACAGCACTATTTGATTTCCTCGAAAATCGTCTCATACAACTGGATACCATATCTGATGGCTTAAGTTGTTTTCATCTGAAGTTCATGGTAGATTTTTCAGGAGCACTGGGATTCCAACCCATGGGCAACTTCAGCAGTCTAAATTGCCACTTTAACCTCGATAGCGGCAATTTTAACGGAGCCAATCATTCGCCTTATGCACTCAATGAAGAAAAAAGCCAATTTTTATACCAACTTATCTGCGCTGGAGAAAATGAGTTACCCTCTTTAAAGATTCAAAAAAAAATCAGAATAGAATTGCTGAAGGATCTTATTCAATATTTTCATTTTCATATAGAAGGATTTAAAGAAATTCGTTCCCTGGAGATTCTTCAAAAGATTTTTTAAAGTAATCAAGAGACCAGAACATCAAATAAAAGTAAAAACTTAATACCCTAAACGAAGCTAAATTATTAGGTATGTGCATAAGTACGGGACAGAATATTACAGAAGATGAAAAATTTCTCATTTCTTTGTTTCTAATATCCAATAAAAAAAAATGATTCAAATTGCTATGAAAGGAAAGCATAGTATTGATGTAAAACGACTGACTCATCTTTACAGAGCACTGGTAAAACCCAGGCTTATAGAAGAAAAAATGTTGATTCTTCTCCGGCAGGGAAAGATAACAAAATGGTTTTCAGGAATAGGCCAGGAAGCCATTTCTGTGGGCTGTACAGAGGCATTGGAAATGGACGACAGGATCTACACCATGCACCGGAATTTAGGAGTCTTTACATCCAGACAAGTTCCGCTGGAAAAATTATTTGCTCAATGGCAGGGTAAAAAAGAAGGATTTACCAAAGGGCGCGACCGCTCTTTTCATTTCGGAACCTCAGATCACCATATTGTTGGTATGATCTCCCACCTGGGGCCACAGCTTTCATTGGCTGCGGGATCAGCCCTGGCCTACCTTCTCAAAAAGGAAAACAAAGTGGCACTTGCATTTACCGGAGAGGGGGGTACGAGTCAGGGAGAATTTCATGAAGCGTTGAATGTCGCAGCAGTATGGAATCTACCCGTTATTTTTGTGATTGAAAATAACGGCTATGGACTCTCGACACCAATAAACGAGCAGTACAAATGTGAATTTCTTTCCGATCGGGCTGCCGGATATGGTATATCTTCCATGCGTATCGATGGTAACAATATTCTTGAAGTGTATGAAACCATCAGAAATGTAGCCGGCCAGATTCGGGAAAAACCACAACCGTGGCTGATCGAATGTATGACTTTTAGAATGCGAGGGCACGAAGAAGCCTCCGGACAGAAATACGTGCCTCCAAAACTTATAGAACAGTGGAAAGAAAGAGACCCTGTTACCACTTTCGAAAAATACCTTCTGGAAAGGGGGATCTTGAGTGAGGTTCAAAGAGAAGAGATTCATACGTCTATAAAAAAGGAAATCAATATAGCGATAGAAAAGGTATTTGATTTACCGGAAGTTACTCCGGATCCTCAGGAAGAGATCAATGACGTATACGCCCCACCAGAGCCGGATAATCGGGTAGTTCCTTCTTCAGAATCCACGACTATTCGATATATCGATGCTATTGCCAGGGGTATAGATGTGGCGATGGAACACCATCCCGACCTCATTATTATGGGTCAGGACATTGCAGAATATGGAGGTGTGTTTAAAATCACTGAAGGGCTGTTTGAAAAATATGGAAAAGAACGGGTTAGAAATACCCCTCTATGCGAGAGTGCTATAGTCGGCATAGGTATGGGTCTGAGTATCGAAGGAATAAGATCTATAGTAGAAATGCAATTTGCTGATTTTGTCACCTGTGGTTTTAATCAGATAGTAAATAATCTGGCCAAGTCACACTATCGATGGGGTCAAAATGCCAATGTGGTGATCCGTATGCCCACAGGTGGAGGTGTAGGAGCAGGACCTTTTCACTCACAAAGCAATGAGGCATGGTTTTTTCATACACCCGGATTGAAAATTGTATATCCTTCCAATGCATATGATGCAAAGGGTTTACTTCTGGCCTCAGTGTACGATCCGAATCCTGTCATGTATTTTGAGCATAAAGCCATGTACAGACGGATACAGGGAGAAGTTCCTGAGGGATATTATACCGTTGAAATCGGAAAGGGTCAAATCGTGAGACAAGGTCACAATCTAAGTATTATTACATATGGTATGGGTGTTCATTGGGCTCTCGACGCAGCTAAGGATTTAGACATCAGTGCTGAAATTCTCGATTTGCGTTCATTGTTGCCTTTGGATTATCAGGCAATTGATGAAGTGGTTAAAAAAACCGGACGCGTACTCATACTTCATGAAGACAGCCTGACAGGAGGTATAGGGGGTGAGATAGCTGCATATATTTCAGAGCATTTATTTCAATATCTCGATGCTCCCGTGGTACGGGTTGCGGGAATGGATACACCGGTACCTTTTGCAGTACCATTAGAAAATCAATATATGCCACAGGATAGATTAAAAGAGAAATTGCAATACCTGAAAAATTTTTGAAACGATGATGAAGTCATTTCAAATTCATCCGGATATCAGAAAGGCTGAGACCATTCCTTCTTGGTTTTACCACAGCGATGAATGCTTTGCAATGATCAGGGAAAAGATCTTTACCAGTTCCTGGCAATGGATAGGCGACACCTCCATGGTTGCTCTTGAAAATATGGCTTTTCCATTTTCGTTTATGGATAATTATATCGACGAACCGATGTTGCTGGTAAGGAATGCTCAAAGTGAGCTTTCAGTTCTCAGCAATGTGTGTACCCACAGGGGAAACATCATCATGCATCATCCAGGCAGGGTACAGAAACTCAATTGCCTATATCATGGAAGAAGATTTTCGCTGGAAGGGCAAATGGAATTTATGCCCCAGTTTAAGGAAGTGGAGAATTTTCCAAGAGCATGTGATCACCTGCACAAATTTCCATTGGAAAAATGGGGTAAATTTTTATTTGCTTCAATAAATCCGGCCTATTCTTTTCAACCAGTTATTCAGGCCATGCAGGAAAGGGTTGGATTTTTGCCTTTAGATACTTATTCGTATGATGCTTCTTCTTCGAGGGATTACCTGGTGCATGCCAATTGGGCTTTGTATTGCGATAATTACCTGGAGGGCTTTCACATACCTTTTGTGCACAAAGACCTGAATGCACTTCTCGACTACGGCCGATATGAAACTGTGCTCTACGATCGCTGTAATTTGCAGATTGGATATGCGGAAAAAGATAGCGAATATTTTGACTTACCGGAAGATCATATGGATTATGGTCAAAAAATTGCTGCTTATTATTTTTGGGTCTTTCCCAATATGATGTTTAATTTTTATCCATGGGGACTTTCGATCAATATCGTGAAGCCCATGAGTAAAGAAAAAACACGGATTACTTTTCTCACTTATGTAGCAGATATTACAAAAATGCCAATGGGTTCTCAAGCTCTTATCGACAAAGTAGAGCGTGAAGATGAATTCGTAGTCGAAGGAGTTTACAAAGGAATGAAGTCAAGGATATACAACAGAGGTCGTTATTCTGCTACCATGGAAAAAGGGGTGCATCATTTCCACAAGTTGTTGGAGTCACACCTTTTTGAGACTTAAAAATCCTGGCAATAAATGATCAGTACGAAGGCAGCGGTATAATTTAATTCCTGCAAGTATGATGAGTCCCAGTTTGTACAAATTGAATTCCTGTGGTAAATATTGAAAAAGGATATTGAAAAAGGCCAAACCAAGGCCTGTCAAAAGCGTAAAAATCACATATTTTTTGATCCTGGGATTTTTGATAAATAAGAGTACGAAGTACAGAGGATTAGCCCAAATGAGGTTCCAGTTTTGAGCGCACGCCTGATGATCGGTAGCAAACCACAATAGCAACATGATGATACTACCTATTCCCATTATAGTGTAAAACACTATATCATACCAAGAGACCCATCGCGAAGTTTTTGCAATAAATAGCAGGTAGATTTCCAAAATGACTAAAAGCAAGAATACCAAATGAGGTGTGAAAAACGGTCTTGTGAGTCTATTTACTCTTTCTTCATTATATAGCAAAACCTCGTAGTCATACAATACTAATTTTTCAGCATTTCCAGCCTCTACAATTCTGGTGTTTTCAAAATGATCATGAAGATAATCGGGTAGGAACATCTGATCCGAGACAGATGCCTGGCGATCTGCGACGGCACCAATGAGTAAGTCAATTCCAAATTCCGTCCACGGCTTCCCGGTTAGGTATTCATGAAGCAGGTTTCTGAATGTTTTTCCCTGATTGTCCTGTGGCCATTCCACTCTTCTTTCAGTAGCCAGAGGTATAACATCCCGGATGCGGGTAGCACAATTGTCGAAAAAGAAGTCGTAGGGATAAAATCGATTTTCCGGCATAAGATTCCACTCCAGAAAATGTAACATTTGGGTTTTTTCTTCCGGAGAAAGAGAAAATTCCTGTTCCCGTATCGATCTTTTCTCAGCATTATAGGCCAGCAGAAAGTATTCATACGGACCCTTTGACAACATATAGGGCAACTTGCCACGTAGAAATTTCATTAAAAAACCCGGGGTGTTGAAGTCAAAAGTTCCATAATTGTACACATGGTCGAATGTCCTGTCATCATTCCACACCCGAATGGCACTATGACCAAAAATGGAGTACAATTCATCTCCCGGATCACAAGTTAATAATGAGATCCTGAGACCTTCTGTGGTTGTTTGCTGAGGGTACAAATCGGACGGAAAAACTAAAAGGAGTAAAACAAAGGAAAAGGATGGTACTTTAAGCAACGCCCTAAATTTTCTCACAAGTTTTTGAGGGAAAAGACCAAAAATTAATGATGTCCATGATCCCATATATTTTATTTTTCAGAGGTTATAAGGAAAATAAGCAAACTTTTGACGATGATCAGCAATTTGGTATCAAAAATAAAAATCTCTTTGATGGTATATAGTTTGTTTTCAAATTAAGATCTTGAGAATGTATTCTAATGCAACGGTTTTTTGCTTTGCAATTCATATTAGTATAGAATGAGTAAATTTTATTTTTCTTCATTCTTACCGGTAGCAAGGTTAAAGGAGTGGTAAATATAATGAGATATTAGCCTTAAATATTTACATTTGGGGGCTAAATAGAATGGGCATTTTTATGATGAAGTGGAATAGAAGGTGGAGTATGTACAGTATGTTTTTTTTGATCTACTCATGTAAACCACCTTTTCCCGAATGGGAAGAATTAAGCAAAAATGTTATAATAGAAGATCGGGTTTTTCTTCCCGCGATGGATTCATTATTTATCGCTCATGGAGGTCTGGGCAAATGGAAAGAACTGGGTACTATGCAATTTCATGTATCGAGCGATTTTCACCCATTTGGCAATGAAGTACACATTGTAGACATTGTAGACAGATATGTATATATAAAAAATGAACAATTTACTCTTGGTTATGATGGCAGTGAATATTGGATATCTCCCGGCTTGACATTTGCGAAAGAATTTGACGTATTAGCATATAAAGACATGATGTATTACCTGCTGTCTTTTCCCTTCGTAATGGCAGATCCTTCCATTCAGTGCAGTGAATCCAAACTCATAGAAAACGAAAGAAATAAATATTTATGCATTGAATGCCATTTTTCAAATGATCATGTTGAAAAATTTCATGACCGGTACACTTTGTATTTGGATTCAGAAAAATATTCTTTAGAATGGATTGAATACACATCAAACGCTCAAATAGAAGGTATAAATGGGCATAAGGTTATATTGAAATTCAACACATGGATAACACATCGGGGATTGAAATTGCCGGGAGAGATTGGAGCTCATGATGAAAATGAAAATCGTTTGTTTTCAATTCGATTTTCAGATATTGTATTGCAGGAGGAAAGACCTGATACTTCATTGTTTTCTTCCTCAGAAGTAAGGGATGTGATCCAATAAACGAATATATTTTATCTTGCATGCAATTTTAAATGATCAGAAATTCTCATCCCTGGCATAGGTCAGATACCATTTACCCTTTATTTTATTAAAACGGTATTCTGACATGAAACCCGATCCATCAATCCACACTTTTTGATAAAAGGTGTCATCTTTTTTATTATAGGTAACTTTATATTGACTTTGATCGATATCGTAAATTTTCACTTTCATGGTTACCCAGTTAGAACGAGACCATTTTTCACGGCCATCAGGATCGTTTTTATATCCATCCAAAGGAAACTGAATTCGCGAAAGTTGGAATTTGTCGTCTTTATGGAATTGATCGTAGAATGCATCAAAATCTTCCGAGCCATCTTTTTTCAAAATTGAACCGGAAGTTTTACATCCAGGCATGGCTAAGTTTACAATGCACAATAAAGCAATGGCTATAAAAAATCTTCCCGAATGTATTGCGTTAAATTTAGTTCGTTTTGTCATAAAATATTTTGAATTTCTACCAAGTTAGGTAAAAACATTAAATTAATCACATCAGAGTTTAAAGTAATGTAAAATACCTAAGCCATGCCCATAGAAATCACATTGGGTAAACCCATATCAATTAAGGATTATTTAAAATAATCGGGTAATACTATTTATTGGTCGTTTCTACAAGAATAACCCCCGCTACACCCTGGTCACCCCAAACGGCAAGATCTGAAAGACTTTTTACCACTCTGACACGCTTAATGGTGTTGGGGTCAATATTTCTGTTGATTTGCACAAGGTCTCTTCCCATAATAGTGCCGTTTACTACGATCAAAGGTCTGGTATCTCCCTGAACAGAATGAACACCTCTCACGGTTGCCCTGATGGTGGTGCCAGAACCTGTTAAATTTACCGCCACATCCCTGCGTAATCTTTCTACTAAATCAAGATAATTCATCGCATTGGGAGCCATGTCATCTTCATTAACACTGGCATCTTTTTCCCTTAAAGAACCACTGGAAGAGCAAGAGCTTATCATTAAACCTAAGCCCAACAAAACAAGAATAAATAATTTGTTCATAACTTTAATTTTTAGTGATATAAACCATTGTAAAGCAGAAGTAAAGAAATTAGACCATTATATTCAAAAAACGTTTAACCAAGCAAAAATGTGATATTTAACGTAATTTTTCGATGTAATATTTTAACACATAGTTTACATTATATAATCTTAATTTGTCAGAGTTGTACCTGTTTGCCTCTTCCAGACCGGAAGACACGCGGCAGGTTGATTTTGCGACTTTAAAACCTGGCTTCCAGGTTCTAATACCTAATCAGGTTATTTTGATATTACGATACCAATTCAAACTATACTAAGGTGAAATGGGTTCAAAAAGTCAACTTATTTGTCAACTTCTATGTGAATTAAAGTTTTTATAATTCACACCTTGAGTCATCCAAACGATATATATGATAGTAGTCACAGGAGCATATGGTTTTATCGGTTCGTGTATGGTTCAATACCTCATAGAAAAAGGGGTAAAGGATATCATCGTTGTAGATGACTTTTCCCAGACCCAAAAATCGATCAATTTACCTCCAGACTTGCCTGTCACAAGAGTTGAAAGACGAGAGTTTTTTGATTGGCTTTTTGTTCATGGGCAAAATGTAACATGGGTCCTTCATATGGGAGCCAAAACGGATACGGCTGAACAAAACGAAGAAATTTTAATGGAATGGAATGTTCATTTTTCCAAGAAGCTATGGGAGGCTTGCATAGTTCACAACATTAAACTTATATATGCTTCAAGTGCTGCAACATACGGAGGAGGCCAATATGAATTTAGCGATAACCATGCTCTCATACCCAGGCTTGAACCCCTAAATCCCTACGCGTGGAGTAAGCACCATTTTGATATGTGGATATTGACGCAAAAATCAAAACCGGAAAATTGGTTTGGATTGAAATTCTTTAACGTATACGGACCGAATGAATACCACAAAGGCAGAATGGCGTCAATTATATTTCATGCATTCAACCAAATAAAGGAAACGGGAATTATGAAGCTATTTAAGTCCCATCATCCACAATACAATGATGGGTACCAGGCAAGGGATATTGTATATATTAAGGATATTGTACAAGTGATGGATTGGATAATATTTCATACACCGAAAGTCAATGGTATTTACAATGTTGGTCAGGGTGTGGGCAATACATTCCTGGATATGACCCGTGCAGTTTTTGAAAGTATGGAATTACCTTCCCGGATCCAATTTATCGATATACCTGATGATATCAGAGATCAGTATCAATATTATACGAAAGCAGATATAAAAAAACTGAAAGAAGCGGGCTATCATCACCCATTTTATTCATTAGAAGAGGGTATAAGTGACTACATTTCCAACTATCTTTTGCCTGAAAAAACTTTTTAGTGTTAAGTGAAATGTTTCGGGTCAGTTAAGTTGCAGTAAGGAGTATGCAGTTGGCAGTTATAATGTCAATTACGAATTACGAATTACGAATTACGAATTGAAAATTGATGAAATCGAAAGAGATTGACAGGTGATCAATGACGGCGTAGCCAAATGACGCGAAGCCAATGATGTCTCACCTCCTCAGCCTCAACCTTCCGGCTTTCAACTTTCAAACTTTCAACTTTCAAACTTTCAACTTGTTGCCGACTTTCCGACTTTAAGACTTTCGACCTTCAGACCTGGAATAGCTCGTAGCTCGTAGAAATAGGTTTTAGTTTTAGTTTTGGTTTTGGTAATTTTCAATTTTCAATTTTCAATTTTCGACCTTCGACCTTCAGACTTTCGACTTTCGGACCATTCGACGTATCTGGTATCAAATGGTTTTAGTTTTGGTTTTGGTTAATTTCCGACTTTTAACTATATACATTTTCGCAACCATCGAAAGGCGCCTTTGTTTAATTCGATATGTTCCTAAAATACCGCCCTTTCATTATTTCATTTTTTATCCTGTGGACCATCGTAAGTGGTTTCTACGTAACCCGTCTTCAGTTTTCCTTTGATTTTGAACAATTTTTTCCAAAAGGTGACCCAGATCTTGAGTTTTTTAAAAACTTCATTGAAGAATTTGAAACAGATGATAACTTTCTACTCATTGCTGTTGAAAACAAACCCACTGTTTTTGATTCTTCATTTCTTTCCCGTTTTCACCAATATTCCCTAGATCTTCGTACACTCCCTTATGTAGAGAATGTGCAAAGCCTTACTATGCTTAGATATCCGGTAAAGACTCCTTTCGGTATCAGTACCATTCCGGTCATACATAGAAATCAATTGGAATTGTACGAACAGGATCGACAGTTTATTCTCACGGATCCCAGGTTTGTGCATAACCTGATTAATGAGAAAGGAGATGCCCTGGTGGTCATGATCAAAAACAAAGATGCCATTGATCTCGCAGAATCCATGGAACTCATGAATTCCCTCCACGAAATGAATCATGGCTATGGTTTTAAGCAAATTTATATAGTGGGAAGAGCTGATCTTCAGAATGAATTGGTGCAATTTCAGAAGAAGGAGATCATCAGAACTGCAGTATTTTCTTTTATACTGGTAAGTTTGATTTTATGGATTTTGTACAGACGTCCCATTGGTTTGGCGATAACATTGGTCTCCATTGGTATGGGATTGGTTATTTTTATTGGTCTCATGGGCATGCTGGGCAGGGATTTCAATGCCTTATCTGCATTGTATCCGATACTACTACTTATTGTGGGTACTTCTGATGTTATTCATATTCAGTCAAAATATATCGATGAGTTAAGAAAAGGAATAGAAAAGTTCCCGGCTATGGTAACCACAATAAAAGAAATCGGATTGGCGACACTTCTTACTTCTACCACAACTTCTATCGGCTTTGCAACTTTACTTACGTCCAGAGTTCAGCCCATAAGGGAATTTGGTGTCAATGCTGCTATAGGTGTTATGATTGCTTACCTGACCGTCATTTTTTTTACAACCTCTGTCATGACTTATTTTTCAGGAGACCAGATTAGCAAATATACAAAGAGAAAAAATATATGGGATTCTATCATAGATTGGTTTTATCGCCAAAGTCTTTTGCGTTCGGTATGGATTACAAGGGGATCGGTGGCAATGGTGTTGATTTTTATTGGCGGAATCAGTCTGATTACCACCAACTACAATATATCTGACAGTTTGCCGCGAAAGGAAAGGGTTACAGAAGACTTTTTATATTTTGAAAGGGAATTTGCAGGATTCAGACCTTTGGAGTTTGCCATAGAAGCCAGGAAAGATTATATGGCCAATGATTTTGAAGTATTACAGCAGGTAAATAAGCTAGAAGAGTATCTTATAACTATTCCTGAAATCAAAACCAGTGTTTCTCCCGCCACATTGTACAAAAGTATAGAGCGGATGAAAAGAGGTAATACCCTGGAAGCGTATCAATTTCCCAAAACCAAAAGTGATTTTGAAGAGGCCAGGCGATTGATAGAAAGAAGCAATAGCAGGGATGTCAATGTACTTATAAGCAAGGACAATAAAAAGACCAGAATATCCTCCAGGATTCTCGACATTGGAGCCGATACTTTAATGGTATTAGGGACTAAAATTGACAACTGGATCGAAGATAATATTGATACAACTGTAATTGATGTGAAAAGAACGGGTACAGGTATGATTTTGGTAAAGAATGCCGAGTACGTAAGGAACAGTCTCTTTTCAGGTCTTTTGTTAGCCATTATTGCGGTAAGTTTTTTAATGGGCATACTCTTTATGAATTGGCGTATACTTTTCATAGCCATTGTTCCCAATATGTTGCCTTTATTACTGGCCGGCGCCATTATTGGTTATGCAGGTATTGAGCTGGAAGCTGGAATTTCAATCGTTTTTGCCATTATCTTTGGGATAGCTGTTGACGATACCATACATTTTTTAAGTAAATTTAATATAGCCAGAAGAGCGGGAATGGATGGCGAAGTCGCGTTAAAAACAACATTTGAGGAAACAGGCAAAGCCATTATGTTTACCACCATCATTTTATTCTTTGGCTTTTTGCTCATGCTTTTTTCCAATAATCCACTCAGTTTTACCATTGGCATATTGATTTCAGCAACCCTCATAGGTGCATTCTTATTTGATCTGACTTTACTACCTGTATTATTGAGAAAGTATTTGAAAGATACTGATTCCAAATGAAGACATGAGGAAACTGGTGGTTATAATCCGGCTTTAGCACTGATTTCCATCATCCGGTCGATACTGGCTCTGGCTTTATCTATGACCCAATCTTCAAGGATGATTTCCGGAAGCTCGTATTTCATACACAAATACAACTTTTCCAATGTGTTTCTTTTCATATGCGGGCAATCGTTGCAGGCGCAGGTATTATTGGGGGGTGCGGGAATAAAAAGCTTATCAGGACTTGCCAGTTGCATTTGATGCAGGATTCCAGACTCTGTGGCGACGATAAATTCTTTAGAATCAGACTCCTTTGTAAATCGCAATAATTGACTGGTAGATCCTATGAAGTCAGCTTGTTCCAGTATATGAGGCTCGCATTCAGGGTGGGCTATAAATTGAGCTTCAGGATGACGTGCCATCAGTTTGGCGATTTTTTCATGTGAAAATATCTCATGCACCATACAGGTACCATTCCAGAGTATAAGATCCCGGCCTGTTTTTTTCTTTAAATAGGCACCCAGATTTTTATCCGGAGCAAAAATAATACCCTGATCTTCAGGAACGCTTCTGATGACTATTTCTGCATTGGAGGATGTACAGCATATATCGGTGAGGGTTTTGAGCTCTGCAGTACAATTGATATAACTGACTACGATATGATTGGGATACTTTTCCTTGAATTTCCTGAACAAGTGAGGAGGACAAGAGTCTGCCAATGAGCAACCAGCTTTTAGATCCGGAAGCAATACTTTCTTTTGTGGACTGAGAATTTTAGCCGTTTCTGCCATAAAATGTACACCGGCAAAAACGATGATATCCGCATCTGTTTTGGCTGCTTGTTGGGCAAGACCTAAACTATCGCCTATGTAATCTGCAAGATCCTGGATCTCTGATTCCTGGTAGTAGTGTGCCAGTATTACGGCATTTTTCTCCTTTTTTAGCCTTTCGATCTCTTTATATAAATCAATGGTAGGATCCACTTCTAAATCGAGAAACCCATTTCTGTCCAATCTTTCTTTTGCTGCTGTTACTTCGGCGACCATTTTATACAGTTTTCATTCATAAAGATAACAATGTTAAAGAATATCTGGTTTCGATTATCCATGATAATCAGGTGTATTTTGCCGACATTTCCCATAAAGGATCACCCTCTGGAAGAGGAGCGGTAAAGGATCTCCCATCGCCTAAAGTAACATTATATCCGTGTAGATGAATGAAGCGACCCGGATTCTTCCTTCTGGCTCCATATTTCACATCTCCTTTTACCGGATGACCGGCAAGGGACATTTGAGCTCTGATTTGATGAAATCTACCCGTCTTGATTTCAACTTCCAGCAAGGTGTAGTTGTCAAAAAGAAACAATATGCGATAATGTAGGGTGGCTTTTTTGCCTGTAGGTGAGGGAATGGATTTATTATTTCTCCCTTTAATGAGAAAGTCTTCCAGGGTGCCTGTTGCATTGTCCCACCTGCCTTCTGTAATGACCAGGTATTTTTTAGAGGTTTGGCTATGCCAGGTGGTCATGATTTGTTGGTATTCTGCTTTGGTTTTTGCAAAAATGACCAACCCGGATACAGGCCTGTCCAATCTATTGACCAGATAAAGGGGAGAAATTTTTGATATTTGCTCTGCCCATATTTGTAAATCTGCATCACCGGTTTGATCACTCTGAACGGGTGTGCCGGCAGGTTTGTTGACAACGAGAAGGTCACCGGTATCAGCTATTATATTTTGTAACTTCATTATCAAACATGGTATTAAAACAAAGTGTGGTAATTAGGATTTTTTGAATTTTGAAAAAATGGATATCATTCATTCCTCCGGGAAATGTGTAAAATAATGAATACATTTGCAATATTATTCAATCCAGGGAGTAATTAATTAAATTCAGGATTTGTAATTTTGTAACTCTTAGCTATTATTCCAAAGGAGTAACATATGTAATATCTGATTAGTTACAAAAGATCATATACCAACAAATACAAGAACACACGTCCATGAAATTTGTACTTTTTGCTTTACTCATTTATGCCATTTACAGGCTCTTCTTTAAACCGAAGAAAAGAATACCTGCTCCACTTGAGAAAAAATCACTTCACGACATTCAGGACAATGAAGAATTCGTGGATTATGAGGAGGTTGAATAACTCTAAAAATATTCCCAAAATTAAAGATGAAGCATGATATTTAAAGATGGATTATTTAAAAATAAAGTTGTTTTGGTTACCGGCGGGGGTAGTGGTATTGGCATGGAAACAGCCCGTCAGTACTTAGAGTTAGGGGCTACTGTATATATATCTTCCCGAAAAGAAGAAAGGTTGAAGAATGCTACTGAAGAATTGTCTTCCATCGGAACTGTGCATTATGCTGTTTGTGATAACAGAGATATAGAACAAGTGGAGAGCCTGGCTAAAAAGATAAAGGACGAAATGGGTAAACTTGACATTTTGATCAACAATGCGGGTGGTCAGTTTCCCGTTGCCGCAGAAAATTTGAATAAAAAAGGATGGGATGCCGTCATCAACAATAATCTGAATGGTACCTGGTACGTCACTCATACAATGGCTACTACATTTTTTATTCCTCAGGGTAAAGGAAATATAGTCAACATCATAGTCAATATTTACAGGGGTGTTCCGGGAATGATCCACACGGGAGCTGCCAGAGCAGGAATTGACAATATGACTAAAACTTTGGCAGTTGAATGGAGTAAGCACAACATAAATGTCAATGCGATAGCACCAGGCATCATTTATTCCTCAGGACTGGAACAGTATCCAGAGGAACTCACCCGGGGAATTGCTGCAAAAGTACCCTTAAAGAGATTGGGAAGCACAAAAGAAGTGGCTCAGCTGATTTTATACACCTCCTCCGATATGGCCAGCTATATCACCGGTGAGACCATTTACATCGATGGAGGTTGGAGGTTATATGGTGATATTTTTGAACTGTAATCCGGGAAATATTCTTATTTTTGCGCCCGCCATGATAGATAAATTACAAGCCATTCACGAACGGTATCACTACCTTGAAGAAAAACTGTCTGACCCTGAGGTCATTCAGGATATGAAGCAATTTACCCGCATCAACAGGGAGTACAAAGATTTGAAAGAGGTTGTGGAAGCGTTTTTCATCTACAAAGATATTGTTGACAATATCGCATCATCCCGCAAGATGCTCAAAGACCCGGATCCTGAAATGCGGGAAATGGCAGAACTTGAGCTCGATGAGCTGGAAGAGAAAAAAGAAGAATGGGAAGAAAAAATCAGAATACTGCTAATACCTAAAGACCCGGAAGACAGTAAAGACGTTATAATAGAAATCCGCTCCGGAACCGGAGGTGATGAAGCCAGTATTTTTGCCGGTGATTTATTTAAAATGTACAGCAAGTATTTTGAGTCAAAAGGTTGGAAAACAGAAATATTGGATGTCAATGAAGGCAGTGTAGGAGGCTTTAACAAAGTGGTCATTGAGGTGTTTGGAAACGATGTGTACGGATTTTTGAAGTTTGAATCAGGAGCCCACAGGGTGCAGAGAGTACCTAAAACAGAATCTCAGGGTAGGGTGCATACCTCTGCGGCTACGGTTGCCGTATTGCCCAAATTTGAAGAAGAAGATATCAATATCAGGAAGGACGAACTCAAAGTGGATACTTTCAGAGCAAGCGGAGCCGGAGGTCAACATGTTAACAAAACCGAGTCGGGAGTTCGTTTTACCCATATACCTACGGGTATCGTTTCGGAAAGTACGGATTCCAGGTCTCAACATAAAAACAGGGAAATAGCCCTTCAAAGACTGTACGTTAAAGTGCGAGAAGTGCAAAAGGAAAAAGTATATGAAGAACAAAAAGAAAAGAGAAAATCTTTGGTTGGAACCGGAGATCGGTCTGACAAGATACGCACCTACAACTATCCTCAAAACAGGGTTACAGATCACCGCATCAATCTGACTTTATATAATCTTGATCGCATTATGGAAGGGCAATTGGATGAGATCATCGAAAAACTTCAATTGGCTGAAAATGCACAGAAAATGAAAGAGGGTTTGACAGTATAGTGTCAAGATCATTCGTTTTTGAAAACTGGGTAATTAATCTGTTGTATATAAAGTATTCCTCTGCTTTTTAAAGACCAAGTTTTCTGAAGTCTTCTTTTTCTGAATGAATAGTGGATAATCAGAGGTGCATTCTTCCAAAGTTCCTTCTCCAGTGATGAAATGACAAATAAATCCATGTTGTTCCAATGTGTTTTTTGCGTTGGAATGGGGTGAATCGCCTGGACTTCCGCTATGGAATTCCATAATTACCGTCAAGTCATTTATTTCTCCGAGGAGTTGTAGCCCGCCTTTCACGATCTTTTCTTCTCCTCCTTCTGCATCTATTTTTATATAAGTCGGTGCACTTTTATCCAGGGAATGTAATAATGTAATAATGAATCTAAAGTGATTGAATCGACCATTTTGCTACTGGCTTTTTGCTTTTGAGTTGAGGGACTATGTGAAAAAGATTCGCGGATTAATGTATTTCCTTCTGAATGCAGCAGTGGAAAAGTATACAGAATGACCTGGCCAACCTCGTCAGTGACAGCACTTTCAAACACGGAGATGTTGGTCTTTTCAATAGCATTGGCAGCCAGAAGGTTGAAGCTTTCCGGAGTCGGTTCGAATGAATACACCTTTCCAACTTTTCGTGTCAGTTTTGATGCCAGTAGTGAATAATATCCAAAATGTGCCCCTACATCAACAAATACATCTCCTTCTTTCAGGTGCTTGGTCAAAAAGGCGGTTAATCTTACTTCAGAACCATGCGATTTTCCTCCGGTGAGAAATATGTCCGTAGCTGAGGGAAGGTTAACATTCATCGGTTCTCCGAAAAATGTGTAAGTGCGTGTTTTCCAGCCTTTTTGAAATAGTGGATAATAAATTTTCAAAATGAATTGGGCAAAAATATATTTAATCGGGTTATGGAAAAACCTATTAAACTTTCCGTTTTCTGATAGTAGTTTATACTTTTGAAATCCCTGGAATATAGCTGGATGGTTCTTTTTTATTTGCATTTCAAAATGGAGTAAACTCAGTCATAATTCATATTTTTTTGTGCTTTTAGAGGCTTTACATTTAAAAGGACTTCTCGACATTGAAAATTTTTCATCCGAAACTAGGGCTGGTAAAAATATCTTTAGATTTTACGAAGGAAACAAATGGCTTTTGCATAAAATATTCTGCAAAAGGTATTTATATGGGATATTATTCTAATTTTGCGCCAAATTTTTAGACATGCACAGATATATTGACCAATGGTATAGCCCATCCTTGAACAAAAATATGGAAATTGTTACATATGGGCATTATGGATTTTCGCTTTTACTTCTACCTACAGCAGCAGCTGACTTTCTGGAGTATGAGAGATTTTTAATGATAGATGTTATTTCCAAATACATTGACGAGGGTAAAGTAAAGGTTTTTTCAATCAATTCCATCAACAATGAGAGCTGGCTTAACAGTAAAATGGAAGGCAGGCACAAAGCCATTAGACACCAGCAGTTTAATAACTATGTTTACAATGAGGTCATACCCTATATTAAAAACAGTACCAGTCAGGATACACCCATAATCACTTGTGGTGCATCATTTGGAGCATTGCATGCCGCTAATCTATTCTTTAAAAACCCATGGAAAATAAATGGTTGTATCGCCATGTCCGGAGTATATGATCTGGGATCCTACACAAAAAGTTACTGGGATGAAGACACGTATTTTAATAGTCCAATGCACTATTTAAACGATATGAAGGACGAAAACCATCTCAATGCCATCAGAAGCTCAAATCATATACATATATTGACCGGCTCAGGAGATTATGAAGACCCCAATGCTTCGCGTTATATTTCAGGGCTTTTAAATTTTAAAGGCATTCCACACGATCTGGATATATGGGGATATGATATCAAACACGATTGGCCTACCTGGAGATCTATGCTTCCATATCTGTTGGAGACAAAATTTTAACCCCGAATAGTTCAGTATAAAATCATTGTATATCAAACTCCATTTTACCGGAGATGATCTGATTGGTTAACCACCTTTTTAGGATTTCGGTCTTTTGTGATTTGGTGCCGGATGCCAGGTTTTTTTTCCATAGGGCTTTCATAACAAGGGTAGTATCCTTTTTCATATTCGCATCTGCAGAGATGTAATTATAATATCCTATATTTTCCAACTCTGGGAATAGAATGTAAGCATTATTTATGAGTTCACTGAAAGGAACCTTTAAATTATTAAGATTGCCGAGGTTTGCGAGTTCTTTTTCCAGTTCTGTTATTTTGGCATCTTTTTCCTGCATATCTTTTTTTGAAGCTTCATACAACTCGCGTACGTATACAAATTTATCCTCTGTCTCCCCTCTAACTCCTCCCTGAATCAGAACCCTGGTATTTCTGAGCTTTGGGTAATTTTGGTTTGCCTGGGCTTCCCATGAAGCGGCCAGGTTATCAGATATTATGTCGCTACCTACAAAATATAATTTAATGAGTCCACCGTGCTTATTATGCTCGATTTCAGTCATATTATCCAACATGATACCCCCTTCCGTAAACTGGTAAGGTTTTATTACTTCGTCTATAAATTTAGTGGCCTGATTATTAAAAAGCTTTTGCTGGAATACATTGTAAAATGTCAATGACGCTGGTAACATGGCTAAAAAGGCAACAATAGAAATGACTTGTGAAATCCTCCTTCTTCTAATGGAATTCACATAGCGAACCATAGGAAACCGGAGTAACTTAAGAATCAGGAAAGTAGCCAGGCATATAAAAATACTGTTTATCGTAAAGAGGTACATGGCACCGCCAAAGTATGATAAGCCCCTCATGGCCACAACTCCGCTTTCAGCTACGAACATAGACAATCCGAAACCGGCTGTACAAAGTGGAGGCATCAAAGCGGTAGCAATCGCCACACCGTATATTACACTGGCTATAGTACCCTTTTTGGTGCGGGCAATGATCAATCCCAATCCACCAAAAAATGCAATTAAAACATCCCTGATGTCCGGTGCCGTTCTGGCCAGTAATTCTGATGACTCTTCACGAAGGGGAAATATCCAGAAGAAGAGAAAAGCCGTCATAACACTCAGCACTACCATTATGCCAAAGTTTTTTACCGACCTTCGCATAGTATCTATATCATTGATGGCAAGAGACAGTCCCATTCCCAATATGGGGCTTAGTAGGGGAGAGATTAACATCGCTCCGATCACCACCGCGGTGGAATTGGCATTAAGACCTACAGAAGCGACAAATATCGAGCAAATTAGAATCCATGCTGTATGGCCTCTCATGGAAATGTCATTCTTAATGGTTTCTATGGTGACGGCCTGGTCTGTTTCGGAACTGATATCAAAAGTATCTCTGATAAAATTCTTGAAAGACAAAAATACGTCTTTTAAGTCCTTCTGCAGGGCCTGCTCTGAATTGCTAGATTTATTTTTGCCTTCACTGACTTCTGGCAAATTATTTTTTTCCTCCATCCAAGTTGACTAGTTCTTAGGCTATGTGAGTGCGATGATAAACTTATGTTTACGGCTTCACTTTAAAATCTTACTCCAATTATTCTTTAACGTTGAAAGCCTTTTTTTCCATACCTACACCGGTAATTTTTATATTTTTCCATCCTTTCGGCACATTTACATTCAGTTGGATGATACCTTCGTCAGTAATTTCCAATCCGGCAAATCCATAAAGAACGGCTTGCAACATTCCTCCCGCCCCGGTAGCAAAATAAGGGTTGGTTCCTCCAGGAAATTCAGCCAGCACTCCAAATGGAGGTAATTCAATGGGTTTATAAGAGTTTTGATAAATTTCACCTGCTTTTTCTGTCATACCTAGTCGATTATACAATATGGCCAAAATAGCCTGACCCATTGCGGGACCTGTAGGTGATAGTCTTGGAAGATAATAATCGAGATCTCTCAGTACATCTTCTTTATTACTTACTATAGAAAGAGGATACGCTAATAAATTAACGTCGGCTTGTTTTATTTCAGCACCGTCATAGGTTGCATTTTCGCGTGTAGTACCATCGGGAAATGTAAGTATAGGTATATTATAAGCTACATGTTCCCAATCTGGATCTGGTTCCATGCCGAGTTCTCTCGCAGCCTTAGCAGCATATCGCAATACCGTAATGGCCATCCCATTGGTATAAGCGTTGTTATCGATATTTTCCTCAAATTCATTGGCACCGATCACGTTGAGAATGTCATATTGCTTCGGACCATTTCGTTCGACCCTGCTTACCCAGAATTTGGCTACCTCTTTTAAAATGGGCCAACCCCGGGTTTCCAGCCACTCCCGATCTTTAGTTACCTGGTAGTATTTCCAGCAGGCCCATCCTATATCAGCAGTGATATGATGCTGAAAGGGACCCGTCAATGCCCATACAGGTGTATCTTCTGAACCGTCGCCAGCTGATTCCCATGGAAACATGACACCATCATAACCATGAGCAAAAGCATTTTGCTTAGCCGCGTCCAGACGTTCAAATCTGTATTCCAATATGGATCGGGCTATTTCCGGTTGCAGCAAAAGCAACGGTGGGTACATCCATATTTCCGTATCCCAAAATACATGACCGTTGTATCCCAGGCCGGAAAGCCCCATTGGTGATAAACTGTAAGCTGTCCCTTCCCTGGCAAAAGAATATAAGTGATACAGTGCACTGCGAATGTCTTTTGTAAGATCTGGCTTACCTTCTATACTTATATCGCTTTGCCACAGTTTATTCCAGGCTTGAAGATGCCGGTTCTTAAGTCTTTTATTCCCTTCCAGAGCAGCATAAATGGTAAGTCTCTCAGCTTCATTGAAAGGATCTTCATATTGTTCAGATGAAACTGTACTTCCCACGACAGTAAAAGTATAAGTTTCACCGGCTTTTAATTTCCTCGTAAATTTCATCAAATGGCGATTGTAATCCCAGTCTTCATGAATTACCTGTGGTTCTTCCCCATGCTTTTCCGGAAATATAATGCTATTGCTGGCGGCTACTTTCAGCCTGCCAGAAGGACTATTGGCTACTGAAGTCATTAAAGGAATGGTTACGTGGGGTCGGTCGATATGGGAAAAATAATTACGCACATCACTTAAATGATCAGGAGCCAGGATCGTCGATAGAGGCGTAATAGTGATATCGCTTAACGCCTTGATCTCTATTTCGATCAAGGATGAATACGGTAAATGCCTTAAAGCCATCATGCTGGCTTTGACTTCTGCCTTATTGCCGTGGACAAACGAAGTTGTAAAGGTGGCTTCTTTCATATTAAGAGATTGAGTGAACCCCTGAATATTTGACCTTTGTATCATTTGGCCATCAATCATTAAGTCCATATCCATATGATTGAAGGTTTTTAAGATGTTCGAAACCCTTCCCCTTTGGTAATAATCATAGGCTCCATTAAGGACAATCTCTGAAATTTTCATTGGATGTGGGGATGAAACAATCCCTATTATACCATTGGCCACTGTGATTCCATAATAGTTATTAGGATCAATATTGTCCGCTCTGATCTCCCATTCATTTGATTGGCTATACAACGCGAACTGTAAACTGAGTATTACAAAGTAAATCGTCATTTGCAAAGGCCTCCAAAATGTATTCATTGTATTTCTTTTTTATGTGACGAATCAAAGTTATATAAAAGTAACCAGGAGCTATTTTGCTGGTGCGAAAAGCACAAAAATATATCGCTGCATCCTACAAATCTATACGAGCGTTCTCCAGGATTTATCTTGGATAAAACTAATATTGTTAAATGAAGAAAGTATTATATTCTTATGATTTTTTGAAAAAATAGACACAGATGCATTATAAATTACCCAGCTCAAATCCATGATATTGGTGAAAGACAAGTCTAATACACTCCCGCATGCCACAGCCTTGGGACCGCCTGAAGTGACCACCAATACATTTTTACCCTCTTCGCTTTGATGATTTATCATTTGGAATGATTCTTTTGCATTGTTGACAAATTGAGGCCATGATGTGAATCTACTATCGATCATATCGTCAAATTCTCCGCGTATCCAACGACTGGCAAAGTTTTCATACACTCTTAGGTGGTGTTTTATTTGTTCCTTTTTATTACCAAATGGTCTATTGATTAACTCTCTGATCTGTTCATCGTGTTCGATGAGATGGGGTAGCAAACTTTTAAGAATACCAAATCCTTCATGTTCTCTCAAACCTTCGACCAGGGTGGGGTGTTTTTCGGTCACTTCGATCTTGCTCAATATGGCTTCTGCAGTTTGCAGGTGACGTTTGAGTGGGCCACAATAAATGGCGTGTATGGTAATATTTTCACTGAGTAAAAAGTCCCCAACAGTTTGAGATTGCCTGATACCCAAATCTGAAAGTTGGTCGTAATCATCAGAAAACAAAGAAGCCTGCCCATGGCGTACATAAATAATCTTACCCATGTGCTTATATATCTTCTTTGTCGTCCGTTAAAATCAATACGATAAAGTCAGCTATGCATGCAGGTTTTTCCATATTTTCAATTTCAAAAACCAAATGCAAAGTAAGTTTTATACCATCGTTCCACGATTCAAATTTTGTTAGTATTGCCCTGGCGCGAATTTTACTTCCCACCGTCACAGCGTGGGGAAATCTCACCTTATCTAGACCGTAATTGATAACCATAATCGCATTGTCTACATGCATGATTTCGTACATCATGGCCGGAGCCATGGATAGAACGAGAAAGCCATGAGCAATAGTTGTTCCATAGGGTGAATGCAGCTTTGCCACCGTTGGATCTGTATGTATCCATTGTTGATCACCGGTAGTTCGTGCAAATGTATCAATGGTATCCTGGTCGATTGTCTGCCATTTAGATATCCCAATTTCTGATCCGATCTTACTTTGCATATCAGCTGCATCGATAAATCTGGATTGAAATGCTTCTTGTTCCTTCATATGAATTGAATTTTCATCCCCGAATATAACCATTCAAAAGATATAACAAATAGCCGATGAAATGATAAAAAGGAGATATAAAGAAAGTTGGTTCAGTTTTAACAGGGATCTGCCTGTCAGATACAATCTTTATCAGAAAATCACTGGATACAAACGTGTACAGAAAAAATTCAGCTCATTTTTTATACACGATTGGTTAAAACACTATTGAAGGGGTATTTTCATTTTCTACTTTGAAAACACATGTACATCACTTCTTTTGTTAATATTTTCTTTTTTCTCTTCTACCTTGTTTGCGATTTCTAGGGGCATGGGTTCGGGTTCGTCGGGTATGAGATTTGGCGTCAAGTTCTGTTCTGGAAACTTCTTTGACAAAAAGTGTTTCACCTTTCCAATCCAATGCATTCATTTTGGCAACTATGGGCTCAGCAGCCACTGCCTCAATTTCGAAAAGAGAGTAGTTTTTCTGAACATTTAACCGTCCTACTTTGGCCATTTTACCCGGTGTGGATCGGTTGATGATTTGGAGTAAATCTCCTTTCGTCATACCCTGTTTCATTCCTTTGCCAAGAAAGTAAGCTTTCCATTCTATCGTATCATCCCTTTCATTTCCTGAAAATTTTCTTTCCGAAGTGGATCTTCTGCCAACTTCAATTTCTTCAAATTCGGCGATTTCCATTTCTTTTATGTAATACCCTATGAAATGTCTCATGATCTCCTCTTTCGACATATTTTGGTATATATCCATCAGGTATTTAGGTATGGAGGTATCCCATAGTAAGCCTTCTCCCGTGGTGAGCACTTCATTCAGAAATTTTTCGACTCTGGCATTAATAATATCGTGTTTGCCAGGCATTTCGAGGAGTTCCACCTTTTTCCCCAGGAGTTTCTCTACCATCTTCATTTTCCGTTGTTCTTTGGTATTGAATATGGATATACAAACACCTTTATGTCCGGCTCTTCCCGTACGACCACTCCTGTGTATGTACACTTCCGGATCGTCTGGAAGATTGATATTTATCACATGTGTAAGTTGGCTTACATCCAACCCTCTGGCAGCGACATCAGTAGCGATCAGCACATTGAACTCTTTTTTCTTAAAGGCTTCCATTACCTCTTCCCGCTGCGATTGTGAAAGGTCTCCATTGATAAAGCGGTTATCAAATCCATCTTTAATCAACTTGCGCGAAAGATTCTTAGTGTCTTCTCTGGTCTTGCAAAAAACGATACAATATGGATCATGGAGACTGTACAAAACTCTTTGCAATGCAGCCGCTTTGTTTTTTTCGTGTACCAGATAATAAAAGTGCTCTACCGTTTTTGGGCCTGAACTTTGCTTATTTCCCGCGGTTAATTCGGTTACATGATTCATGTAGTCCGAGGCAATTCTTCTTACATGTGATGGCATGGTAGCCGAAAAAAGATAAGTTTTCTTTCCACTGGGCGTCGTCTCCAATATCGAATCGAGATCTTCTTTGAAACCCATATTGAGCATTTCATCTGCTTCGTCCAATACCAGGTATTGTATGGTATCTACATGCAAAGCTTTTTGCCTTATAAGATCCAGGGTTCTGCCCGGAGTGCCTATCACGATGTGTACACCTTTTTTCAGGGCTTTGACCTGAGGTCTTATGGGTGCTCCACCGTATACGGCAAGTGTATAAATTCGTTTACCTGGTGATAGGTAGGATTGGATATCATTTTCAATCTGGATGGCCAGTTCGCGGGTAGGGCAAAGAATGAGAGCCTGAACACCATCACTGCCCGGCGCGATTTTAGTGATTAACGGAAGTCCAAATGCAGCCGTTTTTCCTGTGCCGGTTTGAGCCAAAGCGATCAGGTCACCCTTTTCTTCCAGTATAAATGGGATGACTTTTTGCTGTATTTCGGTGGGGGTATGAAAACCCAGTTTTTCTACTGTTTGGACCGTTGCTGTTTCAAGTCCTAATTGGGTGAAAGTATTGTTCAAAGAAGTAAAGATATAAAATGTTATAAAAGGGCGCAAAGATACAATTATTTAGTGGTATAATCACTTTTTACGTCAAGTTTCGTGGTTGTCAAAAAACGTATAGTATGAATAATAACATTTTAACGATGTTTTACGACATTTGGATGGGTTTTGAATTTTTTATGGTATGCATATCAAATTTCAATTCTATTTACGGATCCCACTAATACCTGAGTAGTTGCTTTCAGATTATCTGATTTTGATAAATCAAAAAAGATGATACCAGATATAATTTTTATTATAAACCAACTCAATTAAATGAAAATGAAGCCATCCATCCTCACATTTGTTATGCTTACAGGTTGCGTTTTATTCAACCTTTGGAGATGTAATCAACCTGCAACACCAGATTCCAGTGACGATTCATATTATACGGAGCAATACCGCCCGCAGTTTCACTTTAGTCCTGAAGCAAACTGGATGAATGATCCAAATGGAATGGTATATTACGATGGTGAATATCATCTCTTCTATCAATATTATCCTGACAGCACTGTTTGGGGACCCATGCATTGGGGTCATGCTGTGAGTAGCGACCTTGTACATTGGGAACATCTCCCTGTAGCATTATACCCCGATTCACTCGGATGGATTTTTTCAGGAAGTGCAGTGGTGGATAAGGGTAATACCAGTGGATTGGGTAAAAACGGTAAGGATCCACTTATAGCCATTTTTACACACCACAATCCCGAAATGGAAAAAGAGGGTCGCAATGATTTCCAATACCAATCCATCGCCTTTTCAAATGATAATGGTCGGACATTTACAATGTATGAAAGCAATCCGGTCATTGTGAATCCAGGCATTCGCGATTTCAGGGATCCAAAGGTGATATGGCATGATAAAAGCAAAAACTGGATAATGGTATTAGCAGCGTATGATAAGGCTATGTTTTATACCTCTCCCAACCTGAAAGACTGGACGTTAACCAGTGAATTTGGTATACCTGGGGATGACAGACTTTGGGAATGCCCCGATCTTTTTCCTATGCGGGTAGAGGGGAGTGAAGAAGAAAAATGGGTACTCATAGTGAGCATACAGCAAAAAGCTCCCAATGGGGGGACAGCCACCGGGTACTTTGTTGGAGATTTTGATGGAAAGACTTTTACGGGTGATCCTCAAAATCAAAAATGGCTGGATTATGGCACCGATAATTATGCACTTGTAACCTGGTCTAATGTTCCGGATGGTCGGACTCTTGCTATGGGTTGGATGAGCAATTGGCTGTACGCTCAGGAAGTTCCTGCTTCTGTGTGGAGAAGTGCCATGACTCTTCCCCGTGAGATTTTTTTGTTTGAAAGTGGGGGTGATTTTTTTCTGCGATCCGTACCACCTAAGGAGTTGGCTGTATTGAAAAAAAACACAAAAACGGTCAAAGCACAGATCATTGCGGACAGCATTCTCCTTATGGAAGGGATCACAACGGCAAAACTCAATTTGTCATTTGATAAACCGGAAGAAGGCCAGATCATCATCAGGTTTTCTAATACTTCAGAGGAGTTTATCGATGTGGGGTACAATGCGGATGACGAGACGTACTTTATAAACAGAACCCATTCAGGAAATGCGGAATTTTACCCACCATTTGCCTCTAAACATACAGGTCAGACTGTGTACCCTTTTGAATCGATAAATATGATTATTTATCTCGATCATTCTTCTGTCGAGTTATTTGCAGATGAAGGAAAATGTGTCATGACGGATATCTTCTTTCCTTCAGAACCTTTTGATAAGGCTCAGGTGATCGTTACCGGATCGACTGAAATGCGAGAAGGTTATGTAACAGAAATGAATAACATTTGGAGGTGAGAGAGCGGAGAATTATAAATAAGCTCTTACATTCTTTCCTTCCATAAAATTCATAAAAGCTCTGTTGACAATACGCGTACCGCCGGTAGTGGGATAGTTGCCTGAAAAGTACCAGTCGCCATTGTTATTAGGGCATGCCTTATGCAGGTTTTCAATGCTTTGGTATATGAGCTGGATTTCTGGTGCAGTTCCATCCGGTGTAATAATTTCTGCAATTTTTGCAGTGATCTGATCATCGGTAAACAAGCTGTACAAATATTGCACCTGATTGGTCATTTCTTCAAGAGGAAGTTTTTCCTGTTCTCTGCACCGGTCATACACCTCATCGAGACGATTTTCCTGTTTGGTTTCTTTTAAAAGGGCTATAAGTGCTTTAAAGGCAACAAATTCATTCATCTTCGACATATCTATTCCATAACAATCGGGATAGCGGATCTGAGGAGCCGAAGATACAATGACGATTTTTTTAGGCTTGAGGCGGCAAAGGTTTTTAATGATGCTATCTCGAAGGGTGGTTCCCCTCACAATGGAATCGTCAATCAGGACAAGAGTGTCCACACCGTTATTGACTATGCCATACGTAACGTCATATACATGAGCTACCATTTCATCCCTGGCGATATCATCTGCTATGAATGTGCGGAGTTTATCATCTTTTACCGCTAATTTTTCTATCCTGGGTCTGATATCGAGTACTTCCTTTAAGTTTTCTTTATCGATCATTGGTCCCAGATCGAGTATCCTTTTGGTTTTAATAGCATCGATCTCATCGTGAATACCTTTAACCATACCGTAAAAGGAAACCTCAGCGGTATTTGGGATAAAAGAAAAAATGGTATTTTTAAAATCATAATTGACCGATTTCAGCACGTCTTTTGCGAGAAGTTCACCCAGTTTCTTTCTCTCCAGATATATATCTCTATCTGTTCCCCTTGAAAAATATATCCGTTCAAATGAACACGCTTTTCTTTCCAGCTGATCTTTACAAAGCTGTTCCGAAATGTGGCCATTTTTTTTGATGATCAGTGCATGGCCTCTTTTCAGTTCGTGGATCTGATGATGCCGGACATCAATACATGTCTGAATGGCCGGTCTTTCTGACGCTACGACTACGATTTCATCATCGTAGTAATAAAATGCAGGCCGTATTCCGGACGGATCTCTGAGAACAAATGCATCACCATGTCCGATCATACCAGCCATGATATAGCCGCCATCAAATTTCCGGGAAGAGCGTTGGAGCAATCTCTGTACATCGAGGTGTTCTGCGATAAGTTCATTGATTTCCTGATTACTAAAACCCTCTGGTTTAAACCATGAAAATAAACGCTGAACTTCGTCATCGAGAAAATGTCCCATCTTTTCTAAAACGGTGACGGTATCGGATTTTTCTTTGGGGTATTGACCAAATTCAATGAGTTCCTGAAACATTTCATCCACGTTGGTCAGGTTAAAATTTCCCGCTAAGATGAGGTTTCTGGATATCCAATTGTTTGATCTGATGAAGGGATGAACTGTTTCGATGTTATTGAGTCCGTGGGTACCATATCGCAGATGCCCCAGAAGAAGCTCTCCTGTAAAGGGCTTATTTTCCTTAAGCCAGGCAGGATCATTCATTTGCTCGGGAGTACATTGGTTAAAATGGGTATACACTCCCTGAAACAGGTCTTTTAAATATTGGGGACTATTGCTGCGTTTGCGGCTGATATAACGACTTCCTGGAGTCATATCAAATTTGATTGTGGCAATACCTGCACCATCCTGACCTCTGTTTCGCTGCTTTTGTAATAAAAGTTGCAATTTATTGAGGCCGTAAAGTGCCGTGCCATATTTTTTATGGTAATATTCGAGGGGCTTTAAAAGCCTTATGAGTGCCAGGCCACACTCATGTTTTATTTGTTCGCTCATAGAGCTGCCAGGTATGGTGGTTTATGATCAAAATGCAAAGGTAATGTTTCTTTATTCTTAATGAGTGCGTACATGTAATAATTATTTTGGAGAAGATGATTCATTCCCATTTTCGGAGAGGAACGAGATATTTCTTTTTAATCCTGAATACTTTGCCCTTTTAACGGCACTTCCTTCAAACATAGTATCAAATACTTTTTCTGTCATTTCAATCCACTCTTTTCGATTCATTTTCAGCATGTCTTCCCTTGGTCTAAAAGATTCTTCTCTGTGAGGAGTGGAAAACCGATTCCAGGGGCATACCTGCTGGCAGATATCACATCCAAAAATGTAGTCGGCCATTTTGCCTTTAAATTCTTCAGGAAGAGCTGACCGGTGTTCAATCGTGAGGTAGGAAATGCATCTGTCAGCGTAAAGAAAATACCCTTCCTGAGAAAATGCATCAGTTGGACATGCATCGATACACCGTCTGCAGGTACCACAATAGTCCTGAATAGGATGATCGTATTGGAGTTCCAAATCGCAAATAATTTCGGCAAGAAAAAAATAAGATCCCTTTTTTGGATGAATGAGCAGGGTGTTTTTGCCCATCCATCCGAGGCCTGATCGCACGGCCCAATCCCTCTCCATAACGGGTGCTGAATCGACAAAACATCTCCCATGAACTTCGCCGATTTGCAACCGGATCTCTTCAATAAAATTTTTCAATTTTTTTTTGATCACCTTGTGGTAATCTTTTCCATAGACATATTTACTGATCTTTGGAGCAAATGGATCGCGTTGCTCCTGATCGGTATAATAATTATAAGCCAATGAAATGATGGATTTGGCGCCGGGTACCAGTAAGGTAGGATCTGTCCTGAGATCGAAATGTCGAGCCATATATTCCATTTCTCCGTAAACATCTTTTTGCAACCAGGCTTCCAGTTTACGGGCTTCTTCGTCCATAAATTCAGCTTTGGATATACCTATGCTGGAAAAGCCGAGTTCTTCAGCTATTTTTTTTATGATCGAAGTGTGATTTGATTTCAAGCTAAAAAATGATAAATACTGTTTTTATTAAATTAAATCCAGAACTGTAAATGGGTAAAGTAATGGATTCTTATTGATGTTTTCTTAATGGTTATCATTTTAGTATTATTTTCATTAAAGCATCATTATAATTATAAGTTATAGTGACGCTTATTGTCAATTCCTACATATGCGATGTTTTCGGCTGGACTAATATCACCTGTTGTTTGAAGTTTGCAATCCTGTTGTTCGAAGTTTGCAACTTCGAACGAATATCCATCATAGGGGAACACTTTTTTTTGAAAACTTTCAACATCCTAAATCATTCTTTTTACCAGATATACCCGTAAACTCTTTAAGCCTTGAAGGGATTATCCAATATAATCTACAGATATCTCTAGTGTCGTGTCAAGTTAAAATTGTCGGATAAAGCTTTTTAAGTATAATTCTTGCTTTATCATTAGTGAATTGCCAATTAATAGTAGCGTTCTTATTATTACGGCTGTCTTGCCATGCTTTCACTTCTTCCTGCATGTAT
>JBGTBR010000058.1:0-17246 GCA_041749255.1 Saprospiraceae bacterium
TCATTATATGCAGGCAAGATGAATACCTCAATGATCATTGCTGTTCATTCTGCAAAAGATGATATTGATAACCACGCTGCGTTAGTTTGTGCAAATTATACAGGTAGTGGATATGGCGACTGGTATCTTCCATCCATAGCCGAATTGGCATTAATGTACAACAATATTGGACAGGGAGCCACGGGAGACCTCGATAATATTGGAGGTTTTGCAGATGCGTATTATTGGTCGAGTACGGAGGTCAGCGCCAACGTCGCGTGGGTCTTCAGCTTCTTCTTTGGCGGCGCCGTCAACGGCAGTAAGTTCAACGGTCTTAGAGTTAGGGCGGTTAGGGCTTTTTAGTTATTTAATTATTTAGTTATTTAAGCATTTGTAACTGCCTGCTTTTATATGTTTAATCGTTTATTCGTTGAATCGTTGATTTGTTGATTTGTGGACACACTGTCTCCTGTCTCCTTTCCATTGCCGAGTGCCTCCTTATATGTCTGAATCACGGATTAATCGGATTTTGGGATTGCACGGATTTAATCTTGAAGGAACGAAGGTAATGTGCGAATCGCGCCATATGATACCACAAAATACAATCAAGAGTACTTTATAAGTGTGTAGACCTTCGAGGTTTTACCCTAAAACTCGATAATTCCCAAAGCTATTAACTTTGTTTAGCTTATTAAATTGAGCCTGAAACCTCGAAGGTCTTTGGCTTTGTTCCACGCCAGCCGGGTAATTGTCTGAATCACGGATTACACGGATTTTGGGATTGCACGGATTCCAATTCGAAGGAATACAGTTATGGTGTGAAACATATGAGTGCCACACAATGAAATCAAAAGTACTTCATAAGTGTGTAGACCTTCAAAGATGAATAAATTGGATTGCTCAAAGAGCATGAGATTGTATTTGAGAAAAACTATTTATAGTAACCGACAATTCAACCCCATTCGGGGTTGGTAATCTGTTAAACTTTTACCCCCAATATCCCCAAATCTTTGGGGAGGGGCTATTCATATTTAATCCCTTCGGGATTTTTTTGATTATGGAGTTTAAATGATTATATACATAAAGAAATAAGCCTGAAAGGCTTAAATATGAATAGCCACCCCCCAAAAGTTTTGGGGGGTGGTCAGCGAAATAATAACATAACAACCCCGAATGGGGTTGAATTTACCCAACACATCAACCCACCCATATTTTCCCGGGCAATTGTCTGAATCACGGATTCTCATGGATTTTGGGATTGCACAGATTCCATTAAACCCTGCACATTATAATTTTTGTTGTATGTTGTGTAAATGTGAGATCTTCTCTATAATGATAGATCGATTTTTTAAGGCGTGTTGAAACATGCTGAATGTAAAAGCATGTCTGGAAGAAACTTTAAGAAGAAAAATCACTTTCTATTATTTTATTAAACATCAATAAATGGGTGATCCATGCAAATCTAATGAAACAGCATTGGATGCAGTACTATCTTTACTAAAACGTACTTACGAAGGTTTTGATAAAAGAGCGGGTATAAAAAAGGGAGATCATTGGATGACTATCCTGAGTAAGATACTGTTAAAGATTATTGCCATACCTCTTTTTCTACTCTTGTCTCCTGTTGTACTCATTATTTTAATTGTTGCATTCGTAATCGCTTTTTAATCCGGATCTCGCGGGTACCGGGATTAATTTTAAAATATATGAAGAAAAGGCTCTTTATTTTATCATCCATCCTCTTTATACTCCATCAAATTGTACAGTGGGGAGTAGGTGTACAAATTCCACTTATCGATAGTTATCTTGATCCCTTATTATGCATGCCGATTATTTTATTTCTATACGAATGGGAGCTAAATATGCTGTATAAAAAACCGGGACTGTCTCTAGTTGATATGCTTATTATTACGACCTGGCTAGCCATTATCTTCGAATGGGTATTTTCCTACCTGTCGGACAAATTTATTTTTGACCCGGTCGATTTTGTGTTCTATTTTGCAGGAACGATATTGTATTATATGGCTGGGAAGATGGATCGGAATTGATTACCTGAATGCCTGATTTATTTTTTGTAAAATTTCATTCCCGGGATTACACTCATTTTCTTTTAAGGTGTTTAACGGCTGGTCTACCGTATTCAACATTTTATGGAGATCTGGTTTTACCGTATCGATGTACAGAAGTCCGGTAAGGATTTCTCCATTTCTTCTGGCACTCTGAATTTCTTGAGTCGCCAACATCCTGTCTCTGGGATCCCAGTCGGCTGACCTTTTTTTCAATCGGATATGAGCACCTCCGTGCAATTCAACCCTCACGGTTTCACCTTCATCATAAGCAACGGTTATTTCTTCTTCTTCCGGCACAAAATCAAGTACGGATGTAGCTTCAATATGCTGTCGCACATAGTCATAGGATTTTGTTGATCCTGTATTATTATTGAATGTAACACATGGCGAAATGACATCGATAAAAGCAAAACCAGGATGTGATAGGGCTGCTTTAAGCAATGGGATAAGCTGTTCCTTATCACCGGAAAAACTTCTGGCTACAAAGCTCGCTCCCAATTCTATGGCAAGACTGACCAGATCTATTCCCTCGAAATGATTCTGATGACCCGTTTTATTGATAGAACCTTCATCGGCAGTTGCAGAGTCTTGTCCTTTAGTGAGACCGTAACAACCATTGTTCATGACTATATATGTCATGTTAAGATTTCGTCTTATTACATGAACAAACTGACCCATTCCGATAGAAGCGGTATCACCATCTCCGGAAACTCCGAGATATATTAGATCCTTATTGGCCAGGTTTGCGCCTGTGGCAATGGACGGCATTCGGCCATGGACAGAGTTAAATCCGTGTGAATTGCTTAAAAAATAAGCAGGTGTCTTTGAAGAACATCCAATGCCTGAAAGTTTAGCCAATCTATGCGGTTCGATCGACATTTCATAGCAGGTTTGTACTATGGCCGCACTTATAGAATCATGGCCACATCCGGCACATAAGGTGGATATGACACCTTCATAATCCTTTTTTCTATAACCCACATCATTGAGTGGTAAATCAGGATGGGCAAATATAGGTTTTACATAGCTCATGCAAATTCGAGTTTTCTTTTTAAATGGGCTGCGATACCCTTATAAATAAAATCAGCAGTTATAGGCATACCGTCATAATTGAGAATAGAAATAAACTTATTCGGATCCGTTCCCGTTTCATTGACGATCAGTGATTTCATCTGGGCATCACGGTTTTGTTCTATTAAGTAAATGAAGTCGTGATTTTGTATAAAGTCTTCCACCTCCGCTCCAAATGGAAATGATTTTATCCGCATAGAGTCTACAATAATATTATTTTCCTCTATTCTGTCCATGGCCTCAAGTGCTGCATAGGTTGTGGTACCAAAAAAGATCATTCCTATGCGGCTTTCATATGATTTTTGATACATTTCAGGTTTGGGAACAAGGGTTTTTATGGTTTCCCACTTTTTGGCCAAACGTTCCATATTTCTGACATAAGCGTCTCCTTTTTCTGTATACCTGGCATATTCGTCCCTGGATGTGCCTCTTGTAAAATAAGATCCCTTGGTAGGATGTACAGCGGGAATAGTCCTATACGTTATACCATCTCCGTCGGTATCCAGATATCTTCCGAATTTTTCCAACTTCTCAAGCATTTCGGCAGACAGGACTTTTCCCTGATCGTATTTTTGGTCATCTTCCCATTGAAAAGGATCCGTTAAATGATCGTTCATTCCCAGATCCAGGTCTGTCATAAGAAATACTACTGTTTGCATACGGTCAGCCAGATCCAGGGTTTGAGCTCCCATTGAAAAGCATTCTGTTGGCGTTGATGGAAATAACATTGGGTGTTTTGTATCTCCATGAGAGGCATAAGCACAGGATAACACATCGGATTGTTGGGTTCTGGTGGGCATACCTGTCGAAGGACCTCCTCTCTGTACATTGATCAATGTTACCGGAATTTCAGCAAAATAAGCAAGACCAATAAATTCATTCATCAAAGAAATTCCCGGGCCGCTTGTAGCGGTAAATGCCCTTGCACCATTCCATGTCGCACCTATAACCATTCCAATCGCTGCTAATTCATCTTCAGCCTGTACAACCGCAAATCTATTCTTGCCGGTTTCAGGATCTTTTCTATACCTCAATGCGTACTTCTCAAATGCCTGTGCCAGAGAAGTGGAAGGCGTGATTGGATACCAGGCAGCTACTGTGGCTCCACCGTAGAGAAGTCCCAGACCAGCTGCAGTATTTCCATCTATAAGAATTTTATCTTTGTTGAGATTTGTTGTTTTTACACTGATGGGCAAAGGGCAGGAATAATGTTTAAGAGCATAGTCATATCCCAGTCGTAAAGCAAAAAAATTGGGCTCTACCAATTTGGGTTTACTTTTAAACTGATCCTTAATCACTCCATGAATGACATCGAGATCCATATCGAGTAAAGCGGCAAGAGCACCTACATAGATTATATTTTTAAACAATTGTTGTTGTCTCGGATTTTCGAAAAACTCCATACATATGGATATCATAGGTATTCCTATAAATTCGATATCCTCTCTAAGAAAAGTATCGTGGAGCTTTTTGGAATTATCGTAAACAAAGTATCCACCTATTCTTACTGAATCGATGTCTTCTTGTAAACTTTGAGGATTTACGCCTACCACGATATCAATACCTTCTCTTCTGCCCAGATAACCTTTTTCACTCAAGCGGATTTCATACCAGGTAGGCAATCCCTGAATGTTGGAGGGAAAAATATTTTTGGGAGAAATCGGAATTCCCATTCGGAACAGAGATTTCGCAAACAAGCTGTTGGCACTTGCCGATCCGGTACCATTAACATTGGCAAACCGGATCACAAAATCGTTTATAAGGGATGGAGCTGACATACTTCACTGGCTTTAGTCACATTGTAATAAAATTTTTGCATATCCCATGCTGCTGTAGGACATCTTTCAGCGCATAAACCACAATGTAGACAAACGTTTTCATCTTTTACCATTACCCTGGTAGTAGGTAGTGGTTTCGACACATAGAGATCCTGATCCAGGTCGTTGGCAGGAGCAAGCAGTCTTGTCCTGAGATCATCTTCTTCTCCATTGGTTATAAAATTAATGCATGAAGTCGGACATACATCCATGCAGGCATCGCATTCAATGCATCTGTCATCGTGAAAAACGGTTTGAATATCACAATTAAGACATCGCTGTGCTTCTTTAAAACCAAGTAGATCATCAAATCCCAATTCTACTTCCACCTTTCTGTCTGCCAGTGTTTTTTCTTTATTTTCATGAGGAACCTTGTACCTCAAATCATCCACTACCTCACTATCATACATCCATTCATGAATACCCATTTTCTGACCTTTCAATTTAACTAAGGGAGAAGGCCTGTCGTAAATGTCTTCTCCATGTACAAATTTGTCAATGGATATAGCAGCCTGATGCCCATGAGCCACCGCTGTAATAATATTCTCCGGACCGAATGCCGCATCGCCACCAAAAAATACTTTTGGCAAGGTTGATTGGAAGGTAACTTTGTCTACAACGGGTACATCCCATTTACCTATTTCTATCCCTATATCATTTTCAATCCAGGGAAACGCATTGTCCTGTCCAATGGCAATGATGACATCATCCGCTTCAATTAATTCATCTGGTTCACCCGTTGGAATAAGCCTTCTCCTGCCATTGCTATCGTATTCCGCTCTTACTTTTTCAAAAATAACTCCTTTGAGTTTTCCATTTTCCATTACAAATTCCTTAGGTGGCATATTGTTAATGATGGGAATATCCTCAGCCATAGCATCTTTTATTTCCCATGAGGAAGCTTTCATGTCTTCAAATGGACTTCTAACCACAACTTTCACCACTTCACCGCCAAGTCTTCTGGAGGTTCGACAACAATCCATAGCCGTATTTCCTCCGCCCAGTACTATGACTTTTTTGCCGATAGATTTAATGTGTTCAAATGCTACTCCGGCAAGCCATTCTATACCAATATGGATATGTGCATCTGCTTCTTCTCTGCCAGGTAAAACCAGGTCTCTGCCTCTTGGTGCCCCTGTTCCTACAAAAATGGCATCGTAGTCCTTTTGAAGCATTTCTTTCATGCTGGATACAAAGTGATTGAAGTGGGTGTGAATACCCATGTCCAGTACATAGTCCACTTCTTCTTCCAGCACACTTTCCGGGAGTCTGAAAGCAGGTATTTGTGTACGCATCATACCACCTCCTTTATTCCATTCATCGTATAGGTGGATTTCATAACCCAAAGGAGCGAGATCTCTGGCTACCGTCAATGAGGCTGGACCTCCACCAATCAATGCTATCTTTTTCCCATTGGATGGAAAAGGGCCTTGAGGCATTCTGGATTTTACTTCACCCTTGTGATCTGCTGCAACTCTTTTTAACCGGCATATAGCGACAGGCTCTTCTTCGACCCGCACTCTGCGACATGCAGGCTCACAAGGGCGGTCACAAGTCCTTCCCAGTATGCCGGGAAATACATTAGACTCCCAATTTACCATATAGGCTTCTGTATATTTACCCGCAGCAATGAGTCTAATATACTCAGGTACAGGTGTGTGTGCAGGACATGCATATTGGCAATCTACGACCTTGTGGAAATATTCTGGATTGTTTATGTCTGTAGGTTTCAAAAGATAAAATTATGTTATTTCAAAATAAAATTTAAAATAGTAGAATCTTTCAAACCACCAAAACGAATGGACAAAATAATTTATTTTATTCACAAAAGGTAACTACTCTTTATGGATCCATAGGAAGGTTTTTGTGAAGTTTTCTTTTAGGCTGTATTTTAAATGTGCTGATGTATAAGTAGTTATGTAATGTATATTCAAGCATGCAAGTGATCAGCTTATTTATTTCTGATTTTTAAAAAATATTTGTATTTTCATGGATGGTTTAGCGGTTTCACAATTTAAATGAGACATCGGTAGGAGATTATGTGGGAAACTTATTTTATCTCTACATTGCCGGACAGAAGGGAAAAAGGGTGAAATATTTAAAAATGCATAGTGTAACAGTAATCTGACAATTAGTTTAGATGTAGGTATTTTCATTGGAATTATCCTGTTACCAAAGGTATCAAGTGAATTTTAAGAAATCAGAAAAAGTTAATTCATGAAAAAATATGCATTGGTTTTAAGCGGCGGCGGTTTTCTTGGAGCTTTCCAATTGGGTGCACTTCAGTATCTTAATGATCACTGGCATAAGGTAAATCCGGATAATCCTTCGATGAAATTTGATATCGTTGCCGGGGTTTCAGTAGGGGCATTAAATGGATTGCTGGTCGCCTCTGATCGGATGGACGAATTGTCCCGGCATTGGGAAGATGTTGCCAATAATGGTGTTGAAGAAATTTACACCTCAGACTTTATTGACACTAGATCCCAAAAAGATACGGTGCAACTTAAACTTGATTTTGCAAAAATCAAAAACCACTTATTACCTAATTTAAATCTGGGAAAAATTTCTTTATGGAAATGGCTGGGAATTCTTTTTTCACGAAATAAAGAGCAAAAAATAATAGAGAAGATCGGACCCTTGATATCGGAAGAATTGAAAAAAAGCCTTCCATTATTTAAAAGCCTGACTGATAATACACCACTGAAAGTAAAGCTACACAGATTAGCGAAAAGAGACCTCATTAAACATTGTATATTTAAATGCGGGTATGTTTCCCTGGATAGCGGGCAATATTATTCCATCAATCATTCTGAATTTTTAACAGATGAAGATTTTGCTAATGGTGTGCTTGCATCTACCATAATGCCAATAGTCTTCCCTCCGGTCAGGCAAATCCAAATCGGCAATAACTTACACAAAAACCTCGTCGATGGAGGGGTGAGAAATGTTTCTCCATTAGGTGATGTCATTAGAGAAATTAAAAAAGATGAAGACCACGATACTCAATATACCATCATTGTAATTAATTGTAGCAATGGGCAGATTAAAGAAGAAGTGTTTGACGATAAAAACATTGCCCAAATAGCACTTAGGTCATTGGCAGATATCACCATTACGGAAATCTTTAACCATGACATCAAAGAATATGTTGATAAAAACTACATCCTTAAACAAATACATGATCTTCATCCTGAAAAAGTCATTTATGACTATGACATGGAAAACGATATACGGGGTAAGCCGCTCAGAATCTTTGAAACCATCATCATTCAACCTGATGAAAGATTAGGCGATTCACTTGTGGCAAACAGGGCTTTAATCGATAGGAGATTAATGCATGGAAAAAAGAAAGCCAAAGATGCAATAGATGCCTTTATATCTCCAGCCAGAGATCTTGATTTTGCTTTGGCTTGAAAATGTACTGCAAAGTGATAGGTGATTCGCTATGACATGACCTACATTAATTATTCAGATCAGAAATGTTACTTGAATAAAAAACGCATATAATGCTTCAAACAGCAGATTTCTTTTTCACTTTTTTTCACACTATTCTTATCGGGTTTAATCTAACCGGCTGGTATTTTGAGCGTTGGAAGAAATTACATCTTGTAGTTATTTTCTTGACTTTGGGCTCGTGGTTTGTTCTGGGAATATGGTATGGTTGGGGATATTGCCCTTTGACAGATTGGCATTATTCCGTTTTGAGGCAATTGGGACATGAAAATTTACCGCCTTCGTATATTACTTTTCTATTGGCAAGGATTTCAGGAGTGACATTTTCTGACAGACTTATAGAATTGATTACGGTCATTCTTGCTTTTATTGCCTTTATTATTTCCATTAAGTTGAATTTCTTTGCCAGTGAAAATAGCATAAAAAATTCGTAACTTAACCCAAAATTGACCTTTATGATTAGTGGAGGCGCCATCATCAGTACAATTCTTGTTCAACAGGGAGTGAAGTTTATATTTACCCTATGTGGTGGACATATTTCTCCAATTCTGACAGAAGCTGATAAAGCAGGGATAAGGGTGATAGATACCCGTCATGAGGCTACGGCTGTATTTGCAGCTGATTGTGTTGGGCGCTTAACAGGTGTTCCGGGTATTGCTGTTGTGACAGCCGGGCCTGGACTGACCAATACAGTAACCGCTATTAAAAATGCCCAAATGGCACAAAGTCCGGTTATACTATTTGGCGGGGCTGCCGCCACTTTGCTGAAAGGCCGTGGATCATTGCAGGACATTGATCAAATGGAAGTCATTAAACCCCATGTCAAATGGACGGCATCCATTGACAAAGTAAGTCAGATCATTCCGATTCTTGAAAAAGCTTTTTCCATAGCCAATTCAGGTACTCCCGGTCCGGTATTTATTGAATGCCCGGTCGATATACTTTACCCATCAGATATTGTCCGAGAATGGTATTTGAAAAATTCATCCAGTAAACCCAATTCATTTGTAGAAAACATCAAGCAATGGTACATTAAAAGACATCTGAAAAAACTTTTTTCTCCTAATCCAGGGCTAGATTTTCAATCTGCAAAACCAGTAAAGCATTTTCCACTGCATAATAGAAATCAACTTCTAAGAGCATCAAAAATGATAGCCCAATCATCAAAACCACTCATGATACTGGGAAGTGGATCAATGCTGAACCCCTTAGCTGTACACCATCTGTCACAAGCCATTACACAGTTGGGAATTCCAGTTTATCTCAGTGGCATGGGGAGGGGGCTCCTCGGAAATAATCACCCTTTACATATACGGCATAAACGCAAGCTTGCCATTAAAGAAGCCGATTTGGTCATTTTGGCGGGAGTGCCGAACGATTTCAGATTGGACTATGGCAATCATATCGGAAGCAGGACTTTTATCAGTATAAACAGGAACAGAAAAGACCTATATTTAAATAAAAAACCTTCCCTTGCTATCGAAGCTGATCCCGGAAAATTTATTATCGAACTGGCCAATCATCACAAAGGCCAATATCACGAATGGACCCATCACCTACAAACCAAAGATCGGGAAAGGGAAGAAGAAATCGATGCTCAGGCCTCCGGGGAAACTGAATTGATCAATCCACTGGCATTATTTCGGTCTTTCGATCAATTGAAAGGCAATAATTCCATCATCATTGCAGATGGTGGGGATTTTGTAGCTACTGCCTCGTATATGCTCAGCCTGAATGATCCATTATCATGGCTTGACCCCGGAGCCTTTGGCACTTTAGGTGTAGGAGCCGGATTTGCTTTAGGAGCGAAACTGGTATATCCTGAAAAAGATGTCTGGATAGTTTATGGAGACGGATCGGCAGGATACAGTTTAATGGAGTATGATACATTTACCAGACATGGTATTCCTGTCATTTCAATCATTGGAAATGATGCATGCTGGTCTCAAATTGCAAGAGATCAGATAGAAATATTGGAAAGCGATTGCGCCGTTATGCTAAACTTCTCAGAATATGAAAAAATAGCTCATGCGTTTGGAGCAAAAGGCACAATGGTGAACACTTTGGAAGAATTTAAAAAATCTGTGACAGAAGCACTGAAATTAAGTCGAAGCGGAACTCCCTTTATTATCAATGCAAAGATCGGCAAATCGGACTTCAGAAAAGGTTCATTATCTATGTAAGTCGGATGACTGAAAGTTTTTGAGTTATTTATGTCGTTCTACTTTATGTGTTTGAGGTAAGCGATTGTAAAATTCGTGAGATGTTCGCATAGTAGGTGTGTTAAGTGATTCCTTTTTCAATACCCACCTTGTTTCTGACAAATAAAAGAACTTTATCGAAACTAAAAAACAATAGAATACATGCGAACAGCACGATCATGATGACTTCCAGTGAAAGAATATAATAAGGCCACGGACCCAGAAAATTATAAAGAGTATCACCGGGGGGTTTTTCTCTTAGATAGAGATAATTACTATCTAGCATCAGATTAATGGGAGTAACGAGAAGAGCAAATATATTCAGTCCAATCATGGAGCGAATCATGTCTTTCCAATTGATACGCCAACCGTATGCAATTATGGCAAAAATGGCTGAAGCTGGGAGGAAAGAGTGTACGATCCAATACCTGAAATACTCATAATGAGGAAAAGAATCAGTGAGCGTGGGAGTGATGAGAGCCTGGGTCGTACCGCCAATCACCCAAAAAAATGCCACACCCCAAAAGATACGCCATTTGAAATACATGATAAATGGCATGAACACCGCCATGACATTGCAAAGATGAAGTGGAAAATCTTCTGCAGGATCAAAAACTCCCTGATAGCTTCTGATGATGGGCTTCATCAATTGCAACAACATACCTATGCTGAGTATTATAGTTATGAGCAGTCTGGATCTGTTTTCAGTTAATTTATATCTGCCAAGTATAAATATAAGTATTATTAAAACAAAACATACTATCAATGCAATGTTGTGTTCAAAGGAATACCTTTCAAAATTGCCATTATTTACCCACAATGATTCCCACATAGCGATGGCAAATTATTAAAATTTTTGAAATTGTGATTATTGTCTTTCAAAGTATTTATATTGTGTTCTACAAAATATCTTTTTTTCAATTCAAAGCAAAAAACAAACAAAGGATTAGCTTTACACCTTCATAGTTAAAACTTCGATGGAAATATCCGGTGGTAATAAGGTTGCAATATTGTGCGGTGGTACTGGTTTGATAGGTTCTCACATTGTTCACTATCTTCTATCTAACAATGCGTATTCCAAAATAGTGCATCTCGGTAGAAAGAAGTTAGCGGTGGAGAGCGATAAACTAGTACAGTATACAGTTGACTTTGGTCAATATGTCTCCTATGCTCCTTTATTAAAAGGGCATGACCTTTATATCTGTCTGGGAACTACCATGGCTAAAGCAGGAGATAAGGAGAGTTTTAAAAAAGTGGACTATACATACGTGATGAATATAGCAAAAGCAGCACTGGATAATGGTGTCAATCAGATACTTCTGGTTTCTTCTGTAGGGGCAAATCCCAATTCCAGAATTTTTTATAATCAGGTAAAAGGTGAATTGGAAAGAGATATCTCAAAACTAAACTTTTGGTCCGTTCATATTTTTCAGCCTTCCATATTATTAGGCGAAAGACCGGAATCGCGATTTGGAGAGTCTGTGGCTAAAGTGATAGGCAAAGGTCTTGACTTTGTTTTGGGAGGTTTGTTGACAAAATACAAACCAGTCGAAGCAGATGTAGTAGCCAAAGCCATGGTAAATGTGGCACAAAAACTTGAACCAGGCATCCATGTATATCCCTCACATTTTCTTCAGGGACTTGCCGATGAAGAGGATAAAAGACTTAGAAAGCATGGATTGCTTTGATATTATAATGTTTATTAAATTATTTTTGTAAATGAGTACTACCGCGATTAAAGAATCAAATATCAGTATTAAAATTGGATTAAATGAAAATCGACATCCCGAGTCCATAACCTGGCATTCTGATGACAATCCGGAAGGAGATATATGGATGGAGGCCAAAGCGATGATGATTTCATTTTTTGATAAAGAGTATAAAGACACATATAAAATAGATCTCTGGACACAGGAATTGCAAGTAGTAGAAATGGATAGATTTGTATTTCAGTCCCTGCGTGCAATGGCTGATACATATCGACAGGCCACAGGAAATACAGCACTGGCCAACGACATGCAGAGATTTGTCCAGTATTTCGGAGAACAAACCAAGATTATAACAGAAGAAAAATAAAATATATTTATAATGTCAGCATATGTCATCGTAGAAGTTACCATTCTAGTTCAAAATTTATATGATGAATATAAATTGTTAACCCCTGACTCCATAGCCGCTTTTGATGGGAAATTTATTGTAAGGGGAGGGGAGAGCGAAGTATTGGAAGGTGGCTGGAAGCCCGATAGAATTGTGATCCTTGAATTCCCATCGGTTGAACGCGCAAAGGAATGGTGGAACTCTGAGCAATATACCCAAGCCAAAGCGATACGGCAGAGAGCTGCACATACTAAAATGGTTGTTGTTTCCGGATTGTAATCCAATGCTCTCTTATGTCCGAAAGCAGATAAATCAACAATTATTCATTGTTACTTTGTTCAGTCTCTTCAGCCGGGGTATTGAAAATGAGTGTTTTAATTTTCCACTTGCCCTCATCATCCGGTGTCCAATGGTTCACCATTCTGGCTTTAAAAGTCCAGGGCTCCCCATCGTTGTTGATCCAGTCTACAGTAAAATGAGCATATTCAACAGCTATGTCATTATTATAAGACAAAAACTGGGTTGTATGGGTGTATTTTGAACTCTGATTGTCATTAAATAGCATGCTGTAAAAGGAAGCAACGTCTTTTGATGTTGAAGAAGGTTCAAAACCGGGAGGAATGAATTGAATATCATCGTGATAAATGGAGATACACCCCTCAGCATTCTCCGCTTCCCAGGATTTTACGAATTCACTCCATTGATTGATTATGTCTTCAGTAGGATCTAATTCAGATTGTGTTACGGGTTGAGCACAACTAAAAAATAACCATAATGGTAGTAGCAAGAGAAGATTTTTCATATTCTTAAAGGATTTGGTGGCGTATATATATTAATTAAGATAAACTCACGGGAATGAGGTTGAAAGATACAAACAAACATTTCTTTCTCCAAAAAGTAAGTCTAAAATCATAATTTTATGAATTCATTCGATTTGATTTTGCAACAAATTTCTCCTTATTTTTAGGAGAGATTGGATTATATTTAATTGAAAATCCTTACCCTGAAAGGGTATAAAATGAATAGCCCCACCCAAAGCTTTGGGGGCTTTGGGGGCAAAAATGATGACAAAATTTAACGTTTTTCATTAATTTCTGAGTTGTTATAAAAAAAATATACAGACATGAACAGTTATTTACCCAGTGTAAAAAGAGAATTTGCATCCTTAAAAAACCTGGGAGAAAAAGCCATCGGGCAGATAGACGAAAAGGGATTGGTATGGAAATACAATGAGGAAAGTAATAGTATTGCGGTCATTGTTCAGCACCTCAGAGGAAATATGCGTTCAAGATGGACTGATTTTTTCACAACAGATGGAGAAAAAGAATGGAGATTTCGTGACACTGAATTTGAGGATAAAGAATTTACTTCTCAAGATATATTTAATCTTTGGGAGGAAGGATGGCAGGTACTTTTTGATGCTTTAAACTCCATACTTGAAAAAGACCTGGAATCTACGGTGTATATAAGGAATGAACCACATTCAGTCATTGAAGCCATTAACAGGCAGTTGGCCCATTACGCATCTCATATTGGACAAATCATATATATCGCCAGAATGATAAAGGGAAAAGCCTGGAATTCGTTGAGTATTCCAAAGGGAGAATCGAATCAATTCAACCAGAAGAAAATGGGCAAATGAATAAAAGTTAATCTAAATGGATTACAATAAAATCTTTCAAAAAGTCTTTGAAGAAATCAGACATGAAGGGGATATAGGAGAAATAGCCACCTATATCCCTGAATTGAGCAAAGTAAATCCCAATAGTTTCGGCGTACATCTCACTACTCTGGAAGCTGAGCATTATAGTTTTGGAATGTCGGAAACCAAGTTTTCAATGCAAAGTATAGCTAAGGTATTAGCTTTGACGATGGCATATGATATCAAAGGTGAAAAGTTGTGGGAAAGGGTAGGAGTGGAGCCGTCTGGTACTTCATTTAACTCATTGGTACAGCTTGAATACGAAAATGGAATCCCCCGAAATCCTCTCATTAATTCAGGAGCCATTGTAATATGCGATGTCTTAATCAGCCATCTGAAAGATCCAGAACAAGATTTGATTCAATTTATCCGAAAAGTATCCGGAATTGATCATATCTACTACTCAGAAGCCATTGCTGCATCCGAGAAGTCTACGGGCTATAGAAATACAGCACTAGTAAATCTTATGAGATCTTATGGTAATATACACAACCATACAGAGGATGTGATGGACTTGTATTTTAAGTTGTGTTCTATTGAAATGAACTGTCGAGAATTAGCCCGCACTTTCTTGTTCCTGGCAGGGTATGGTTCTTGTCTATATACAAAAAGCAGAATTGTTAGTATCAGTAAATCAAAAAGGATTAATGCCATAATGCAGTTATGCGGATTTTATGACGAAGCCGGAGAGTTTGCTTTCAGGGTTGGCCTTCCTGGTAAAAGTGGAGTTGGAGGGGGAATTGTCGCAGTTTATCCCGGAAAATATAGTATGGCAGTGTGGAGTCCGAGACTTAATAAAAAGGGAAATTCACATATGGGTATTAAGTTTTTGGAACTATTCACAACTGAAACTGTGACATCTATATTTTAAATAATTACAAATGATGAGAAAATTTAACGGAACCCATTAATATTTTACCTATTACAATCTATACTAATTTTATAAATATTCGAAATGTAACTGAAGGATAATTAAGCGACTTTCTCCTTGATTTTCATATTCCAAGAGTGATCTTTCAATTTATTCTTTACTTCTTCCTTGTTATTATAGAGCTTATCAGAGAATATGAGAATAAAGGATCCATCTGACATTTTGATGACAACACCACTCTTGTCTCCAAAATTGTATATTTTGATTGAAGACCCAAAATTTACAAGCAACCCACTACTGATTTCTAATTCATCCAATTTAAAAAATTCAATTTTTTCTATGTCAGACTTTTCGACTTTAACGGATGTCCATGGAAGTGGACTTATTTTGATTTTTGCAGATTTCTTTCCCAATTGAATTTTTAAAGTCAGTTTTTTTACCGTCCAGAAAATGCCTGCTAAAATTGCTATGATCAAAGCTCCCGAGATATACATTTGAAAACCTTTAGCATTAGAAACATTGAGATAGGCAGCGTAAAATATCAGTAAACCGATTAAAAAAAGGATGCTAATCGTGACCAGGTCATGATATTTTTGCTCCTCCACATATAATTTCTTCATTTTCATTTCCTTTTTGTTTACATTGTATTAACGTAGAATTAATGTAAAGTTAACATTGAGATTGAAAAAATAATTCCTTTTTATTAAAATATTTAAACAATAATTATTTATAATATATAATATATAGAAAATCAATATAATATACTTGTGAAATATTTATAATTTATTTTACGCTTTATTACTTTATTTTTTGAAATGTACAGGACATTAAATCCGAATTTTACATTTCGTTTTTCTATTTTGCGAGGGCAAACGGAGATTTCCTTCTGTACCTGATTACATTTTTTAAAAAATAGAAACTAATGAATGCTCTAACAGCTGAATTTTTGGGCACAATGCTTTTAATACTTCTTGGAAACGGTGTAGTGGCTAATGTAGTACTGAAACCCACCAAAGGTCACGGAGATGGATTTGTAATGATCGCTTTAGCATGGGGTTTAGCGGTATATGTAGGAGTATTGGTTGCAGGTCCTCACAGTGGTGCTCATATCAACCCAGCGGTAAGTCTCTCTCTTGCTATCGCTGGTAAATTTGCCTGGTATTTGGTACCCTACTATATGGTTGCACAATTTGCAGGGGCGGCAGCAGGTATGACTTTGGTGTGGTTGGCCTATTTTGAACAATATAAGAAAACAGATGATGATACCGGTAAACTCGCCACTTTTTGTACGATACCTGAGGTCAGAAAATATCCAGCTAATTTTACAACAGAAGCCATTGGAGCCTTTGTTCTTGTATTTGCAGTTTTATTTATTGCCGAACCAGAAATTCATGTCGAACACCTGGAAAATGCACGTATAGGATTGGGATCTTTAGGTGCACTCCCGGTAGCTTTGATCGTGGTAGTAATTGGAATGTCCCTGGGTGGTCCCACCGGATATGCCATTAATCCGGCCAGGGATCTTGCTCCGCGATTTATGCATCAGATATTACCCATCGGTAAAAAAGGAACTTCCGATTGGTCGTATTCATGGATTCCCATTTTAGCGCCTATTGCGGGAGGTGCCATTGCAAGTTTACTTTATATGTTGGTATTAAGTTAATTACGAATTACGTTATGTCAATTACGAATTACGAATTACGAATTACGAGGTCAAATACGAATTACGAATTACGAATTTTTGAATAAATAGTTAAAATCGAAAAGGTTTGCCAGGTAACCAATGACGGCACACCCAAATGACGCGATGCCAAATGATGTCTCACTTACTCAACCTGCCGGCTTTCAAACTTTCAAACTTTCAACTTGTTCCGACTTTCAGACCTTCTGACTTTCAGACCTTCTGACTTTCAGACCTCATATTTGCGTAGTTCTTAGCAGTCAGCAAATGGTTTTAGTTTTGGTTTTAGTTTTAGTTTTGGT
>JBGTBR010000059.1:0-56585 GCA_041749255.1 Saprospiraceae bacterium
GGAATACTTTACCGACACTTGCTGGAGCTACACAGATAAGTTTTGACAATACATTAACGGGAGTGGGTGAGACGATATCTTATGGCCTAAATCAGTTGTTGGGAGAGGGAACGCATTATTTTATGATTGCATTTAGTTTAAGTAATCATGCGACGGAAGGTCATGCGATCCACCTCGATGGAGGTATGCATCCGGCGTCCTATACATTTACGACTTCACCCAACATTACAGATGATCAATCGAATTTAGCGGGTAAACACTTCATAGGATTTCTATGGTACGAGGATTTAGATGGAGATGGGTATGGTAATGAAAATCAATATATTTATTCAAGCCCACAACCAACCGGTTATGTATCGATATCCGGTGATTGTGATGACAGCAAAGCGTTGATCCATCCCGGAGCTGTGGAGATATGTGATGGTATAGATAATAATTGCGACGGATTGATAGACGACGCTGATCCCGGAATATCAGGTCAGTTGGTATGGTATCAGGATTTGGATGGAGATGGATATGGAAATGCATCGGTGACTTTGCTTTCATGTTCACAACCAATCGGTTATGTATCGATATCCGGAGATTGTGATGACAGTAATCCATTGATCCATCCCGGAGTTATGGAAATATGTGATGGTATAGATAATAATTGCGACGGATTGATAGACAACGCTGATCCCGGAATATCAGGTCAGTCGGTATGGTATCAGGATTTGGATGGAGATGGATATGGAAATGCATCGGTGACTTTGCTTACATGTTCACAACCAATCGGTTATGTATCGATATCCGGAGATTGTGATGACAGCAATCCATTGATCCATCCCGGAACTGTGGAAATATGTGATGGTATAGATAATAATTGCGATGGATTGATAGACAACGCTGATCCCGGTATAACAGGTCAGATGGTATGGTATCAGGATTTGGATGGAGATGGATATGGAAATGCATCGGTGACTTTGCTTTCATGTTCCCAACCCACCGGCTATGTATCGATATCCGGAGATTGTGATGACAGCAATGCATTGATCCATCCCGGAGCTGTGGAAATATGTGATGGAATAGATAATAATTGCGACGGATTGATAGATGAAAGTCCGGATTTGGATGGAGATGGAATTTGCGATGATTTTGACAATTGTCCGGATGTTTATAATCCAGATCAAATAGATTCCAACAACAATGGTATTGGGGATGCATGTGACAATGACCTTGATGATTTGGACGGTGATGGTATTCCGGACTTAGTGGATAACTGCCCGTATATTTTTAATCCTGATCAGATTGATTCAGATTGCGATGGAGTCGGTGATATTTGTGACGAATGTCCAGGAATTGATGACTCCATAGATAATGATCAGGACGGACTACCTGATTGCAAATATTTACCTCAATTTTCAAACATTATCGCCTCCTGGAAATGTGGAAAGAATAAAGTATTTATTTGTAAAGTTACTCCCGGCAAAAAAGCTACGTTTAATACCATCTGTGTAGCCTACAATGCTGCGGGTGCCCATATAAATAATGGAAGTTATCTTGGGCCTTGTGGAAGCGTTAATTGTAATGAATATGGCTTTGATAATGTGTTGAATGCTAATTCAATTACTGATTACATATCCAATGATTTGGAAGTTTTCTTATATCCTACTCCGACTTATGACAGGATATATTTTGAAATTTTCGATTATTACATAAATGAATTTACAATAGACATTTTTAATTTACAAGGTCAAAAAGTAATTCCAACTTTTTCGGGTGGGAGCCAAATTTTAAGTGGGTCAATAGATATGTCTTCTCATCAAAGCGGATTGTATTTTTTCAGAATTTCAACAGCGTCAAAAATCATTACCAAAAGAATTTTTAAAATCTAAGGTTACGGGTAATAACTATTATTTTGAATTATTTCTTGCTTAATGCAGGATTTTTGTGCCCGTCAAGGGTTCACGTGCAAGGGATTCGTGTACCAATGATATTCCAGGACAATATAAGATCATTGCTGTCAATGCCTGTTTCCTGTTTTCTAACCTTCTTTAATTTTTCCATATTCCTCTGGCTAAGTTTTTCATCGCTTATAATTTATTTTCTATGTTTTGGTTTATTAGAATCTTGCAAACTCTTCTGCATTTGCCAGCATTTCATCCAGTGCCCGTCGGTCGAAGAAACGACCATTAAGTATTACCACGCTGATCTTTTTTGTATTGCCAATATCTTCCAGAGGGTTAGCATCGAGCAGGAGCAGATTGGCAATTTTCCCTTTCTCTACTGTTCCGATATCTGCTAACCGATTTAGATATATTGCAGGATTTATTGTTGCAGTTTGAAGGGCTTGGAGAGGTGTAAATCCAGCTTCAACAAATAATGCCAATTCATCGTGCAGACTGAACCCGGGAAAGAGATAAGGGTTTCCAATATCGGTTCCAGCCAAAAACTTTGCTCCGGAATCCAGCATGGGCTTCAGTAGTGAACTTAGGAGGTTATAAAATTTATGTGAAAGTTCTAATTGGCAATCATTATGGTTTATTAAATCTTCCGGAAATTCGCCCGATTCCATGGGTGCTTGCCAGATAGCAAGCTCGTCTACTGGTATATATTTTAACCTATAGTCATTGGTAAAAGCGGTTTCATTTGAGCTCCACATTCGTAAGTTTACCAATGTGGGGCAAAACCAGGTATCTGAACCGGCAACGATTTCCTGTAAAACGGAAATACGGGAAGTATCATAATTGTCAATGACATATTCCAACCATTTAAACATATCGATCTGACCCGTTGAATTTGTAATGGTGCTTTCCCTATTGAGGATAAGTTGTTGAAGTTCCTCCGGTTTTTTCACGAGATGCTCCAGACCGACAGAATGTTCAATACTTTTCTGACCGGCTAAAATAGCCTCTTTATGGGAGACAGAACCAGGAACATGTCCTGCAAATGGAAAATTAAGTTTTCGGCATTCCTCCGCTATGGCAAAGTAGGTATCTCTGGAAAGGTTTGAATAGACTTTCACAAAATCATAGCCCGAGGAATAAAGATGTCGGACAATGGCTCTACCCTCATCAGGAGTTGTGGCAATAAGGCTTCCAGACCACAGACCCGGAGGCCCGTCCAGGACAGAGCTAGAATAGCTGAATTCAAAACCGAGGTAGTTCCCGTCTTTTCGTTTTTCTCTTACGTCCTGAATGCGTTCACCTCCATGCTTCGAGCGCAAACCAGTGATGCCATTAACTTTTAATAGCGGAAGAACCCATTTGTCTGAGACAATATGAACATGCATATCCCAAAGCCCGGGTATTAGATATTTGCCGGTAGCATCAATTACTGTTGTACCAACCGGCACTTTAGTTGTTTTTGCAGGTCCTACTTCTGTTATTCGTTCTCCGGTTACTATAACTGTCAGACCTGGTTCAGCCAATCCGTCGCGCACATCGATGATGGTGACATTCGAAATTACCAGTGTTTGTGCTGTCGTAATACCGATTGATTGATACAGCAAAGCCAATAGCAGATAACCTGTTTTGATTATTGCTTGCATATTCCTGTTAGTTTTTTTTTAAATTTTGTTACTCATTCGAAATCGAATGCACCGAAGAATGAAAGTGAACGATCTTCCATCCGTCAATCGTCTTCTGCCAGACCTTGGTGACCACTTCTCTCTTATAAGTAGACGATACGTCATCAGCTGATTCGAAGTCTATAGTCCTGATAAAATACGCAGCATTTTCAGATTGTACGTAGAAGTTATCGCTAATCTTGGACCTAGCGCCTTTTTCACCAAACGGGCGAGGAATCCTTTTGCAATACTCCCGTCCCTCCTCCAACGAGGTGATCAATCTTCCATTCGCGTATCTGGTGGCTTTGTCGCTGTAGAACGAAGCGACCATGTCGCAATCGCCTTCAATGAACGCCTTTTGCTCCCGCTTATGCTGTTCTTCAATTTCGGCACGGACCACTGCCTTGACTTCATCCGTTAGAGTTTTCGTCTGGCCTAGTGCCGGGATCGTGCCCACAGAAAGAAGTAAAAGCAGAGTCAGATAAAAAAATGATGTTTTGTTTCTTGCTAAATTTTTCATCGCTTATTATTTATTTTCTTGACATGGTTTATTAATTCCTTGCGAATTTGCCTCTGACAATAGCCCTTTAAGTACCTGCCATAAAAACTTTCCAGCCTCTGCCAAAAGAATTACAAAAGCCGAATTAACAGTTGATTTTTATCCAATGAGTAGACATACAGCTAATATTTTTGATTTATGGGAATAATAATTACATTATCTCTTGTACTCATCGTGTTGATTTTCAAGTAGAAAGTTTTGAACTTAGCTAACTTCATTAGGGACAGCGAAATTTTAAAGATCTTTTTTATTATTCTTGCTATTTCAGGCATAAATCTAAGATAATAAATATTCTGGTATCTGAGATCTGAAAAAGAGGTTAAATTGCCATACCATTTGCATAATTCTGTCCTATTAAGATAAATCGTTTATTTTGTGAATTAATATAGGTTCAGTAAATTCTGTCCATTTCTTTTATATTTATTCACTTCACAATCTCTCAAATATGAAATACGCATTTGTCATTTTATTGTTCTTTTTGAGTTTTGTTATGTTACAGTCTCAGGATACTTCTACGTATCGCTTGACATTGGATCATCTGGCTATTTCGGTAAAAGATGTGGACAAATCTGCAGATTTTTATAAAAATGCACTGAAACTCCAGGAGATAACCAACAGAACAGAAATGCCGGGTATAAGATGGTTTTCATTGGGAGAGGGTAAAGAGTTGCATCTCATTTCCACCTTGCAAGGAGAAGTCTCCATTAATAAAGCGGTACATTTGGCATTAAAAACGCCTCATTTTGATGCTTTTGTCACGAAGTTGGATGAAATGAATATTTCCTATTCTGATTGGCCCGGCACCCATAAAAACATTAGTATTCGAGCTGACGGTATAAAGCAAATCTTTTTTCAGGATGTTGATGGGTATTGGATTGAAGTGAATAGTGTGCGTCAACATTGATGTTGGTAATCACAATGTAAAGTGGAATGTGTCTTCCCATCTCATTATTACCAGCAAAATTCTCATAGTAAATACTATGGCAGAATATGCCCACATAATGGAAACTCATAATGATACTTCTGGTGTAAAAGATTTTTTTGATCAACTCAATACAATGGACAATATTCCCATATCTTTAGGGCACTGGTAAATGACAAAACTGAAGGAAGAGCAGCAAAAAGTTTTTTAGAGGTAGATTGAGTTGCAGCCAGGCCAACTTTTGTTTGACTTTTGAAACAGAAAATAAAGTGCTATGGAAAAGCGGGAAATGATTGAGGTATTAATTAAAAATTATACCGATTTTGGGAAGTACATTCATTCTTTAAACGAAGAGGATTTTCTCTATGCTGCGAACGGGAATTGGTCGGCAGGGCAACAACTGGATCATTTGCACAAGTCTGTTAAACCATTAAACCAGATATTGATGTTGCCCTCTTTCCTGATTACTCTTATTTTTGGCAAGTCCAATCGTCAGGGTAGAACCTATGAGGAGTTGGTGATTAAATACAGGGGTAAACTGGAAAAAGGTGGAAAAGCTTCAGGTCGCTTTGTTCCAAAGAAAATCAATTTAGAGCACAGAAATAACATGATAAAATCTTTGGATAAAGAAGTACAATCATTGGCCAAGAAGATTGAATCATATTTTGAAAAACAACTTGAAACCATGGTCATCCCGCACCCTTTGTTGGGTAAATTGACATTAAAAGAGATGATTTATTTCACCATTTACCATGTAGAGCACCACCATCAACTGGTGAAGAAATACCTTTCAGAGAGAAACTCATTGCAATAAGTGTACTTTACGAAAAGCTAATTCTTTTATCTCTTGATCACTTTCAGGGATTTAACCTCACCGGGGTGTTGAAGTTTGACATAATACAGGCCTTGCGGGAATATCGAACGTGTAAGATTCATGTCGATGATGTTGTCGCCTTTAAACAATTGAACACTCCTTTGATCAATGATCTGGCCAACTGTATTGAAAACGGTAAGCATAACAGACCTGTCATTACCAGAATACACTTTTATAAATGTGTTTCCATAAGTGGGATTAGGATATATTACCGCATTCAGGTCCACTTTTTCAATTTCGGGGCCTTCCAGTAAATCATCGGCTGATGATGCAATGAATACCTGTTTTTGCATCAGTGTGAGCTCCGAATTTCTCATGATGATATCGTAGAGGCGTGTATTTTTAATTTCTTCAATATCTCTTGAAGAAAATGAGCGGTCATTTTCAAAATAAAATCGATCCCCGTCCCTCAGGTCGGTAAACTGAATTTCCATCATGGTAGACATCGTTTGCCCCATCATTTGAGTTCTGCCTCTGGTTTCAGATAACATGCCCACCCAGGGATCGAGATATTCAATAGATCCGTACACTTCCTGGATTTTTTTGGCATCTTCACCAAACCCGGTTAAATCCAGGAATGAATGGTAAGCGGGAAGTCCCAGGTCTCGTCTCAAAGTATTAAAATCCGGGAGGCCTCTATCTCTGCCTTTGTTGATGGCAAGAGCCGGAAGATCAACGATTTTTTCTGAAAATTGTCTGAGATCCATATTTCTGATATCGTCCACCATTTTGATATCCATCCTTTGTTGTCTTTGTACTCCCATACCTTTAAGGAAAGGCTCAAGGCCATTTCCCAAAGTGATCAAATAAGGATTAAAATAGGCTTCCCGATATTGAATAGGACCTTGAGGAAGGTCATTGCCTTCATTGTCAAGGCGAAGAATTCTGCTGTTGGAAAGAGTATACCCCAATTTAAAGCCGGCGGATGCGAATTCATTTGCAATGGTAGGATTTTTACTGATATCAAAACCTCTATATTCAGGGAGGCGTATACCAATAATGGGCAACCATTCATTGTATACTATAGATTGGAGCATGGCTATATTCCATTTTCTGGCCTCTTCGTATATCCTGTCGTCACTCCAGTCAGGATGGTTTATAGCCATTTCTTCAGCTCTACGATTATGCTCTCTGACAAAAATGGTATGGAGTGATATGAGCAAAGGGCTTTCATTGGCTCTTTCATCTCCGGCTACAAACATTTTTCTGAGACTGCTCGTTGCGTCAGCCATGAAAGGAGCACCTGGATCCAAAGGACTGTTAAACTCTCCTGTTATGGTATTCCATGGTAGATAGTTACCTTCTGAAACTTTAAGTTTACCCCTATCTCCTTGTAGCCATTGAGCCCTGTCGCTATCATAACCATAAATGGTCGACCCATCAAGAAATGATGTAGTACGGTTTATGTGTTTCCTGGGGTTATGGGGGGATGTTCCGGTACCAGGGGCAGCTCGTGCCCGGTTCATTTTTATAATAATGCCCGGTTCAAAAAAAGGATCATCGTTTGGAATGATGATATTATTTAATTCTTCGAGAGGTGATTTTTCAATCTGGATGAGATCGTTATAAATAAACTGGCTAAATACCCAAACGTAATCGCTCCATCCTACTGCGTCTGAAATGTGATTTGTGCCTTGTGCAAATAATTTATTGCTGACAACCCTGGGATTGGGTCTATTGTGTATAAGATCCAATTTTGCTTCACCAATACCATCTGCATAATCTGATTTGCTCCAATAGGTAAGAACACTGTTGCTGGTACCCCATTCAGGCTGTAGAAGATTATTATTATAACCGTCCAAAGCCCTAAATTCCTGAGAATTTAAGTCAATGTTTGAAAAGCATGCAAGCAAAAACAATAAGATTAAGATTCTATCTCGCATATCAATACCGGTTTGTGTTCATGAGCCTTTGTGCAATTACGCAAATGCAGGTCAAATATATAAATTTGCTTAAAGTGTAGAGAATATTAACCAACAAATTTAAAATCTAAACCTGTCCAATTCACAATATACGCATAAGGAGAACAAAATGAATGAATTAGGTAGTAAATAAGTACACTTAATTTATAACAAAATTCAATCCAAATTGGGATAGTCCACATATGTTTAATAATGCAAACTATAACATAGCATTGACCATGCAAATATATATTAAATATTTATTAAATATATTTAATGAATATAAATTTATTTTTCATTCTTGTCCTCGATGAGATGTAATTGCGATCTAATTTCTTCGAAAAGGCCGGATTTGAAGAAATTTATTAGAGGAATGTAAAGACTTACAACTTTGATATGATAATTGAATAAACTCTCCAGGGAATCGCATAGAGCATATACCTTTAGTATATTGAATACGTTATCTTTGCACTTGTGCATAAAACCTTTTTCCTATATAGTTGAAAGGTTTTCCAGTTGTGCATAAAAAAATATGAATACATAAGCAGCATTGTGTATCAAAATTTAGAATTTTTGAATCGAACTTAAATTTTGCAGTGACAACTGAATAGGGAGAACAGCTTTTGCTATAAGACTCAACCTGGAATTGTGAACAAACTCATTCTGACCGTATTTATGATTTTCCCGGCAATCATTTTGCCAGGGCAGTCTTATAGTAATATGATAAGCAAAACGCTATTGATCGATACATGCCAAATAGTGCTTGACACATCTATCATAGCTCCTTCAACTGTCATTGTTTCTCCCCACTTACCGTTTACCATTGTAGGAAGTACAATTAATTTCAATTGCGATTCTATCCACATGTATGCCGGTAAGCCATTTGAAATCAGATACCGTACATTGGACATTGATCTGAGAACACCACAGTTTTTTCTGGATACAATGTATCTAAAGCAAAAAGAAACCGCAGTATATATAGGTTACGACTACTCTCCTTACAAAAAAAGTACTTCATCCGCGTTGATTGACCGTAGTAATATGAACTATAACGGATCTATATCAAGGGGTTTTTCGGTGGGAAACAGTCAAAACCTGCTCCTCAATTCCAATCTCAATCTTCAACTCAACGGAGATCTGGGTAATGGCATACAAGTGGCAGCCGCCATTTCCGACGATAACATACCGATCCAGGCAGATGGAAATACTAGATTGTTGCAGGAATTTGACAGGGTATTTATACAGGTAAAAAAAGATAAAACCAGTGTTATTGCAGGGGATTTCGACCTCTTTTCACAGCCTTCTCATTTTATGAGGTATTATAAAAAATTGCAGGGTTTACGATTGGATCACCAGGTGCCAACTTCTGAAACAGGTACACTGACAACCTCAGCCAATATGGCGGTTTCCAGGGGAAAATTTGCAAGACAGTTTCTCCAGATTCAAGAAGGTAACCAGGGACCGTATAAATTACAAGGCAATAATGGTGAACGATTTCTTATCGTTTTGCAGGGTAGTGAAAGAGTATATCTGGACGGCAACCTGCTGATCAGGGGTCAGGACTATGACTACATCATCGACTACAATAATGCAGAGATCACCTTTACTCAACAGCGCATTATCAGCCGGGAACTCAGGATCATCGTTGAGTTTGAATATACAGATCAAAATTATTTGAGAAGTTTATATGCCTTACAATCCAGGTATGAAACAGATAAGGTGACACTGGCATTCGATTTTTACAATGAGCAAGATAGTCGTAATGCTACCGGTCAAATAGAACTCGACAGTACAGATATTTCCATACTCAGCAACGCATCGAATGATCCGGCTTCACTGTTCAGAAGTGGAATTAGAAATCCTCCCGACATGGATCAGGTAAGTCTTGCCTCCATTCTTTACCGTAAGGAATACAATCCGGAAAGTGGCGACACCATCCTCATATACCATCCCGGGCAAAATGCTGATCTTGTAATGGCTACATTTTCGGAAGTGGGTATGGGGAATGGCGATTACATCATTGATACAAAGGCAGGTGCCAATGGAAGGGTATATAAATACGCAGGTAAAGGTCAAGGGGCGTATTTACCTATTATACAATTAATTCCGCCTGAAAAGAGGCAAATGATGAGTGTATCGGCAGAAGTAAGACCATCAAACCACTCCACTATCCGAAGCGAATTGGCTATGAGTCATTTTGATGATAATCGATTTTCACAGGAAGACAACCAAAACAACCAGGGTATGGCAGCTAATTTTCACTATCAGTACACCATTCCCAAAGAAAAGGAAGTTACCTGGAGACCGGTGTTTGAGACGGGTTATGAATATGTTCACAGGGATTTTCGTTCTCTCAATCCTTTCAGAAATCAGGAATTTGCCAGGGACTGGAATATTGATTTTCTCCCACCCAGTGACGAACATATTGCTTATGGAGCTTTTGGAATCCAGCATAAGCAAAATTTCAGAGCCAATCATCGCGTCACTTCCTATTCGCGAAGTGATCAATACAAAGGATTAAAAAACGAAGGTTTTGCCAACTTTCAGTCAGAATTGACTCGAATTTCATTTAACGGAAGTTTGCTATCGACATCGGGACTGGCAGAAAATACATTTTTTTTTCGCCCGACTTTTGATTTCAGACAGCAAGTGCCTATGCTGGACAATTGGGCAGTGCGATTCAGGTATTTTGCTGAAAACAATGAACGGAGGGATGCTGAGTCCGATGAAATTCTTCCCGCGAGCTTTGCTTTTGAAGAGTATTATGTATATCTGGAAAGTAAGGAAAACGAAAGGAAGCAATTTTCCTTTTTCGGTAAACACCGGATCGATCGTCTGCCTGTCAACAATCACCTGGAAAAGGCAACCAATATATTTGAAGCTGGCATGCAAGGCCGACTTGAATCTGAATCAAATCAGTTGAGATGGAACCTAAGCTACAGGAAATTTGAAGTCAATAGTTCAGAACTCGTGCAGGATGAAAATACATCTACACTTTTGGGAAGAATCGACTATGGATTTGAAGCTTTAGGCGGAATGATTCAATCATCTACCAGTGTGAATTTTGGATCTGGTCAGGAGGCGAAACGGGAGTTTCAGTTTATAAGGGTAGAAAAAGGCCAGGGAAATTACATTTACCTGGGTGATCTAAACCAGGACGGAGAAGATCAAATCAATGAATACGAACTGGCGATTTTTAGTGATGAAGCTGACTTTATTCGGGTTAATGTTTTCAATAATGAATTCATCAGGACAGAAAATAAAGGCATCAATCAAAGTTTGAGGATCATGCCTGAGCGGTGGATCAAGGATAGGAATACTCCATTAAAGAGAATAGCCAGGAAATTCTCATTGACCAGTGTGCTGAGAATGGACAAGAAAAACAGTTTTGATTCCGGCAGGGGTTCCATCTTTAATTTTAGTCAGGCTGATTCTAATTTGGTTACCTATAATGCGCTGATAAATAACACCTTATTTTTTAACCGTGGTAACCCGACTTTCGATGTTCAAACCGGACATAGAAGAAGCAATAACCGCTTTGTACAGATCACCGGATTTGAAGACAGAAGGGATGAGAGAGTATTCGTAAGGGGGAGAATCAATCCAAAAAAATATATAGACATGCTTGTCAATATAGAAAGGGGTAATCAATTTTACAAGTCAGAATTTATTGACAGCAGGGATTTAGACCTCAATCTGTGGATATTGGCACCCTCTTTAGTATACCGTCCGTCGAATAAATGGAGGCTTACGGGAAAATACAGTTTTGAAACGAGAAATCAACAAATCAATGATACCGAAAAGGCTGTGAATCATGCTTTAACCTTTGAGACTACATACAGAGAAGCGGTCACCAGCGATCTAAGATTTTCTTTTAGCCTTGTAAATGTGCAGTATGATGGGGATATTTCGGCACCTGTAGCCTATACAATTTTGTCGGGACTCAACGACGGAAATAACTATCTGTGGTCGGTAAATTATACCCGACGTCTGGCTGGTAATGTGGATTTTAACATTTCCTATGATGGAAGAAAAACGGGGAATAACCGGACCGTTCATATTGCCAGAGCTCAAATCAGAGCCAACTTTTAACCTTTATACTTTTGATTTTATGTTTTGTTAATGTTATTTCCCAAAGTCTATGTAAGATTAAGTCCCCGGCGTCGGTACATCCAGTATTGTGTGCCACCTCTTACCACAAGTAATATTAACAGAGCAGCCCAAAGTCCATGATTGCCGAACCATTGAACCAAAGTATAATAAGAAGCCAGGTACATAATTATGGATATAAACATGCTGTCACGCATGGCTTTACTGGCTGTAAGACCTATAAAGATGCCATCCCAAATGTAACTGGGAAAAGCCAGAATGGGAAATAAAGCCATCCAGATCAAAAAGGGTAGAGAGGCCTGGATTACTTCTGTTTTGTCTGTAAAAATATACAACAGAGATTTTCCCGCTAATCCATACAAAAGCATATACATAACGGCAAATCCCATACCCCATAAAAAAATCACTATGATCGCTTTTAAAAGCATGGGCTTGTCGTCCTTGCCTTTGTATTTACCAATAACACTTTCAGCTGCGTAGGCAAATCCATCAATTCCGTAAGACATCCAATTGACAAATTGAAGAAGTACCACATTGACTGCCAATATGATTTCACCGGACTTGCTGGACTGGCTGTAAAAAAAACCAAAGGCAAATGTCAACATGACAGTTCTGATAAATAGATCGCGATTTACATGTAAAAATATCTTAACATCTTTCCATACCAAAAACGCCTGTAATTTCCATCCGTGTAAATACTCCCGGTATCTGACACCAAGCCATATCAGTGCAAGGATTACACCTGTGTATTGAGCTACGACGGTTCCCAGTGCCACTCCCGTTATTCCCATACCCTGAACTCTAACAAGATATGCACTCAGGGAAATATTTAAAACATTGATAATGATGGTAAGCACAAGGGGTACTATTGCATTCTGAATGCCAAAAAACCAACCCATAATGACATATAACATGAGTGCAGCCGGGGCGTCAAACACCCTCGTATAAAAATACGCCGCTACCATATCTTGCTGTTCGGGTGCAACATTTAGAAGAATGGATGACAATCGGAATAAGGGTATTTGCAGGCCCACAATGATAAGAGAAGCCAATAAGGCTAAAACTGACGCCCGGTAAAGATTACCTGAAATTCCAGCTTTGTTTCTTTTGCCATATTCCTGGGCTGTCATACCTGTAGTACCCATCCTGAGAAAACCGAAATTCCAGTAAATAAAATTGAAAATCATTGACCCAAGCCCGACAGCACCCAAATGTGCAGCAGAAAGACGTCCCATGAGCATAGTATCAACAGTAGAAAGAAGTGGTATAGAAATGTTACTGATGATATTTGGAATAGCTAGTCGTAATATCTCTTTGTTCAAATTCATCTTTTACTCAAGGATAATAATGATATTTTTTTAAAAATATCATGGCGAAAGTAATGGAATAATTCAAACTCTTTTCAAAGAATTGGAGCAATAATTGTAACCCGCAATATTCATGTGGGATTCGTCGCGAAAGGTTTGTGTTAAGTTAAACATTCAATAAAATCAGTTGAAATAACACCAAAGGTGCTTTGAGAATTAGCCTACACTAATGATTGCGCAACGTAGGTGCATTTTGGCAATATCTTTTAATGTAGAATGATTGCAAAAATCATTCAATATAGTCAGTGGTTAGCACCAAAGGTGCGAAATTATTCCCACAAGGCATTTGATTCCATATCGATTGTGTTAAGATAAGGGTATATTAGCTTATCCAGATTTTGCAATTTTCCAGCCCTTTTTTGAAAAACACCTTAGTTTTGCCCAAAGGGTGGAAGTTTCGTTTTTGCACCTCGTAACAGAAAAATATACCTACTATCTAACCGATAGAGTACACATGATATATCACTTATCATTTTTTTTCAATTAAAAGTGCGTTCATTGGACTCATTCTCTTTAAGTTTGCATGGACATTAAAAAAAAATCATTTAATTTTTAATTTCCCACAATGTATGCGTCCATTCAGAAGTTCATAATTTTGCAGGACTTAAACGCTGAGGTTCTGTTCAATTTAAATAATGACAAGTGGAAAAAAAAGAATTTATTAGACACCTGATTTTTATAGCCATATTTTTAGTCCTCGTTGTGACGGTTATCATGCTGTGGTTGGGTTATTATACCAATCACGGACAAAAAATCGAACTACCTAATTATATAGACTCATATTTGAACGAGGCCGAACGGGATGCTAAAAAAAGAACATTTAAAATTATAATTTCAGATTCAGTACATCTGGTAGGTCAGAGAGGAGGAATTATTACAGATCAGAATCCTAAGGGAGGTTCGATGGTAAAAGAGAGGAGAAAAATATACGTTACGGTAACCAAGCATAACCCAGACCGGATCAAATTCAGTGAATTACCTGCGTTATACGGCAGTGACTACGAGCAAAAGCGAAAAGAGTTGTCCTATGTTCAGATCAATTCTAATATTAAAGGCTTTGCTTATGATCCGGGGCAACCCAATCACATACTTGAAGTATGGTACGATGGGGAAATTATAGCATCAAGAAATATTGAAAGACGGGATGTTGAAATCGAAAAAGGTGGAACACTGGAGTTTGTGTTGAGCGAACAATCAGGTGGCACTACGACTATTCCCGATCTGTATTGTATGTCAGTGGCTGAAGCCAGGTTTTTATTAGACAGGTCTAAATTAAGGCTTGGAAACATTCAATATTCAGGAAGTGAAAATCCGGAAAATACGTTTATCATTTCTCAGGTCCCCCCCTATGATCCGGTAGCCATAATCGAACGGGGTTCTGAAATTCACATAACTACCCAGGATAACAGACCGGCCACCTGTCAGTAGGTATTTTTTCATTATATTATTCATATTTAACATCAAATGGAAGATATTACTGTAAATGAATTAAAAAGAAAACTCGACGCCAATGAAGATTTCATCCTAATCGATGTCAGAGAATCGTATGAACACGATGAGTTTAACATTGGCGGGAAATTGATACCCTTGTCTGAGATACCATTGGCAATCATAGAAATGGAATCAGATAAAGATAAGGAAATCGTCCTTTATTGCCGATCCGGGAATCGCAGCGGCATAGCTAAAGATTATATGGCGCAAATGGGCTTTTCTAAAGTTCGCAATACGTTGGGCGGTATGCTTGACTGGGTTGAAGAGTTCGGAATGTCGTAAACAAAGTGAGGTTAATACCCTTTTTATGGTGTATTGTCTTAATGATTTCCTGATCAGAATGTATTTTTCCACATCATCGATTCTACTGGTTTGTCAGTCCTGACGGTGTATTTTGCACTGGCTTTTTTATTGTAATAATTATTGATTCCCCCTTCTACTTTAAAATAGATCAATTGTCCTATAGGCATGCCCGGATAAATTCTTACCGGTTGCACACAAGAGATCTCCAACGTCCATGAATTGCAAAATCCCACATCTCCTTTTCCTGCAGTAGCGTGAATATCAATACCCAATCGCCCTACACTGCTTTTGCCCTCCAAAAAAGGTACGGCATTATGCGTTTCTGTGTATTCTTTGGTCACACCCAGGTAAAGTGTACCGGGATGTAGTATGAATCCCGCCTCATCCATTTCTATATAGTTTATGGTATTGTGCTTTTTAGCATCGAGTATGTGCTGGTCGTATACAGCCAGGTGTGTGCCCAGATGCACATCATAACTATTGGTACCCAAACATCTGATATCAAAAGGGTCAATCACAATATTTCCCAGTTCAATCTCATTTAATATCTCTATATCAGTAAATATCATATTTTTGTCTTGTATTTATGCTCAAAGGTACATATTCGGTATCAATGCAAGGCGGAGAATACTCATTTTAAGTAAAGGTTATTTATACATGCCCGTTATCAAACATAAGCGAATAGTTCCTGCCGGGGAATTAGGGATTTGGAAAGTGGAAGAGCCCATTGAGTATTTCGAAGAACTCCTTGAATTATTTGAAGAAGAAAAATCAGAAGTAAAATCCCTATCCAAAAGGAAACGGTTAGAATGGATGGCAACCCGATATTTACTGCATTATATGACAGGAAGAGAGGTGAGAACCCCATGCACTAAAGATCGCTATGGCAAACCCCATCTGAAAAATTCTAATTATAAAATCTCCATTTCACATTCCAATGATCTGGTAGCTGTCATTGCATCGCCATTTCATGTGGGTGTTGATGTACAATACAAGGTTTCTAAGATTTCCAGAATTGCTGCCCGCTTTTGTACGGAAGAGGAATTGGAATTTGCAAATAACGGATCATATATAAATAATTTGCATATAATATGGGGGGCAAAAGAATGTCTGTATAAGGCATATGGCAGACGGGAGATTGATTTTAGAAAACAATTGCAGATCAACCCTTTTACCGGAGCAGTTGGTAATCAGATTGCTACCACTGCTTCTTTGTTGACTAACCATCATAAGAGAAATTTCAATATTTTCAGTTCAATGGAAGATGATTATTTCCTGGTGTACGCTATAGAAAATCACCTTTGATACACTTTTAGCATTGTTTTAATTTTAAATACCTTTTTTTTTGCACTTTATAATGATGAAATGAAAATCCTTTCTGCAAAAGCCAGCTTATGTATTTTATTCTTTTTTATTGTATGCCTGCTTTGTCTGGTATCTTGTAAAGAAACAAAAACTGAGGATAGTACCAAAGAGGAAACAGTGACTTTACCGGAGGATTTTCTACAATTTTACGATCGTTTTCACAATGACTTTGATTTTCAAATATCCAGAATTATTTTTCCTCTGGAAGGCAGATTAGAAGCTTCAGAGGAGGAAGGAATGGGATATTGGCATGCAGATGATTGGACTTTTCACCGTCATTTTTCTGAAAAAGACAGTCATTTTAAAAAGTCATTTTCTACTAAAAACAACCTGGTTATAGAAATCATCGCAGACGAATCCCAAACGTTTAGCATGGAAAGAAGGTGGGCAAAATTACAGGATGGTTGGAGTTTGATTTACTACAGGAACATGGAAATGAGGCAATAGTATTTTAGATTACGACGACATCCCACCACCTATTATTGAAAAAATCCAAGTCACATTCAATTAAATAATCTGTGGGCTTTAATCACTATTTATTTTCGCATAGTATCTTTAAACTGAAATCTCTCCCTGCCATTTAAAAATGAAAACTATTGACCAAGGTCATATACATGTTTGATCCAGGTCATGATTGACGGAAGTTTAACGATCTATATTTGGCTTCAAATTGCTTCATTTCATATGGTATTATAGCCATTTTCATTCTTTGATAATGGAGATTGGCTGGTTCATTGTCATATTTTTTATTTTTGATATGTTGTCAGATACACAAGTCAAAAGACCCTGGAATATTTTATTTAATGGGATTTTGATTGTACTTTCAACACTTTGTAAAGTTGAACTACTTGCACTTTACAAATTTTAGATGGTAGATTGGTTATCAATAGTATATTAATAATAAGATCATTATGTAATCAAATGATTTTTAATAAATTAGATGTTAGAGGCATATCTGTCATTTCTATATCTAATTAGGAATAATGAATTTAAAGTTTATAAAATGAAAATCATCCTTTTATTAATTGGCATAAGCCTTGTTTTGGCGTTGGGATTTTTGCTTTCATTTTTTTGGGCGGTAAGATCAGGTCAGTACGATGATGATTACACCCCATCAGTAAGGATATTATTCGATGATAAAGAAGCAAACGAGAAGATTTAATCAATTATAATATATAATAATTTATTTTATATGAGCAAAATGGAAACCTTTAGCTATGACAATAAGATAGTCAGGAATTTTGCGATTGCTACCGTATTATGGGGAGTCGTGGGCATGTTGGTGGGTGTTATAATTGCTTTCCAACTTGTCTTTCCTTCACTAAATTTAGGTATACCAGAAACCACATTTGGCAGACTCAGACCCTTGCACACCAATGCGGCCATTTTCGCTTTTGTGGGTAATGGTATATTTATGGGTGTATATTATTCTTTGCAGCGACTGCTCAAAGCCAGGATGTTTAGCGATTTGCTTTCGACGATACATTTCTGGGGTTGGCAAGCCATTATTGTCGCCGCTGCACTGACCCTCCCGCTTGGGATCACAAGTAGCCATGAATATGCAGAACTCGCACTTCCCATTGATATTGCGATCGCTTTGATATGGATCGTGTTTGGGATCAATATGTTTGGCACCATATTAAAGAGGAGAGAAAGTCATTTATATGTGGCAATTTGGTTTTACATAGCTACCTGGGTCACTGTCACCGTGCTTCATATTTTTAATAATCTACAGATACCATACAGTGTCTGGCATAGTATACCAGTATTTGCTGGTGTGCAGGATGCATTGATTCAATGGTGGTATGGCCATAATGCAGTAGCATTTTTTCTTACGACTCCATATTTGGGTCTGATGTATTATTTTTTACCGAAAGCGGCCAACAGACCCGTGTATTCTTATAAGCTTTCCATTATACACTTCTGGGGGCTTATTTTCATTTATATATGGGCGGGTCCTCACCATCTTTTATACACCTCATTACCTGATTGGGCTCAGTCTTTAGGTACTGTCTTCTCAATTATGCTCATTGCCCCCTCCTGGGGTGGTATGCTAAATGGACTTTTGACGCTTAGGGGAGCCTGGGACAAAGTGAGAAATGATCCCAATTTAAAATTCATGGTTGTAGCAGTTATAGCCTATGGTATGGCCACTTTGGAGGGGCCACTGATGTCCTTAAAATCCATCAATGCCATTAGCCACTATACAGATTGGACCGTTGCTCATGTTCACGTAGGTACGTTGGGTTGGAATGGGATGCTTACCTTTGGTATACTCTACTGGTTGGTACCCCGTATTTACAAAACTAAATTATATTCCACCAAACTTTCCAATATACATTTTTGGATAGGTACGTTGGGTATCCTGTTTTATGCTATTCCATTATATTGGGCGGGATGGACTCAAAGTATGATGTGGAAGCAGTTTGATCCTGACGGTTTTCTCACTTATGGAAATTTCCTGGAAACAGTGACGCAGATCATCCCCATGTATTTCATGAGAGCTTTAGGGGGTACTATTTATCTGACGGGTGTGCTCATCATGGTTTATAATTTGTGGAAAACAGCAAAACAAGGTTCTTTGGAATCTGATGCTCAAGTGCAGGCACCTGCAAGGGAAAAAGTAGTTGATCATAAAGGACAGTATTGGCATAAGTGGGTAGAGGGTCGTCCTATGCAGATGCTGGTTATCTCTACCATCCTCATTTTGATAGGTGGAATCGTGGAAATATTTCCCATGCTGCTTATAGACAATAACGTTCCTAAGATAGAGTCAGTCAGGCCTTACACACCATTGGAATTGGAGGGTCGGGATATTTATATTCGGGAGGGCTGTGTCGGATGCCATTCACAGATGATACGGCCATTCAGGTCAGAAACCGAGCGATACGGTGATTTTAGCAAGTCAGGGGAATTTATATATGACCGGCCATTCCTATGGGGATCTAAGCGAACCGGACCAGACATACACAGGGTAGGGGGTAGGTATCCAGACAGTTGGCATTATAATCACATGGTAGACCCTGAATCTATGGCACCCGGATCTATAATGCCGGCTTATCCCTGGTTGATAGAAAAAGACATCAATACAAAGTATACAGCTGCTAAAATTAAGATTCTGCAATCACTGGGCACACCTTACGAAGAAGGGTATGCTGACATTGCAGTTGAAGATCTTGAGCTTCAGGCTCAGGTCGTAGCGGATAATCTTAGAAGTGAAGGTATAGATCAGGAAGATCTCGAGAAAAAAGAAATCGTTGCTTTGATCGCCTACTTGCAAAGATTGGGAACAGACGCCACTCCTCCGGCGATAGTGGAGGATTAGTGGATAAATATTAAATAAATAAAAACACATCATTATGGCAAAATATATTTTGGAAGCAGCTGGGAATATCAATTGGATGGCTGTCTTTTCACTGTTTACATTTATGACGGTATTTATTGTGAGTTGCATTTTGATACTCAGGAAGAATAATGCTTATATAAATAAAATGTCAAACCTTCCTTTGGAAGAAGACGATCGTGAATCAGGATCTTAAAAATCAAAACTATGACAAAGCTTATTTTACAAAGAGCCATGTTAATGGTTCCGATTATGATGGCCGCTTTTATGGTTCAGGGTGCTGCTCAGGACTCTCCATTTGCAGGGATAATGGACCTGACTTTTAAAAATATTTTTTTAGTGATGAGTATTTTGGTCATCATTGGTATAGGGTTTACTCTGGCGAAGCTCGCCTCGGCTATGTTCGAACTTCAGAAGCTAAGGATGATGAAAGAAATGGGCATTGAGATGAAACCCGTAAAATCCCGTGTAAATGAGAAGTCGACTTTTGAAAAAGTATACTCATGGCTATGGAGCATAGTACCCATTACAAAAGAGAGAGAAATTGATCTGGGTCATGATTATGATGGAATTCGGGAATTGGATAATAGACTTCCCCCTTGGTGGCTACTTTTATTTTACGGTTCCATTTTGTGGGGTGTGGGTTATATGTTTTATTATCATTGGTCTGGTAGGGACTGGTCATCTCAAGGACAGTATATTCAGGAAATGGAGGTAGCTGAAGTGGATAGATTGAGGTATATGGACAGAATGACGGACGCTATAAATGAAAATAACGTGACCATGCTCACCGATGAGCGTTCTCTGGCCTTTGGTGAAGAAATATATAAAATGAATTGTCTGGTTTGTCATGGTGTGTACGGTGAAGGTACAGTAGGTCCTAATTTCACTGATGAGTATTGGGTTCATGGTGGCGGCATCAAAAACGTCTTCAGAATTGTTAAAAATGGGGTGCCTGCAAAAGGGATGATCTCCTGGAAGTCCCAATTAAGGCCTATAGAAATGCAGCAGGTAGCCAGTTACATACTGACGTTGGAGGGTACAGATCCTCCCAATCAAAAGGAGCCGGAAGGCACTAAATGGACACCTGAAGAGGATGATTTGAGCATTGTCAATTAAAAAATATATAAAATAGAGGCTCATATTGCCTATAATGTCAGATAACACAGAAATAGAAGAATTATACAGGGATGAATCGTTCAGAGACACTTTGGCCACTGTTGATAAAGATGGCAAAAGGATTTGGATTTATCCAAAAAAACAAGGAGGACGATTTTTTAATTACCGCAAATGGATTGCATGGTTACTCCTTGCTATATTGTTTGCTTTACCCTGGATAAAAGTCAATGGTGACCCACTGGTCATGTTTAATGTCATTGAGCGCAAGTTTATCATTTTCGGATTTTATTTTGCACCCCAGGATTTCTATCTCTTTGGATTGGGGATGATCATTTTGGTTTTGTTTATCATTTTATTTACAGTAGTTTTTGGAAGGCTTTTTTGTGGGTGGGTATGTCCTCAGACCATTTTTATGGAAATGGTATACAGGCGAATAGAATATTGGATAGAAGGTGATGCAGGATCTCAGATAAAACTCAACAAATCGGCCTGGACTCCTGAAAAAATGGTCAAAAAGATCAGCAAACACGCTATTTTTTTTGCAATAGCCGTGGTTATAGCCAATACTTTCCTTGCTTATATAATAGGGATTGATGAAGTGCTCAAGATCATCACTGAACCCATATCCATGCATTTGACTGGTTTTATCTCTATGATCGTATTTTCGTTTACCTTTTATTTGGTTTTTGCCAGTTTGAGAGAACAGGTCTGTACAACTATTTGTCCATATGGGAGATTACAGGGAGTAATGCTTGATAGGAATTCACTTTCTGTTTATTACGACTTTGTACGCGGGGAACCCAGAGAAAAAATCAGAAAAAATATTGACGCTTCACAAATTCAGGCAGGAGACTGCATTGATTGTAAACTTTGTGTGAGGGTATGTCCTACAGGAATCGATATTAGAAATGGCATCCAACTCGAATGCGTAAATTGTACTGCCTGTATGGATGCATGCGATGAAGTGATGTTAAAAATTGGAAGACCTGCCGGGCTTATAAGGATGGATAGTTATTATGGCATAATAAATAAGGCCCACAAGTATATCAATTCGAGATCAGTGGCCTATTCCATTATTCTTGTAGCATTATTGGGGGTTGAAGTATTCCTGTTAACTACCCGATCCCAGATAGATGTCTTACTCTTAAGAACTCCCGGTCTGCTTTTTCAGGAAGTGGATAACGGTGAATCTATCACCAATCTTTACAATTATGAAATTATAAATAAAACCGCTGAACCTTTAAAACTTGAATTTATAATTGAAAAGGCAATAGGCGTAATAGAGTATGTAGGAGCACCTCCCGAAGCTTTACCTCATGAAAAAACCTCAGGAGCATTATTTATTAAAATTCCGAGGGATCAGCTGTCAGGTAGAAAGACAAACTTATCACTCAGGTTGGAATCTGGAGATAAAAAATTTAAAAAAATTAAAACCACCTTTTTAGGTCCGGTTAAAAAATGAAGAGAACAAATTATTATTATATTTAAAAAATCTATACATGAACAAATTTCATTGGGGACACGGTATATTCATATTTTTTGTATTCTATGTAGGCATTCTCATGACAGCCGTTTACAAATCAAAACAAATAGATCACAGTCTGGTAATAGATGAATACTACAAGCATGATCTTGCCTATCAGGCTCATTATGATAAACTTAAGAATGCCGGAAATGCAAAAAAGGATTTTGAAATCTCTGCTGATGAAAACGGAAGACATCAGATCATTTTTAATGATGGAGAGAAAAAGCAGGGCACCATCACTTTTTACAATCCCTCCAACAAAAAAAAGGATCTGGTCTTACCTCTTAATGATGTGATTGGAAATGATAGGATGGTTATACATGAAATCCTGAGCCCTGGTAAATGGAAGGTTCAGGCAGATTGGATTGCTTTAGGTACTGCTTATTATGTTGAAAAAGAAATATATATAACTGTACTGTGATAGTTATAGCCATGACATTGGGTTTTTTTGGAAGTCTGCATTGTCTGGGAATGTGCGGACCTATAGCTTTGGGTATTACCGGACAAGGAAGCAGATCTAAATGGTTAGTCCTTTTCGAGGCCATCCAATATAATTTTGGGAGGGTTTTTTCTTATGCCATTTTGGGAGTCATTTTTGGTATCATTGGAACTTCCATAGCTATAGCGGGCATACAAAGGATCGGATCAATAGCTATAGGGGTCTTTTTCGTTTTGTTATTTATTGGATCATTGGATATAGATCAGTTTTTATCCCGAACACCTTTTATCAGAATCCCTATGCAACATTACAGAAAGTGGATAGGTCAATTATTTAGTCCGGCATTGTATCAGCGAACATGGCTCTTAGGAGTGTTTAACGGATTTCTGCCTTGTGGTTTGGTATATTTGGCTTTAGCCGGAGCTATGTTGCAAACTGACCTTTTACAGAGTGTCGTATTTATGGTTGTTTTCGGACTGGCTACTGTTCCAGCACTCAGTTTTTTGATATTTACCGGAAACATGGCCAAAGGCAGATGGAGAGGTGTTTATCACACTTTTTTACCCTATGTTCAATTGGCACTTGGCATCATTCTCATATTAAGAGGATTCAATGTAATTATGCCTGAAGAATTGGATTTCTATCTCGGATTGAGAAATCATGAGATGTGCAATTAATCCCATTTATCTAAGGCTATTTACTTACCCAAATTTTTGATGAGTAAATATGTTGCTGATTATAAACGCGGATGAGGTATAAGCCCTCTCTCATACCAATGATTTCTATTCTATTACCCTTTAATGTTTCTCCTGAAAGTATTCGTTGACCGTTGATGGCCATAATGTCGTATTTATATTCACCGGGATACATGCCTTCCAATACAATTACGTCTTTGGCTGGATTTGGGTATACTCTTAATAATTCTCTGGCAGACGCATTCCTTACCGAAGTAGTGGATTGATTAGATTTTTCAGAAGATGAAATATAACTTTGGATCGTTGCTCTGTTATTTTTTGATTGTAGTATGGCTACCGTTTTCATGCGGTCATAATTCCAAATACCCGGAGCGGTCTCAGTTTTCTCAAAAACGATAGAGTCTCCGACAGTTTGGGGGAGTGTGATTTCCATGCCTTGAGGAGAGTATAAAGAGCGACGTAAAACATTATAATGTTCGGGTTCTCCATTGCCGCCATTTATGTATACAGTGTCTTCCACCAGGCCTGCAAATAACAATACCTCTCCATGAGGTGCCTGGTCTGAAACGCGGGAAATTACTACTCTCGAAGTGAGATCCCTGTCGCCATTGGTAAATTGGGTTACTTTTATTTCAATGGGTGACATTCCAGCATAAGGATCAAATAAAGTGGGATCTCCATAATTTCTACCTGCAGAAATCACTTCACCGTTCACCACCAATCTTGGAGTGGCACCATAAATTCCATAATAATTGGTTCTGGCATCGTTGTGAGTCCGATTGGCCTGACTCAATGGGCACGTAGTATAAGGTGCACTGGGATGGATGGAAATACAAATTATTTCCGGTTTTTGCCTTAGATTAGTATAAAAACCTGGATTCCTGCTCGCACAAATAGGGCATCTGGAATTTGTGAAATGCTCAACTATAACATTTTTTGTCACCTGGGTTTGCACTTCTGATACATCAAATACTAACAGTGCAAATACAACGAATAACCATATGGGATATTTATTCATATTGAGAAAACGATTAGGTGAGTTAAGATGCCGCAAAATAATGAAAAAAAATTGTATTGATAAAACTGAAATTTTAATATAATTTGGTGTTCCTGTTTTCCTGGACTGAAATATAATTCAATTTTCAAATTGAAAACCAATGACATGAAAAGGCGATGATATAAAATCAGTGCCTGGTGTTATACATTTTCACCTTCACCGAGCATATAACAATGATCATGTCTTGTCATTCCTATTTTTGGATAATAATGGACCGCTTTTGGTGCAGAAAGCAATATAAGCCTTGTTTGTGGTACAGCCAATTTTGTTTTTCGTATCAGTTCTTTGCCTATCCCCATTTTTTGATTATCGCCATCAACAGCCAGATCAGATAAATAAGTACAATAATAAAAATCAGTAATGGATCTGGCTATGCCAACCAGTGTACTTTTATTCCTGGCAGTTATGATTAGATTGCTGTGAGCTAACATTTTTTCCAAACGCTCTACATCTTCAACAGGTCTCCTCTCGGCCAGGGTAGATCGAATCAATAAGTCCTTAAATTCTAACGTGTCAATGTGTAATTCCTGTTGGTAGATTATGGTCTCCATTACTATAGATTTTATTTTTTTTAATCATTTTACCTTGATAACGCATACGGATATTCAGGAAAAATTCGACAAAAAGAAATAGGAGGTATGTATTATGCTAAAGTTGAATTTCATAATATGGCAGTCACCATCCTAATATTTGTATCATAAACATACTCATTTTAACCCATTTTGAAAAACCTGTTTTTATGAGTGCATACTTCAGAAAAACTATCTTTGTAAGAAGTTTTTAATTTGTATTTTCAGGATATCAAAACCATAATCATGACAGACAAGGATAAAGTGTTCATGCGGGAAGCTATAGCTATGGCCAAAAAGGGAATGAACTCCAATGCCGGAGGTCCTTTTGGAGCTGTTGTTGTTAAGGATGGAAAGGTTGTAGGAAGGGGACACAATATGGTGCTTAGAACCAATGACCCCACTGCGCATGCTGAAGTAGTAGCCATAAGAGATGCTTGCAAAAATCTGGGGGATTTTCAGCTTGAAGGTTGTGTAATTTATACTTCCTGTGAACCGTGTCCTATGTGTATGGGTGCCATTTATTGGGCGCGTCCTTCAAAGGTATACTATGCATGTACCAAAAATGATGCTGCAGATATTGGTTTTGATGATGACTTTATTTACAAAGAATTGGATGTTCCCCTCAGCAGGCGTAAAATACCATCATTTCCACTTCTAAGGGATGAAGCTTTACCCTTATTCAGAGGCTGGACAGAAAAAGAGGATAAAACGTTATATTAGTTAAGTTGAGCATTAAGTAGGTTCAAGCAGGTTGAGGTTAAGGATAAGGTTAAGGTTTTTGCCTTCGGCAGATCGATAAAAGGGTAAACGGTGAGCAGTGAACTGTAAACGGTTAGAAGGTCGGAAAGTCGGAACGGAGAAAGTTAACCAAAACTAAAACCAAAACCATTTGAAACCAGCTACGAACTACAAGCATAATAGGTCGAAAGTCGGAAGGTCTGAACAAAGCTAACTGCTAAAAGCTATTTAGCTTCACGAGCTAACTGTTCATTGTTCATTGCTCATTGCTCTACTGTTCACTGCTCACTGTTCACTGCTCACTGTTCACTGCTCACTGTTCACTGCAAACTGTTAAAAGCTATGAGCTACGAACTAATTGCACTACGATCTACAAGCTACCAGCTAACTGCTAAATGAGATTAGAGCCCGGGCCTGTTACTCTTTAAAAAGTCAACGGGTAAAGCAGTTTTCCCTTCCACTGTCATTTCGGATAAAGCTTCCCCTATCACGGGAACGAATTTAAAACCATGACCGCTAAACCCACACGCTATGACCACTTTATCGTCATATCCTTCCAGATGATCCAAAATAAAGTGTTCGTCGGGTGACATGGTATAATAGCATGATCGCAAAGCTGTTATAGTATGTATATGACCAGGTAAGTACCTGTTCATATGGGTTGAGAGTTTGGTTTGCTCATCAAATGTATCATCATTGTTATCATCGTCCGGATCCGTTACATTTCCTCTACTGTGATGCGCGACCTTCATGCCCCTGGGTCCGGGATGTTTGCTATGGTCTAAATAAGGGAAACCATAATAAATTCCCGGATCATCTTCATGGCCTATGCACCAACACGGAAATCTTCCTTCTGAAAAAATGTCAGTATTCTTAGGCTGAAACCAGGCTAACCATTGTTTAGTCACCGTAAGTGATTTTCCAACATTGCCCACCAAAGGCATGGCATAAGAACCAGCTGTAACTACTAACTTTTCAGCAGTATAGGATTGGTTTGTGGTGTGCACTTTGACATTTCCGTCGATATACTCCCACCCAGTTACTTTTTCTCCAGTATTAACTTTTGCTCCATGGCGTTTAGCCAGAGCTACATATGCTGAAATGGTTTTTTCAGGGGTTACAAAACCAGCTTCTGTTTCCAGAATAATATCGTAGTGATCCGGAATAGCAAATGGCGTATGTCTTCTGAATTCTTCACTGGCAGATAAGTCATTTATAGGGATTTGGTGAATGGATGCGGATTCTTTAATTCCCTGCATAACAGGATGGGTACCTTTACCCATATACAATATACCCGTCTCATAGTAAAACTTGTCTCCGGTCATGTTTTCCAACGTGGACCAGTTTTGGTAAGATCTCATTAATAGCGGCACATAATCAGGGTGTTCGTAATACGCCTTTCTGATCAGCCTGGTCTGACCAGTATGAGACCCTCTGTCATGAGGTACAGGGTATTGGTCCAATCCCAATACCTTGATGCCTTTCGAGGCCAAATAATACAATGCAGATGAGCCCATCGAACCAACACCAATTACAATAACATCGTAGGATTTCGCTTGCATGGTGGTAAAATACAATATTTGTTTATTTCGAGGCTAAATTCTATATCCATTTAGGAAGAAAAATAATAAAGCCACATAACAGTGAACCCAAAGACACCAAAAGAACCGCTCCGGCTGCCATATCTTTGGCTATTCGTATATGATCATTTTTTTCTAACGTAACAGCATCTCCCATCTTTTCAATAGCGGAGTTTAAAGCTTCAGCTGTCATGACGGCTGAGATACACAAAATGATCACTATCCATTCTATCCTACTCAGTCCTGTAATGTAACCAGCACACCCCACTGCCAGAGCTAATATGAAATGTAACCTGAAATGTAACTCTGAGGCCCATATATAATATATTCCTTGTATCGCGTAACGAAAACTCTTTATGATCTTCATCGCCATCTTTTGTCAGTGCATCTCCAGTAAAACAATATCATAGGGGGTGTTCAGAGTTACCTTTCCATCTATAACCTTTGAAATATTTCCGGAGTATGCATCTTTTACCTGGCTTTTATTACTAAACACTTCACCGGTTGAAATCACTTTCTTACCCTCATTCGCATTCAAAGCTATTACCACTTTGTCCCATTTTCCATTTTGCTCATATTGCCTGCTAAAGGTATAGGGCTGTTCAGAGATTTTAAGATGTTTACCAGCTCCCACAGCAGGGTGGTTTTTTCTAAATCTACCTAATTTTTGCCAATGTTCCAGAACTTGTTTGGTGGTGATATTTCCTTTCTTACTATTCTCTTCTACTTCATCCCAATTCATGAAAGATCGAAGCGATGCATCTCCAATGGCATCAGCTGTAAGCGTTCGTGCGGTTTCATCACCATAGTAAATTTGAACGCCACCAGGGCAAAGTAGCAAACTGGTAGCAGATTGAATGGACTTTTCTCTGAAAAGATCATAAGGCCTTCCATCGTCATGGCTGCTGATATAATTTACAGCACTCTTTCCCGGTAGTTTATGGTGCAAAAGAGAATCGTATTTCGAAAAAATAGCTTCATAAAGGTCACCTGCTTCCAGTTTAAAATCAAAATTTATAAGGGCGTGAAAACCGTGATCAAAATAGTCAATTACCTGATCTCCAAAATCATATTCCCTACCAGCCGAAATGTAATAACCATAAACCTCACCTACCATGTAAAAGGGTGTATCGTCGAGTTTTCCCTCGTCATTTGTTTTCTTCCACTCTTCAAAAGCTTTGGAAGCTGCGTCCCACAAGTCCTTCCATACATAGGGTTCTGTATGTTTAACCGTATCTACCCTGAACCCATCTATGCCATATTTTTTCACGAAATCTACAAGCCATTTTAGAATGTAATATACCGGAGTTCGCGGATAACCAGTTTCATCAAACCATTGATCCAGCTCCTCCATTTCTTTATCATACCTTCCTTCCGATTTCCATTTTTCAATAAGAAAAGCGGGTAACTCCACCTCCTCTTCACTTTCGGTACGAATGTCAGGGAGGTTTTCGACCAATGTACAGGTAGCTGTGGTCTCAAATCCGGTATAAGTGCAAACCGGGCCTGTGCGCACCCACTCATCTGGCCACTGAGGATCAACAGGTGTGACGGGGCCGGTATGATTGGCAACTACATCCATCAGAACTCTGATACCATGTGCATGAGCCGTTTGCACCATCTCTTCAAGATCTTCCTCTGTACCATATCTCGGATCGATAGATGACCAGTCTTTTGTCCAATATCCGTGAAATGGAAAAGATGTTCCCGTACCTTCATCTACCCAACCATCAATTTGCTGTACGATTGGTGTAAACCATATAGCATCGATACCTAAGTCGGTAAAATATCCCTCTTTAATTTTTTTAGTGATTCCTTTGATATCACCACCCATAAATCCACGTAGTGGTCCTGGCTCTACTTCTTCATCGTGGACGTGATCATTAGCCGGATCTCCATTGTAAAATCGATCGGTTAACAGAAAATAAATACTGGCATTGTTCCATTCAAATGCAAGTTCACCTGGAAGTGAAATAGGATTAGGAATGTCTTGTTTGCAGGAAACTGCAAAGAATAGAAGGATAACAATAGCCCAACGTGAATATATTCTCATAATCTCTTTATAAATTTGAAATACGTTTAAAGGCAATTACTCATCTGTAAAATTGCAAAATTTTTATTGGAGTGATAAAAAATTTATCCATATAATTCTGCCTTGCACACTTTATACACACCAGAGAAATAGCCATTGTAAGATTTAATTTTTGCCCCTTCTTTCTCTTTGCTAACCAAATTGTTTTTTTCAATAATGAGTTTTGCTTCCCTAAATTTATTCAAATCGAGCAAGCAAGTTAAATAGTTCTTGAAAAAGAGATCCCAGCGGTTTTCCATGATCTCCTTTTTATAAACAGCCAGGTAAGTATTGCCGTAATTAGCACCGGCTTTACTTTGTCCCATGGCCTGAAGGCATTGCATATAATAACTTACAAAATCGGTTTTTCGGAGATGGTTATTACTCACTTTATAGGCATCATGAGCATTTTTAAGGACTTCCAATGCTTCCTGTACAAGGTTTTGATTGAGAAGATTTGCAGCCAGTTGCGTGCTGTATTGCAAAAAATCATGGTTTCGGACTCTGATTGCCAAATACCCAAAAGCATTGGCTTTTTTATAGTTTTTTAAACCGGAATGTATATTCATGAGATTGTAATAATAGTTACCTACTATCCTGCGTGAATAGAATCCTTTTTTTGAGAAAAAGGGATCAAAATACTCATACTTTTTTAATATACTGTTATAATCATTGTACTGCAAGGCTATAAAATGAACCCTTATCAATGCCAGATAGCGATAATACCCTTGAATATTTTCATTGTAGATGATATTGTTTAGCCAGGTGGTCCATTCGTCGGAAGACTTCAATTTGCCTTTTGCATATTCTATAACTATGGGTTTGCTTACCTTTTGCAATGTGTCTAAAATTAGGGTATGTTCCTTATAACTAAATTCATATTGGGTCAGAAAATGCTGAATGAATCTATAGTGCTTGAATCTCAACCGGGGCAAAAGAAAATGACTGTATAATCTGACCACTTCATACAGTTTTACAAAATAAAAAGAAGGATGGGAATAGTCGGACAGATATTGCATGAGCTTTTCTTCTTCAAATGGGGAAATGGCATCCTGAATAATATCTTTTTCTAAGTCCAATAGCCACTGGTACTCATGGTCTACATCGCATTCATTCAGCTTTTCAGAAATCCACTTTTTTATATGCGAATACTTTCTTTTGTCGATTTCATCATCGAATGGGATTTGATTGCCCTGAGCCCATTGCTCCAGCTTATCTAAAATGGCCAATCTCTCAGGGTCAGCTAACTGATTATCGATTTGAAGTAAGCGTATCTCATGCGGAAGAAGCGATGAGGCAAATTTCTTAAATTCAGCTAACCTGGGTTTCACTTTATACATTTTAAAGGCGACACTCCAAAGTTAACAAAATACTATGGGAAGCCATAAATCTTATTTGAAGCGAAAATTGCAATATCGATTATAGTGTTACACCTCCATCTATACTAAATACACTGCCACTTATGAAACCTGATTCTTCCGAAGCGAGATAAGCGTATAGTGAAGCTACCTCTTCGACACTTCCCAGGCGATTGAGTGGAGATTTTGATTTCATCATATCCATCACTTTTTCAGGAATTGTGCTCAATATATCGGTTTCGATAAATCCAGGAGCTATGGCATTGACGGTGATTTTGTATTTTCCTAATTCCCGGGACCAAACTTTAGTAAGTGCAATAACAGCTGCCTTGGTAGCCGCATAATTTGATTGCCCAAAATTACCGTAAATTCCCACTACGGAAGACGCATTTAGTATCCTTCCATATTCTTTGTCCATCATGATGGGAATGATGGATCGGGTACAGTAAAATACACCGTTGAGGTTGACCTCTATCACCTTATGCCAATGTTCAATTGTCATTTTTTTTAAAGTGGCATCCCTGGTAATGCCAGCATTGTTGATGAGAATATCTACAGTACCAAACTGCATTATGGTTTTCTCCGTTGCAGATTCAACCTGGCTGAGCTGGGCAACATCGGTTTTGTAAAATTCAATGTTTCCCGGATTGGCAGATAGTTCTTTCATGGTTTCCTTAGCTTTGCCTTCATCTATATCCCAGATCATGCAATGACATCCCAGCGATGAAAGCTTATGAACAACAGCTTTTCCGATACCCTGGGAGCCACCCGTTATAACAGCAACTTTTCCTTTTAATCCTATCATTTTTTAATATTTTGTGAGGTAGACTTTTGCGATATTACATCAAAGACCGTATTTTTTCAAATCTAAATTAAAAAACAAATGAAAATGATTGGGTTGACTTTACTCTTTGCTTTTCTAAGCGTAAGTACGGGCTGTCATGGCCAAAGTGTAAAAAGGAGCGCTGGAGAATTCTCTTTTATGGTTCATTCAAAGACCATCGACGGAATTCCATTGGGATATCTTGATGAAGGGGAGGGTGATACCCTATTAATTTTTGTGCATGGCTTGGGCAGCAATAAAATGGCGTGGTCGAAGAATATGGTCGGGTTGAGGGAAAAATACAGATGTATAGCTATAGATCTGCCAGGATATCAGGACTCAGGGTTTGGACAAGGTGTCCATGACTTAATTTTTTACAGGAATATACTCTCGTCATTTATACAATCATTTGAGGGTGTAAAGATCCTTATTGGACATTCCATGGGTGGTCAGATCGCCATAATGACTTCTTATGCATTTCCGGAATTGATTCACCGTCTTGTTTTGGTTGCACCGGCAGGATTTGAGCAGTTTTCTGAGGAAGCTTCCCAAATAATGAAAAATATTTATCAGGCACAAATGGTTTGCAACATGACAGAAGAACAAATAGAATCCAGTATCCTGTTAAATTTTTACCAATTTCCAGAAGATGCCAGGTTCATGATACAGGATCGAATCGCATTAACCCAGGAACAGATGTTTATTAAGTACTGTGATATGATAGTCCAAAACATTGCTGGAATGCTGAATAATCCTGTTGCCTCTATACTACCTGATATTTCTATTCCTGTTTTAATCCTTTTTGGAGAAAGTGATCAGCTTATTCCCAATCCGTATTTTAATCCTCATCTTACCGTTAAGGATGTTGGCGAATACGGTCATGAAGCATTACCTAACAGTCAATTAAAATGGATAGAAAATGGAGGTCATATACTCCAATGGGAAAGATCAAAGGAAGTAAATCTTGCCATTTTATCCTATTTAAAACAGTAAGTCTCATATAATATACATGATTATAACTTACAGTAAATCATATCAATATACTTAATTTGGTTATTATTATCTCATATAGTCAACCCTAATTAAGTGAAATAGAAATTAGGTACAATAATGTGGTATCAATACATTTGGTGATGTAATATTATTTCGAATGACTTTTGCATAGTCACAATTTAATTCTGTAAATCAATCACATTGCCACTTATGAAAAAGATATTTACTTTATTTATGTTTGCATGCATCTGTTCGGCAGGGGCATACGGTCAAAATGGTACTCTTCGGGGTACAGTTAAAGGTTCGGACAACGTAGAGCTCATTGGAGCCAACGTTACATTGGAAGGCACAAATATAGGTGCAGCTACGGATCAGAATGGTCAATTTTCATTATCCGCTCCGTCTGGAACGTATAATTTAATGGTTTCCTATATAGGATATTCTGAGTGGAGTAGGAGTATTTCTATCGGCTCTGGTGAAACCATTAACCTGGATATTGAGCTTAGTGAAGGCGCTTTTTTTGAGGAAATAGTAGTTTCAGCGAGTGGGAGACCTGAAAAACTTACTGAAAGTGCGGCTACCATACAAACGGTTTATTCAAAACAAATTCTTGAATATGCCGGAAATCCTGCAGAACTCATAGCACGTCAAAAGGGTATTGATTATTTCAGAGCCGGTATAGCTGTACCTGCCTTTAATATCCGCGGTTTTAATTCCAACTTCAATTCCAAAAACCTCCAGGTGACCGATGGCCGTTTTGCATCATTGATAGCAACCGGGCTACCAATGGGCCCCTTAGATCCGGTGATCAAAGAAGATATTGAGAGATTTGAAGTGGTATTGGGTCCTAACTCTACTCTATACGGACCCAACGCACATAATGGGTTATTGAATACCATCACAAGAGATCCCAGAACATCGGAGGAAACCCTCATAACATTAAATCCGGGAGTTACCGGTGATGGGGACGCTTTTTATTCCGGGAGATTCAGACATGCACAGGTTGTCAATGATAAATTTGCCTTCAAACTCATGGGAGAATATACAGCAGCTCAGGAATTTGATTATGCTGACTCTGTATATATTGTCAGAGGAGGAGTTCGGGGGGCATATGAAGAGTTAGAATTGGACAGGAATGTCGATTTCCTTAAATTGGGGGGGACATTTTATTATTCTCCATCCAAAGATGTAGATATTATTTACAATGGGGGCTTTAGCAACAGCAATTTCCTTTCAGCTACCAATGTAGGTAGAAACCAGATCAAAGACTGGCAAATGGGATTCCATCAGTTGAAATTAACCAGTAAGCATTGGTATGCACAGGTTGCCTATACAACCAGTAAAACAGATAGTACATACTCTATAGATGAGCGCACCAAGCAATATTACAGATTATTGGATGCAGGACAACCGGATCAGGTAGCCAGGGGTCCTTTATCCTATGGTAGTGGTGCATTATTCCAGGATGCCTCCAGAAGATTAAATGCTGAGATACAGTACAACAATTCATTTGGAAAGTTAAACCTGATCACCGGGGTACAATATCAATTGGATCGGGCTAACAGTCTTGGAACCTATTTGCTTGATAGTGATGCCGACGATTATATTGATGTTAGACAAGTTGGAGGATATGCCCATTTAACCTATGACTTTTCAGGTGGTTGGAGAGTTTTAGGCGCTGCCCGTTTGGATAATCACGAGATATACGATTTTAACTTTATTCCAAAATTTGGAATCTTGAAAATTGGCGAATACAGTACCTGGAGATTAACCTATGGAAAAGGTATTGCTGCACCGACCATTCTAAACATGTTCGGAAATCTTTTCAATGGATTGATTTTGGGCAATGCAGAAGGATTCACACTAAACGATGGACGAGTTATTGAAAAGCAGAGGGTAGAAAAAATTCAAACTTTTGAACTCGGCTACCGAGGACGGACAAAAGATTCTAAATTTTTCATAGATGCCAACGCTTATTACAACATATCTGAGGATTTCCTCAGTCCGGTAACAGTAGTAGGAGTGGCCACCCATAGGGGAGATACGCCTATGTCAGAAGTACAATCCGGATTCAATGTTTTTAATGGTTTGGTAGCGACCTATGTAAATTTTGGTAAAGTCAATACGTATGGTTTTGATGTGAGTGGAACCTATTATTTTTCACCTCAGTTTAGTGGTGTTCTTAACTATTCGTATTTCAATTTTTCATTTGATGAGGACGATGTAAGCAATGATTTTAATAATGACGGAGTGGTGGACTTTCTCGATTTTCTGGTAAATGCCCCTACTCATAAAATGAGTGGCATGCTTAATTACTCCTCTTCAAAATGGTATGGAAGTGTGTTTGGTCGATGGGTTCAGGCATACAATTATTTTTCGAGTTTTCAGATTGCATCTGAAACCATTCCAGGTAAACTGTATAGAGGTTTACCTATCGTAGAAGGAGCCAGGAGTGCGGACACTTTTAATTTCGGACCATTAGGTGGTTTTTTTACTATGGACTTAAGTGTGGGTCGACATCTCAGCGATAAAATCCAGGTCTCATTGGCTGCAACGAATGTTTTCAATACTTCTTTGAGAGAGTTTACGGCTACAGCCCCGACCAGAGGTTTATATACTGTTGAATTCAGATTCAAGCTGTAATACACTAGGTGATATAACTGATTTGATATAATTTCACAAGGCCTTCTGGAGCCTCAGAAGGTCTTGTTTTTTATCCATGAAGTTTCAGTATTATGGAAATATCTAAGATCCTTACCCATCATGCTACATTCAGACCTGATCATTCCGCTTTTGTGTTTGAACATAAAAGATGGACTTTTAAAGAGTTGAATTGGGAAGTCAATAAAATGGCCAATGCCATGCATCGTCTCGGTATTCGAAAGGGTGACAGGGTAGCCAGTTTATTGCCGAATTGTGCAGCATTATGGGAAATGTACTGGGCTTGTGCCAAAACCGGAGCCATTTCAGTTCCGTTGAGTCCATTGCTCCGGGGGGAAGGGTTGATCAACATTTTAAACAATGCAGATGTGAGCCTGATACTAACCACCCAATCATTTCTTTCCTACATTGAGGAAATCAGTTTATCATTATCAAAGCCCAGTAATTACACCATCTGGGTGGTGGATGGGGAGAGCAAAAGACCTGGGGTGTATTTACTTGATGACGAGAAAATGCAATCTTCGGCAATTGAGGTGCAAGAGGCAGATATTCTAAGTGAAGATCTTTATAACATTATTTACAGCAGTGGTACTACGGGTCAGCCTAAAGGCATCATGATCAGCCATTTTACCAGAGCCATGTATATGAGTCTTTTTGCCAATGCATTTCGCATTGCGCCGGAAAGCAGAGTCATGCATAGTGGTTCTATAATATTTAATGGAGCATTTCTCACACTCATGCCGGCTATGTATCAGGGGTGTACATACATTCTGATGAAACACTTTGATCCGGATGAGGTTTACGAGACTTTGAAAAATGAAAAAATTACCCACACCATATTGGTGCCTTCTCAAATTATTCAAATGTTGGAATGCACGGATTTCAATCGAAAAAACCTGCCCGATCTGGAAATGATATTGACAGTTGGAGCACCTTTGGATACAAGTTATAAACTGGAATTGAACAAGAGGATTCCCGGTGTTTTTTACGAATTGTATGGGCTCACAGAAGGTTTTGTCACCATTCTGGATAAAACAGAACTTCATGACCGTATCGCATCTGTAGGTAAACCCCCTTTTTTTTCAGAAATGAAAATAGTGGATAATAAAGGAGAGGAAATGCCCAATGGTGAAGTGGGTGAGATTGTTGGGAAGGGGCCTTTTATGATGAGTGGGTATTACAGAGATGAAAAGAAAACCAGTGAGGCCATCATAGATGGTTGGTTGTACACGGGTGATCTGGGTTTCTCAGATGATCAGGGTTATTTGTTCCTGGCCGGCAGAAAAAAAGATCTTATTATTTCCGGAGGAGTAAACGTGTATCCACGGGATATCGAGGAGGTTGTTCTGCAGCGAAAGGATGTATTGGAAGTCGTTGTTTTCGGTATACCCGATGCTAAATGGGGAGAAACTCCTGTCGCAGCCATTATTCCAAGAATGCCCAAACCGGATCCTCAAGAATTAATACAATGGATCAATGAACGATTGCATTCCAGATACCAAAAATTAAAAGATGTTCTCTTTATGGATTCTTTCCCCCGCAATGTTGCAGGTAAAATCTTAAAGAGGGAATTAACCGCTATTTATTTAGAAAAAAACAAATAATTAATACCACCCTATAATCATACTTTATGGAGCAAAGCGTATACATTCATAATGGCAATGTCCGAATTCACTGTAAAGATAATGGAGAACACAAGCCTGCTCTTATACTTCTTCACGGCCTTACAGCCAATTTGCATTCTTTTGATGGATATATAAATGCAGGCTTAGGGGATCATTTCAGGGTTATAAGAATAGATTTAAGAGGACGGGGATTAAGCGATCAACCCAATGATTACTCTATGCATGCGCATATGGAAGACTTACTTTCAGTACTTTCTTATTTTAATTTGGAAGAAGCTATAGTGGTAGGTCATTCGTTTGGTGCTCTTCTGGCTATATATACTTCTCACCACTATCCAGAAATATTTAAAGCCATGATCATAATCGATGCGGCGGCCAGGCTTCACCCTCAGGCAAGAGATATGGTAGGTCCATCGCTTTCGCGTTTGGGAAGGGAATGGGATTCAGAAGAAAATTATCTCGATGAGATGAAAAAATCCGATTATCTTTTCGGAATGTGGAATAAAGACATGGAATCTTACTTTCTTGCTGACATTCATTTGAGTGGTAATGGGATGGTGACAACCCGGTCTTCGCAAAAAGACATAAACAAGGCTACTGACAGTGTATTTATTCACGGGTTGAAATGGCTGGATTTTATACGTTCAACTTCCTGTCCGACCTTATTGATCAATGCTACAGGCGAATATGGGTTTAATGCACCTTTGTTGCCTGAAGATCTGGCCAGGGAAACTGTATCCATCATAGAAAATTGTGAATATGTGCAAGTGCCAGGTAATCATATGACTATGTTGTTCGAAGAAGGAGCCCGGGCTACGGTAAAGGCCATTGTACAATTTGCTGATAATATATAGTAATTATGATTTTATCCTGGACACTTTTTATTATTTATATGATAGGAACTTCCTATCTGGGGTGGTTGGGATATAAAAAGACTTCAGGAGATTTCAGGAGCTTTGCCATTGGGCGTGCTGACATGTCACCTTTAGTGGTGGGTATTACCCTGGCTACCAGTACGGCATCAGCGGCAACATTTATTATAAATCCAGGATTTGTGTATGTAGATGGCCTGGCAGCGTTTATGCATTTAGGAATAGGTGCTTTTGCTGGTATCCTCTGCATGTTGCTTATTTTATCCTTCTCATTCCGCAGTCAGGGAGATGCTTTTAAAGCTCTTACCATTCCTGATTGGATAGGCAAAAGATATAAGTCATCCGGGTTTTCCATTTATTTTGCACTGGTCAATTTATTGAGCTTTGCTTTTGTGGTATTGTTGGTGGGTGGCATTTCGATCGTTATGCAAAAGCAACTGGGGGTTTCCAATGTAACAGCGTTAGCGATTACCCTGATCTTTGTAACGACCTATGTTTTATTTGGAGGTACCTATGCCCATGTGTATACCAATCTTTTACAAGGTGTATTGATGATCGTGGTTTCTGTGGTCATTATTGGCTCAGGGGTGTATGTGATGGGTTACCTTAAACCGGACCTTATAACTTTTATAGGGGAGCAAAACCCAAAAATGTTAATGGTTTATAATGATGAAAGTGTTTTGTTTAAAGATCATTTTTCAACCTGGATTTCAGGATTTTTGATCGGGTCAGCTTTGGTCTGTCAGCCTCACATACTCACTAAAGCGTTGTATGTAAAAAACAACCGGGACGTAGGGAGGTATATCATCGTTTTTGCTTTTGTCTACATCTTTTTTACGGCCTTATTGCTTGCCGGGTTTTGGGCTCATGGTGTCATATCACCTGAGCAATTGGTCGATGCTGAAACAGGTGTGTTCAGACAAGATTTGGTGATGACAGTTTATTTACAGGAGGTTTTTCCTGATTGGGTATTTGCTATTATTAGCGTTGTGTTACTGGCTGCAGCTATGTCTACCCTGGACGGTTTACTGGTAGGTGTTTCTACCATCACAAGCAATGATCTTATCATCAATGGACTTAATAAGATGCCTGGGAAGAATATGTCAGAAAGAGATTCTCTTCGCCTGGCTGGGCGAATGACCCATGTGATATTGATTGTTATAGCCATTGCTGTTTTTATTGTCAATCTTGATCCTCCCAGGCTTTTGGGCATTTTTGGTCAGGTTGGGGTGTATGGTCTTGTCATAGCGGCAGTGCCTCCCTTATTGTATGGTGTGCTTTTTCGCAATAGCCCACTGGTAGCGTTGTGGACTTTATCCGTAGTGGGATTAGGAATTCATTTTATCCTTTATTTTAATGGAAGTGCTTTATTTCCTTGGTCTTCCCTGGCCTTTTCCAATCCGGGAGTAACGGCATCCATAGCCTTTATAGCAGTTGTAATACCCACATTGTTGATGGGGGTGCTTATTGGAAAGAAAAAATAACAAACGATACGCTTTTTATTTTTTTAATTAAACTATCGTAATTTGTAATTATTTTTTGTTGATTTCAGTTGGTTCCCTGGTCGTATTCATCTCTATATTAAGAAATTAATTGATCAAAAGATAAATGTTCATAATCTTTGAATGAATGGTTTTATTTTATGACATTTACAGCTTTTTAAGTAGAAGCCTTGTTGTGATAACCAGGCTACAAACACATGATAAATAGAGAAAAGGAGATGAAAAATGTTTTTGTGTGGGTTTTAGTTTTTGCTTGTGGAATGGCTTGTAAACCTGCAATTGATAAAATACAAGGTAAAGAAAACATTGAGGATGTTCTTGTTCATACTGATACAGTGCAGGGAATTCATCTTATTCATGATGTCCCCGCATTGACTTCGGATAACTGGGTCAATGTTGTCATTGAAATTCCCTCAGGCACCTCCGAAAAGTGGGAAGTGGAGAAATCATCGGGGAATCTCTCCATAGAACAAATAAATGGAAAAGATCGAAAAATCAACTATTTGGCTTTTCCTTTTAACTATGGTATGATACCTCAGACCTTCCTTTCATACGAGAATGGGGGAGATGGAGATCCATTGGATGTCATCGTACTTGGGGAAGCTTTACAGAGAGGCCATATTGTACCTTGTAAAATATTAGGTGTGGTTGAAATGTTGGATGCAGGCGAAAAAGATGATAAATTGATCGCTGTTTCTTTGGATAGTCACTTTTCCGAATTGGAAGATATAAATCATCTGAGATCGAAATATCCTGGTATTGAACAAATAATTTATCTCTGGTTTGAAAATTACAAAGGGGATCAGGTAAAATTGTTGAACATATCAGATGCGGGCGTTGCCAAAGAAAAATTGAACAAGGCCATTGAGGAATATCAGTTATCCATAATGTAGGTGCTGAATTTTATTCCACATATGTTTCTTTGATTACAGATTTGACTTGTTCAATCGTTTTATCAGTTATGTTTCCAATGGTCTTGGATACCCTGGTTTTATCTATGGTGCGAATTTGGTCTATGACGATCCAATTCATTTGACCGTCTGAGTCAAAACCAACTCTTGTAGGATAATTTTTTGACTGTGAAGTAATTGGACACACTACAATCGTAGCCAGGTGCTTATTCATCTCGTTGGGCGAAACAATCAGGCAAGGTCGTTTCTTTTTGATTTCACTACCTGCTGTTGGGTCTACATTAACAACCACAATCTCGTATTGCAAATAAGTCATTATGATTAGTCCCAGTTTTCGTCTTCAAAAACACTGTCTATCAGTAACGTATCATCACCGGTGCGATTCATTTCTGCAAAGGATTCTTCCCAATTTTTTCGTGGCTCGTTAATAGGTTTTAGAAGAATGTAATCATTCTCTAAAACAAGTTCTACCTTGTCGGTGATATGATATTTCTCTAAGAGGGTTTTACTTAGTCGTATGCCCTTTGAATTTCCAATTTGAATTATTGATACTTGCATAATTAACAAAAATTTAGATTTTACGTAATTACAACGTATCTACACTTGTTTTGGTTTTAGTTCGCTTGCTTTTTTCTTTTCCCTTTTTAAATTAAATTTCCTCTCTGCCATTATTCCAACATTTCTTTGAGCTGGTATTGAGACGACGGAACTCACCTTCATCTACTCGACAGTGATTAGTATTTTATTTCCAGGTCAAGTTGTCTTCCTTCTTCAAATGCTTTTTTATCCATACCTGACCCTACTGCTACTCCTATGGCCATTCCGATAGGCAAACCTAACCCAAGTAATCCCATATTTCCATGAATTAAACCAAATGCAGCTCCAAGAGGAATCCCAAATGCAGCCATCCCGACTGCCAACCAGGTATTTCGATAGTGATTTTTCGTCACAATATTAAGCTCATTCTCGATTAATTTAAGTATAGTAGATTGAGTCTTTCTTATTTGTTTTATGAGCTCTTTTTCTGTTTCTGAGAAAGAGTTTATTTGATCAATTCCGGTATTGATAGAATTTACAATTTCTTCGGGAAGTTCCTTTTTTTTCAATTCTATTAAAAGTTTTTCGAATTGCAAATAGGCACTTATAAGCTTTTTATTATCGTCAATGCTTGATCTTATCTCAAGTTCTTCTATTTCCATCTTTTTATTTATAATTAACACAACTTGTTTATACCAGCATAAACTTACAACTTTTTCAAAATAAATTACATCATCCGTCCAGTGGAATCAGTAAAGCACTCAGCTACTATAGAGCTTTGACATCATCCTCAAAAATTAACACTAAGTTCACAAATACATAAACATTTCATAAACTTATCGATCTAGACATAGCGATCTGTTGAGCCTACATTTGCCAAAAAAACATCAACAGTTATGAAACCACTCTTTACCCTAATGATAATGACCTGCCTCACTCCGTTTTTTTTGCAGGCGCAAACTGGCAAGGGTACGATCCGCGGCAAAATCACAGACGAATTGGGCTTTGGCCTTCCGGGAGCCAACGTCTTTTTCGACGACTATTCTTTTGCTGCTGTAACCAATCAAAATGGCTCTTATACCTTTACAGACGTACCAGCTGGTATCAAGTCGATGAATATCAGCTTTATCGGGTATGGCGGCATCAGACAGGACATCGAGGTTTTAGCAAACCAATCAGTAACTTTCAATGTGGCACTCACTCCTGGTGTTGAAATCGGTGAAGAAGTGCTTATTCTTGGTGATCGCCTCAAAGGGCAAGCCAAAGCCCTGAACCAACAGAGAACCAATTCCAACATCACCAACATCGTAGCGGCCGACCAGATAGGCCGATTCCCCGATGCCAACGTGGGGGACGCTTTGAAGCGAATACCTGGCATAACCATGCAGAACGACCAGGGCGAAGCTCGGGACATCATCATCAGGGGCATGGCACCTCAACTCAATGCCGTAACCCTTAATGGCGAACGCATACCCTCAGCAGAAGGTGATAACCGTCGGGTTCAGATGGATTTGATCCCAGCCGATATGATTCAGACCATAGAGGTCAACAAAGCAGTACTGCCGGATATGGACGCCGACGCCATCGGTGGCTCAGTCAACCTGGTTACGCGAAAGGCACCCAATGGACTCCGCTTATCGGGCACTACAGCCTCAGGTTATAGCCTCATCACAGACAAGCCGACCTGGACAGGCTCCCTTATTGCAGGCGACCGCTTCGCTAACGGTAAATTAGGGATCATTGTCTCTGGCTCCTACAATAATGTGGACTACGGCTCAGACGATGTTGAAGCCGTTTGGATCGATACTGATGAAGGTGCTGTTATTGATGAATTTGACATTCGAAAATATCTTGTGCAGCGAGTCCGGCGCAGTGCTTCCATCAATTTGGACTACGACATCAATACCAACCACAACATTGCCTTTTCAGGAATGTATAATTGGCGCGATGATTGGGAAAACCGATTTCGTATGCGTGTCAGCCAACTTGAAGACGCTTTCGAAGATGGAGAGTTCACCCAAATCGGCACTGGACAATTCACCGCCAATGCAAGGGTCGAATACCAAACCAAAGGAGGCCTGGACAGTGACCGTATCAAGGCTCGTCGATTAGAAGATCAGCGCATGTACAACTATACTTTAAGTGGAGATCACTTATTCAACAAGTTAAAGGCGACCTGGAATTTGACTTGGGCAAAAGCATCAGAAGAGCGCCCAAATGAACGCTACATTAGCTTCCGACGAAGCAACCAAATGGTGGATGTCGATGTATCCAATCCGAGACAGCCATTTGCCTATTTGATTAATCGAATGAACAACCGAAATCTTGGCTTGAACGAGATAACCGAAAACTATAACTATACTGAGGATCAAGACTTCAATGGCAGACTTGATTTCAGCTTACCTTACAATAATAATGGTCTCTTAAAGTTTGGTGGCCGCTTCCGCATCAAAGACAAATTCCGCGACAACAACTTCTTCGAGTACGAACCGCTTTCTGGCGGCTTTGGTCAGTTAGGCGATGTGCCTTTCTTTGATGAAAGCAATCCAGGCTTTCTGGCGGGCAGCCAGTACCAGATAGGAGAATTTGCGACACCTGGCTTTTTGGGCGGGCTCGACTTAAAAAACCCTGCTTTGTTTGAGGAATCAGATGTACCGGACGAGTATATTGCGGGCAACTACAACGCAACGGAGAAAATCTATGCCACTTACCTGATGGCCGACCACAAATTCAGCCAAAAGTTCTCGGCTATTTTTGGCCTTCGATACGAATATACCGACCTGGAGTATACCGGCAACGTGTTCGACCTGGATGAAGAGACTACCGTGACTGATCAAAGGACCAATAGCTATGGTAACTTACTGCCTGGTTTACATGTAAAGTACGACTTGAATCGGAACACTGTATTACGAGCTGCCTGGACAAACACCATCGCGCGACCCAATTACTTTGACTTGGTGCCATACGCGGAATTTAGTCCCCAGGATCAAGAACTGGCTCGGGGCAACCCTGATTTGCTTGCGACTACAGCTATGAATTTCGACCTGATGGCAGAGCGTTATTTCAACACTATAGGTCTGATCTCCTTGGGAGGCTTTTATAAGAACCTGGACAATTTCATTTACGTCCAAACCCAGCAGAACTTCTCTGATCCGCAATTTGGCAATGACCTAGAGTTCACTACACCACTAAATGGTGGATCTGCTACAGTAGCTGGTTTTGAAGCTTCCTTCCAGAGGCAGTTGTGGAAAGGCCTGGGAATTTACACCAACTACACCTTCACCACTTCCACTACTGAGGGTATAGAAGGCCGGGAAAATGACGATTTGAGCTTGCCCGGAACGGCAGAACACATGTTTAACGCTTCTTTATCATATGAAACCGCTAAGCTGGTAGTCCGCATTTCGCTCAACCATGCAAGTGGGTACCTTGACGAATTGGGTGGAGAAAATTTCGAAGACCGTTTCTATGACCAACAGACCTTCCTGGATGTGAACGCTTCCTATGCGATTACTCCCAACTTCAGACTGTTTGTCGAGGGCAATAATCTGACCAACCAGCCACTCAGGTTTTATCAGGGAATTCGCGCCCGCACCATGCAAATGGAGTTCTATAACGCTCGCTTCAACCTGGGTTTGAAGTTTGACCTGTTTGGATCAAAAGAATAATGAATTGTCTTTTGATCTTAAAGTAACTTTTATTTTGGATGCACTATCTTGCCAGGCAGGTTAGTGCATCCTTTCAACTATCTCAACTATGAAATACAACCTTAATTTTTTTTTCCTCCTCCCCCTACTTTTCTTCGCCTGCCGGCCCAACAATGTATCGGAGCAGACCATTGCTGCAGATGCCCTCAAGCCCGATTTTGTCACAGACTCTACCCTTGTAGATACAGACGACCCCGCTATCTGGATCCACCCTCAGGATCCAATGAAAAGTCTTATCCTTGGAACTGACAAAGGCGACTACAACGGCGGGATTTACGTTTTCGATTTGCGTGGTAATTTGCTACCCGATAAGACAATCACTGGTTTACCCCGTCCCAACAATATCGATGTGGAATACGGCTTCTCCCATGGAGGGGACACTATCGACATCGCGGTGTATACCCAACGCAATGCGGACAATATCCGCATCCTCAACGTACCTGAGATGACTTTCATTGATGGCGGAGGAATCGAAGTCTTTGCCGGTGAAGAGCTGCAAGCTCCGATGGGCATAGCCTTATACAAAAAGCCGGCGACCCAACAGATTTACGCTTTTGTGAGCCGAAAGAGTGGGCCAGATGGCAGTTACCTTTGGCAATACCTTTTACAGGACAGTATGGGCATGGCAACGGCAAAACCAGTGCGCCGCTTCGGTACCTTTACCGGCGGCAAGGAAATCGAAGCTATTGCGGTGGATGACGAATTGGGCTACGTCTATTATTCCGACGAAGGCGCCGGAGTGCGCAAGTATTATGCTGACCCCGACAGTGGCAATATCGAGTTGGCCTTTTTTGCCCAGGAAGATTTTGTCGACGACCACGAGGGCATCGCCATTTATACCAAGCCTGACGGTAAGGGCTACATTCTGGTCTCTGATCAGCAAGCCAATCGTTTCCACGTATTCTCACGAGAGGGTTCGCCAGGAAACCCCCATGTCCATCGACGACTGGCGGTCATTCCTGTATCTACCTTGTCAAGCGACGGCTCAGATGCGTCAAGTACAGCTTTTGGTGAGTTGTACCCCAGTGGCATCTTCGTGGCCATGTCTGATGACCGCACTTTTCAGATTTACAATTGGGGAAAATTTGAGGAAGCGATCAGGCGCGAAAAGGCAAAAGTAGACAAATAGGCAACAAAAACATGAAGTGATTTAGATTCTCATTCAAAATATTGCCCTCAATTTACGATTACTTGAATATGAGAGATGGAGAATCTAGATATAATCCTACGGTTAAGTCAAAAATCTTGTTGTCGTGGAAAGTTAAATGAATAGGTATGATTTTCAAGGGGCATAGAATCTCCAATCTTATATGTATAAACAGTTATATTACCACCTAAGGACAAAGTCATAACCCGAAACATAGCCGTATGATTTGATTCATCCGGAATTTTAGTGCGTTCCAGGGCAGGGATATGGATATAATGGACATGATCAATTTTTTTAGAGTGGTTTACCCTATCCATATCCATGTGCAGATCCCCTGATAATAACACTGTGAGATTAGGTTGTGAGATTACATTTTTACTGAAAAATTGGTTGTCGACCCCTTTTTCACTGCTTTCGGGATAGACTCCCTTCTGTGCAGCATGCACTACCAGAACCACCGGTTTTGGAGCCAATTGCTGTATTTTTTCAAGAATCCATCGGGCACCACCATCATCAAAATCACGGCCAAAATCCGGCGATGCCAAAACAAACGCTATTTGTTCATATTCCAGTACATACTTTGTACTATCAATCTGACTGTTCCACTTGCGGGCATAGTGCAAATAACGATCCACTGTACTGCCATGCTCTTCATTACCCATAATGGGATAAAATGGAACTAAAAGTTTCTGTAAAACCCTAGTGGCTGCTTCGTATTGAATTTCTGTTCCTTTGTGGGCGATGTCACCAATACCGATAACAAAATCGATTTGATGTTTCTTTGAAAGAGTGTTGATATGGTCAACAGCAGCTGCCATATTTGGGAACTCGGCCTTTGGTTTTGGTTCAGCATCACCCAATATAGCCACTCTAAGGATTATGCTGTCATTTTTGGCATCCAATCCAGAATGTAGTAATTCCGAAGATGACATACTATCAGCTACAAATGTTTTATCATTATTGCCATTAACTTTGGATGGTTTGCTCTGACAACCTCCCCATAGAATTGCCAGTGAAAAGATCAGACAGGTAATAAATCGAAGCATGCTTTATTTTTATTGATTTATGTGGTTAGTTGCAGTTTCAGATCCACGCTACAAGTTAGTACTGTAATAATAAATATCATAGGTTTTAATAATTAAGGTTTTCTAAACTTAATGTTATCTGAATGATATTAAATTCAAATTTGTAAAAATTGCTCCAAATAATTTAGGAAAAATAAGTAAGTAAAAATGTGATTGAACAAGTTCCGACTTTTCTTAACTGTCCCTGTTACCTCGATCATTTTCTCTGTATATAGTGGTCTAACAATGTGTCCTATTGAAGTTAGGACGTTTTTGCATCCACCAGGAGGAATTATCATAGTTGTTCTATGATCCTATGTAAATAAGTCCACTTATCAGCAAAAGTAAAATCCATTGTCCTAGTTTCAAATAATTTTTTGGAAATGGCTTCGATATAAAAACCGTCAATGCCCAAACCAATGAGTAGCCTAAAAAGTAAATCGACAAAATTTGCAATAAAGTTTTTTCATTTTCGAAATAGTTTGTGAAGTTAATTAAAGCAAGTCCAATGGTTGCAAAGATCAAGTCGAAGGATACCCAATGCCAACCACATCTTGCCATTGTCCATTTTTCTCTTTTTTGAAAATGTTTGTCATTCCCATCGGTCGGTTCATTTATTTTTAGTTCTTTATCGCCTTCAAAAGTGTGAAGTACGAAGGCTGATAGTGTCAAAATGTTTGCTATTAAAATTGCTATGTTCATTTTTTTTAAATATTTTCAATTTACCATGGGTTTTCACATTTTCTGGTAAGGTGTATTTTTTGCATAAACATATCATTTTTTCATTCAAAATTAAATCAGTACATCAAGCTGAATCAGCTTTACACTTCGTTATTTCAGGGAAAGGGAACCCGTTTGAAAGACTGAAATCAAATAATACAAATTGTAAATTGCCTTTATGATTCATACACCCATTTTCCGTCAACCATAGTTCTTTCAATTTTTATGTCAATAATGGTAAATGGGTCTACCTGGGTTGGATCTTTTTCAAGTATAACCAAATCGGCCAATTTTCCGATTTCCAATGAGCCCTTAATATTTTCTTCAAAGGATGCGTAGGCACCATTGATGGTACCAACTTTAATTGCCTCCTCGACTGATATTTTTTGGTTGGGACCCCATTCATTGCCAAACATATCGGTTCTGGTGACTGAAGATTGTATAGCCATCATGGGTTCAAAAGGTCCGGGAGGATAATCAGAAGTTTGTGTTACAGGAATGCCGGCATCCAGAAAGCTTTTGACGGCAAACATATTTTCTAATCGCTCTTTGCCATAATTTACCATTTTTTCACCATGAAAATATACATAAGTGGAAAATGGACAGGGAATCGCATTAAGTTCTTTTATTCGTTTCACAAGATGGTTATTGATGACAGTACAATGTTCCAATCTAAATCTAGGGTCTTGTCTCGGATGTTCATTTTGAACTCTTTCGAATACATTTAAGGACTTATCAATACCTACATCTCCATTGGCATGAATTCCGATTTGCCAATCGGCCTTATGGGCTTTGATTGCGTAGCTATATAGTTCTTCTTCGTCCATAACAATGATACCAAAATCATTGGGTCTGCCAATATACGCTTCTGATAATCTCGCTGTTCGCTCAGATATTGAACCGTCACAGGTTAGTTTCATTCCACCCGTTTTAACCCAATTGTTTCCATCACCGGTTTTCATGCCACGGGCAATCATATCATCAATATGGGAGAAACCTATCATACAATAGATTCTTGCAGCCAATTCATTTGCAGCATGAGCATCCTGATAGGCTTTGAGATCTTCAGGACTACCATACGCATCTGTTACCGAAGTGATACCTGATTTTGTCATCATTTCAGAAATAAGTTTTACTCCCTCCTGACGATCCTTTGCACTAAATTCTTCTGGCTTTAAAGAATGGATCATATAACAGGCTGTCTCTTTGAGTAAACCTGTTGCCTCACCATTTTCGTCCCTGACAATTTGGCCACCTTGAGGGTCAGGAGTTGTTCTGTCTATTCCTGCTAATTTTAATGCCATGGAATTGGCGTAAACCGTATGACCTCCTCTATGGGTTATTTTAATCGGGTGATCAGGAGTTATCTCATCCAGATCATAACGGGTGATGTATCGGCCGTCGGAAGTTTTTGTGTCATCATATTTAAAACCTAAAATCCACTCTCCCGGAGCCTTTTCGCGAGAAGCTGTTTTTAAAGCATCCTGAATGTCTTTGATGGATCTTAAGTCACAATCTACATTTCGCAAATGATCATTGCCTGCACTGGCTGGATGAGAATGCGCATCAATAAACCCCGGGGTTATGGTTTTGCCTCCTACATTTATTTTACGGGTTGTAGCACCAGACAAATTCAAAATATCGCTATCGGCTCCAACGGCCACAATAATTCCGTTGCTGATGGCAATGGCCTTTGCTTTTGGTTGCTTCGGATTAGAAGTAAAGATATTCGCATTGTGAATAATGATATCAGGGTTGTTTGATCTTGAACATGAATTCAGGATCATAAAGCCCATAGAACCCAATCCCATGGTGTTAACGAATTGCCGTCTTTTCATTTTTCTTTTCATAAAAGTGGTATTTTAATTTATGCCTAATTCCTGTTCCTTACTAAAAATGGTTCATGTTGAGATATGCTGCTGAAGCAAACCTTGAGTTCTAACTGAGACGAGACTTTTTTTAACTATACCATGGTTAGCTTACTGGCTACATTGTGAGCTAAAAGTAATCAAATATGCAATATTATGACGGCATAATCAATGCAATCAGGTCAACGAGATTCTCATTGTGATATTTATGTTTTTCAAATAAATCTATAACTTACACCGGATTAAGACTAAAGAACTGTGCAGAAACCCAATCTTCAAAATCTTTTTCAGCAAGGACAAAAAGCCTATCAGGAAAACAACCTTCCACTTGCATGGAATGCCTTTCAGGAAGTATTGAAAATACAACCTCACAATCCCGATGCCCTCCATATATTAGGCATCATCAGTAGCCAGCAAGGAGATCACCATCAAGGCATAGAATATCTACAAAGGGCAATTTCTCGTAATGCCAATCCTACTTTTTTTAATAATTTGGGACTGATCTTCGCCAAAATTCAAAATTGGAATCATTCCATACATCAATACAGGATGGCCTTAAAACTGGCACCTGATTTTAATCATGCCTCTTATAATCTGGGTATAGCTTACCGGCAACTGAAACAATACGACGCTGCGATTCAACTCTACAAAAAGTTAAGCAAGAAAAATCCCCGGGATGATAAAGCTTTCTTTAATTGGGGAGGAATATTAATTGCCCAGGGAAAATATAAATCAGCCCTTCCCATCCTTCAACAATGTATTGAAATCAACCCCTCTCATCATGGAGCATGGAAAAACATGGCCTTTCTCCATGAACATTGGGAGAACTGGATAGAAGCCGAGAAGAGCTTTAAAAAATCTTGCGAGCTACAACCTCAGGATCAAGAATCATTTCTTGATCTGGTCAGTTTTTACCAAAAAACAGGTAATTATACTGCTATCGAAGACTTTCAGCAACAAATAAAACACCTTTCAGACCAAAATCCATGGATGAAGTGGCACCTGGCACTGCTGGAACCGATCATCTTTGATTCAAATATAGACATTCTGGATTACCGCAAAAAATGTGAAAACCTCTTGCAGGAATTTCAAAGTAATCCGCCCAATATCAGCCCACAACTTCTGAATAAATTCACCCTTAAAGCTCCATTCATCCTGCATTACACCGGCATGGATGAAACCAAACTAAGGACGGATTTTGGTCACTTTTTTGAAAACTATTTTAATAAAATCAGACAGGCACACTCAAGAAAAACAAAAGTGGCTAACACAATCCCACACATCGGTTTTGTGGTTACATCAGGCCATGAAGGTGTATTTCTTAAATGCATGAAAGGTATCGTCAATCAATTAAACACCGATAAATACAAGATTACCATCGTATGCAGCGAACCCAATGGACCTGCCATTTTCAGAGATTCCATCCCCTCTGATAAAATTCAACTCCTGCCTATACCTAAAGAAATAGAACTTGCTCAAGAAATCATGGAGTTAGCCAATTTTGACCTTCTTTACTACTGGGAGATTGGTACAGACAACCTAAATTATTTTTTACCTTTTTTGGGCATCGCACCGATTCAGTGCACTTCCTGGGGATGGCCTCTGACTTCCGGGATTCCTACAGTTCAATACTTCCTTTCATCGGAAAAACTTGAAACCCCTGAAAGTGAAAAATTCTATACAGAAAAACTCATACAATTCAAAAGACTACCTACTTATTACTTCCGTCCGGAATTGCCGATAGAATTAAAGAGTAAAGCTCATTTTGGTTTACCCGAAGATAGAACCATCTATGCCTGTGTCCAGAATTATAAAAAAATTCATCCCGACATGGATCAGGTTTTTGCAAAAATTCTGGAAAAGGACACCCATGGCATTCTGGTCATCCTGGGATCTAAACACGACTTAATCACTGACCGCCTAAAAAACAGGATTTCCAAACATATTCCGGATGCCAGCAGCAGGTTGTATGTAATGCCCAGATTAAGCCAGGAAGAGTATATGAGTATCCTACAACTCTCTGATGTAGTCCTGGATACTTTTTACTACAATGGCGGAGCCAATTCTGTGGCCGACTTATTTGCCACCAAAACACCATATGTTACTTACCAATGGAAATTCCATCGGGGGAGATATGGTGCAGCTGCCTACCTTCAGGCAAATATTGAGAATGCCCCTATTGCACTTAATCCTGAAGAATATACAGACCTGGCTATAAAGTTGGGAACTTCAGCATCTTACAGGTCTTCTATCAGTGCACAAATGGAAAAAATGTCTTATGAAATTTTTGAAGACACGGAAGCCGTCTCTGAACTTGAAAACTTTTTTGACTCGGTTTTGAATGGAGCTACATTGATACCGAAAAATGAAGATCCGAAAGATGATTTTGTCTCTATAAAATCTTCCATCCCTGAACAAATTTCAGGAGACAAGGATGCTGAACTGAAAGAAAAAGTACGACGTCCAGAACAGGGCAGGCAGGAAGATGATAATGTTGATATCAATTATAAATTCAATGAAGACATGCTGAGACCTGAAAACCATCCTTTTTACTGTACGTATACACCGAATATTCCGGAATTGTTATTGGAATTAAACTGTTCTCTGGCAATAACTACTTACCAGGCAGGTAAGTTAATCATCATCAGCCCGCTCAATAAACATCAACTCATACAATTACCCAGGGACTTTAAGAAAGCGATGGGGTTGTGTATAGAAGGCAGAAAAATGGCCGTGGCTACTAAAGATGAAGTTGTAGTTCTGGCAGATGCCAAAGGCTTAAGTGGTAGTTTTCCACTGCATCCGCCCAATACGTATGACAGCCTTTATATTCCCCGGGCGGTGTATTTTACAGGTGAAGTTGACATCCACGACATGCATTGGTCGGAAGAAGGGCTGAAAGCCATCATTACCCGGTTTTCATGCATAGGACTTATAGATGACAGTTACAGTATCCGTCCTGTATGGAAGCCAAAATTCATTAAAAGTCTGGAGCCTACTGATAATTGCCACCTCAATGGCATGGCAACTTACCAGGGCAAGGAAAAGTATGTTTCAGCATTTGGTATGACTGATGCACCCAAAGGCTGGAGAAAAGGTGCCATTAACTCTGGCATCATCATGGATATTGAAAGTCAGGAAGTCATCATCCAGGGATTATCCATGCCCCATTCACCTCGTATATATGACAATCATCTCTATGTACTTTTGTCGGGTACCGGAGAACTGATTGAAGTGGATGTAAAGAGTGGCAAATACGAAACCATTATACAATTAGAAGGCTTCGTCAGGGGCATGTGTAAGTGGGGCGACTATTTATTCATAGGATTGTCCAGAATCAGAGAAAGTTCAACCACTTTTCGAGATCTGCCCATCAGGCACAGAAACATCAATTGTGGGATAGAAGTGGTTCACTTGCCTACAGGTTTGTCTGTAGGTAACATCAGATATAAGAATGATGTACAGGAACTGTACGATATTCAAATACTTCATGACAGCCTTAGGCCCGGTATCCTTAACCATACAGAAAATACCCACAGAATGGCCTTAAACACTCCGGAATCTGATTTTTGGTCACAACCGCAGCCCGAAAAGGGGGCAGAAGGCATTTTCTGAGAGGCAAAGAACTTCAAGGGCTACCAAAAGTCAGGTCAAAATTATAAACCTATGTAGTTCTTTTGCCTAAGTAAAAGTGTGGTACAGACATAGTCATTTTCCAATTCTTTACATTCCTCAATTTGATTTTGTAAATATTCATTAAAAATTTCTTTCATATCCGGGTATTTTAAAATTAAACGTTGCACATTCTTCCTGATGATTTCTGTATTTTGTCTATTTATCTGCTTTAAAGTTTGTCTTTTCCAATCTATTCTGTCCAAAATATTATAGCCTGTTTGCTGAATGATACTCTTCATTTCTAAATCATTCATTATTCCTTCAGTTGTTACATCTGCAAACATAAATTCAAGTAAAATGTAACCGTCAGCCTTAATGCATTTTGATAGTTGTCTTAATGTATTATCCAGGTCTCCTAAAATTTCAGAGTCATATCCGTAAATTACAATGTCTAGCCCGGAAATTGTTTTTAATGTGTCAATGATGTCTTCGGTTTTAAAAATAATTTTGCCAGAAACGCGATACTTTTTGGCGTATTTGTTTGCTTCTTCAATAAAGTGAGGATATAAGTCCATACCCATTGCTTTTAAGTCAAAATGTTTAGCAAGTTTTATAAGCACAGCCCCTTTGCCGCAACCGAGGTCAATCATATTCTTTTTATTTCCTAAGTTATTTCTATCATAGAGTTCAATAATATATTCGGGCATACTTCCAAGTTCCCAAAGTCCTTTAAGCAACTCGGGAATGTAATATTCAAGTCCATCACTTGTCAAGTCAAGCGAATGTAAGAACTCGGTCTTTGTCAGATTTTCCATCTTTTTGTAATCGTGGTTTTACTAGTTTTAATAACTAGTGGCATTTATTTAGATTGCTGAAATGGTCAATTCTTGTGAACCATTTTTCCAAATACTATTCGCCAGGTCAACCAACTTTTGTTAGTCATTTCAATGACTCTTGCGAAAATGTTGCAGGCTGGCCATTTTTTCCTTTACAGAACTTAAAACTTTTGACTAAAAATCCAAAATTGCCATGCTCCAGTAATGATAGCCAACAAAAAATATAATAAGAAATACATTCCGAATTTTAAATTCATTGTTAATACTTTGTTACCATGCATTTCCTGAAAACCAATGTTACCCCATTTTTTAATCATAAATCTTGCTAACAAAGCTGAGATAATTATTGCTGCAAATTCCCAAATACATAATCTTCCTATCTTATAGCCTGGTAATTCTTGATAAAATGATTTATTCACTTTCAGTAAAGCAAATCCAGCCCAAAGCGAAAACAAAGTGATGGTTATAATGAATTGGAAAAGTATTTGAATAATCTTTTGATTCATCTATTTAAAATTGACTTGCTATATGTTTTGTCACGATTTTTGCATCTTTCGGGCAAAAATCCCGCCAAAACGATGACTTTTTCGTATCATAACCCTGGGGTGAAGCCCAGAGTTATTGATATTTCGCTCCTTCGGAGCCTTTTTATCAATCATTCTCCTATGTGTCTCCAAGCCCGTTTTGGGGGTTTCATCTGTTTTTTGAATTAAACGCTCCGTTTTTTGTAAAGATTATGGCATCCTGTTTTCAATTATAAGTTGATTTTATTTTCTGAGAACGATTCGAATACTCGTTGAGAGATCTCCGGGATTGCAATACCACATATGATTTTATATTCATGGGCAGTCTGTTTTTTTTTTTTAAAGGATTTTAGTCCGAGAGTCTCCAATCCCTCCATTGCGTAATTTTATAATATGTCTGTTGGGTATTGAACTAAAAAGTCCCAGAATTAAAAAACCCCTCCGGCATTTCTGCCAGAAGGATTTTCATTTTAATTCAAAATACAAGGTATCTCTAAGAAAAATCACTAATGTTTAACAAATTTCTGAGCCACAGATTCTGAACCCGAACTCATTCTGACGTAATACATTCCGTTATGCATTTCATGTACATTAAATTCAACAGTGTTCACCACACCGGCTTCAACATCCCCCACAAAAATCTGGGCAACGATGTTTCCAAGAAAGTTATAAACGTTAAGGCTAACCCTGCTGCTTCTGGTCGAGACGAACTCAACAATAGCAATTTCTTTTGAGGGGTTAGGGTACACGTTGGTGATGGCGATGGAGCTTCCTTTCATATCGATTGCAAAACTACCTGGGTCAACTAAACCTGGATTTTCAGGAGATTCAATGAAGCTGATGTTTTGCATCCATAATGTAGTATTTCCGGAACAATCCGTTGCAGTCCATGTACGATCCACATTGTAAATCGGGCAACAATCGCCTTCAAAAGCAAAGTCACCCACACCAGTTACCTGTGCACCATCCTCATAAATTGGAATTAGAGTGTTTTGGAAATTTCCTTCATAATGAAACCAACCACCCATACCGTGACCTTCACTAAAGTTATTGGCAGCAATTCCCACTTGAAAACCAAAGAACAGGCTTTCAGGCGCATGGCTTAAATTTAAGCTTGATCCGGCTAAATCTCCTGTACCTGTGAGTATAGACGAAGTCGCATTGGTGATGTAGAAAGTCCAGTCGAGGAAATTGTCACCAGCAAGACCTGCATCATTTTTAATACCGGTAGCGAAAGACTGATTAGACCAATCATTCCAATCCAAACCATCCATGTACCAAACATCAATAATCCATCCTGCATTTGGGTTTGTTTCAGAAACAACGGTTCCGGAAAGATGTGCCGTTCCATCAGGAAACTCAACAAATTTTGCATTTACCGTAACGTAGTAGTTGTAACCTTCAGGAAGATCCTGTAACCACAGCCCCCATGAAGGACTGGTATTTGGTGCATCGACCAAATTGCAATCTGAAATAGAACCCGGAGTAGGTACGTCTCCAAAGAATTGTTCAGTGTAAGTTACATCCACTTCCCCCTGGCAGTTGTCAAATGCGGTAATGGCAGGAGGAGCCGGCAATGGTTCCAGACAATCAATTTCTAAATCATCAGGAGTGTCACTCAACACCGGACCCGTTAAATCCTCTACCGTAATGGTGTAAGATTGAGTTGCAGAATTACCACAATCATCAGTTGCTACATAGGTAGCCAATTCAACATAATTGCCACAATCATCAGATGACAAGATGGTAGTATTCATTTCAATGTTCACAGATCCACAGTTGTCGGTAGCCGTAGCCACTGCATAATCCGGTGCATCTTCCGCACATTCAACCACCACATCAGCAATGGATTGAGAAAATACAGGAACAGTAGTATCTATTATATTGATCGCCTGAGTGGCGGTACTGGAGTTTCCGCAAGCATCCACAGCAGTGAAAGTACGCAGGTAGTGACCGGCACAAGCATCATCCAGGAGTTCACTGTCGGAATAAGTGATGGTTACATCACCGCAGTTGTCGTTGGCTTCAGCAGTAGTTACAGGAATAGCAGCTCCACATTCTACAGAAATGGCAGCCGGCACCAAAGTAAACACAGGAGCAATGGTATCAACATAATGAATAGTAAGCGATACGCTTGCAGTGTTTCCACAGGTGTCAGTAGCCGTCCAAACATGTACTTCGGTGTACTCATTGGCACATTCACCCGGAGTACTTGAAGAAACTACTGTAACGGTAGGGTTGTTG
>JBGTBR010000060.1:0-11357 GCA_041749255.1 Saprospiraceae bacterium
CTAAAGATTTTCAGGAATTTATCAATCAATTCAAAGGTGAAAATGATTGCTGGGAATATATATTTGAATTGAGATGGCCAAATGGATATGCATGTTCTAAATGCAATGGTAATAAATACTGGCTCACCGCGAAAAAATTGAATCATTGCACCTCATGTGAAAATCAAACATCAATTACTGGCGGCACTATATTTCAAGGGACAAGAAAACCATTATTACTCTGGTTCCATATTATTTAGTGGGTTGTTGCGCAAAAAACTGGGGCAAGTGCTTATAATCTGAAAGATTTCATGGGTTTTGGTTCATATGAAACAGTATGGGTTTGGTTACACAAACTTCGCAGGGCAATGATACGTCCAGATAGAGACAAACTTGTTGGATCAGTTGAGGTCGATGAGACCTATATTGGAGGAAAGGAAATCGGCAAAGGCAAACAAGGAATGGGAGCAGAGACTAAGACCTTAGTGGTTGTGGCAACTGAATGTAAAGGGAAACAAATAGGTCGAGTCCGATTTAGTTGCATCTCAGATGCATCTGGGGATAATCTTCTGAGGTATATTGTAGATAATATTGAACCTGGCAGTACAAATATCACAGATGGCTGGAGTGGCTACAGTTCTTTATCTCAATCAAAGAAATATAAGCATGAAACAAAAACAATTACTGGCAGTGGACAAGAAGCTCATGAATTACTACCCCATGTGCACATGGTTGATTCGCGTGTAAAGCGATGGATTAACGGAACACATCAGGGAAATGTTTCTCCGAAGCATCTGCCATATTATCTTGATGAATTTGCCTTTCGATTCAATCGGAAACTATCAACTTACAGGGGGAAGTTGTTTTATCGGCTGATGCAAAAAGCAGTGACAACCCCGCCGATGCCTATGAAAGAAATTGTGAAAGAAAGTCAACTTGATTAAAGCAGATAAGCAGTTAAAAGTATTGGTCGCAACATGTGTGTAAATCTCTGTCGTTTTGCTGCTTCGATGACCAGGTAATGTCTGTATATAGCGTAAATCAGTGCCAGATTCTAACAAATGGGTTGCAAAGCTATGTCTGAGCATATGTGGATTGACACGTTTTTGGATTCCTGCTTTTTGTGCTGCTCTTTTTAGTATTGTGGCAACACTGGTTGAACTGTACTTATTCGCATCAGGTGATTCAAACAACCAGGTTTTGGGACTTTTTTCTATGTAATATTGCCTCAAATCTTTCAATACCTTTTCAGAAAGCAAGTCCATCAGCTTTGAAAACCCTGTAGAAGTAATGGATTATTTACATTCCATATTATTAAAAAAGAAAAACATAAGAAAATGGATGATTTGAAATCGAATGGCAAAAATGCCCAATATTGTAAGTCCAAAATTGAACTTATGACATCGTCCACACCTTATTGCTATATTCCAGTGTCGTGTTTCTATTCACTACATTTGCATGAAGATCAATGAATCCATTTATTAAAATATATTACAACTCCATCCGGTGGATATTTTTTTTATTTATCCAGATCGGTATGTCAAATGCAATCATGGGTTCTGATTCTATTTCAGTATATATATTCATGCTTGACGATTGTCCAATTTGCCAAAGTTATGCACCTAAACTCACGTATTTGTATGAAGAGTATGGTAAGGAATATAACATGAATATGGTGTTTCCAAACCTGTCGTCCAAACCGGACAAAATATCCAATTTCATAGAAAAGTTTCAAATCACCTTACCTCACAAAACCGATTACTTCAAAAGTCTGGCAAAAAAATTTGACATTAAAGTAACTCCGGAAGTAGTGGTTTATGATCATAGCTCTGATACGGTGTTATATAAAGGAAGAATCGACAATGAATTTGAAGAATTAGGCAGGAGGAGGAAGGTCGTGACGACCAATGAGTTAGAAGAAGTATTGGTATTTCTTCGAAAAGGAGAAAACAAAATATTTCCATTCACAAAAGCCATCGGGTGTTTTGTAGAATGGAACGACATGAAATAAAACGAAGAATATCTTTATCTTTGATGTGATTAATGTAAGGTTATAATAGCTTAAGATGGTTTGTAAAAGAATTCTTTTTGGAAATATCATATTTATATTGTCCACACTCATGGCTCTCCCGGAGTTATGCTCTCAGGCAAGCGGGGTTACCTTCGCCAAAGACATATCTCCCATTATATACAACCACTGTACAGTGTGCCATCGGCCTGGAGAAATCGGTCCCTTTTCTCTTACCAATTACGAAGAGGTCAAATCAAAAGCCAGCATCATTAAGTACGTAACGGCCACCCGGTATATGCCTCCGTGGAAAGCTGACCCGGAATACAATCATTTGTTGGGCGAAACCATTCTCACAGATGAGGAAATTTCACTTATCAGTAAGTGGGTGGATGAAGGTGCTGTTTACGGAAGAGCCCAGGACGAACAACCTTTACCATTATTCCCTGAGGGCTCACTTTTAGGGGAACCCGATTTGGTTTTGGAATTCGAACAGGCGCATCTTCACCCGGGAAACAATAGGGATGAATACAGATATTTTGTGCTCCCAACCGGACTCACAAAAGATAAAATGGTAAAGGCCATTGAACTAAGACCTGGAAATCCCAAGATAGTCCATCACGCTCTCTTCTTTGAAGATACCCAAGGCAAAGCAAGACAAGCAGACGCTAATACTCAGGGATACGGTTTTGATGCCTTCGACAACAGTTCCGGGTTTGGTGTAGCAGAAGTACTGAATAATACACAGTTTCCAGGATTTGCTCCTGGTCAAAAACCCAGATATTATCCCGATGGTTTAGGACAAAAATTAACAGCAGGGTCAGACCTGGTCATTCAGATGCATTATGCCCCATGGCCAGTGGATGAAACAGACAAATCAAAGGTGAATATCTTCTTTGCCCGGGAAGATGAAGAAATTGACCGGCAAATTGATGATCACATTATGCTCCCTTTTCCAGGGGTACTCATCAATGGGCCATTCGTTATACTTCCCAATCAGGTCAAAACCTTCCATGGAGTATGGGCTTTACATCAAGATATAAGCCTGATAGGTATTTTTCCTCACATGCACTTATTGGGGCAAGACTGGGAAGTGTATATCGAAGATGATAAGAAAAATATTATCAACCTTATTTCTATACCCAAATGGGATTTTAACTGGCAGGGAATGTACTATTTTACCCGGATGATGGTAGTCAAAAAAGGATGGAAAATTCACGCCAAAGCCACCTATGACAATACTTCTGAAAATCCTTTTAATCCCAACCACCCACCTAAAACCGTAAGTTGGGGAGAGGGTACTGAAGATGAAATGTATTACCTTCCATTTTTATATACTTCCTATCAACCGGGAGACGAAGACCTCATCTTTGGAGAAGATGACAATAGCGATCTGAATATTCGTCATCACGTCAGTGAAGACAAGTTGTTGGCCGTGTCACCCAACCCGGTTAGTAGTACTATGCTGGCTGTAACCTTTGAAATTCAACACGGTCAACCTGTTTCTTTACAGGTTTTTGATCAAAATGGCCGGCTGATCAGAACGCTGGTAAGAAATGAATTCTACGGTACAGGCAGGCATATTACACATTTGAATACCAACGGATTGCCGTCGGGTTACTATTTCATAAACCTGAGAACAATGACTTCCCAACTAAGTCAAAGGTTTTTAAAAGTAGATTAATCTAAATAATCTCGGGAAATTCTTCTCCTTCCTCGCTATATAACTCCTCGATAGATTGACTTCTGGTCAATGCCATTTGAGAGAAAATATTTTCAACGGATCTCAAAAATTCATCAGTAATGCATTTTTGGACGTCTTCAGGAGACTCCACCCCTGAACCATCTCTGAATTTATAGATTTGTTCGAGCAGATTGTCTTCAATTTTAAGTGACAATCTGTTATTCATACTGAACACAGTCATTTTATATAAAGGGTGTTCAATTTCAGCTACGATTCTCATCTTGATAGGTATGTATGATAGAATTGGTGATACTTTGGTACACTTTGAATAGATACGGGTCTGACAGTAATTGGCTCAAATGTCCTTCGATTACCTGATGGTCCCCACGCCTGGCCGGGCCAGTCTGCCATTGAACTGCGTCATGATTAAATGCACTGTTTACGGTTTCCTCTGATAAAGGGATGAGCCAGGCCGGATCTAGTTTATTATTTTTTAAAAACTCCTGAGCCTTAACCATGATGTGATGAGTAAAGTTATTGACCATGACTGCAGCCAAATGTAGAACTTGTCTCTGTTCATCTGTCAATGTATGCACTTTGGGAGAAAGTAACCGGGCCAAATGAGAAATAGTTTTTTCCGCTCTTTCATCAGACGCTGTTATAAAAAAGGGTATCTGATCCAGTCGAATGCTTTTTCCTTTTTTCATGCTTTGTAACGGATACAAAACCCCATATGATTCCAGATCAGCTTCCATTAAAACCTCAGAAGGTATATAGCCAGATGTATGGATAAGCACAGGATTAGCACTTTTAGTTTTCTTTTTCCTAATCTCCTTAGCTATCGGAAGTATTTGGTTATCCTGAACTGCTAAAATGACAACATCTGCGTTTAAAATATTTTCCCACTCCAAAGTTGCCTTAGAATTTGTTGCTTCGGCTAATTCTGAAGAGGTTTTTAGATTTCTTGAATAAATATATGATATAGGAGTAAATGCTTTCCATCCTGTAGCCAGGTGCCAGGCTATATTGCCGGAACCAATAAATGAGAGTGTAAGGGCCGAAGGATCCATGATGAGTCGAGTCTTATTTTCTTAAAATCCTAAACAACAACGACCAGAGGAATCCAAACATCATTAAAATAGTGCCTGCCCAAAACAGATTTATTCCAGGAAAAATTCTTGCTTCCAGGTATATCCAGTCATTTCGTTGGGCTTCCTCAGCTACCTCTACAACAAAGGTCATATTCTCATCCACTTGCTGTTTACCCACAAAAAAAGTAAACATTTCTTCTTGTGGATTGATGTTTACAAAACGGATGTGCAGTCCTTTTTCTGGTATGAATTCATTAAAGTGAGCAGGAACTCCTTCCTTACTAATCATAAATACAGGTTCAGCTTCGTGCTCATCATCGACGATCAATCTGGCTGCTATGGCAATATCTATTTCTTCCTTGTCCAGCATTCTATGGTGAGGATCTCTGTTAAAACCAGCCAAACGTATATTGTGTCCGTGTACACTAGCGGTTTCTCCGGCTTTAAGTGTAATTCGATCAAAAGCCATCTCACTGTCAGGCTTGATCATGTCACTCATTACATCAGCTCCAACCCTTATTTTAAGTTCCAGGGGGTTGATCATTTCAGCTATGGTCATGATCAGAGTGTTGTCCATAAAAAGGACCGGCCTGACAAGATAAGCTGTATCAATGTCTCTATCCTCAATGGACATATTGAGCTGTATGGCAAAATCACTTCTGTCACCTTCAAAATGTGGATTATCAGGTTTATACGTAAAACTGTGGAGAACTCCTACAAAATTTTCTGACTGAAAGGTATCGCCTACGGTTACATGGTAAGGGACATATATTAAAGAGTCTTCCAGGGCTCTGGCTTCTTCCACGTCTCTTTTTGATGGGGGTAAACCCGCTATATGGGTAAATATATCACGGGTGAGATAATGTTTGGTAGAGGGAATCTGAGCTACAACCTGTGTTCGATCATTCGACATGAGCACACTTGGCATTAATGTGAAAGACTCTACAAGCTTTTCATTATTATCAAATCGGTTAAATTCCAGTTCGAAAAACCTCATGCGATCTGTGACAGAGTCGCCCTTATATTCGACCCAATAACCATTGAGAAAAATGGGAAAACCTTCCAATAACATCGTGAGATTTGCCAGTTCCTCATTATCTACCATTTGATCTTTGGTAAGGAAACTCGTAGTAATATGACTTTTATTCAATCCGCTGGCTAACACACCAATGATCATTAATCCAAATCCAAAATGGGAAAAGCCAGCTGCACCTAATTTGAGGTTGATACGCAATGAACTGAAGAGGTAATAGGTATTGGTTGCTAAAATAAAAAAACTGCAAAAAGCGAGCAATCGATATTGCCAGGTATAAAGCGAAATCCAAAATTCGAGCACCCACACTCCCAAAATACTCACCACTATGGCGGATCCCAAAATGATGGCAATCTTTTTCTTTCTATTCTGATTTAAAGGAAGAGATCCATATCTTAGAAAAATAGTTAGCCCAGAAAGTAAACTTATAAATATAGCAATCCAAATTTGGTATTTGTTGTAATGATCTACCGGATCTGTAATCACTATACCTTTATATTCTGGATTAAAGAGTTGTATGATCTTATTATAAACGGGTAAGGATGTAGCTCCGATAATCAATACTGCTGAAAAAAGAAGCACCAATGATCCTATAAACATCCAAAATTCTCGGGAATATACCGTTTCTTCCTTTTTCGGTTCTTTAATCTTCCGATAATGAAACAGCCATAATCCAAAACCCAAAACAGTAAAAATGCCGATAAAAATGAGTAGTTGGGTCTCCAAACCCATTTCAGTAAAAGCATGAACGGATGTGTCGCCCAGGACACCACTTCGGGTAAGGAAGGTAGAATACAATACCAAAACGAAACTAAGTATATAGAAAAACAGAGTAGCCCTAATGGAATAACCTGTATTTTTTGCAATAAGATGGGTATGCACCCCAGCGACCATTGTAATCCAGGGAACAAAAGAACTGTTTTCAACAGGATCCCAGGCCCAGTAGCCACCGAATGACAAAGCTTCATATGCCCATGCTCCACCCATGAGAATACCGATTCCAAAAACAGCTACCCCAAAAAGGCTCCATTTAAAAGATGCGTCTAACCATTCCTTATACCAACCCGTATACATCGCACCAATGGCGTAAGCATAGGGTACAATGAGGGCTGAAAAGCCTAAAAATAATACAGGTGGGTGGATTACATTCCAGTAGTTTTGGAGAAGCGGATTCAATCCCTGACCCTCAATCGAAGCGAGATAATCAGCATTATAAAATACGGGAGCATCAAAAACATCCCTCAATAACACAATGGGATTGCTGCCAATTTTTGCCGTATAATCTCCCAATTCAATATGGATTCCCAGCAACATCAGGTTGATGACTGCCTGGGCAAGTACAATAACAGCCATAACAGGAGACTCCCATTTGCCAGCTTTAAAAATAAGCACTATTCCAAGGATAATATGCCAAAAAAGCCAAAGCATAAAACTTCCTTCCTGGCCTTCCCAAAAAGCTGAGAAGATATATTCTCTTGGTAAATGACTATTTACATGCTGAAACACGTAATAATACTCGTACATCTCATTGAGCATGGCAAAAAATATCATACCAATAACCGATAGCATTGCAAAAGCATGGGTGAGAAAACCTGCCCGACCCAATGTTTTCCAACCGGAAGGGGATATTCCTAATTTCATTTCTCGGGTATCCCTGTAATAAGAATAAACACTAAAAAGAGAAGCAACAAAGCTTAAGAAAATGAGTATATGACCCCAGTGGTATATCCACAGGGATTCATTTAAATATCGGATTTCTTCCATTATGTGTTCTTTTTGAGGAGAATTTCCTCATCCTTGTATTTAGACGGACATTTCATCAGGATGTCTTCAGCAACAAAAGACTCCCCATCCATTTTCCCGGTAAGAACGATTTGTTCTGCCATTTCAAAGTCCTGAGGTTTAGGGAGTAATAAGATGACTTGCTTCAAGACCTCATTATCATCAATGAGATAAAATGTGGTTTTATTAGGATCTACTTCCGGTTTAAATACTATGGGTTTGTCTTTTGCTAGTTGCCCTACTATCTTTACTCTTTCCCCTGTCAGCTCTGCCATTTCAAAATTGGCATAAGTACTGACATCTCTGGAGGCAGAGACGAGAATATATACAGAAATCAAAAGACCTAATACCGCAATGATATGAATTTTCTTCATTCTTTCAGTTGTGTAATTTAGTGCAAAAATACCAACATTTTCTGATCTGTATTAGAAATGCTCAATTATTTAGATTGGTTCTAATGTAACGCGTGTATATGTTCTATATTTAACTCTTTTTAAATAATCGCAGAGAATTCTTAAAATCTACTAAATAATTCAATTGACCTGTTAGATTTGCATATATAGAATAGAAGACTGAATTTTTCCGTTCACAACATAATTTAGAAAACTTATTGACAACTGTCGCAAATGCTGGGGAAGAAAAAAATAGTGGAATTGCGGAATGTTACGATCTTCAATGAAGAAAATGAAATTTTCCGGAATTTAAGTTTTGAATTGATAGAAGCTGAGTTTTGTTACATTGTTGGCAAATCAGGAAGCGGTAAATCTACGCTTCTGAAAACCCTGTACGGTGAAATCCCTGTCCAGGAGGGTCAGGCATATGTACTGGGCACTGATCTGGTCAAATTGCGTAGAAAAGATGTTCCCTTTTTGCGAAGGAAAATAGGAATGGTATTCCAGGATTTTAATCTATTTATGAAATGGTCAGTAAGGGAAAATCTCGATTTTGTTCTCAGAGCTACCGATTGGAAAGAATCATCAGACCGCGAAATGCGTATTGCCGAAGTGTTGCAGAGAGTAGGCTTGTCTCATAAAATTGAAAGCAGTGCTTATGCTCTTTCTGGTGGCGAACAACAGCGACTAAGCCTGGCCAGAGCCATCATCAACCACCCAAAATTACTCATAGCTGACGAACCTACAGGTAACCTCGATCCTGAAACTTCAGATCAAATCCTTTATTTAATTGCGGATCTCGCTACTCAAAATAAAATGGGAGTACTCTTTGCCACCCACGATCAAAGAATCCTGGATAAATTCCCTGCCAGGACTTTTAGATGCCAGGCCGGAAACCTGGTAGAAATGGGGTAGAAAGGCAAATTGATGGGTCTATAAATTAATTAAATTAGCTGCTTTTATCGCTTCATGAGTAAACGAGCTTCGTCCACGTTATTTACAGGAAGTTTACACGTCTTATTGACACAAACATATATTGTCGTCTCATCCTCTGTTAGTTTATATTGGTGCAGAGGAAGATGTTCTGAAACACCACCTGAGTAAATCGCATCAGGATAAAATTGTTGTTGCATCTGTACGGAAAAATCAGACGCCTTATCGCCCATGATCACCACTTCAAAAGGATTGTACACCATATCGAGCAGAAGCTGACACCAATTGGAAAAATAACCCGGTTGACGAGAATTTCCTATGATGGGTATGACCTGGCTTACCATGTTTTGTGGCATTTCTATCCATTTCTTTTCATCGTACAATGTGCCAAGTTTAAACAAGTTGCGAGCCATGATAGAATTATAAGAAGGAATTACATTATCGTGGTAGTCAATGCGGTAAGTCGCTAAAGGTGGATCCTGCTTATTGGTAAATTGAAATAGATTTTGCTTTTCATCATAAAAATGTTCAATGCTATATTCGCACAAATTGCGAGCCATGTCCAACCAGGAAGAGTCCAGTGAGAGTTCGTACAACGAAACAAAAGAAGATATGACGGTCGCATAATCCTCCAGAAATCCATTGATGCTGGATTTACCTCTCATAAAATTCCGATCCATCCGGTAGTCTTCTTTTATGATACGGTCTTTCAAATACCGGGCTGCCCTCATCGCTGAGTCCATGTATTTCTGTTCTCCCGTATATCTGTAAATGTCCAATAAACCCGAAATAGCAAGACCATTCCAGGAAGTGAGTACTTTGTTGTCCAGTGCGGGTTTGATCCTTTTCTCCCGTTCGGCATATAGCAATGCATTCGCACGGATTATGATCTCATTCAACTCGGTGACAGATGTAAGATTATGGTCATCCATGATCTTTTTTACCGGACGGGATATATACAGTATGTTTTGTCCTTCCCAATTGCCATCATCCTGGATGGAGTAGTAGTCTGCTATCACTTGATAATCATCTCCAAGTAAGCTTTTTAATTCATCGGCATCCCAAACGTAAAATCTGCCTTCTTCACCCTCACTATCGGCGTCGTATGATGAATAAAATCCTCCCAATTCGTCTTGCATTTCCCTTATCATAAAATCCGCTATTTTAGTAGCTATATATTTGTACTGAGGGGCTTTAAAATGCCCATATGCCTGACTATACAGGCTTAATAACTGGCCATTGTCATACAACATCTTTTCAAAATGGGGCACTTTCCACAAAGCATCGACGGAATACCGGGCAAATCCACCTCCCACGTGATCAAAAATACCACCTGCTGCCATTTGATCAAGGGTAATCTGCAAAGCATTCTTCACTTCAGGGTTCTGAGTCAAAAAATGATACTTCAATAAAAATTCATAATTATTAGGCATAGGGAACTTGGGTGCACCTTTACTTCCGCCGTAGTGAAGATCTACAGAACCCAACATCCGTTGAACCAGGGTATCGATAAGTTCAGCATTCACCAATGGCTTTTCGCCTTCTACTTCGATCATTCCATATTGGGAAACTCCTTTGGTGAGAGCTTCAGCACTTCTTTGAAGTCTTTGGGGATCTTCACTTTTCATCTTCACAAAATGTTCAAGCACGTCAATCCATTTTTCTTTCGGAAAATAAGTTCCTGCCCAAACAGGTCGGCCATCAGGCAGTGCGAAGGCATTTAACGGCCATCCGCAGCCTCTGGCATTGACCAATTGACAAGCCGTCATATATACATCATCAATATCAGGCCTTTCTTCCCTGTCCACTTTGATGGATATAAAGTGTGCATTCATGATTTCAGCCACTTCCTTATCTTCAAAAGACTCGTGCTCCATGACATGGCACCAATGGCACGCAGCATAACCTATGCTTATAATGAGCATTTTATCCTCTTTTACCGATTTTTCCAGTGCCTCTTTTCCCCAAGGATACCACTCTACAGGATTATATGCATGCTGTAATAAATAAGGACTCGACTCCGATCCCAGATGATTAGAAGTTTTATTATTCTTATCTGACATATCTTTACATTGAATGATAAATAAGCACGTAATAAATAGAAACCAATGCCTGCCTCTTAGCTTATGAGTAGGTAGATATTTTATCATTGATTCTCTTTCTTTGCTACGCATTTGTGATACAAGTGTGTATCAATTAAAGTTCTGGATGAAATACAAATATTCTTTCTGAAAGCAACATTGCTATCCAAATTCGTAACATAATCGTTATTAAAGAGATCGGTTACTAGTATCGTCATAAAAATCAAGACTTTAAACTTGAGTCCACTCTGAAAAGCCCATTTTTTATTAAGCCCATTTAAATTGATTTCGGGTGGATTTTTGAAAAATATTTGAGTCCCAGGTTATAAAAGTGAATATTGTTGTTATCAACCGTTGTATCTGTAGTCTATTGA
>JBGTBR010000061.1:0-14077 GCA_041749255.1 Saprospiraceae bacterium
AGCCAAAGCAATTTCAGCAGATTTAAAACTAAACCTCCAAAAAATAAATCACCACGGCCACCGAGCCAGTAGCATCGTAAAAGGAATGTTGGAGCACAGCAGAACAAGCACAGGTAAAAAAGAATTGACCGACATCAATGCACTGTGTGATGAATATCTGAGACTGTCTTATCATGGACTACGCGCAAAAGACAAATCTTTTAATGCAGAATTGAAAACCGATTTTGATGAATCCATCGGAAGGATAAATATCATTCCGCAAGATATCGGCCGAGTGCTGCTGAATTTGATAAACAATGCGTTTTATGCGGTGCAGTTAGAGACGCAGAATTCTGCGTCTCTGCAACAAACACCGCAAAAACATCCGGATTACAAACCCTTGGTTATGGTTTCTACAAAAAATATGGGAAACCATGTTGAAATCCGTGTAAAAGACAATGGCTCCGGTATCCCCGACGCCATCAAAGACAAGATTTTTCAACCCTTCTTCACAACTAAGCCTACAGGGCAAGGGACAGGCCTGGGATTAAGCTTGGCATATGATATCGTGAAGGCACACGGGGGAGAGATGACGGTGGAATCGAACGAAAATGAAGGCACCAACTTCACGATTAAACTACCCATATCATGAAAACAAAATCCGGGAAATCAATAAATCTGTGTGAATCCCTGCCTTGCCGGCAGACAGGCGTGATTCTGACTTATGATGTAAAAGCGCATGGAGGGGAGTTCACTTGTGATACTTCCATTGGTAAAGTAACTATATTCACTATTACACTTCCAAAATCAAATTAAAATGGGAAGAAAAGCATCACCGAACAAGAATGACTTTAGTACTCAATTAGAGGAGCAAGAAAAGAACATTGTCTTGTTAAAAAAGGAAATACAAATAGAGGCCGCCCTTGAAAAAGTCAGGGCACGCACTATGGCCATGCATCAAAGTGAGGAGCTGGGCGACGTGGTCAAAGTGTTGTATCAAGAATTTAAGGTTTTAGGAATGGCCGATTGGGGCTGTGCCATCATGATATTTGATAAAGAGGCCAATCAAATTGAATATTGGGTTTCGGAAGCGACAAATTCGGATTTGAGTCGCTTTTATGTAAAAGGTCAGGAAAACTCTGTTTACCAAAAACTATGGAAACATTGGGAAAAACAAGGAGAAAGTCTAAACCTACATCATACCGACGAATTCAAAAAAGAATTTGATACCTATTGGCTCAATGAAACAGATTTCAAGCGGCTACCAGAAGTGGTAAAAGAAAGTGTATATGCCGATCGCGAAATCTTTTTGACCTTTTCTACCATGCAATATGGCATGCTCAATGCCACCGGAAAAACCAAACTTTCGGAAGGTCAGATCAAAGTTTTAGAACGCTTTGCAAAAGTCTTCGAGCAGACCTACACTCGTTTCCTCGATCTTCAAAAAGCCGAAGAGCAAGCCAGAGAGGCTAGGATAGAAACAGCATTAGAAAAGATCAGATCTAATATGATGGCCATGCATCAAAGTGATCAGTTGCGCCAGGTTGTCGCGACCATGTTCGAGCAATTACAAAATTTGGGGTTTGATTCTTCAGCATCAATAATTCACATTTATAATCATGATCTTTCTGCCGAACAATGGATGGCGGGGTTTTTACATGGAGAATTACCTAAGAGTTATCATATTCCTTACTGTGATCATCCCTATTTCACTGAAGAAGTATCAGGTTGGCAAGCAGGGCTGCCATTTCATGAATTGATTTTTGAAGGGCCTCAGAAAGTTGAATATGGCAAATGGATGATTGAACACTCAGATTATAAATTTCTACCAGCAGAGTTTCATCAAGAAATGCTTTCACCAGAAAGAATCTACATTTCCAATGCACATATGAAATATGGATTGGTGGAAGTATGGGGTGCAGAACCATTACCTGAAAAATCTATAAATATCTTAATACGCTTCGCCAAAGTCTTTGAGCAGACCTACACTCGTTTCCTCGATCTTCAAAAAGCCGAAGAGCAAGCTCGGGAGGCTCAAATAGAGGCTTCAATGGAAAGAGTGAGAGCAAGAGCTATGGCAATGCATACTACGGGCGAACTTAATGAACTTGTCGCACTGATTTATGATGAGATCCAAAAATTGGGATTATTTGATTATGGTTGCTCGATTATCATATGTGACGAAGCCAATAAGGTATTACAATTTTGGTACGCTGAAATCAATCAGTTACAGTCCTTTCGTTGCTACAATGTTCCTATTAATTCACAACCTGTAGTCCAGGAGCAGTATCAATCATGGAAAAAAGGACTTACTCAATTTGATATTGAAATTAGGGGAAAAGAACATAAAGAGTATATAGAATTTTTGCTTACAGAGACCGATCACAAGGAATTACCTGAGGAGGTAAAAGAAGGTTGGCGATCATTTTCTGAGGTCTTTTTTACTTATTCAAATTTCAACTATGGGCTTTTAGAATTTGTAGATGTAAAGCCTATTGATAAAAATAATTACCCGATTTACCAACGTTTTGCCAAAGTCTTTGAGCAAACCTACACCCGCTTCCTTGACCTCCAAAAAGCCGAAGAGCAAGCTCGAGAAGCTGAGATACAACTGGCTCTTGAAAGAGTGCGGGCCCGAACTATGGCCATGCACCGAAGTGAAGAACTTGGAGAAGTAGCCATTCTTCTTTACAAGGAATTCAATGCCTTGAAAATGGGAGATTTTTTCAACTGTGGATTCGTGATAATAAATGAAGCAGACAGCGTTCAAAATGGCTGGATGACCCAACCTGAGGGTACTTTTATCGAAGAATTGGATCTCCCTTATCCAGGAGATGACATCCTTCAAAAAAGGATGAAAGCTTGGAAAAAGAATGTCCCTGTTTTCTGCCAAATGGTAAGTGGCGAAAAGCTTAAAAAACATTTTAAATATGTAAATGTTAAATATGTAAATGAAAGATCAAAGTCGACAAATCAAATAAATACGATCACCCCTTTTATGCCAGACCCCTGCTACTTTTATTGCGGAAATTTCAAAGAAGGGTACTTACACATAGTTGCAAAAGAAGAGTTGGTGCCAGAAGCCGAAGCCATCCTTTCCAGATTCACCAAAGTATTTTCACAGACTTACACCCGTTTCCTCGACCTCCAAAAAGCTGAAGCACAAGCCAGAGAGGCACAAATAGAAACGGCTTTAGAAAAGGTGAGGAGTCGTACTATGGCCATGCACAGTAGTCAGGAGCTTGGAGAAGCAGTAGATACGCTGTTGAAGCAATTTAAAATTTTAGGTTTTGATGCCATTTCAAGCTGGGTTTCTCTAATGAATCCCGAAGAAAGTACGATTGAATTTTGGACCAAACACGAAGAAAAGCTTGTTGCCGGCCAAACAGTACATATTTCTGAGTTAATCAATTTTGAAAAAGAAATGGAGAGCTGGGAAAAAGGAGAAGAATCTATCCACCTTTCGATGCCATTCAAATTAGCGAAATTAGAACTAAAGAAAATTTTCGGAATTGAATTAGTGGGTGCAGTATCCGACACTTTTTATTTGTTACAGTTGAGGCATAAATACGGATTTCTAGGATTAGGTACTTTAAAAGAATCGAATGAAGAAATACGACAAACTGTACAACGTTTTGCCAAAGTTTTCGAGCAAACCTACACTCGCTTTCTCGACCTGCAAAGAGCTGAAGCACAGACAAGGGAGGCCAAAATAGAGGCAAGTTTAGAAAGAGTGAGAGGTGCCTCTATGGCCATGCATAAAAGCGAGGAACTTATTCATGTAGCCAATGTCATGAATCAGGAATTACAAAAATTGGGTTTTGCCAATGCCTTGCAAGCAAGCTTTATTTTGATTGATGAAGAAAAAGAAGTGCAGTATTTATGGGGAGCTCAGACAGACAGTCAGCTTGTGGAATACTTGACCTTACCTCTATTGGGTGATGATGTGCTACAAAAACGATATGATGCCTGGAAACGAAAAGAGCCCGTTTTGTCAGTCACCTTGACTGGTGAGAAACGTATAAGGCATCTCGAGGTTGCCATGCCACTGGAAAATATTAACGAAAAACAAAAGCAAGGGCGTGCGGTTATTCCTGATCCATTCATTATTTGCTGTGGATTTTTTAAATATGGGTATTTGTGTATCATTTCAACCGATACCTTAGCCGAAGACCAACAGAAAATATTAGCCCGAATGGCCAAAGTCTTCGAACAAACCTATACCCGTTTCCTTGACCTGCAAAAAGCCGAAGCGCAGGCACGGGAAGCACAGATTGAAGCTGGGTTGGAAAGAGTGCGTTCGGCGTCCCTGGCGATGCACCAGACTTCAGAACTTGGAGATGTGGTTAAAATTCTCTTTGAACAATTCTTTGGGTTAGGACTAGATTTCTATCAGGTATGGATCAATATTTTTAAACTGGATGAAGGTATTTCCAATTGCTGGTTCTCACCCGTTGAAGGCGTATTTGACGAACCTTATACAGCAGTAATTCCACTAAACCCCTTCGAAGACTCATTTATCAAGAGCTGGCGGGCAGGAGAAGAATTTTCCTATTTGTCATGGCAAGGCAGAAAAGAGGTAGATCAGATTGCAACGGAACTTTCCAAAATTACAGGCCATCCCAGTTTCAAACAGATCCAGCAAAAGAAAAAGATGGAGCGTATGGAAATCTTGGATTGCAATCATAAATATGGGGTCCTGGCCATGGCCAAAAACGAGGATTTTACGGTGGAAGATCATAAGATCCTAAAACGCTTTACCAAAGCCTTTGAACAGGCCTTCACCCGCTTCCTTGACTTACAAAAGGCCGAAGAACAAGCCCGGGAGGCGCAAATAGAAGCGGCGCTGGAAAGGGTTAGATCACGTTCTATGGCCATGCATCACAGCCAAGAAATGGCAGAGATAGCACAATTGTTATTTCAACAAATGAAGCTGCTGGGTATAGATCCTTGGGCGTGCGGGTTACATATAATGGACGCGGATTCACCTACAGGACTTTGTTATATGAGTAGCCCTGGTGGAAAATATCTATCCGAACCATATGCCTGGAAATATGAGGATGAAGTAACCAGTGCATTATATGCTTCCTGGAAGAAAGAAGAGTCCATGCTCGTAATAGATCTGAAAGGACAAGACTTGCTGAATCACACGGAATACCTCGCCAGAGAAACAGAGGCACCGACAGAAGCATTTATAGAAGAAGAAAAATCACTGGGATATTCCTATGACCGTTTAGTATTAAATTATGGAAATTTCAAACATGGATCCCTGGTAATTTCAACGCGCGACCGGCTGGAAGATCCGCAACTTGTGACACGTTTTGCCAAAATCTTTGAGCAAACCTACACTCGTTTTCTCGACCTGCAAAAAGCGGAAAAACAAGCCAAAGAGGCACAAATAGAAACGGCTTTAGAAAAGGTGAGGAGTCGTACTATGGCCATGCAAAAATCTGAAGAACTGTTGGACTTGGTTAAAAAAATCTATTTGGAAATCGAACCATTTGGCGTATCTACAACTGGCATTACCATAGCCTTGTTTAGAGAAGAAGAAAACGCCATAGAAAACTGGTTTGCCGACAATCTGCATTCCGACCTATTACAGAGTTATAAAGTAGTAGGTCAAAAAAATAAGGTGTTTAAACAGATTTGGGAAGACTGGAAAAATAAAAATCCACAAAGAAAAGTGTATCTGGAAGGATCCGACAAAAGGGGTTACGACAATTATATTTTAACCGAGACTGATTATAGGCAACTACCCGAAGAATTAAAAGAAGAGATTCACTCGCATAAAACCGTCTGTTTTACCTTCACCTATTTTAAGTATGGATATTTCGAATCGGTTGACCTTACCATTCCTGCCGAAGAGAATGCCAAAATACTGCTCCGTTTCGCCAAAGTTTTCGAGCAAACTTACACCCGTTTCCTTGACCTTCAAAAAGCTGAAGCCCAAGCAAGAGAGGCTGAGATACAATTGGCTCTTGAAAGAGTAAGGGCCCGAGCTTTGGCCATGCATCAAAGTCAAGAACTGGCCGAAGTAGTCGCACTGATGTATGGACAAATTCAAAGTCTTGGTTTTACAGATTGGGGTTGTGCCATTATCATTTGCGATGAGGAAGCCGAGGTCATGTACTATTGGTATGCGGACATCAACATGTCGCACTTGCCAGATTATTTCAAAGTGCCTTTAACGAATAAAACAATTAAAAAAACATGGGAATTGTGGAAGCAAGGTACTCCACAATTTATTATTGAGTTGCACGACGAAAAGATGGCTGAGTATGTTGATTTTATGCTCGAAGAAACTGATCATAAGAACTTGCCACAAGAGGTAAAAGATGGATGGAGGTCTGAGAAAAATTTATATTTCTCTTACTCAAATATAAAGTATGGGCTTCTTGAATTCACTGAAGTTGTACCCTTCAAAGAAGAAAACTTTACCATCTATCGACGCTTTGCACAAGTCTTTGAACAAACCTATACTCGTTTCCTTGACCTCCAAAAAGCGGAAGCACAGACTAGGGAAGCGCAGATAGAGGCCTCTATGGAAAGGATCCGAAGCAGGTCGTTGGCCATGAGGACCTCAGATGAAATCAAGGATGTCATGGTCGAAATAAGACGGCAGATTGATTCTCTGGGGCAATTGGATCTGGAAGCCAGCGTCGTTCATTTATATGAAAAAGGGAATCCTATGTTTGAGTCTATTGCCGCCATCCGACCTCCTGGGGAATCCGGGAATATAGTATTGGCCAATGTTTTCTTTCCTGTAGATGGAACGGACCGGATAAAAGATATGATGGATTATTATTGGTCTGATACCAGGGAATACACATTGGAGTTTGATAAGGAAATGGCGGAAGAATGGCAACAGGTCATGCTTACTTATGCGCCTATGATTGCAGAAAGGAGGGTCGGATTTGTCGAAAACAGGAGAATCTCTGATTATGCTGAATATTGGAATTTTGCTGATTTTTCTGAAGGCAGCTTACTCTTGGTTACCCATTCTCCGGCCTCTGAGGATACAAAAACTGTGTTAAGAAAAGCATCTCAGGTTTTTGATCTGGCTTACAGAAGATATCGCGATCTGCAGAAAGCAGAAGCAAGGGCAAAAGAAGCGATAAGGCAAGCCTCCCTGGATAGAGTAAGAGGTGAAATAGCCAGTATGAGGTCAACAGAGGATTTGAATCGGATTACACCATTGATCTGGAATGAACTAACCGCACTGGGCGTGTCATTTATAAGATGTGGGGTATTTATCATTGATGAAAAATCTGAATTAGTCGATGTTTACTTGTCTGCTCCGGATGGAAAATCCTTAGGTGTGATGAAACTTTCCTTTAATTCAAATGACCTTACTAATAATACAGTAATGGCGTGGAAAAAGGATCGTGTTTACCACCAATTTTGGGATAGGGATGCATTTATTAATTGGACCAATTCACTTGTATCACAAGGGTTTATTTCAGACAAAGAAAAATACCAGGGAAACCAAGAAGCGCCAGCCGCTTTGAATTTAAATTTTATACCCTTTACTCAGGGAATGTTATATGTAGGTACTGCTGAAGAATTGCCTAATAGTGAGGTAGAACTGGTAAAATCTTTGGCCAAAGCATTTGCCTTAGCTTATTCCAGATATGAAGATTTTGTCAAATTAGAAATGGCCAAGTCAGAAATAGAATCTACCCTTTCAGAACTAAAAGCCACCCAGGCTCAACTCATCCAATCCGAAAAAATGGCAAGTCTGGGAGAACTCACAGCGGGCATCGCCCATGAGATCCAGAATCCTTTAAACTTTGTCAATAATTTTTCTGAGGTGAGTACAGAACTTATTGATGAGATGCGTGAAGAACTGGAAAAAGGAAATTCAGATGATGCAAAAGAAATTGCGAATGATTTAAAGCAAAACCTGGAAAAAATAACCCACCACGGTAAACGTGCGGGCGATATTGTAAAAGGCATGTTGCAACATAGTCGCGTGGGTTCCGGAAAGAAAGAACCCACTGATATTAACGCACTGTCTGATGAATATTTGCGATTGGCTTTTCACGGTTTGCGTGCAAAGGACAAATCTTTTAATGCAACCATGGAAACCCACTTTGATCCTACCCTACCAAAGGTCAACGTCATCCCTCAGGATATCGGGCGAGTGCTGCTCAACCTGATCAATAATGCCTTCTATGCTGTAAATGAAAGAAGTAAAAATGGTGAAACAGGATATAAACCCAATGTTTCTGTTAGCACCAAGTGGGCAGTCTCCCCTTTAGAGGCTGGGGCAGTCTCCCCTTTAGGGGCTGGGGCGGGCTCCCCTTTAGGGGCTGGGGGCAGCGAGAGGAAGTGGCTACAAATCACAATCTCCGACAACGGCTCCGGTATCCCCGACGCTATCAAAGAAAAAATCTTCCAGCCCTTTTTTACTACAAAGCCTACGGGGCAAGGGACAGGATTGGGATTATCATTAAGTTATGATATCGTGAAAGCGCATGGTGGGGAGTTGAAGGTGGAAAGTACTGAAGGGTACGGAACAGAATTTAAAATTCAATTACCTGTTGGCGGAATATGGGATTAAAAAGACTAACTGATTTCACTAATATATATATTGCAAATCGCAAAAAACACAGAATATCCGGATAATCCATAAAACTTTTGAAGTTGTGATTCTGATATTTTATGTAAGAGTATAGGCTCGCGGTGAGGAATATGAAGTTATTTAAAAGTTTGAGATCAGAACGAGATTTGCTAATATTAGATATAAGCGATAAATTATAAGTAAAATATGATAGCTGCAATAATAATTTTAAAACCAAAGAAATATGACTGTAAAGCTTTTTTGATTTGGCTACAATTTATTCTACTTTCATTTTTATCCACTAGCTCTGTATTTTGTCAGAACATTACTTTCAACAAAGTTTTGCCTCCAAATAGAATTTCTTTCAGTCATGTTACCGGTATCACTCAGGATAAAAACGGGACGATGTGGTTTGCCTCAAATATCGGATTATACAGCTATAACGGTTATGAGATGATTTCTTATAAAAGCAATCAAATGGATCCAAATTCAATAGCAGGAGATATTTTGCGTGCTGTTTGTACCGACAATGAAGGAAATATCTGGATTGCTGTTCAGGGTAAAGGAATAGATAAGTTTGACCCGGTTACTGGTAAATTTACGCATTATAAACCAGATCCCGCTGATCCCGGGAGCATAAGTTCAGACTGGGTAAATGTAATGTTGGTAGACCATGATGGAGTTCTTTGGATTGGTTCCGGACAAGGATTAGATAGGTATGACGCTCGAACGGATAAATTTATCCATTACAAAAATATTCCTGAAGATTCAACAAGCCTAAGTCACAATGAGGTGGTTGCTATCTATGAAAATAGTGATGGAATATTGTGGATTGGAACCGGCTCAGTTTATGGTGAAGATCAAAATATTTTTGAAGCTGGAGGATTAAACAAACTGGATAAAAAAACCGGAATTTTCAAACGTTTCAAGCATAAACCTGAAAATCCCAACAGCCTTATTAATAATAAAGTGAGTGCCATTTTTGAAGACAGTAAAGGCACTCTTTGGATAGGAACAGCAGGTGATGGTCTGCATTCCATGGAAATGTCGGGTGAAATAATTATCCGGCATCCTCATGATCCCAATCTTCCCAATAAACTTAGTCGACCACCTCTTAACCTATCCAACGCTGATGACCATATAAGATTTATCATTGAGGATGCGACTGGCTCAGTTTGGATTGGCACATCAGGTGCGGGGATAAATTATTACAACCCTGAAACAAAAGAAATAACCCACTACGAATCAGAGCCTAATATGGCGGGGGCTTTTACCGATCACAATACTTGGGCAGGATTTGTTTCACGAGATGGTGTTTTATGGATTAGTACATTATTCGGCACTCTGTATCGCATTGATCCAATGCAGTCAGAAATTCCTTATATTGAATTACAAGGTTCAGGAGCCCAATGTTTTTATGAAGATGATAATGGTACACTATGGTGGGGTGCAGATAAAATTTCTGTTTCAAGTAATAAATACGAAAACCTCATTCAAAAAATTAATGGTGAATTTCATCGGGCATCTACAAATTTTTACTACGTGAAAGTTATAAAAGAAGACCGTAAGGGAAATCTTCTGATTGGAGGCAGTGGAGGTTTAATTATATTAAATATTACGAACAAACAATTCATACATTATACGAATGATCCTGACAACAACAATACACTTAGCAACAATAATATTATTTCTATATCAGAAGACAGCAAAAACAACTTGTGGATAGGTACACTCAATGGCTTAAATCGATTGAATCCGTCATCGGGTGAGATAAAACGATATTGGGTCGATGATAAAAATGCTGACTTATTTGGTCCAAATTTTATAATTGATGTACAGTTGGACGACGAAGATAAAGTATGGGTAGCTTTAGGTTCTGGGAATGGTTTATGTTTGTTAAATATAGCAACCGGAGAATTTGAGCAATATCAAAGTGCCTACATTGTCAATAGTCTTTTTAAAGATTCAAAAGGAATACTTTGGGCGGGTACCAGTGACGGACTTTTCTACTACGATGCAGGTAAAAAGGCATATATAAGATACTATGATCAAAACTCTTTTAATGAGATATCAACAGTTTCGAATATAATTGAAGATGAAAATAAGAACTTATGGATTGGTACCGGATCAGGACTTATTAAAATAAATGCGCTTCGAACCGATACCAAAAGCTATGGGACAAATTTCGGTGTTTATTCCGAAATACTGAATCGGAATGCATCTTACAAAGACAGTAAAGGCATTTTGTATTTTGGTGATGAAAATGGATATTATAAATTTCTTCCATCAGAAATTACTACAAATTCAAAGCCTCCTCTGGTATCAATTACCGGGTTATATGTTGTGGCTAAAGGAGAGAATTCTTTTGCTGGTCAAAAAGAAGTCAGCGTTACTCTTTCAAACGAAATCAGTTTACCTTACCATCAAAATACATTTTCTTTTGATTTTGCCGTGGTTGATTATTCAGACCCTACAGCTAATCAACATTTTTTTATGTTGGAGAACTATGATGATAACTGGCGAAAGGCAAATGCAGATCGACGGGCTCATTTCTTTAATATACCGCCTGGCAGGTATTCATTTCGGGTTAAAGGTGCAAATAGCTACGGAATATGGGCTGAAAAAGCGATAGAAATCATAATTAATCCTCCGTGGTGGAAAACTTTTTGGGCATATATTATTTACATATTAATTTTTATTTGCGGCTTTTGGCTTATTCATAAATTCCAGCGTCAGCGTATAATAGCTATAGAGCGTGCAAGGACTCAACAAAAAGAGATAGAACAAGCACGTGAAATTGAAAAAGCTTATATTGAGTTAAAATCGACCCAAGCCCAACTCGTCCAATCAGAAAAAATGGCAAGCCTCGGTGAGCTGACGGCTGGAATTGCCCATGAGATACAAAACCCGTTAAACTTCGTCAATAATTTTTCTGAGGTAAATAAAGAATTGTTGCTTGAGTTACAAGATGAAATAAAGAATGGTAATTTTGAAGAGGTAGATGCTATAGCAGGTGATGTAATTTCCAATGAAGAAAAAATAGCCCACCACGGCAAACGAGCCGAAGCCATTGTCAAAGGTATGCTTGAGCATAGCCGGGCTCGTTCAGGAGAAAAAGTACTGACTGATATTAATGCTCTGGCAGATGAGTATTTGCGATTGGCTTTTCACGGTTTGCGTGCAAAGGACAAATCTTTTAATGCAACCATGGTAACCAACTTTGAGCCTTCCCTGCCCATGGTCAACATCATCCCCCAGGATATCGGGCGAGTGCTGCTCAACCTGATCAATAATGCCTTCTATGCTGTAAATGAGAGAAGTAAAAAAGGTGAAACAGGATATAAACCCACTGTTTCAGTTAGCACCAAGTGTGCTGACTCTCCTTCAGGGGCCGGGGCAGTCTCCCCTTCAGGGGCCGGGGGAAGCTCCCCTTTAGGGGCCGGGGGAAGCGAAAGGAAGTGGGTACAAATCACCATCTCCGACAACGGCTCCGGCATTCCTGACTCATTTAAAGATAAAATATTCCAACCCTTCTTTACCACCAAGCCGACTGGGCAGGGAACTGGATTGGGATTATCATTATCTTATGATATTGTGAAGGCACATGGAGGGGAGATAAGGGTAGAAACTAATGAGAGAGAAGGGAGTGAGTTTGTTGTCCAGTTGCCCATTGTCTGAACTATGGTTATTTTGATAAAGGTGATTGTCATGATTTACAGCATGAGTATCATTCTAATCATGCAAATCAGAGGAATCATGGTTAAGACAATTTACTATATTGTGAAGGCGCATGGTGGCGAGTTAAAAGTAGAAATGAAAGAAGGGGAAGGAGTGAATTTGTTATTTTTTTAACCTGTTACTGAGTCACAGATTAACACACTAAACGGTATTATGAAAAGATTAATTTTTCTGCTGGTATCTATTCTTTTTTTAACTGGAATACATGCAAGTGCTCAAGGTCAAAAGCAAATCTTAACCGATAGTATTTTTCTTAAATACACTGAGGTGAACTTAACATCACCTAGTTTATGGCGTTTCATACCAGGATATAATATTGAAATGCCTGAGCGTGATCTTTTAATAGAAAATTGGAGGTCCGTTAATATCCTATTACCGCAGAATGGTACTCCGAAGGAGTGGAAGGGATCAGGCTGGTTTAGTGCAATCATTAGAATTGATTCGACACTCTTTGGAAAAGAGATGGCCATTCGTGGTCATATTCGGGGTGCTATGGAGTTTTATTTCAATGGGGCATTGCTTGAAACAGTTGGTACGGTAGGTGAGAACAAGGATACTGAAGTGGCAGCAGGATTCTTCGAGCCCATCAGATTTAAGTTCAATGACCAACCTGAACAATTTCTCGCTATCAAGTATTCTAATCACTCTGCCCAAAGTTTTTTTAATAAGGAAATTTCAGGCCTCCAACTTTTTATTGGGTATCCTAAAAAAATTAGTGCAACAAATGCGTATGTGATAAACCGTATTCAGGAACAGACTAACCGATTTTATTTGATTTTTGGTTTTATTGTTGCTCTTGGCTTTTTGCATTTGTTCCTGTATATTTTTTATCCATCAGATCGTGCTAATTTGACTTGTGCGTTGTTCTTTTTTTTTATTTCTGGAATTTTTCTATCTGGGATTATTTTTGATTCTATGGCCTCTCCAAGTCAATTTATTAATTACACTTTTGGTGAAGGGTTGGCTATTACCCTGACTTCAATAATACTTCCTTTTTTTATCTATCAATTGATTAACAGAAAATTTGATTGGATTCCATATTTAATCCTTGCAGCGGGTATATTGGTTTTAATATTTCATTTTATTAATCCTGTGGCTTATCAAGATTTCTACTATCTATTTTTTCTTACTTCAATCACAATTGGCATAGTGATTTTGATTTACACAAGATTTAGAAAAAAAATGAAAGCACTTAATATTATTCTTCTCTTTTATTTGATTGCCTTCATTCTTCTTTTTCCAAGTCTTATTCAAATTTCTTTTGGATGGGAGATATTATGGTATAAAAATACCATGTTGATGAACTTGTCAGCAATACCTGTTGCGGTAGGGTATTCATTTTATCTGGCCAGGGGTGTGGCTATTACAAATAAGAAGCTAAAAGAAAAATTAGAAGAAAATGAATTTCTAAGCAGTGCGAAGCTGAAAGCGGAAAGCGAAAAAAAGCAATTAATTGAAAATCAAAAAAACAATCTTGAAAAGGAAGTTAAAGAGCGTACTGCCGATTTACAAAAATCACTTCACGATTTAAAAGCAACCCAAGCCCAACTCGTCCAATCCGAAAAAATGGCCTCCCTGGGAGAGCTTACAGCAGGCATCGCCCATGAAATCCAAAACCCATTAAATTTTGTCAACAATTTTTCTGAGGTGAGTGCAGAACTTATTGATGAGATGCGTGAAGAACTGGAAAAAGGAAATTCAGATGATGCAAAAGAAATTGCGAATGATTTAAAGCAAAACCTGGAAAAAATAAACCACCACGGTAAACGTGCGGGCGATATTGTAAAAGGCATGTTG
>JBGTBR010000062.1:0-20418 GCA_041749255.1 Saprospiraceae bacterium
TCATCAACCTGTTTCGGCTCCATGGAGAACCATCCCTGAAATACGCTGTAGAAGCATATGCTAATCGTCCAAAAAAGTCTTTTGGTCTTATTAACAGTACTTTATGTATATGAATACCAAGAACTGTTTGACCCTGCCAAAGCTTTGGGGGGTGGCTATTCATATTTAAGCCTTTCAGGCTTATTTACAGTAGTACTCTATCATTTAACTGCTTACTTTAATAATCCCAAAGGGACTTATCGCCTAAGTCATACCCCTGAAGGATGTTTTCCTTAGATATGTTCTATGGGTTTTATACTTTGAGTTCTGAAACCTTTAATCCCGAAGGGATTGAATATGAATAGCACCGCATGCAATGCGGTGACAACCAATGAATGGGCGATCAACCCCGAATGGGGTTGAATTTTGCCCGTTACTTTAAATATTTTTCCTCATATACATTCTCACGCTCTTTGAGCAATACAATATATTCATCTATAGATGTTTTAGACTTGTGGTGTTCTTCCCAATTTTTTACATACTCAATTGACCGGTCATTTAATTTAGGCAGTATGTAATAGTGGCTATTCACATTTAATCCATGTCATATCATCATCCCTGCCTTGCAGGCATGCGGGCGTGGTTCATACATGAGAGAAGGCAGTTCGCAATAGGAAGTTGAAAGTCCCATTCTAAACTTCTAAGTCACATCGGTTGGAGAAATGGAAACCAGGAAAAATCATTCCATCTATCAATTTTTTGTTTGGCACTCTCTGAGTGCCTGGTAATAATAGCCAGACCTGCCCGTCTTACCATGGGGCAGGCAGTTGGAACCTTTGATGAGTTAAATAATCATTTAACTCATGTCGGTTTCATCTTATCCATAAAAATCCCAATAATTCTCCTTAATACCTTAATATTTTCAATAGGTTTTCATCGAGCTTGTCCATTTCTTCGATTTCCAGAAGACCCAGTTTACTGATCAATCTCTCCTTTGAGATGGTTCGGATCTGAAACACAATAACTTCAGATTTTTCTGCCAAACCATTTTTTCTATTGGGTTTTAAAATAATATTACCTGGAAAGTTTTTAATTTTTGTAGATAAAGGGCAGGAGATAACCAGATCAAAATGATCGTTCATGGCATTTCCGCTCAGGATGACCACAGGTCTTAGACCGCTTTGTTCTTTTCCTTTCACAGGATTGAGTTGAGCCAGCCAGATTTCACCCTTTCTCATCCCATTTATTTAATTCATCAGCGTATTCTTCCATGCCTTCATCGGCAAGGTCTTTCATTTCTTTATCAGATGAAAGCTTCTTAAAAGAAGCAATGTACATTTCTTTTTCTAAATGTTCCAGATAAAGGTTTAATGCCATTTCGATAATCTGGTTTTTGGGCACCTTCAATTTTTTGGAAGTAATTGCAAGCTGATTTAACGTTTTTTCCGGCAAAGAAGAGGTGAAATTGGGCATATTATTATATTTTATCAATGCAAATATATGTATTTTTGTACGTAAATTTGTAAATACAAATTAATTGTTTAAACTGAACCAAAAAATAGATGGATAGAAAAAAAACAATTCAAGTTAATATCCATTCCATTCCTGTAGGAAAACGACTTTTAAAAAAATGAACTCGCCTTTAGGGGGTTTTACATTATTTAAAACCTGCGAGGTTACAGATAAGCATGAATGTGTTGAAGAGTGCCAATGACCTGGGCTTTATTAAGGCAAAGGGTAAAATATTGAAGGTTTGTGCTTTGTTGTGACGGTGGGTTTATTCAACCCCGTTGGGGTTGTTTTGTGGATGGATTACATTTACCCACCGGTTTCACTTTGTTGCACCGGTGGCTATTCATATTTAAGCCTTTCAGGCTTATTTCTTTAAGTATATAATCATTTAAATTCCATATCAAAAAATCCCGAAGGGATTAAATATGAATAGCACCGCATGAAATGCGGTGTACAAGTGACCTGACGGACAACCCCGAATGGAGTTGAATTGCAGGTTACTGTAAACAGTCTTCCTGATATGCAATCTCACGCTCTTTGAGCAAACCAATATATTCATCTATAGATGTTTTAGTTTTGTAATGTTCTTCCCGATTCTTTACATACTCAATTAACCGGTCATTTTCTTTTATGCTGTATTGAACTGGCATTATTCATATTCAATCCGTTTCATTCCGTAATCCCGGATTTGCAGGCAAGAAGGCGTGATTCAGAAATGAGAGGAGGCAGTAGGTGTTGACAGTATTCAAAAGTTACCATTAAACATATAAACCTTAAAACCATATAACGATTCAACGATACAACAACTTGAACAAAGCTCATCCCCATTTTATGCAAGAATGAATTGCCTAGTTTTGTACACGCATTTGATAGATTCTAGTAAATTTGAGAAATATATGCCATTAAGCACATGGATAAACCCAAATAATTTACTGGAATCAGAAATTGTATATGAGGCACTTTTTAAAATAATTTGATGAGAAGAATCCTGAATATTTATACAGTTCAATTATTTTTTTGCTTTTTGCTCATGACCCATTGTACCCATAGTGATAAAAGAAATATTACCATTGCAGAAATAAACAAGCCCATTATATTTACATCTCCATCTTCAGCGAATTCTGCCCTACCCTATTTATCGGTGGGTAATAATCGGCTTTTATTATCATGGGTAGTCGAAAGAAATGATACATCGGCTCTATGGTATTCATATACCCAAGACACCATTTGGTCAGAACCGGAACAAATTATTTCAGGTAGTGATTGGTTTGTCAATTGGGCTGACTTTCCTTCCATAACTGAAAACAATGATGCTTTATTAGCTCATTTTCTCAAAAAATCCAGTCCGACTACATTCTCATATGATGTATATCTCACGATAAAGAAAAAATCTGATTCTGTCTGGTTACCTTCTTTTAAACTTCACAGCGATACGACAAAAACAGAACATGGGTTTGTCAGTGTGATACCATATGACGGTAATACATTCCTGATAAATTGGCTCGATGGAAGAAATACGACAGGGCTCCATGACCCGGATGAGTCTATGACTCTCAGATCAGCCATTGTGGATAACTCCGGAAAAAAAGTAACAGAGCATTTGCTGGATGATAGAGTATGTGATTGCTGCCAAACTACAACTGCCTTGACAAATAAAGGCCCTGTTGTTTTGTATCGAAACAGATCGGATTCAGAAATCAGAGACATTCAAATTACGAGATTAAACAATGGCATTTGGTCAGACCCTTTTACTATACATCCCGATAATTGGAAAATAATGGGATGTCCGGTCAATGGACCCCATGTTTCTGCCTATGGTGACATACTCGTAGTTGCATGGTTTACATCAGCGAATGACCAGTCTAAGATAAAATTGGCTTTTTCACAAGATGCGGGCATATCCTTTGGAGATGCTGTACTCATCGACAACGACAATCCGCTGGGAAGAGTGGGTGTACAATTGATAAATGAAGAAACAGCATTGATTAGCTGGATGGCTGAAGTGGGAGATGAAGCACATATAAAAATGATGAGAGTCAACATAAGTGGAGAGAAGTCATCTCCTGTCACCATTGCCTCAACCCAATCATCGAGAATTTCCGGATTTCCCCAAATGAAGATTTTTAATAATAAAGTGTATTTTGCATGGACAAAAGAAGTGGGTGATAATCCAGTGATAAACACGGCCTACTTGAATCTTGAAAAATCCTAAACACATTACTTCCAAACTAAGCTTTCGTCCTAATTCGAATTAATTTCCTATCATCTTGACCAGTAACCATCCCATTATTGCCTATAAATAAAATTTTATCTGTCAACTCTAAAAATGTACAGCGAATCATATCTTTGTATTTTAAAGACAGCTCAATTATGACTTTTGCGTCAAATTCATTTAAAATAATCACAGCATGTATAATAGGTTTAACGTCAATGCATTCCTGTACTTCCTCAAAAGACCTTATATCTGCAGACCATGCAGAAAAAACAAATACATGGCATTCTCTTGAGGACGGCATATTATTTTTGAACTTCAAAGTATATGGTGATTCTACTTATACGCCAATGCGGATAGAAATAGCCAGCAGCATTATCAAAGATGGACGTGTAAAAGAAGCTGAATATGAAACGTATCCACACCAATCCGACGACCTTGTATTCATCATTTCTCATTCAAATGAAACAATAATGAAATCTTTTAGTATAAGAAATCCATTAATCAGCCATATGGAATACGCTGAGGACGATGGCAAACTGACGACTAAAAAAATATCAGTGACGGAAAAAGAACATTTTCTTCGAATTCAACTGGCGCCTGGCATGAAAACACTGAAAATCACTACCCAGAAGTCCATGGAAATGGAAAATATTGCGTTTTTAGCAGAAGTTCAACTGATGGCATTACCCAATGATTAATCTACAGATCATGATGATTGACATAATGAAAAAATATGTACTAAAAGCTCTTATAACCTTAGCTGTATTTCACTCCACCGTGCTGACGGGTCAAAAATTTCCTGTAGATACATTGGTGAAAAATGGAAGTTTAGATTCGAGGATCAACATAGTCATACTGGGTGATGGCTACCAGGAATCAGAAATGGGCAAGTTTATTAAGGATGCAGAGCTTTTTATGGAAGAATTTTTTGTAGAAACCCCTTATAAGGAATACTTTAATTATTTCAATGTGTTTGCCATCAGAACACCCTCCAAAGTTTCAGGAGCTGCAAGGGATCCGGCCATGCCTATAGAAAATTATTTTGGAAGTACCTTCAATTACTTTAATATTGACAGGCTGTTGGTTCCTTTAAATAATTCACGAATCTCTTTAACCCTGGCCAATAACTTTCCTCAGTACGATCAGGTACTCATGTTGGTCAATGACAGCAAATACGGAGGATCTGGAGGTTGGATAGCCACGACATCCACACATTCAGCAGCAGGTCAAATAGCCATTCATGAAATAGGTCATTCATTTTCTAATCTCGCAGATGAATATTATGCAGGTGATGTATACGCCAGAGAATCACCTAATATGACAAGGGAAACGAATCCAGAACTGGTAAAATGGAAAAATTGGCTTCATTCTAACGGTGTGGGTATATATCAACATTGCTGCAATGACAATTCTTCTCAATGGTACAAACCCCACAATAATTGCATGATGGAAAGGCTGGGAGTTCCCTTTTGCCATGTTTGCCGGCAGGAAACGGTGAAGAGAATTCATCAACTTACAGACCCCATCATTCATTATTTTCCGGTAGAGCCTTACTTAATAGCATCCGAGACAGAAATGGAATTTTTTACTGAAGTAGTGGAACCCAACCCCAATACAATCAGCCGCATCTGGTCTCTGAATGGAGAAATTATATCTACCCAAAACGATACAATATTCATATCATCCGGGAATCTTAATCCAGGGATCAATTCCTTATCCTATACCCTTACCGACGAAACCCAAATGGTTAGAATAGATGGATACGACAAGATCAATGTTTACCAAATTCTTTGGGAAATCGATTTGTCCACCACGAGTATAGAATTGGGTGAATCTGTAAAAGAAAGGGTTGAAATTTTAATATATCCCAATCCAGCTCAGGATGTCTTACAAATAAGTAGCCCCCTATTCAAAACCGGGTCGTTTGCTATTTCTATTTTTGACTTGCAGGGTAAATTGATTGAACGGGTAGCATCTGTTGTTCAGCAAGATATGAACTCTTTACAATTAGATATCAGCCATTTAAATAGTGGGATATATGTATTACATCTCAGCAGTGTGTCAACAGGAGTTATATCTGCAGGAAAATGGACAAAGATGTAATTTCGAATTATGAATCAGTTATTGAATTAAAAATTACGGATTGTAGCTAAATGTTAAGTGTTAAGTGTTAAGTGTTAAGCAATAAATGGGTAAAAATCGAAAGGGTCTGACTGGTGGCCAATGACGGCGAAGCCAAATGGCGCCAAGCAAATGACGGCCTATCAAAAGATAGTACAGAAGTTAATTGTTAATCGTTAAACGTTAATGTACTGTCGGCTGATTCACACAAGGTTCTGGATTGCGCACCGTTGGTGCTTTATAAGGTTTTTCCTTTATTCACCCAAAGCATTGGGTGCTATTGATTCCGCACCTTTGGTGCTGATTTTTTTTTTGCCATTTTATCCTTGAACCTTGCTCAAGGCAGAAGTAGCCAGTTCTCTATATTCATAGCTCAAAGTTGTAAACGTATTTTAATATTTTGTTCAAAAATACCAACTTTTTTGGGACGAGACATTTCGTAAACACATAAACATATAAACTTATAAACCTATAAACTTATAAACGACTCAACTTTCTAACTCACCTTCTTATCCTTAACCTTAACCTCAACCTTAACCTTAACCTCGATCTTCCGACCAAAAATAAAGCCAGTCATTTATGTCCAAATGAGTATTATTACATAATTTTGGCTTTTCAAAAATCTTAAAATACCCTAATACAAAATGAAAAGATTTTTAATACTTTGTATGGGAGCCATTACGCTTATCTCCTGCTCCACATCTTCTACAAAATTATTCCAAAGGGGAGATTATGATGGTGCGATTGTAAAATCAGTAGCTAAACTGAAAAAGAAACCAAACAACGCCAAAGAAGCTGATGTACTGGATCGCGCATATCGTGCAGCCAATTTGTTGGACGAGGAGAGGGTCAGGTTTTTGAAAAGGGAAAATAACCCACAGAATCAGGATGAAATTGTCCAAATTTACACAAGCTTAAAAAATCGTCAGTCTACAGTCAGAACCATAACTCCACTCAACATCAATGGGAGGAGAATCAATTATGAATACATTGACTACGATGAAGAAATTATAGCTGCTAAAGAAGGTGCCACTCAGTTTTTGTATGAAAATGCCCAACGATTAATGCAGGTTGGAGATAAAGAATCCTACAGACAGGCATATTACGAATTGAAAAGAGTAGAAGAGTACGCTGGAAATTACAGGGATGTAAGGCGCCTCATGCAAAATTCGTATGATCAAGGCATGAGCCGGGCTCTGGTTGTAGTCGAAAATAACTCACACATTAAATTTGACAGAGAATTAGAGACTGCACTCCTATCAATCGATCCAAGAGGATTGGAAAGTGAATGGGTAGAATACCATTTTGCTGATTTGGATGAAGACATTAATTATGATTACTATGTTGTTGTCAATATCGGATTGATATCCATCTCTCCCGATATCGTCGAACAAAGAGACAGAGTTGAAACAAAAATAATCGATGAAGGAGATGAAGTAGTTAAAGATGCAAACGGAAAACCGATCAGAGATTCATTGGGCAATGTCATCACGGTTCCTAAAAAGAAAGAAATCAGTTGTGCCGTGGTGGAAAGTTTTCAAAAGAAAACGTGCACGATGGAAGGACATGTTTCTATTTTCACGCATCAGCCCCGCACTTTATTAAAAAGAGAACCCATTGTCGCCATCGGGAATTTTGAACATGCATCAGCCAGAGCTATTGGCAACACTGAAGCATTATCAGAAAAGACCCGAAAAATGGTGCAATCAAAACCCGCTCCTTTTCCAAATGATTTTGATATGCTTTTTATTACCGCTGAAGTGATGAGGCCTATTGTTTCTCGCGTTATCAGAAATAACAGGCGCTTTATTCAATAAAACAGTAGAAAGTAGAAAGTGGAAAGTAGAAAGTGGAAAGCTGTCGTAGGCGAATACCTCAACTAAAACTAAAACTAAAACTAAAACTAAAACCTTAAACTTAACCTTAACATCAACTAGCCGAAGGCGAAATCCTCAACCTGATTTTAGCTCGTAGTTCGTAGCTCGTAGCTGTATGATTTGGGAATAGGGATTAAGGAATTAGGGAATTAGGGAATTAGGGAAAGTTAATTGTTAAGCGTTTAAATGGATAAAATCGTTAGGGTTTGGCAGGTGACCAATGAGGGCAGAACCAAATGACGGCGTAGCCAAATGACGCGAAGCCAAATGACCTATCACCTCCTCACCTCCTCACATTCTCTTTTGACTTTCCGACTTTTAACTTTCAACTTATTTCATACTTTCAGACCATTATAGCTCGTAGCTGGTAGCTCGTAGACATTTCGTAAACACATAAACTTATAAACTTATAAACGGATAAACGGATAAACGACTCAACATTCTATAAATCACCTTACCTCCTCACTCTCACCCTAACCTTATCCTTACCCTTAACCTTAACCTGCCGAAGGCGAAATCCTTATCCTTAACCTTCTGACCTTCTGACTTTCAATATTCGGATTAAAAATTCAAAGTGGAACAGTATTTGTATTAATGAAAATACAAACTCAATCTTTCATGTTAACGCATGGAAAGAAAGGTATCTGGATCTAGTATCCGGGTACCTTTCCCTTTTTAAATTTACCTCTCTCCTTTCGTTTTTACATAGCCGAATCCATATGTATATTCATTCTTATAATATACATTGTAGTCACATAACTCAGATATTCACTATTAAACCCATCTGAATTTTATGCCTGCATTTTAAGACAAACTATAGGAATTTTATCCATCAGAAGTGTGGAAAGTCGGTATTCATCCAGTTTATGTACGTTTCTCTTCACAACATTTCATGCAAGGCACAATATTTGCTTTATGTACACCAACAGCTGCCGGCAGTAGGGCGATTCCATGTTAGCAGCTGTAGTGTAACTATAACAGGATGGATGGAAATATAACTTTCAAATCCTTATTTAAGAAATTATTGAAATTCAGGCAAGGGATTACCTATGCCCTATTGCTGTATTTGATCTGGTCAATCATTGAAATTTCTATCCCCTTTTTCACTCAGATCATCATTGATGAAGGTATAAAATTTTCGGATACAGGTTTGATCACAGTATTGGTCATTGCCATCGCTGTATTTAACATTGCGGGAATGGGGGCTGATTTTTCCAAGACCTGGATTATGCGAAATATCGGCGTACGGTTGAATATCGCGATTATCGAAGAGTACTATCGAAAACTGATTTCCAAGGACTATATGTACTTTAATCAAATTAAAGAAGGAAAAGTACTGCAGGATGTCAATGACAATTTGCGAATTGAAAATTACTTAACTATAAGTTTGATCACCTTCCTAAACACAGTGGTTAAGCTATCTATATTCTCGTTTATTCTGTTCTATTTTCACCCATTGATAGCTTTGGTTTTCACAATCTGGTTTCTTCTTTTAGTTGTCTGGGATATTTCATTATTGGGAGTTAGAGCTCAGGTGGATAAAGAGCGTTTCGCCATGTCGTCCAACATTCAAAATGAAATTATTCAATCCGTTCAGGGAATCTTTGATATAAAAGTAAATCATCTTGAAAAAAGACATATAAACCTGTGGAGCGAGCTCCAGCAGTTTATTTCCAATATCAGATTGAACATACTAAAATTGGTTCACTGGTATAAAGGAGGTACCCTGGTACTGACCCAAATAAGAGATGCCATAGTTCTCTTGATTGCTTGTTTTGCCATCGTTAAAGGCCAAATGACCTTAGGAACCCTACTGGCCATTCAATACATTCTAAACCAATCCAATACACCTGCCAATGATTTTTTACAGGTAATCCAAGACCGCCAGGATGCCAGGCTTAGTTTAGAGCGTCTCGGAGAAGTGTTGACGGGAGATTTTAAAAATCTTGAATTACCCGCATTACAAGTTAAGGGAGAAATAATTTTTGATAATGTAAGTTATACCTACCCTGATTCTGAAAAAGGGATACACAATATAAATTTGCAAATTCCATTTGGAAAAAGAATTGCTATCATCGGTGAAAGCGGAAATGGTAAAACGACTTTATTAAAATTATTGGTCGGACTCATGCAACCAAAAGATGGGGAAATTAAGATTATAACAGATGATCATCGCAGGTATGATGTTCATGAGTGCTCGTTTGGAGTACTTCCGCAAGAGGGTTTCTTGTTTGATGGTAGCCTGGCTTTCAATATCGCTTTATGTGATGATCAGGATATCGATTACTCAAAACTTCAAAATGTAATCAGAATATCGAGTCTTGAAGAGTTGGTTTCAGAACTACCGGAAAAGGAAAATACACAATTAGGAAAAAAAGGAAAAAGGTTAAGTAAAGGTCAGACACAAAGAGTTTTGCTGGCCAGAGCCATTTATACTGACAGTCATTTCCTGGTATTAGATGAACCTACTTCTTCATTGGACAATAAGACTTCAAAGAGGATGGTAGAGAATATTTTAGCCCATCTCCCCGACCGAACCATTATAATAGTTACACATCAGATTTATTTGGCGGCAAAAATGGATAAAGTGATCGTGGTTGACAATGGAAAAATTTTAAAAATCATCGATCAGGAGGAAGTATCCAGTTCTGAAAAAAACAAATATCTATCGGAGTTTTATGAAAATGCATAGTACAAATCCCATAGATAAAGACCATCTCCCGGAAGCAACACTTCGAGGAAGTTCGATCATTATTATCGTTGTAGGCAGTATGTTGATCATTTTTCTGTTTTTTCTACGGCTTAACAATACGCTCATGGTAGAAGCTGAAATTCTGGATTCAAGCCAGCCTTATATCCTATATTCCACAGAGAAAGGGGTTTTTCACAATCTCGTCAAAGATGGAAATGCGATAAGAGAAAACCAATGGTTGGGGTATTATGAGAAAGAATACGACTTTGGTAGTGCCATGGTAAGTTATAATGCTTTAAAGAATTTAAACCCAGACTCTATATATAAGCACCCGGATAAGTCCTATGCAATCCTTGCTTCGCTTCCTGTTGTAATGGATGATATAGAAGATCCATTGTTTTTACTGAAAAAATCCATTCTGGAATTTTCCATTTTATTAAATCAGGAACAGCGACTCCACCGGATCAGGATAGCCAACCTGGATCGATCTAAAATATTGGCTGCCGATGAATTGGTAAAGATTTCTGAAATTGACTCATTAAACAGTGTATACTCTTCATTAATAAGCCAGCGGCGAATAAGAGATAGCTTACTCCTCACGGGAAATGCCATTTCTATTGTAGACGAAGAGGCTACACGAATGGAGTTTATAAGAGAAGCGAGACTGATTTTTGAAAAAGAAATAGAAGCAATCCGCACTGGAAGACTTTACGAATCCATTCAACGCGAAGCCACGGAAGAACAAATAAGATATTCCATCATGAGATCGCGGATTGAAAATGACATAGTTGATGAATGGTTCAACCTTAAAAATAGATTGGAAAAGTGGGAGTCTTTCCATATTGTAAAAAGCAGAGTAAATGGCATCGTTTCAATACCCTCAGTGTATACCAGGAAACACGTAGACATAAACGATACACTGTTGACCGTATTTCCAGGTGGTAATGAGCGGGAATACCAGGCATTTCTGCACATACCCAAACAAAGCATTAGTTATATAAAAAAAGGAAATAGGGTTAGCATAAGAATTGATGAATATCCTTATATGGAATTCGGCACTATTGAAAGTGAAGTAATCCATATTCCATATGAGTCTGAAGGTCCATTCTATACATGCACAGCCAGATTAAATGAAAAGCTGCACACCAATTACAACATCGAACTCAGACCCAGAAGTAAATATGCCGGTGTTGCCGAAATTTCTTTGAGAAAAGAAAGTCTGGCTGAAAAAATCGGTCGTTTCATATTTTGGAAATACACAGATTACCAGGATTAAATTGGTGAATCTTATTTGATAAATAAAAAAGAATCTGATTATTTTAATAATTCTTTTAGTTTATCAAGGATCCAACCTTTCGACACTACACCCGGCTTGTCCTGCAGTTCCAGTTTTATTTCAAGTATTTTACTCTTATCATTAATATTAATACGAGACAATTTTTTAACGTATTTCAGATAATTCTTATAATTACCCTTTACATCTCTGGACAAAGTTTTATTTCGTCTTATAAACATGAGAAAGCTATTGATCTGCGATTCCATAACATCCAATTCTTCCAGTTCATAATAACAGGCAATGAGTAATATACGCGAATCGAGGTTGTAAAAAATATCATCATAATTGACTTGTTGCAAATTAGAAATGGCCTCCCAATAGTCCTTCATATAAAAATTATATCTTGCCATATTAAAATGTACAGCATTATGGCGAAATTTTTCACTGATCTTTTCCGAGTAATGAGATATAAAGTATTTGGTCCATTCTAATTGTCCACATCTCAAACCCAGTACAACAATATTTTTAAATGTAGTAGGCGATAATTCGCCGTCACTCAGTAATACATCATCTTTTAAAGCTTCTTTATACAGATCAAAGACTTCTTCTAAAACTGAATTATCCCCCTTGTTTAATCGAATATTACTATAGGAAAAAGCATATTCATACAGATCTTTCAATTCCTCTTCTTTAAATGAATATTTATGCTTTTTAATCAACTGTTTAAGTTCAAGATATCGATCATGTGCATTGTGTGCCGTCAATAAGTGAAAGATATTAATATACATTTGTATGGCAGGTGATGTATGGTGATATTCATCAATAGTATTATCAATAAATTCCTTATACCGGTCAAACTTAATATCGGTTTTTATAGATCTGGACCAGCTAATGATGGTTGAAAAAATTCTCAACTTCTCTATAATATAAAATTGATCCAAATCCTTTTCGAGTTTTCTCATGGAAGCGACAATATCTCCTTTATAGGACTTGTGTTTTTTGTCATATCCTATTCGGATACCGTACAAATCCCGCTGAAGTAAAAATTTATTATGAAATTGATCTGAAGAAACACTATCTATTCTGTTGATGATCCTTTCTGTTTCTTTCTGAGCATCATTTTGTAATATGTCAATTTTAAGGTCATTGATCTTATTTATTTTAAATAATGTCTGGGTGTAAATATCCTTTTGAAATACTTCGTTTGATAAAAATTGTTGAAATAATTTTAATGAATCTGAATATAATCTCCTCATTTTCAAATCGTCATAAGGAATATCATTAAATATTAATTTCCATACATCTTCATCCGCTATTTCTTCAGAATTGGTTTTGACGCAATGATCAATTAATATGTGATTAAATAAAGTAATATTTTCATTAACATTGAAATAAGGTGATGCGATGAATTTCTTATATGAATTTAAATCATAGGGACTCACACTTTTTAAAACAGTAATGAATTTCCTTTCTTTCATTTGTTTAAAATTAATTCGGTGGATGGTTTTGTCACGATTTTTGCTCCTTTCGGGCAATAATCCCGCCAAAACAATGTCTGTTTTTTATCTTAACCCTGGGTTTTAGCCCAGGGCTATTTATATTTCGCTCCTTCAGAGCTTTTTTAATCATTTTCTTTTGTGTTCTACATCGGTCATGGGCGTTTCATTTGTTCATTTTTGTTGCAGAATCACGTTTTATCGCTTTGGTATCCATCATAGGATACGCCATGATGTCACGTAATAATTTTTTTCCTTTCGGGTGTGAAGAAATTTAAAAATACTCATTTTTGTACATTTTAGAGGTCAATAATTACGCATTATTCCTACAACTAGATCAATACGTAAATCTGAATAAAGTTTTTATTCAGATGATTAAAACCTTTATTTTATCTCCAACTCAATACAATTAGATAATATTTGATACACAAAATGAAATGAAATTCTTTAATTTCTATGGTCTAAGCAATGATTATAAGAAAAATATATAATTCATTAATATTGTGCATATCATATATATTTGATATTTATATTTATGTAAAAAAAACTTTTTAAAATTCATTCTAAAATTGTAGGAATTTTTCGGATTTAAATGTTAATTTGCACTTGTATAACAATAATTCATGAAAGGGCCTTTACTTACACATTTCAGTTTAAAACTGATATTGGTGCTATTGCTTGTAAATCAAGTAAATATAGCATTCTCTCAAGTAAACCCTTCTTCAATAGAATTTCAAATCAAAAGCGGGAGTTCTTATAGTTTTGAAATTCAATCTTCCACCAGTCCCGACAATATTTATCCAGGCTCATTTCATGGTACGGTAAAAACTGCTGAAAAGACAGGAAAGACCAATACATACGATATTATCTTCAACGCACCTGAACAATTTGAAGGCACCGTTCAATGGCACATCTCCTATACATCCATCAATCCTTTTCCGCCATATAATACCTTGACCAATCAGATCCAAATCATTGCTCACATCAGAAAAAGCGTTATAGTTACAAATGATGTAATTGCAGTATATACTGGGGGAGAAACATTAACCATATCACCTTTATCCAATGATGATGCTTCTGATGGACCACTAACCTTGACCGGGGTTTCCAATGTACACTTTGGTACTACTCAACTCTCCAACAATAATATTGTATACACGCCCAAAAACACTTTTACAGGGCGGGATATCATAACCTATAACGTAAAGGACGGACTGGGAGAGAAATCTTCAGGAAGAATATATGTTATCAGTGAAAACAAAGGATTTTCAGGTACTCAAAAGATTTTATTGACGGTAAGTTCAGAAAATCCCCGTTACCTCTTCCTGCCGTTATCGGAAATGTCACTTATTTCACATAAGGGCACCAATGGGACAGTAGAAAAACGGCATGATATGGCATATCTTTACCGAGCACAACCCGGTAAAAAAGGCAAGGATAACATCACTTTCAGGTCTTCCAAAGGTGGTGAAATTCTTTTTGAAATTACAGTAGTTGACAATTCACCTGAAAATGGTCAGGTTCGCGACGATAGAGCGTACACAGCAATTGGGAAAGAAGTCATTTTTAACGTTTTAGAAAATGACTTTTTAAAGACCCCAAACATCGTATACCACTCCCCCCAATTAAAAAATCTGGGAAATGGCTACTTTTCCTACACTCCTCCACCCGGATTTTCCGGTTTTAAAAATTTTACCTATAAAGTTAATTCAGGTTCTGGGATTCTCACCGGAAAAATTACAGTTAAGGTAGATAATTATTATCCTCTAAATCAGACTTACCACTTTGCTACACCACAAGGGAAAGAATTAATCCTCGAATATGACGTACCTATTACCGGGTATGATTTTGCTATTCTTGGAAATCCGGCAAATGGTACTCTTGAGGTATTTTCTGGTATGTCTGAAGTAGGAGTAAACTGTGGAAACATTCAGTCCAAGTCCATGGTCATTTATACTCCACACGCACAATTTACCGGAAACGATGCATTTGATCTTCAATATTGCATCGATGGAAAGCAATGCAGGGTAATAAAGTCGACAATTCATGTTTATTCAGATCCTTCCACAGATTGTGATTGTGTCGAAGGTTGCGTGTGGCCTGGAGATACAGATCATAATGGTGTAGTAAATATGGCCGATCTACTACCCGTTGGGTTTTATATGGGAGAATCAGGGCCTCCACGCCAGGATGTAACTTATGACGAATGGAATAAACAGAAAGCAGAAGACTGGCATAGTTACCAGGAGCATGGACCCAATGTAAAACATGTAGATGCTGATGGTGATGGCATTATCACGCATGCGGACACTTCTATTATATGGGATCATCTTTGGAAATCTCATGGATTTATACCTTCTTCATCAGAGGTTACTAAAAAGAGTCCTCTAAAACTCATTCCGAGAAATCCTGATGTGAAAGCCGGGGATATTCTTATATTAGATATATACCTGGGTGATTCCAAATTTCCCGTATTGGATATACATGGTTTAAGTTTCGCCATCAATGTTGATCCCGCATTTATTGACTCTGCTTCTGTGGAAGTCATTTTTTTCGATGACAGTTGGATGTCAGAAGGGTTTGGCCAAATAAAGAAATTTGCCCAACAATCTTCAGGCTATATCTCGGCGGGCACTACTCTCACATCTCGTTTGCCTAAATCTGGTCATGGTCTCATAGGGGCTATACTTTTTGGAGTTGAAGAAGATATCCAGGGATTCAGACTACCCAAGGATATTAAAAAATTACCTTTTTCAATTCAGCTTTCCGAAATTCTAGCGATGGATTCACAGGGAAATACCTATACTATGCCGGCAGAAGATGCTCTGGTTCATTTGCATTTAACCCAAGGTGATAACATTGTAGTGGCTCCTACACCTGTTTTAAGAAATGAAATAGTTGTTTTCCCAAATCCTGCAAGTGATATTATTCAAATTGAGATGCCAGTGGATAGACCTATTCGCGAAGCTTCTCTATTTGATTTAATGGGTAGAAGGATTATATTCGCCCCCAATCTGGAGCATCATCAATTATCCATGCCATTGGGTCATATCCCCAACGGACTTTACATTCTGGAGATAAATGATGGAATAAATCGTACTTCTCATAAGATAAAGGTAAGCCATTAAATAACAAGAATTCCCATTTTTAAGTGTAAGGCCGTAGTGATTCGCCTTGTCTCCTTGTACCTTTGTTGTGAGACAACTTAACATTAGAAAAACTAAGGAACTTCATGAAATCTAGCCACAAAGTCTCTAGGACTAAAGCATCACAATGAGGTAAAGTAATTTAGTGATTCTTCGTGTCCCCCCTTTGTGGCTGGAGAACTTATCATAAGAAATACAAAGTTGCTTCATGAAATATAGCCACCAAGTATTCTATGACTAATACAAACATCACAAAGAGGTAATCTTTTTAGTGTTACTTCGTGCCTTTATGCGCAAAATAGAAATAGAAAATGTAACATACGAAGTATTATACGACTTACTCTTGGTTTGGAGGTTCACGCCAAGACCGCGAAGAAAAACCGCCAAGAAACCTCAAAGATGGAATGATTATCTAACTCCTTTACGTGAAACCCCTTTGCGCCCTTCGCGTGAAAAATCTTTGCGACCTCTGCGTGAAATAGAAACAGTAAATGTAACATACGAAGTATTATACATCTTACTCTTGGTTTGGAGGTTCACGCCAAGACCGCGAAGAAAAACCGCTAAGGCATCACAAAGAGGTACTACGATTTATTGAATCTTCGTGCCTCCATTTCTTTGTGTCAGTAGTGAGATAAACTATTTTCAATAAAACAACGTAACTTATTGGCAAAATTGCAACAAGGCATCTATTCAACACATATTCTTTTGTGATATCTCAGGGTTTCAGCTTTAGAATGATTACTTTTGTACCTCTTTAAAAGAAGAAAACAAATAAAATATGTCAAAGGCAAAAGAAAATGACAAAGTTAAAGTGCACTATACCGGGCGATTGACTACAGGTGAGGAATTCGATTCATCAAGTGGTAGCCAACCTTTGGAGTTTACTGTTGGCTCAGGTCAAGTCATTTTGGGATTCGACCAGGCAGTACGCGGAATGGAAGTCAATGATAAAAAAACTTTCACTATTCCAGCAATAGATGCTTACGGTTCAGTTAATCATGACTTAATCCAGAGAATTGATAAATCCTTTCTACCTGAAAACATCGATGCTCAGGTAGGAAAAGAACTAGTCGCGTCAGATCAGGATGGAAGACAAATGAAAGTGAAAGTAACTCAGGTCGAAGATGACCATATTGTAATAGACGGTAATCACCCTCTTGCAGGAAAAGATCTGGTTTTCGACATAAAACTGGTAGAAATTGTTTGAGTTTAGATGTTGCGAGGGGATAGGAAATTATTCATCCTCACCTATGATGATGGCATCATCAATAAGCTCATTCCCATCACCATCGTGATCTTCAAATCCTGCCGCTCTTGCCGGCTCTCTTCTTTGAATGGATTCATCTTTATCCTCCTTAATAGATGTTTTTCCTTCACTCATGACACCATAATCACCATCAGCATATCTCGAAGCTTTTGAAAAAAAATCATCTTTATCACTGAGCAGGGTTTTACTGGGATCCAATGTATCATCAGCAAAATCTTTTTTAGGCTTTAATTTTTCTTCTTCCGCCCACTTTTCTGCCTTATTCATTGTTTTATCCAATTCTTCGCCTAAACGATCCATAGACTTTTGTGCTCTGTCTTTCAGTTCTGAACCCAATTCTATCGTTTTCTTGCCTACATTTTCAGAAAGATCTTTAGCTTTTTCAGTTAATTCCTGTCCTGATTCGAACAGTTTTTCACCCACCTTTTCAGAGATGTCTTTGGCTTTATTAACCACTTTTTCCCCTTCATGCAGCACCTTGCCTCCTACCCTTTCTGTAAAATCGCCCGCTCTCCTGACATTTTCATTATCTCCTATTTTTTCTGAAATATCCTCATACATATCTCTTCCTTTATCCTGGATTGTCCTGCTTTTGTCTTTAACCGCATCGCGAAGACCAGCTGTGCGCTCTCTGAACTCGTGCACAGATTTTTGAGCAACTTCTTCTGCGCCTGATGAAAAATCTTCTGTTTTCTCCCTCAAAACTGCAGCCGTTTTATCCATAGCACTTTTGGTCACTGCCTTTTTTACAAAAAACAACTTTTTAAACTCTGATAGAAAACCCATACTAAGAATCATTTTTTAAGTGAAATAATATAAACCCTGTTTGAATACCTTACGAATCCATACCATAATCATTCAAACATACGGTAAATCAGAATAATTTCAAAAAGTTGATCAATTCAAAAACAGGAATCTATTCTGCTATATGCTTTTAGTATAATAAAGCAAGTAAAAATTGTCCTATTTAGTATTTTTGATTCATTAATTTACATTTTCGTATCACAGTCTGGTTAATATCATACAATATCAAATGAAAACTGAGACCCAGGAAAAAATATATAAAACACTTGAAAGGCTTGAGCTTTTGAAAAGCGCTGAAAGACAATATCAGGTAACAAAAGATAATCTGGAAGACGCTGAAGAAAAGTTAGATCAAATCAGTAGAAGGGTTGATAAAGAACTGCAGGATATAAAGCGTCTTGAAGGTTTGAGCGTCCGCTCTGTATTTCATAAAGCTTTGGGCAGTAAAGAAAAACAATTGGAAAAAGAAAGACAAGAATACCTGGAAGCTTCCTTGCAATACAATGAATATCTCAAGCAAATCGAATTGATGGAATTCGAACTTTCACTTCTGAGCAGGCGTACAGGCGAAATTCAAATGGTAGCCAGGGAATTACAGGAACTTAAAAAAATCAGGGAACAGGAGATCATAAACAGCCCCTCTTTGAAAAGAGATGAACTCATGGAGGTTCACTTTAAAATGGATGAAAGTAAAAGAATCAGTGTTGAACTAACCGAGGCATTACGAGCTGGTGAGAGAGCTTTAAGTAGTCTTTTGATAGTCAAAAACCACCTTTCCAGAGCTAGAAACTGGGGTACTTATAACCATCCCCATAATCCCAAGAGACTGGCTCATATCAGACGTAGTGCGGTAGACAGTGCCATTGAGGAAGCCAGGCAGACCAATTATCTTATACATATATTTGTAAAAGAATTACAGGATGTAGGAGTCAATGCAATGGATCTGGATTTTGAGTTAGAAATTTTTCATGGTTTTTTGGATATGCTTTTTGCTAATCTCATTTCGGATTGGCTTATACAATCAAGAATCAAGAATGCCCTGGTCATGGTTAAAGATACCGAAAAAAGGATTTCTGATTTACTTACTTTGATCCGGGAAGATATTGAAATAGAAATCCAAAATGCACGAGAATTAGATAAAGTGAAAGACGAAATCCTTACCAGGTAAACTAATGGATTATGATCACTAACGCCAGGTCAGAATTATTTAAAAAAGTTATTTCCAACAGACAATGCGATATGACCATAATTTTGGAAAATATTCATGATCCACATAATATTGGAGCAATATTGCGAACCTGCGATAGTGTGGGCGTGGGCGAAATATTCGTAATCAATACAGATGAAAGGATACCCCAAGAACGGTACATTGGTGTAGCTTCATCTTCCGGTTCTCTGAAATGGGTAAATATTCATTTTTTTGATGACATCCATAAATGTTTCAATCAAGTGCGAAAGAAGTATTTTAGGATACTGGCAACTCATCTGAGTGACTCTTCCATCCCAATATATGATATGGATCTTACCGACCCCATAGCTGTGGTTTTTGGAAATGAAAAAGAGGGGCTTTCGGAAGAAATTTTACGATGCGTCGACGGAAGCGTCATCATTCCGCAAATGGGATTTGTCCAAAGTCTCAATGTTTCGGTAGCTTGTGCCATAACACTTTATGAGGCATTCAGGCAACGCTTTGTAAAAGGCAATTACAATCATACTTTTGAACCTTCAAATCCAATGCATTCAACACTGTATACTTCCTTCATTCAGAAACACCGAAAACTTCCGGGTTAGTGTTATAGGTTGAGGTTGAGGTTGAGGTTTAGGTTGAGGTTGAGGTTTAGGTTTAGGTTGAGGTCAAGGATTAGGTTGAGGTTGAGGATTTCGCCTTCGGCAGATCGAAAAAACGGGGAACAGTGAGCAGTGAACGGTAAACGGTTAGAAGGTTGAGGTTGAGTGTAATGCCCCCAGCTACCAGCTACGAACTACGAGCTAAAATGAGGTCGGAAAGTCTGAATGTCGGAAAGTCTGAA
>JBGTBR010000063.1:0-9508 GCA_041749255.1 Saprospiraceae bacterium
GTCTTCGAGTTTGGTCCTCATCATTCTCAGGATGGAATCAATTCTTTCTTGCTTTTCCATCTGAAAATATTTTAATATTTATTAATAATTATAGGTTGGTAGGATAAAGATAATATATTTTGTGCATTTTGTCTTACACACTTTTCTCATTTCATTTATGGATTGTAAAAAATATTTGTTATTATTGTCAACTGGGAATGAGATTACTTGGGGAAAAGGTGCGTAATTGAAAAAACCTCTAAGAATCAAAAATACTATAATGGACATTAAAATCGAACCGTTCAAGACCAGAGAACAGATTGCAAATGAGCTGGGTATATCTACAAGATATCTTTATAAAATGATGAATGATCTTGAATTGGAGATTCCTCCCAGAAAGAGAATTCCCATCAAAGAGCAAGTATTGATATACTCGCATTTACTGGGTGAAAGATGTCTCCGGAATACTGCTTATGAAAAATATCTGAAAGTCAATCAGCCAATCAAATCTTAAGGCTCAACTGTATTTTCATTGAAATACACGTAAAAAAAAGGAGCCATTCCTTTAGTAAGAATGACTCCCATATATTTTTTCAAACTTTGGAATATTTACTTTTTTGCTTTGGCAAATTTATCTGCAACTACATTCCAATTGACAATATTCCAAAATGCACTGATGTAATCAGGTCTGCGATTTTGGTAATTGAGATAATATGCGTGTTCCCACACATCCAATCCCATTATCGGTGCTCCGCCACATCCTGTTTGAGGCATGAGTGGATTATCCTGGTTGGGTGTAGAACATATATCCACTTTACCTCCATTTTTCACACAAAGCCAGGCCCATCCTGAACCAAATCGGGTAGAGGCAGCAGATGCAAATTTTTCCATCATGGCTTCTTTTGAACCAAAGGCAGCATTGATCGCATCCAATAGATCACCGGATAGTTTACCCCGGTTTTCAGGATGTAATATTTCCCAAAATAAATTGTGATTGTAATAACCACCGCCATTATTTCTCACAGCAGTATTGCTCATATCAAGACTTGTCAGTATTTTTTCGATAGACTTTCCTTCCAAAGATGTGCCCTGAATGGCGTTATTCAGGTTTGTAGTGTATCCATTGTGGTGTTTCGTATGATGAATTTCCATAGTACGTGCATCGATATGCGGTTCTAATGCATCGTATGCATATCCTAAATCTGGTAATTTGAAGGCCATGTTTTTTGAATTTTAGTTATAAATGGTTTATCTACTAAGAAAACAGCATCTCTTTTATTATGTTCGAAGATCATGGAGGAAAGTCAGTTGTGTTTTCTCACCATATCATTGGGGTGAATAAATCCGTTTTTTATGTTTTCTACAATTAAAATGGCTCGCTGGATACGGGTTTCTTCCATTTTTGCCTTGCTAATAAAATAAAGAGCCGTCCTTTTTCTTCCCGGTGTTAACTTTTGAAAAGCTGTAAGTCCTTCAGAATCAGTACCCAACACTTCTTCCAATTCCAGTGGCATCTCCATACCATACTCTGTATCGTCTTTTCTGATGCTTACTTTCACTTTTTCTCCAGGTAAAATTCCGGCTTTTTCCCTCGCGTATTTTCCAAGATATATCACCGCATTATCAGAGGGATCACGGTGTAAAGCGCAATGGATATGGTTTTCTTCGTTAAACAGGGCAATGATTCTGTCCCTGTATTTCAAGGATAAAGATCGGACTACCTCTTCAGGAACAATGATGTAATAATAATGATACTCCCCGTCGTTTTGAATCATTGTTGATATAAAAGAGGCTTGATCTATCATAAGTCTAAATATTTTTGCATGCACAAAACATGCAAAAAATATGTAATTCATTTAGAAAATTGTATTAAATTATTTAATTATTCTTAGGTATAGGATGTTCAAAAAAGTTATTGTTCGTTTCATATTCATTTAAGTTTAGGTTCTATTTACTTTTCTTTTACTTTTTTGTCTTGATACAAAAAAGTAACAAAAAAAAATAGTGGCGTGACAAGTGTATTCTGCCGATTAAGTCGCAGGTATTTTTCTGGCTGTTGAGTAAAAAAATCCGCGCATCCTCCAAAGGCGGACGTAAGGATTTTTTTCCGAAAACAGGCTGGAAAAGACCAAAACTTGGATCGGAAAGAATATGCTTGACACGGCACTAAACTGTATTCGTTTCTTCTCGGTATCCGCTTCGAAAATACCGGAACGAAAAAACTCGCTTTAATCTTTCATTCTTTTGTCTGGCTATTCGGCTACCCATAGTTTTGTGTATTATTTCTTAGAGCTCATACAGTTTTCGTTCTTATCGGATATTTTCGTGCGCTCCACCGGAAACGAATAAGGCCGGTTTTGCAGTCTGAATTAAAACAATTACTTATTCATATTTCACATCACAGAGGTTACATATGAATAATTGCATATATTTTAATCATTATCTTCCCAAAACCTTGGGGATGAAATGTATGATAAAAATATTCATGCTCGCTTCATCATATCATACAAACGTTGGGTAACTACTTTGTCATTAAAAACCGAAAGAAACGAATTTCGGTTTTATTGCCATACCCCTATCATACTAGAATACTATATTTTTATATTTGCATCTGATTAAAACTTCAGTAAGTGACAGCGACAAGAAAGGAAAAAGATTCATTGGGGTATGTAGAAGTACCATCAGGAGTGTATTGGGGAGCCCAGACACAGCGTTCCATAGAAAATTTTAAAATCGGAGGGCACAAAATGCCTTTAGAAGTGGTTAGCGCTTTTGGCGTTTTGAAAATGGCTGCAGCAAGGACAAATGCTGATTTAGGAGTATTGTCAAAAGAAAAATCGGAATTGATAAGTAAAGTGTGCAGAGAAATCATCGACGGGAAGTTAGATGATCAGTTTCCTCTCGTCGTCTGGCAAACCGGTTCGGGTACACAATCCAATATGAATGTCAATGAAGTTATAGCTTACAGGGGTCATGTTATAAAAGGCGGTCAACTCACCGATGAGGTGAAATTTCTTCACCCAAATGATGATGTCAATAAATCTCAATCTTCCAATGACACTTTTCCCACTGCCATGCATATAGCTGCCTATACCATACTGGAAAAAGTAACCATCCCTGGTTTACAAAAACTGAGAAATGCATTGTATGTAAAATCGGAACAGTTAAAAGATGTGGTGAAAATAGGCAGGACGCACTTGATGGATGCCACTCCTCTTACCCTGGGACAGGAATTATCGGGGTTTGTTTCTCAATTGGATCACGGCATCCAGGCTATAAGGAATACACTTCCACACCTGTCTGAATTGGCCCTTGGTGGAACGGCAGTCGGCACTGGTCTCAATACACCTCCAGGTTATGATATTCTGGTTGCTAAACACATATCGGACATTACAGGTCTTCCTTTTGTTACCGGGAAAAATAAATTTGAAGGATTGGCAGCACATGATGCTATTGTAGAATCGCATGGGGCTTTAAAAACAGTTGCCGTATCATTGATGAAAATCGGCAATGATATAAGATTATTGGCTTCAGGACCGAGATGTGGAATTGGCGAAGTGACCATTCCTTCCAACGAACCGGGCTCATCCATTATGCCGGGGAAAGTAAATCCCACCCAATCAGAAGCGTTGACTATGGCAATGGCGCAAGTGTTTGGCAATGATGTCACCATTAATATTGGTGGAATGAACGGACATTTTCAACTCAATGTATTTAAACCTGTAATGATATATAATTTTCTTATGTCTGCCCGGCTCATAGGGGATGCTTGCGTGAGTTTTACCGATCATTGTATAGAAGGGTTGGAAGCCAATTTACCCAGAATCAAACAAAATCTCGATAATTCACTGATGCTGGTCACTGCACTTAATCCGGTTATAGGCTATGATAAAGCGGCTGAGATTGCAAAAAAAGCCCACAATGAAGGGAGTACCTTAAAAGCTGCAGCCTTATCTCTTGGTTATTTAACTTCAGAAGAATACGATAAGTATGTAAAACCTGAAGACATGATAAGTGGATTAAAATAAACGAATTTCCTGTCTTATTTTAAAATGAATTCGCGATTACCTATTTGTTTTTCTATTTTATACGAATTTCTACCAGTGGATGAACGGCTGATCAATTCTGCCAGAAAACCTGCAATAAAGAGCTGGATTCCTACAATTACCAAAAGTATTCCAAAGTAAAATGCCGGCCTGTTGGCAATACCGGGCACTTCATTAAAAATTTTAATCATACTCAGATAAAAGAGAATGGCAGAACCTATAATGGTAAAACCAGCACCAATAAAACCAAAAAAATGCATGGGTCGCTTACCAAACTTACCCACAAACATTATGGAAGCCAAATCTAAAGGTCCATAGATAAACCGCGATAGCCCAAACTTTGTCCTTCCATACTTCCTCTTTTGGTGTTGCACCTCTTTTTCTCCTATTTTTGAAAAACCGGACCACTTGGCAATAACTGGAATATAACGGTGCATTTCGCCATACACTTCTATGTTTTTTACCACATCTCTTTTGAAAGCCTTTAGTCCACAATTCATATCGTGGAGTTTAATGCCTGACATTCTCCTGGTAACAGCATTGTAGAGTTTTGTTGGCAGGGTTTTGGAAAGAGGATCAAAACGGTTTTTTTTCCATCCGGAAACCAGATCATATCCTTCTTCAGTAATCATCTTATAGAGGAGTGGTATTTCTTCCGGGCTATCCTGGAGGTCTGCATCCATTGTGATAACCACTGATCCGTTGGATTTTTCAAATCCAACATTCAATGCAGCAGATTTTCCATAATTGCGTCGGAATTTAACACCTTTTACATCAGGATCTTCTGAAGCTATTTTTTCTATGACGCGCCAGGTACCATCGGTACTTCCATCATCGATAAATATAATCTCATAAGTATAACTTGTATCTTGTAAAACCCTGACAATCCAATGATAAAGCTCAGTTATCGACTCGTATTCATTCAAAGCGGGAATCACAATGGAAATATCCTTCATTACACTGATATATGTGTGCTCAAAACTTTCTTACACTGTATAAGAACAATTCAATATCACAATTTAGTATTCTCATTCTTCATGACAAGTCCGGTAATTAAACCAGTGATCAAGCCCAAAATTAAATTGGAAATCAGTGTAAACAATGATAGAAATATTGGTGAAACAAAAAAGTTAAACATTCCCTCCATACTTTCATAGGTTTCCTCATCTATATTTCCCTGCTGCAAGGCTGACTCACGAGCAAAATCTTTGGTTTCTTCTAAAAACTGAGGGTCAATAATGTAAACGAATATAAGAAAGTAAACAATAGATATGGCTGAAGCAATTAACGCCGTGTACAACGCTGTACTGATGGCTTCACCCAAGGACAGGAATCCTTCATTATTGTCTTTGTAGAATTTAATGGCTAATACGAAACCTACAACGACAAAAAGAAAAACCAAATATCCTAATTTGCTCGGATTATAAGGGTCTTTCATTCCGGCAACGTACAGTAATAAGTCAAAAAAAATCGTTACCACACCAATGTATACACCCCATTTCATTCCCGATTGAAAAGTCGTAATATTCTTTTCCATAGTCATACGTTTTTGATTTTTATAAGTAGTATAAAGTTGAGCTTTTAGTATATGTCAAGTCCGTACAGGTAAATTCTATAATAAACTTAAATAAATTTTTAATATAATTTAGAATCCACTTGCTTTTATTCATGAAAGTTAATTGAATTCTTTACATATTTAAATAAATTGACTTTAATCTAATGCAAATCAAAGAAATGGCGTTGACCTCGAATGATACCAAGCACTTTTCCTTTTAAAGTTTTTCCCAGAAAAGGATTATTGGCAGAAATAGACCTTGGGGATGTATAGTTCCACTTTTTCGAAATATCAAATATGGTAATATCAGCTATAGCTCCTTCTTCCAATTCCGGCACTTGAATTCTGAGTATCTCCCTTGGACCTATTGAAAGTGAATGTATGAAATACTCCAATTGCCCGGCTTTTAAAAAAGTATTCAAAGCGCTAAAACACGTTTCAAGACCCGTCGCTCCAAAATCAGCATACGTGAATTCGAGTTTTTTTCTTTCTTCTTCCAGTGGAACATGGTTGGATACAATAGCCTGTATGGTTCCGTCCTGAACGGCTTTCATAAGTGCCTTTTGATCCGGTATTTCACGGATGGGTGGAAGTACTTTATACTCAGGTTGAAATCCCAATAATTGCCCTGCATGGCTGATGAGATTAAGATAAGAAACAGTGGTACTGATAGGGACGTGATTTTTACGGGCCTCCTTTACACTTGCGAGTGTAGAAGCACTTGAAAGTCCATGTATGATGATGTTCTTGCCTGTATACGAAGCCAGCTCAATATCTCTTTTTACAAAAATGCTTTCAGAAATATGAGGGATACCATTAAGTCCCATCTCTACTGAAGTTTTGCCTTCGTGTACCTGTCCATATGGGACAAGTCTCTCATCAAATGGAAAGTGTATGATGGGGGTATTGATTTTTGATAAATAATCCATAGCTCTGAGAAGAACTCCGGATTCCCTGATACCTTTTAATCCATCACTAAATGCGATAGCTCCATTGTTGATCATATCCCTCATTTCAGTGATATCCTTTCCATCTGTATTACGACTCAGGGCTCCAATAGGATAAACAGTGATGATCTTGCCTGCAAAAAGCTTTTTTATATAACCAATATCAGCGGAAGATTGTATGATAGGATCTGTATTGGGAAAAGGAGCTAAGGCGGTAAATCCTCCAGCAGCTGCCGCCTCACTTAATGAATCTGCCGTTTCTCTGAATTCAAATCCCGGCTCTCCCATATGTGTGCCGATGTCAAACCATCCTATAGAACAATGCAGGTTTTCGGATTCGATGATATGATCAGCCTGTACATCGATATGATCTGAAATTTCTAAAAGTTTTCCTCCTGAAATCAGCAGATCCTTTTTATTTTGATGAAATCTGCTGTTCCTATGAAGGACTTTAGCACGTTTTATTAAAATTTTCATTTTATATTTATGTCAATGGAAAGTCGCTATTTTTTAAAAAAACGGAGCAACAATGACTCCGTCAATAAGAAAATCAACGCTAATATAAGACACCATCTCCATAAAACAATCCCTTTATCTTTTTGTGAAATCAACTGGGTAAGATCAGCATTTATTCCCGCCTGCAACACATTTCCGTGATTCATCAGATCATCCATAGGGGTGAGTTGGACATTTGATTCCAATCTGTCGTAATTAAAAGCTAATTTTTTGACCAATTGGTTATCAAGTGTGAGATGGTATATCCCGGCTGTGCGAACCTGATTATTTTCGGAAATCAAAATCTTACTGCCAAGACTGGTCTGGGATGGAATGAATTCCAAATCACCAGATATCCTGTATACCAGTTCACTTCCCTGTGTACTTTTATTGACAGTAATGGGGGTATTTTTCCCAATGGTATAAGATAATGGCTCGAAATCGGCTTTGGCTATAGACATCTTATACAACATTGGTACAAAAATTTCTGCCTGCTGCACAAGATCATTATATACGACATCCAATGGTGAACTGCACACATACAATATACCATTGCCCCTCTGATATTTTTGGAGATAAGGAGCGCCATTTCTAAACGATAAAAGTGTTTCTTCAGAACGGGATTGAATATTGGTTTTTCTAAAATAACTTCTAACCGATGGAAGGGTAAGGTTCTGGCTCGTGCTCTCAAATACATCTTTAAAGATAAATTCCTGGGTATTGATCCGGGTTACGGACATCGATTCTTCCACAGCCGGAAGCGTAAAAGTATTGGCACGCAAATTATTGAGAAAAATATTAATCCCATTTACATCATTTTGCATTACCGGAAAAAGTAAAATTTTACCGCCTTCATTTACATAATTGGTTAATGCGGTATTCATCCCGGAAGAAAAAGTATGAACATCATGAATGACAATCAGGTCATAGCGGTTAATTTCACCATAATTTATAGCAGAAGAAGAAGTATTTTGATAGGAAAACCCCTCCAGTCCATTGAAAAGAGCTTGCAAATAACGATTATTTCTCCCCTCATGGATCGATAGCACATTGAGATCTTCATCCACATAAAAACTGATAAAATAATGATCATCAAACTGTATGGGATAATCGGATATTTTGATTTCTGCAGTATGCCAACCCGGACTTAGCAAAGACAAAATTATAGTATCTGTTATGGTTTCCCTGGCAGCAATATTAAAAATTCCTTCCGGCTTTTCCTGGCCATCTTTAAGGATTGAAAGTCGGACACTTTCGGCATTTTCTATGCCATAATTTTTGATCCGGACAATTAACCGGTTACCCTGACCTACAAAAGCAACTCCCGCTTCTAACCAGGCTGAGTCAATTGCTATATTGTTTTCCTGGACTGCCCTCACGGGAATAAAGTTAATTTCTACCGCAGTATCTCTTACCACTTGTTGGTCCATCATACTTACCTGAAAATCGGAAATCAGATAAATGATATGGTTGGCATCACTGTTTTCCATCAATTGCTTTTGCCTGTTCATTATCTGACTCACTACTTTAACAGAAGGGCTGATCGAAATATCCTCAATATAACCCAAAGCATCCTCTTTACTGATCAATCTTTGATGCTTGCCTTCAAAATCGTGGGTAATGACATGAAAAAGATCACTGTCATCATAGGCTTGCACGATTTGCATTGCTTTATTTTTAGCAATGTCGATAAGAGGAGTTTGATTATTCTCAGCGGACATGCTAAATGAATTATCTACAAAAACGCTAATTAAGTTCTGTCCGCTTTTTACCGTTTCTCCCTGAGGGATAAATGGTTGAGCAAAGGCCAGGATTAAAAACAATAGTGCTAAAAGTCTCGACAAGAGTATGAGTAAGTCTTTCAGCTTATTTCTGGAAGCGGTTTCTTCTTTAATTTCTTTAAGAAGTCGCACATTGGTAAACTGCACTTTTTTGAACCTCCTGAAATAAAAGAGGTGAATAATTATGGGAATCGATAATGCCAAAAGAGCCCAAAGAAAAGCAGGAAATAAAAATTGCATAGAGTCTTAATATAAGATGTGATATAGTAACGGAATTTTGGAGGGCGAAGTTATAAGCATTAGTCATTTCATGGGCAAACAGTCCATTTTTTGTTAAAGTTTTGATTTGCTTTACGCTACAACAATCCATTTTAGGTCAAAATGTTTAAATGGCTAAGCATTTGCGATGGCTTTAGGCCCAGTAAGTACAAGTTGGACTTTACTTCTAAATGTAAATTTCTATATATCAATGGTTCGGTAAAAAAAAAAGCGAGGAATATATTATAAAAAAAGTAAATGCGTAAATTAGCATTATAAGCCAACCTGTAATCACTCAGTTCTAAAGAAAATGATTACACAAGACGCATTTACTCTAGGCAAAAGCCTAATTCTTACAATATTAGCAAAAATGGATAAGGTTAACAAATCCAGGCAGAGATTCATTGTAGAAGTTTTGCTATTATTTTTAAGTCACCGTGGTAGAAT
>JBGTBR010000064.1:0-135907 GCA_041749255.1 Saprospiraceae bacterium
AAACTTGAAAAAGAAATAAAATACTGGTCAAGAAAAAGAAATGAAGCAAAGAAAAAAATCCATTGGTCATTTACTCGCCAGGATGCAGATCATAAACTATCAAAACATTATGTTGCATAATTATATTGTAAGAACACTAGTCTGTAATTTCGGCTTGTAACATCCCTTTTCTCAGCAAATCCCCAACCGGATGGCTGTGAAGATCTTTCCCAAAGTTTTATGCCGGTTTTGTCTCCATTAAAAGTATTGTTTACAATTGCATTATCATGACCATGTTCAATGGCTACTCCATATTCATTTTCCTGAAAAATATTATGAGATATAAGAGTATAATAGCTATATCCTCCCCACACTCCATATCTGCATCCAATCATTGTATTTCCAATGATGACATTGGTGCTGAATGTAACTTCAATCCCATTGGTGGGGGCATAGGAAAAATCATTGTAGGCTATGATGTTATTATTGCAACCACCTTCACCGGAGTTCATGGTTTCATTTCCGGCCCAAAGAAAAAATCCGTCTCCAGAATGGGTTGCTGAATTGTAACAAAATATATTTCCTGAACTTTGCTCATAAAATAGCGCTCCTGCAGAATCCTGCCCCCTTCTGTAAAATCCCTCACTATGACCTCTCACATTGAAATCGAGACAATTGTGCATAAAACTATTGTGGGATGACCGGTATATGCCTATACCCAATCCGGAGTTAAATGTGAATATATTATTATAAACTTGCGACGAATCACAACGATTCATCAGCAATGCATTTTGGTTTTGTGAAGCTTTGTTATTTCGGATAATTGCCCTGGGACAATCTTTTAGATAAATACCCGCACCAAATCTTAGCCATTCGTCATGATCATTTTGATGATAACTCAACCAGTCTGCAAAGTCTTCCCGCTCTCTGATACTATGAAGTTTTGGCCTGTAGTTATAACTCAGATCTGAATTCTCAATGATCAACCCTTCAACATTCACAGCGTGTATGCCTACTTTAAAACCTTTTATATTTACATTTTTCAGAGTGATATTTTTCCCATTTTCTATCAAGATACCAATGCCTGTAAACTTCTCCGGATGATTCGAATTGGTATTTCCAATCATAGTTGAACCCGCAAAATCTATGGTGATATTTTCACCTGAGATCGATATTGCCGCCTTATGTATACTTGTATCAACTTCCATTACATACACTCCCTTTTTGAAAAAGGTGGATGTATTTATTTCCATACCTTTGGAAGGGAGCTTTCTGCTCTGACAGGATATAAGTAGAATTGAAAGAATTAAAATGTGTAGAAAAAAGTAGGGATACCAATAATAACGTAATTTTTTACTGCACATGTAAGCGGTTTTTATGGACGAATTTAAGACTTAAACTGCCAATTTTTAAGATTCATAAAGAACAAAAACACATCTTTCAACAAGGAGCTAATTCACGAATACTTATAAAGTTTAGAAGTTATTCTTCATCAATGAGAGTTTTAAAGAAATTTCCAAATTCACTGACAGACATCGTGCCAATATCTCCTTTTCCCTGCTTTCTTACAGCGACTTGATGTGAGTCGGCTTCTTTATTACCTACAATCAACATTAAAGGCACTTTCTTTAATTCGGCATCTCTTATTTTCCTCCCAATACTTTCAGAGCGATCATCGATAAATCCTCGTATATCCAACCTGGCCAATTCGGTTTCCACACTTATGGCATACGGTATCAGATCATCATTAATGGGAAGTATAGCTATTTGATCCGGAGCCAACCATAATGGAAATTTGCCTCCTGTATGCTCTATAAGTATTGAAATAAATCTTTCCATAGATCCAAATGGGGCTCTGTGGATCATAACCGGTCTGTGTGGTTGATTATCGGATCCCGTATATTCAAGTTCAAAGCGGTCGGGAAGATTATAATCAACCTGTATAGTCCCCAATTGCCATTTGCGTCCCAAGGCGTCTTTGATCATAAAGTCAAGCTTTGGACCATAGAATGCCGCCTCACCTAATTCAGTCACAGTTTCGAGATCGGTTTCGGCAGTTGCATCAATTATAGCCTTTTCGGCTGCTGACCAATTTTCATCACTTCCTATATATTTTTCTGGTTTTGAGGGGTCTCTTAATGAGATTTGAGCTGTAAAATCATCAAAACCCAATTTGTTCATGACAACTGTGGTAAGATCCAACACATTCAGAAATTCATCTTTTAATTGTTCAGTAGTACAGAATATATGCGCATCGTCCTGTGTAAAACCACGAACCCTGGAAAGGCCGTGAAGTTCACCGCTTTGCTCATATCTGTATACGGTTCCGAATTCGGCAAAACGAAGCGGCAAATCTCTGTATGACCTGGGTTTATGGCCATAAATTTCACAATGGTGAGGGCAATTCATAGGTTTTAAAAGAAATTCTTCCCCTTCTCTCGGAGTCTTAATGGGTTGAAAACTGTCCTCACCGTATTTGGCATAATGTCCGGATGTTGTGTAAAGATTTTTATGTCCAATATGGGGTGTAATTACCATTTTATAACCTCTTTTTTCCTGTTCTTCTCTCAGGAAATTTTGTAACCTTTCGCGAAGTTGAGTGCCTTTAGGAAGCCATATAGGAAGTCCGGAACCCACTCTTTCTGAAAACATGAATAATTCAAGTTCCGCTCCCAGTTTTCGATGGTCTCTTTTTTTTGCCTCTTCCAGCAAATGGAGATAGGCAGTAAGTTCTTTTTGCTTAGGAAAAGTTATGCCATAAATTCTGGTGAGTTGTTTTCTTTTTTCGTCTCCTCTCCAATAGGCTCCTGCCAAACTGGTCAACTTGATGGCCTTGATAGGTCCTGTGTGGGGGATGTGAGGACCTTTACATAAATCCACAAATTGACCTTGTTGATAAAAAGTGATGGTTCCATCTTCCAGCTCACTGATTAGCTCGAGCTTATATTCATCCCCTTTCTCACTAAAATATTCAAGGGCTTCATTTTTAGATACCTCCTTCCTGATATAGGTATTTTTTTGTTGTGCGAGGTCTTTCATCTTTTCTTCAATGCGGCTTAGGTCATCCGGTGTGAGAACTTTATCTCCCGTATCTACATCGTAATAGAATCCTGACTCAATAGCCGGTCCAATTCCAAATTTTACTCCGGGGTATAAAGCTTCCAGAGCTTCCGCCATTAAATGGGCAGAACTATGCCAGAATGTCGTTTTTCCTTCTTTATCATTCCACGTGTGTAATGTAATAGTGGCATTGTTTAATATAGGGCGGTTGGCATCCCAGGTCTCACCGTTAACTGAAGCAGAAAGCACATTTCTTGCCAGTCCCTCGCTTATAGAGAGTGCAATATCCATTGCTGTACTTCCTCTTTTGTATTCCCGGACACTGCCATCCGATAATGTGATATTGATCATCATGACGAAAAGTTTGATTTTAAGTTGGCAAAAATAATTCTTTACCTCTACAAAGTTTCATACACCAGAGTATAGTTTTAAATGTTTTGCTTTCGACATATATTTTCAAGATTTCTCAAATCAAATATTTATGGTTCCTGGTAATGTAGTTCCTTTCAAGTCTAAAAACCGGATTGCAATTTAGAAAGTCTATTCAGTGTTAGTAACTACTCCGCCTCTGGTATAAATGAGTTGTTTTGTCATCATTTTTGCCCCCAAATCTTTGTGGGGAGCTATTGATATTTAACCCCCAATGCTTTAGGGGTTATTGCTGAGTAGTTACAACTATTAAAATCTGCCATGTGGAAATAAAGAGTACCAGTTAACTTTCGCATACAATACATAAAATATTATTTTGTGATAAGACTATGCATACATTAAGTGAGGTAAGTCTCAGTTTTCATATACATTTTTTTATCAAACCTCTTTATTTAACAAGTATGCTGTCATCATAAATGGAGAAACCTGATATTTGTAAAATGTATTTAGAAATTGTATTCACATAGGATTTTTAATACATTTGAATTGATTTTTTAAAACTTTTACAGAAAGATGGCCCTAACTTATAATCCGACACTACGGAAGTACCTTCCCGTTGACAAGTGGATTAAACTTATAATCACCATTGGATTTGGGTTTATTTTATATCGCCAGATATTTGTCCAAAGCAACCTTCAACAACTCCAGGAAGTTTTTTTGCAACATTTGAATACCAGTAATGGTGCGTGGTTGATCATTGTTTTTGCTCTTATGCCTGTAAATTGGATATTAGAAATCTCAAAATGGAGATTGATCACTAGAAGCTTTATGAATGAATCATGGTTAAACTCCACCCAAATAGTGATGGCTGGAGTAGCTGTAGGTGTGATCACCCCATCGCGAATAGGAGAGTATGGAGGGAGGTTTTACATGGTAGAAGCATCTGCGAGATGGAAATCCCTTTCTGCCACATTCCTCACAAGCCTTGCACAGAATATAGTAACCATTTTGTTTGGATTATTTGGGATTATATACATCATCAATCAAAACCGGGAAGTATATACCAGTATTTACTTTTCAGTACTTATCCCTGCATTGTTAATTTTCTTCACTTTAACCCTTATTTATTGGAATCCCCTGAAACTAAGCAGGATCATTTCATATGTAAACCGCTTTTATTTAAACAACTTGTTTAGGTTTGAAAAGCACGTGGAATTTTGTAAAAATGTAAGCCGTTTGAACTTGCTTAAAGTTTTAGTTGTTTCGGCAGTACGGTACAAGGTATATGCATTCCAATATCTACTTTTGCTTTACTTTTTTGGAATTGACATAGGTATGGTTCACAGTTTATGTATTATAGCCGTTATATGGCTTATTCAAACAGGAATTCCATTGCCTCCATTATTGGGCATTATTGGCAGAGGTGAAATCGCGGTTTGGATGTGGAGTCAATACACAGAAAACACACTTGGTATACTGGCTGTAACGTTTTTACTGTGGATGATCAATTTAATTGCTCCTGCATTGACCGGTTGGCTTGTTATAATGAATAGAAATGATGAAAATTATGCTTAAGTATATCTTAGTGGTTATGGGATTGTATTTTACTGATGGTACACCGCCTCTTTCCACTGATCCGGTAGAGGATTCTACTTGCTCATTGGACAATACCTCATTTTCACGCAATGAAAAATTGGTGTATAAAATTTACTATAACTGGAAAATGATATGGATTCCAGCTGGAGAAGTTACTTTTACTGTAAAAGAAACCGGCGATCATTACGAATACGACGCTAAAGGCATTACGTATTCTTCCTATGACAGTTTTTTTAAAGTCAGAGATTTTTATTCTTCTAAAGTCGACAAAAACACCATGTTTCCGGTAAGCTTTCTCAGGAAAGTTGAAGAGGGAAATTATTTCAGATACGATAGCATTCTTTTCGATCAGGAAGGAAGAAAAGCCGTTTCATATTGGGGTACTAATGCAGATGATGTCGTTAAGTCAGAATACGAATTGGAAGAGTGCATGCAGGATATGTTATCGATACTATACTTTGTTAGAAATTATGATATCAGTCAATTTAACGAAGGAGAATCTATACCTATAAAAGTGTTTTTTGATAAAAGAACATTTCCATTAAAAGTCCAATACGAAGGTGTGGATCAAAATAAAAAAATAAAAAACCTTGGTAAATTCAGGGCAATGAAATTTAGCCCAGAAGTGGTGTCTGGATATGTATTCAGAGACAATACCAAAATGAAGCTTTGGGTCTCTGACGATCATAATAAAATTCCGTTATTAATCGAATCTCCTATAAGTGTGGGGTCGATCAAAGCAGTTCTTAAAACCCATCATAACTTAAGATATCCTCTCGATTCTGAAGTGAAAAAATAAAAAACCATCTAAACTCAATAGAATGGAATACATTTTATTTAAAATTCAAACTTTGGATATTTTTGAAGTTTCTGCACTTCTAAAAATTCAAAATTTGTAGGCTTTGACTTACAATGATTTATAGTTGGATTAAAACTTACTTACATGACATCCTCATTTAAAAGAACAATACTTGTATAAAAGAACCAACGAAATACTATAATTATACGTTATTGACTTATTATTGAGGCGATTTTCCGGAATGCACCGGTTTGATGGATGTACAGAAATTGTCAATTGATTAACTATTTGGTCTTACAAAGACTTGAATGGTATTAAGTAAATCAGGCTGTCTGAATAATTATTTTATTATGTATATATGTATGTTATGAAAAAAAAGTTTTTTTCATTGTACCTGCTTATGGGTATAGTTCTCACTTCCACATTTTTTTCTTCTTGTAGTGATGATGAATCATTTTTGTCTGTTATCGCTGAGGAAGTTATTTTTACCAATTCTGATATAGTCAGAGTATTGGGTAGGATGGTAGGAACCGGCGAAATATTTATTGAAGATCACGGTTTTGAAGTTGCCGATAATGATCAGTTCACCAATGCCGTAAGGCAATCACTTGGAAGCAGGGATAAAGTAGGTCGATTTATAGGAGAAATCAGTGGGTTAAACACGGACAAACTTTTCTACTTACGGGCCTTTTATATATCTAATGGTCAGGTTTCTTATAGCAATGTATTGACGTTTACTACACTTGCTCCTGAATTGGATGATTTTTCACCTAAATCTGGATTAGCGGGAAGTATTGTGATCATTTCAGGTACAAATTTTACGACTGACATTAAAGTTTTTTTTGGTAACAAGGAGGCTGAGATAGTTGGAAGTAAATTTGATGCTGAATTATCTGTCCGGGTTCCTGCACCGGAGAATAATTTGTTGGTAACAATATCTATTGAATACCAGGGAGAAAGGATTGAGTTTGAAGAAAAATTTGAATACATCGCCGGGAAATACGAAAAGTTGGGAGACTTTCCAGTAACAGATCAATTTTTTGATAATGTATATTTTCAGGAGGGTGAAAAATTTTATGCAGGACTTGGTATTTTAAACACGAATAGTCTTTATGATAAAATGTGGGAATATTCAGTTGCCACCAATCAATGGAATGAAATACCATTTTCAGGTGGCTTTCACGCAGGCGGATTTTTGGCTAATGGATTTTTTGGTTCCGGAGTAAGGGAGTTTATTGGCTCAGTGTCGGAATTGGGTAGAGAGTTTTGGAAGTTTGAAAATGGACAATTTGTGCAATTGCCAAATACTCCTTTTGCATCTTACAGGTCTCCAGCTTTTATTATTCAGGATGAAATGTATGTAATAGGAGAGTCGCTTTTTTCTCCCAGGATTATGAATAAATACAACCTTAATACAGGACAATGGACAAGATTGGCTGATGCGCCTGTAACTGTATTTAGTACATATGCCAATTTTACTCATAACGATAAACAGTACTTTGTATTAAATAATAGTGATCTCATAGAATACGATCCGGCCATGGATACATGGATGAAAGTTGGCGAATACCCTGGAGAAGCAAGCAGGAATTTTGGTTTTGGTGTGGTAATAGGAGATAAAGCCTATGTGGGGTTATACATCAGATCAAATGAAATATGGGAACTCGATCTCAATACTTTTGAATGGACACCTAAAGTAAACTTCCCGGGAACCACCTTTGCCCATAATGCAGGTGTTTATGTCTATAATGATGAAATCTATATTTTGAGAAGCGGAGAAATGGGCACACCTAATCTTACAAGAATGGAATTTTGGAAATTTGATCCTAATAGTTTATAACAGCTTGAAGACTATGAAAAAGATAATTTTGCAACTGTTTTTAATAGTATTATTTTCACACATGTTACTTTCCCAGGAAATGGAAAGGGTTTCTATCGGAAAGGACATTGGACAGGTTAAAGATATCGATATCAGGGTAAGAGTTGTGGATGAAATAACCGCAGAGTCTTTGGTGGGTGCTACCATAATTATTGAAGAATTAAACCTTGTGGAATCGACTAATGTCAATGGAACTGTAGAGTTTAAATTGGATAGAGCCGAATATACTCTAAAGGTGAGTTATTTGGGTTATGGCTCCATTACTATACCTATTACAGCAATTGGAGATGGGCGACTTACTGTCCGATTATTAGAGGAGGGTATACAATTGGATAACATTACCATTTACGGAAGAGATCCCGATAGAAATATCAGAAGTACAGATATGGGTGCAGTATCCATTTCAATGGCTGCAATCAAGGAACTACCTCCATTTATGGGAGAAATTGACATCATTAAGGCTATGACCACCTTACCGGGTGTAAGCCAGGTAGGTGAAGCGTCAGCTGGATTTAATGTAAGGGGTGGAGGTCCCGATCAAAATCTGATCATGTTTGCAGGAGCTCCCATTTACAACCCATCTCATTTATTTGGGCTTTTTACCGCTTTTAATCCTTCTTCTATCAGAAACGTAACTCTGTATAAAGCGGTAATTCCTGCAAAATTTGGTGGCAGAGGCTCTTCTATTCTCGATATTTCTGCAAAAAAAGGAAATTTTGGAGGTTGGTCAGCTGATGGTATTTTGGGAACATTTTCAAGTAGTGTAAACGTAGAAGGCCCTATTATTAAAGATAAACTCTCACTTTACATGGGAGGGAGAATGTCTTATGTAAATTGGATGCTTAAATCCATAACCAGTAATCCAGAACTTCGCAACAGTAGAGCGAATTTTTATGATTTGAATGGCACTCTTTCTTATGCCATTAATAACAATAACATTGTTTCTTACAGCTTTTACGATAGCTATGACGACTTTTCATTTAGTGCGGACAATAATGTAGAATGGGCCAATAGAAGCCATAGTTTGAAATGGGAAGCTACATTTTCTTCAAAATTGGAAGCGGATATTGTTGCCTATCATACGGACTATGATTATACATTACTCGATTCAGCGGGATTTAATAATTTCTCTATAAACTCAGGTGTCCAGGATCAGGGCATTAAAGGCTTTTTGCTGTACAAATTAAATGACAAACATACATTAACTTTTGGAGGAGACACCAAATGGCTTTCAGTCAATCCCGGAGAAAGAATACCGGATCTGGAATCCGGATCTGCTATACTTCCCAAAACCGTACAGTCTGAACAAGCCAATGAATCAGCGATCCATTTTCAACACGAATTTGATATTTCTTCCAACATCGCTATTTCTTATGGTGCCAGATATAATATGTACAGGTATCTCGGTCCCAGGAGGGTCAACGAATATGAACCTTTCAGACCTTTAAATACAGGAAGCATAATCAATACCATTGAGTATGGAAGCGGAGATGTCATCGCTTCGTACAATGGTTTTGCACCCAGAGCATCGTTGAGACTTACAACAGGACCAAAAAGTTCTTTGAAGATTGGCTACAACAAGATGTTTCAATTTATGCACCTCATATCCAATACGGCCACTATTGCTCCTACTGATTTTTGGAAAATGGCTGATCAATACTTCTTACCTCAGGAAGTAGACCAATATTCTATAGGTTTATATAAAAACCTAAAGGGCAATATCTACGAAACTTCCATTGAAGCTTATTATAAAGATATCAGGAACGTAATAGAGTACAAAGACGGTGCGGAATTAATTCTTCAGGATAATCTTGAAACCCAATTGGTTCCCGGTACTGGAAGGGCATATGGAGTAGAATTATTTTTGAGGAAAAATGTCGGACGATTGACTGGCTGGGTAGGTTACACTTATTCCAGAAGCCTAAGGAGGGTAATATCTCCGTTTGAAGAGGAAATTATAAATAATGGAGATTGGTTTGCTTCCAATTTTGACAAACCTCATGATATAAATGTAATCGGAAACTACAAATTCAATACCTACCTCACTTTTTCTGCTAATTTTAACTACAGTACAGGTAGGCCTGTAACCCTTCCTGAAGCAAAATATAACTTTGGATCGAGAGAACTGGCTTTTTTCGATCAAAGAAACCTGGGAAGGATTCCCGATTTTCACAGATTGGATGTTTCCATGACTATAGATACAAAATCCAAGAAAAAGTTACTTTCCGGGGAACTAACCCTGTCTATTTTAAATGTTTATGGAAGAAGGAATCCTTTCTCTATTTTCTTTGCCAATAAAGAGAGGATTTTGCCTCAGGCTTTCAGACTTTCAATAATAGGAGTTCCGGTTCCTACCATCAGTTATTCTTTGAAAATATGAAAGTTACATTTTTAGGAATATATGATTAGCCGTTGTAATTTGTAAAACAGATATTAAAAAAAGTAAAAGATGATAAGGTCGATTTTCTATCTGATGATTCTGGCGCTTTTGGGATGTATTGATCCATTTGAATTTGAAACAGAAAGTGGTGAATTACTCGTAACAGTTGAAGGATTTATTACTACAGCACCAGGCCCACATTTTGTAAGACTTTCCAGAAGCGATCGCTACGGTTCGGTTTTTGAGGGAGTGGTACTACCTATTTCCAGGGCGAATGTTATTATAAGAGACAATTTAGGAAATATTGAATTTCTCCAAGAAACAGAAACGGATGGTACTTATAAAACTTCAGATGCATTTTCAGCTGAGCTGGGTAGAAGTTACACCATCCAAATAAGGACGGCCGGAGGGGATAATTACATTTCCTTGCCCGAAATGGCTCATCCTGTTCCTGAAATAGATTCATTTACGGTTCAAACTGTAGTTATACCTACAGAAAACTCATTGCTCAATTCTTCAGGGGCTCAGATTATTGGTCATTTTAAAGACCCGGCTGATGAAAAAAATTATTACCAATGGTTAGCCGGTGAATCGGTGTATACTCTTCTTACCAATCCAGAGTTATTTACACTTCCAAGGACTGATCCGGTAAATCCTCTAGGATCTGCACCAAAAGATTGCTGCAGTAAATGTTTCAGATATGAAACATTGAGAAATATGCCGATATCCATCGCGGACGACATTAGTTTTAATGGAAATGCTACCCGTTTACCCATAATGACCATACTGGATAATGGGCACAGATTCCGGGAAATTTTCCGGGTCGATATTCATCAAATGTCTCTTTCTGAAAGAGCTTATCGATTTTTGTTACTGGCCAAACAACAATTGGAGACACAGGGAAACATTTTTGATCCACCACCCGCAAATATTAGAGGTAATATCCTCAGCCTGGATGACCCGGAAGAGGTATCTCTTGGATATTTTTATGTTTCTGACGTTAGAACCAAACATCTTTACATAAGAAGTTCGGATCTGGAATTACTTCAAACTCCTAATCTCATCCCGGATGATTGCCGGGAAGTCGAGGATTCATTTATCGATCCACCCTCTGATTGGGATCCTAATTGAAGACGTTAAAATGATTTTTACATTTGGATTACTCCTATTGACAGTCTAATTTAATTTTATGAACTACAGGATATTCCATTTTATTAGGCAGCTAAATTGATGTAATACCGTTTTATTTTTATTATTCATTTTTTTGTAAGTTAAACTATTGGTAAAGGATAGGTTGACATTACTTTATCATCGGATATAAATGAAAAAATCAACTTTAATACTTTATATTTTACTTGTATCTGCCTGTATCGATCCCTACAATTTTGAATTGAATCAATTCGAATCTCTAGTCATTGTTGAGGGCATCATTACAACTGCCCCAGGACCTCACCAAATCAAACTTTCCAGAAGTGCTTTATATGGGAATAATTTTGAAGGGGTGGTTCAGGCAATACCTAATGCTAGCCTCCATATTCGTGATATGAACGGTTCTATTGAAGTTTTGCATAGTACCGATGTAATAGGTCTATATCAGACCTCTCCTGAGTTTTCGGCTCAAGTTGGCAACATATATACACTTCATATAGAACTCCAGGATGGTCGCACCCTCATGTCATTGCCAGAACCCGCATTAAAGGTGCCGGATCTCGATTCGTTATCGGTCAGAACCGATGAATTTTTTACTGAGAACCCACTTCTTAATAAAAGCGGAGCACAGGTTATGGCTCATTTTAAAGATCCGGCTGATGAAAAAAATTATTATCAATGGATATATGGAGAATCGGTTTACGCTTTGGTAACCAATCCGGAGGAATTTAGAAAGGGGCCATTAGGCATGATTGATGGTCGACCATGTCCATATTGCCCTTGTCCTAAAGACTGCTGTAACTTATGTTATCGGACAGAAACCCTGGGGAGAGCGCCGATATCTCTTCTTGATGACGAACCTATAAATGGCAATTCTATAAGCCATCCGGTTTTGTTTATAGAGGATGATGGAGTAAGGCTAAGACATACATACAGAATAGATATAACCCAAAGATCCCTTTCTGAAAGAGCTTATCGTTACCTCCTTTTATCAAAACAACAACTTGAAATTGAAGGCAGCGTCTTTGATCCACCTCCCGCCAATATAAGAAGTAACATAGTGCAACTGGATAATCCGGATATTCCTGTCTTAGGCTATTTTTTTGCTTCAGATGTCAGAACCAAAAGAATTTATATAAAAAGGGATGACTTAACTGTTCATGCTAGACCTAATATTATACCCGATGATTGTCGTGAAGTTCGCGATGCCAGTCTGGATGCCCCGGATGATTGGAATCCGAATTAGAATTAAAATGATAGAATAAAGCCTTGATCCGGAAAGAAAAATGGCTATCATGCAACAAATAACGAAATATAGAGTGATATGAAAAAAGTTTTGATCATTATCTCTTTCGTTGTGATAAGTGGCTGTATTGATCCTTATCATTTTGATATAGATGGTGGCCAACCGTTAGTCATTGTTGACGGCAACATCACTACTGAAGAAGGAACACATTATGTCAGATTGTTTTGGAGCAGTGTGTATGGCAATAATTTCCAGGGAGTGGTACAACCATTACCCAACGCATCACTTTGGATCAGAGATGACTCTGGTGGCATTGAGTTAATGACCCAAAGCAATGAAATAGGAGTATACCAAACTTCACGATCATTCTCTGCAAAGGTGGGTCGATCTTATTCTCTGTACATCGAATTGCCGGATGGAAGAATTATTATGTCTTTACCAGAAAAAGTGGATAGAGTGCCTGAAATTGACTCTCTTTCTGTGAGAACCCATGAAATTTTTACTGATAATCCGTTGTACAATCAAAGCGGAGCTCAGGTTATGGTTCATTTTAAAGATCCTGCCGATGAAAAGAACTATTATCAATGGGTGCATGGAGAATCAGTGTATGTATTAATAGCCAACCCGGAACTTCACAGGTTTGGTCCGGATAATTTTCTCTGCCCTTATTGTGATGATCCCAAAGACTGCTGTGACCGGTGTTTTCGAACTGAAAAACTGACCAGAATACCGTTGACCATTGCAGATGACGAAACTTTTAATGGGGCTTCTATGAGTGTTCCGTTTATTTTCATTGAAGATAATGGTGTAAGATTGCGTGATACTTACAGAATCGATATTCAACAAAGATCACTCTCTCAAAGGGCACACCGATTTCTGCTTCTTACAAAACAACAACTGGAAATCGAAGGAAATGTTTTTGATCCTCCTCCAGCAAATATTCGAAGCAATTTGGTCAATATGGATAACCCGGATGAACCCGTATTGGGCTATTTTATGGCATCAGATGTCCACACCAGAAGAATTTATATAAAAAATACTGATATTTCCATTCACAAAGCGGTAAACATTATTCCGGATGATTGCAGGGAAGTTCGCGACGCCAGTCTGGAGCCCCCGGATGATTGGAATCCATGAAAAGAGTCACTCTGCCCCATTTATTACCTGAAGGTTGAAATCCTGACATAATTTGGTAGATTAATTATTTTGAACAAAGAACATCAAGTTGAAAGTTAAAAGGTAAATGTTGGAAAAGTTGTTAATGCCAGAAATACACAATGCTAATTGCCAAATACATATTGTGAAAATCGTAAATTTCTACAGGTAAGTAGTAGGCGCCCGATACCATGATTCAAAAGCCATAACAAAGAATAAGTATATCGAATCCCTGGACAAAAAATTACCTCCTGCAATAATGGATTCTGGCAAGTTCGTGTTTAATGTGACAAGTAAGGAAATAAATTATAATAAAATCGAACCACAGATCTATGAATTGAGACCATTCTTTGGCTGGAATTGGCCATATGGCAAAAAGTAGTGCTTATTGTGGGTTATCCATATGGATATATCAAGGGCAGAATCATTTATAAATACATATTTCAATCAGTTCCTGCTTACGGAAATGTGCAACAAAAGCTCAAATTTTAAAAGGTAACCCTGATAATGTTTTACATCATTTTACCATTTCGTATACCTCTTTTCTGTACTTCTCTTAGATCAAATAAAATATTAAACTCATTAATTATCATTTAAAAACCTTTTACGATTGCTTCGCTCCTACCTTTTAATCACTTGTAATTTTTGAACTGACCTTCCGTAATGCCCCTTCGACGATCGGTTCGAAAAGGAAGAGCGGGAAGTTTTTCTCCATTGATCAGATTGACTATGGGCGATTCTCCCCAGCTGTAGCGAACATGGGAAGGATGGGTCACCTCAGGATGCCAAAGTTCAATTTTGCCTTTCTTAATTCTTGCAAAGGCAAAGAAAAATTGACCCTCCTCTGATGCAATGGCAAAACCTTTTGGAGATCTGCCATCTGTTGTCGTCAGACCTTCAGCATTCTCAAAGGTGACGACCAACTTTTTCCCCTTTCTTTTATGCGAAATATACACCGGCCCATCCGTTATCATATTCGATTTCCCATATTGATTTTTCAATGCATGACGTGCCAATCGTTCACCAACATCCTTTTTATTGAGTGGGTGGATGTCTGAGGCATTGCCAATATCTATGGTTACAGCCATTCCAGTATGTGGAAGGGATCTGGCTAAGTACTGTGACTCACGTAGTTCTGCCGCTGCACTTTCTTCCGGTTGATTGCTTACTTCTCCGTAATTGGCTATCTGTACATAATAGAAAGGCATTTCAGGTGATTTCCAAAGTCTTCGCCAATCCAGTATCAAAGCCGGAAATAATTTCCTGTAGGCGAAAGCATTCGTTTTATTGGATTCTCCCTGATACCAAATCACCCCCTTTATTCCAAACTCCTTATAGGGATAAACCATACCATTAAATAATAAACCTGGGTAATGGTTTGGGTGAATTCGAGCTGTAGAGAGATACATACCATCTCCTCTTTCAAACACAACTCCCGGCCTTACCATCCAGGTACCATTCAGTCTCGACCTCACCTTATTGTTACCCTCAGGATAAAAATCAAAATATGTATCCAGTCCCGTCAAACCACCTTTCCCTTCTACATCAAACACGCGAAGAACGATTTCATTGTCTTTTTCTCTCAATAATCCTTTTGGTATCAAATAGTTGGTCCAGGATTTGGAAAAGTAGGTTTCACCTATATACAGGCCATTTATCCAACAGATATTGTGGTCATCAATTTGACTAAGCCATATACGTATGTCATGTGGTAAGAACTCTATCGGTACATCAAAGCTTTTACGATACCACATGGCGCCATCAAAGTTTCGGTATTCCGGGAGTTGATCCTCCCAATAACCCGGCACTTCAATGGGTTTCCATCCTGAAAGATCTGATTGCCTTTCATACCACTTTTCATCCATCCCAATCCCTTTTTTATATTCAACATCCTTCCAGACCTGGAAAATTGAATCTGATTCTCTCTCCAGCTCTTTCAATGGTTTGTTTCGTTCTTTTAACTGATCAAGTTGAAAATCATAGATTTCAAAAGGCTTCAAGGCCATGTCGCTCATCCAGGTTTCTATGCCCGTACCACCCCAACTTGCATCAACAATACCGATGGGAATATTCGATTCGAGATGTATTTTTTTAGCAAAATAATAAGCCACTCCGCTGTAATCCACCAATCCTTTTCCTTTGGCAATTTCCCAACCAGTGCTCGTTTCCCAATCATTTTTGGGATAGAACTCCATCTCCCGGGGTGATTTGAAAAAACGGATTTGATCAAAATGAGCAGTAGCTATTTCGTCTGTTCCTCCCTGTGATTTTTGTAAAGTCCATTCCATATTAGACTGTCCGGAGGCAAACCAGACATCCCCGATATATATATTTGAGAGCAAAATGCGCACCTCATTATTTTCAATAGCTATTTGATATGGTCCTCCCGCCGGTTCAGCAGGCAAATGGTAAATAAAGTTACCATTTTCTTTCGTTTTTGTTTCATGACGTTGATCTTTCCACGTAATAGTAACGGGTGTATCCGGATAGCCCTTGCCGATGACCGGTATGGGTCTACCTCGCTGAAAAATGGCGTGATCTGTGAGATAACTGTGCAGTTTCAGTGAGGCTGGCTTTCGTTGGCTGAATATCCATGGCAACAACTCAGGTTCTACACTTGCATTTTTCCAACTATCGTGTTTTGCACCTTCGTATAGTGTGAGTTTTGGGTCACCACCCGCTTTCTTTATAGCTTCCACCATTTGCACTGAAAAATCCGGTAAAACAATGTGATCCTGATCTCCATGAAATACCCATAATGGTACTTCCTTAGCATATGTATGCACGGTTGCGGGATGTGCTCCACCGCAAATGGGAAAGGCGGCTGCAAACATATCCGGGCGCCGATAGAGTATTTCAAAAGTACCCATACCCCCCATAGACAAACCCCCGACATATACCCTGCTTTTATCTACAAAAGGTAGGCATGATAAGGAATCCATCAATTCCAAAACCGATTGCAAAGCCTGGGTTGGCTCTCCTCCATTCTGAAACTCGATATCAAGGCGATCAGGATACCTGTCGATATTAGCATTAGCCCAGTAATCGTCAGTGGGACATTGTGGAAATACGACAATGGCCGGATGACTTTCAGAATTTACTGCATCGAGAAACAAATGGTGAAAGTGAGCAAGTTGACTCTGATTATCTGAACCTCTTTCCCCCGCTCCATGTAAAAACAGCAATAAAGGATAGGTTTGAGTGGGATCAAAATTTAAAGGGATCAGTATTCTATATGGTAATGCCAGTTCAGACCCTATAAATACACGCGACTCATATCCTTGCTGTACATGTGCGATCTCATGGAACATGACCCATATAAATAAAACTGGTACAAAAAATTTTACACTTTGCATTTGGATATTATTTTTAGTGTATATGAACAGCTTCAGGGCGGGGATCGCCTTGCGCTGGTATAACTTTAAAATTTTCCAACACAATATCTTCGGTATGATGGGTCACAATGCCATAAGCAGGCATTCGCGAATTGTAAATGTATATGAATGGATACCAATGCGGCTCCCAGTTGATTGTTCGTTCAATATCTTTTTCATCTCCTGCAACAGAAGATTGGATGATTACATCCTTAATAGTCACTCTTTTCACCGGATGATCTTGAAAACCGGCAATAACCACCGGGTATGCACCCATATTCTTCGCCATAATATTAGTTATTAAAATATCTTCCACTACTGATACGGCACGATCATTTTCAACTTTGACATCATCCATATTTCCACTTTGTCTGGATACATCATCCGATTGCCTGTTGCCCAGCCGTATATGAATGGGATTTTCCAAACCGTCCATAGAAACATTGGATATCTGTATATTGCGCATGGCACCCCCATCTACCGCCGTCAGATCTATACCGGTCAATCCGTGAGCAAGTCCGAGGGGATGCACCACTTCAGTAGCTTTTGACTTACGGATCACTATGTTTGATATGGAAATATGTTCATATCCTCCTACTGACCCTGTTCCCAACTTGATAGCAGAAGCATGAGTAGCGAGTATACAATTCGTTACTACAATATTCTTTGCCTGCCTTTTGCCTTCAGATTTGATGACAAGAGCATCGTCACTGGAATCGATGATACAATCGCTCACGATAACATCCTGAGATGAATCTATATCCAGGCCGTCGTTATTTAGATTTACATGATTAAAGACTTGGATACCGGAAATCTTCACTCCGGTACAGTGAAAATAACGCTGCATCCAAAAAGCGGACGAATGCATATACACATTTTCCACCCTCACATTCTCACAATTGATCATTAATATGCCATAAGGTCTTTCAGGGCTGTCTGCATGACTATTGGCGAAAACTGTGGCATCGCCCGATCCGTCAATGGTTCCTCCGCCTGTAATGCTAATATTGCTAACATTTTCAGCTCTGATAAATGCTTTCCAGGGCACTTTATCCATTCGGCTGGGAATTCCTCCCTGAATACGGGGAAAAGCCTCTGCATTTTGAATCGCTTTCAACGTGGCAGCATGTGCAATGTGTAAAACGACATTGCTTTTCAAATGAATGGTGCCGGACAAATAAATTCCATTGGTAAGTATCACCGTACCTCCACCTTTCTCATGGCAATCATCTATAGCTTTTTGAATGGCTGCTGTATTGTCCGTTATAGCATCCGCTCTAGCTCCGTAATTCTCAACTTTATGTCCTACTGTTTGACAGGAAGCATAGAGAAATCCTATTAGGAAAATAGAGATCAATAGTGTATGTTTGAAAAATACCATGGTTTTTAGTTTTCTTCTGCATAATAGTCAGATGATAAGGATGTAAAATGGGACTTGCAGTGCCGATACCACCCTCAGGATAATTTTAATTTTTATTCGCTTTAAATGAAAATGGGCTTTTTTGCGTATAAAATGATTGTTTATGAATCAAATGTACTCGTTTTACATAGTCTATATATATGAAAAATAGCCAAATAAAGAGTATTTATCATCGCGTTGATGCCCTTTGTATATATAGATAAGCAGACCATATCAAAGATCATTTCAATTCAAATTGTAACTGATTAATAAGTGAAGTTCACCGGATACATTTTTACCCCGGATGATTAGAATCCATGTGATAATCATATTCAGCGATGAGTTTTGCGCTATCAGTTATTCCTGAGACATGAATGTCACTGTATTGGTTTTCAGAACAAAACTTATTTACAGAAATCCCCAACACTTCAATGAATAATTACGTTTTATAGGTTTGAAGTGTTGTACGCAACCAGTTCCATTTTGGTCTGGAATATTCCTTTAAAATAACAGGTATCATTATGTTTCCGGCGTTTATCTAAAATATTGGAAAAACCTTAATTTTATTTGTAAAATTGCAGCTCTTAAAATTTTAGATTATTTTATAGTAAACTATTTTATGAAACTTTTCCATTGGATATTTCTCATGCTTGTTGTTACGGGATGTATTGACCCATATAATCTTGGAGTTGAAGAAGGAGAACAACTTCTTATTGTGGATGGGTTTATAACTACTGAACCAAAAACCCATTTAATACGACTGGCCAGAAGCGATACATATGGTAATGTTTTTGAGGGAATAGTAAGGCCTTTTGCCAGAGCAGAAGTCCATATCAGAGACAATGAAGGTAATATTACGTTTTTATCAGAAATACAGGATGGAATCTATGCCACTCCTTCGGACTTTGCTGCTGCGATTGGAAAATCCTATTCCATTAACATACAATTGTTTGATGGTAGGAAATATATTTCATTTCCGGAAGAAGTTCGTCCTGTTACCCCTATTGATTCATTAACTATACGCACAATTCCTATACCTTCTGAAAATCCACTACTTCCAAGATCCGGGATAGAGATCATTTCTCATTTTAAGGATCCGGAAGATGAAAAGAATTTTTATCAATGGTTACCTGGAGCAGTGTCGGTATACGTTTTGATTGCAAATCCGGAACTGCACACAACTATGGGTCAGCCGACTCCAAAAGAATGTTGTCCAAGATGTTTTAGAACAGAAAGAATTACCCGTCCGTCTATCCAATTAGCTGATGATGTCAATTTTAATGGAAACCAAACACGTCTACCGGTGTTATTTATTGAAGATAATGGTTTGAGATTCAGAGAAACTTATCGTGCCGAAATCAGCCAATTGTCACTATCTGAAAAAGCCTACCGTTTCCTGTTACTTGCCAAACAACAGATAGAAACGGAAGGGACCATTTTTGATCCACTTCCCGCTAACATAAGAAGCAACTTTGTGAATATCGATAATCCTGAAGAAACCATTTTGGGCTATTTTTACGCAAGTGATGTGAGTAAACAAGTCATATATATAAAATCGACAGATCTGGAATTTAAACAAAATGTCAGGATCGTTCCCGATGATTGCAGGGTAGTAGAATTCTCTAATATTAACCCCCCTGATGATTGGAATCCATAACTTGGTAGGGGCACGACAATAGCTTTTAGCAATTGGCTTTTAGCAGCTAGCTGAATTTGCAAAAATCTAATCCTCAACCTTAGTTGTTAGCTGTTAGCTCGTAGCTGGTAGTTCTAGGGATTAGTTCGTAGCTCGTAGTCAAAAAGCTTTTAGCAGTTGGCTTTTAGCAGATTCTCTTAATACCTAATTAAAGTTGACCGTTCATTGTTCACCTATCCGACCTTTCAGACTTGAGACCTTACTACCTTCAGACCTTCAGACCTTCAGACCTTCAGGCCTTCGACTTTCAGACCTGCCGAAGGCGAAAACCTTAACCTCATTTAAGCAGTGAGCTGGTAGCTCATAGTTCGTAGCTTTTTAGTAGTTCGCTTTTGCTTTCGCAGTTCGATTTTCGCAGTGAGCAGTTAACAATAGGTAACCTCATCCCCTCACCCTCATCCCCTCACCCTCAACTTCTCAACTTCTCAACTCCTCAACCTCAACCTCAACCTCAACCTCAACCTTAACCTCATCCTCATCCTCATCCTCAACCTCAACCTTAACCTCAGCCTTAACCTCAACCTTAACCTATTCTTTATGGATGGTGTTTTCGCCTTTAAGAATCATCTCACCTTTATTGTGAATGAGGCTGGAACTTTCTCGCGTTTGTTGGCCTGGTTTAACTTTAACATTTTCAAGTGTTAATTTACCTTCATTAAATAAGGCAGCTCCGTCTGCATTATTACCACCCTCAATTGTGATTCCTATGATGGTTAGTTCTCCATCCGGACCTATGTGGAATATTCTTTCCAGTGTGGAAGTTGAAATAGAAACATTCCATTCAGGATCGGCTGAAATGGTAACATTCCCGTTTATGTAATAGGGTTCTGAATGAATATGAATTGCCATATTGCTCAATTCTATTCCCAATGATATATTTTGACCAGGAACTGAACAAAGAAGAGCTTCTCTCAAAGATTCGGATCCGCTATCATCGGGAATACAAACTTTGACAGGGCAGAATATTTTATCCGGATCGTAACTTTCCGTTATGACAGATTCGACAAATGCTGTACATGATTCACCCATTTTATTTTTTTTATTCTCACGGGTTAATTCAGCATACCCATTGGTATCCACTTTCCATTCAGAAACATCTGTATATTTTTTGGCTGTCGGAGAATTATCCCTGGAAGTGCCTCCCGGTCCTCTCTGGTAAACATCGTGCTTATAAGTAATGTACTTGCGTTTACCGATCTCTATATAGCCAGTTACGTTGATATAATGGCCTCCTCTCCTCTTTCTTTTTATTGTTGTATCACCATTCATTACAATAGTAGTGTCGCAATAATATCCATAGAGTATTTCTACGTCTTCGTCGTCTTCCAGTTCAGACATCAACCAATCGTAATCCGGATGGAGGTATTGATTTTCTTTTTCAGGATGGGGTTTGCTTTTATTTGAAGCTGCCGAACCATATGTGGGATTTGGCGATGGAATGCTGGGAGGTGCACTAGAATGTGCCTGGTATTTTACAGAAATAGGTAGTTTATAACGGTCGATGAAATCTAATTTTCCTTTGATGAAATCCAACCACAAAACACCATCTGTGTTAGGATCTAATTTCATCATTTTCTTTAATGTATCTAAAATTTGAGATGAGTTTAACGGAATGTCAATAGGTGGATCGTCTGAAAAATGCATGTCCTCCAACCATTCCATGCTATTAGTAGCAGCGGCAGGGCCACAAGCAAGGTAATCTGTCGAATACGGTTTTTCGGGATCAATTGGGCGTGCCATGCTATCCAGATCAATATTGGGTACTTCGCAACCTCTTACCAGAAACTTAAAAGTATCGGGTAAAGTTTTTGGTACGGTAAGGCATGAAAATACAGGGATGAGTGGGTGAAATCCGATATCACCACCACTCGGGATTAAATATGGAATTGAAGATTGCGGAATTTCAACTAAGGATTGAGGAACAAAGTCATCTTCAGTTTCAAAAGACCCTATCTTTATCTTTAGGAAAATAGATCCGGGCATAGTATCACCACTCACTATATCTGATAAGTCTACTTTAATCCGTACTGGAAATCCGGAAGAAACCGGTGGTAAAGGTATATTTTCAAATATTTGCATCTCAGCCAAAGTTTGTGGGTGGGAAGCTTTAATATTGAGAAATTGAAATTCTGAAGATACGGGCATATCAAAAGAAATATAAGCATGATATGGATCTGCATGTAGTCCTACTTCATCGTATTCAATGGGGTGGTAACCATAATCATAGGGTAAAATTTCATGAAAAGTAACTTCAGGATCATAACTCTCAGAAACAAGGTAGTCAACGTATGCGCGGCAGCCTTCGGTTTCTGACAGTTCACTTAGATAAGGATTGCCCGCTGAATCTTTCCCCCAGGTACCCATTTCTTCTATTAATCCTCCGGGACCACTTTGATCAGTGTCGTGTTTCCAGAATAGATAACGATGCTCCCCCATTTTAGTATATCCAGCCAATACAACAGCATGACCATGGGTTGGAACTAAAAAAACCGTATCTCTTCCATCCTCAGTCATACCCAAAGAGTCACAATAAAACTCTATACCCATCTCAATATCTTCACCTTTATCCAGTTCATCGCTGATCCAGGCATAATCTGGAAAACCATTTGGTTGGGTTTGATTGCCAGCAAAATGGCCATATGTATTATCAGGAGATAGGATATGTGGTTTGACTCCGGGATAAGGTGACACCTGATATTTTACATGAATAGGAAGTTTATGTTTATCTATAAATGCGAGTTTGCCCTCTACTACATTTGTCCAATCTTCAGGGCCGTCAGCCTGTTTATTCATCATTTTCTTTAATGTATCTAAAATACCCCTAAGAGAATCCACATCTGCTATTTCTTCATGCACCTGCATAAGCCACTTTAAACTATTTGCAGCAGCAGCCATAGCACATGCATTTTTATCGCCTGAAACAGGGTCCGGATACAGCATAGAGTCCAAATCAATATTGGGTACTTCGCATCCACGAGACAAATTCCTGGCTTCATCTTCTTCAGGCATGATTAATGGAGGATCTGTGGCAAGTGAAAACTTAGGAATGGCTGAATAGTTTGACCTTTGCATTCCGTTTGGAACATAGTAGTTTACAGCTTCTTGTGGAATGAAAGCAGAATTGATTCCCGGTATAGAGTTAAACTGACTGATATCAGTAAAATAGGATCCAAAACTGTATTTAATTTCAATGCTATCTTCCAAAATTCCTATATCAGACTCACCCAGAACTTCTTTTAAATCCATTCTGTAATGTATTGGGCGCATCATAGCGTTCGGTTCAATAGGTAAATTTACAACCACCCAATCTACAATTCCATTTTCTAAATTGGTCATTTGTACATTTAAGAACTCAAAGTTTGTAACAACAGGGTGCTCGAATTCCAAAAAGACATGATATGGATAAGAAAGATTGTCACCGGGCTGGTAAATAATGCGCTTGAGGCTGAAAGGAGAACTAGTTTGTGAATATGCATTGGGCTGTATTGCCAATACTAAAATGATGAGCCCAATAAAAATAGTCATGTTTTTCATACAGACCACTTTTTGGTTTATTCCAATAAATAAACTTAAAATCCATCTACGTCTGTTATAATTTTTTGTTCCATAAAATTTGCCTTTTACCGGTAAGTTATACGAACATTCTGCGTCAAAGACTATGGAAATACAATCACGACAGATCGTTACTTTTAACTTCTTGTCTTTCTGTTATCTGATAATAAAGTAAGACAAACAATGATTAACACTCAGCATTAACTTTTGATTCCTTCTAAATGCAAAAAGTATGAAAAATTATATTTGTATTTATGGTATATTATTAACTCATTTAACTAACTAAATCCACAAATACATTATTGATTGCCGCACATTGATCCAAATATAAATATTTATTTGGATAATACAAAATATATGTGAGTGAAAAATCTAACTATATTCACTGAAACAGGTCTTCATCATTCCTGCCGACTATGGCATTGATTTGTATTCCTGAAGGTATAAGTCAAAATGACATCTTTATTTTACCCCAACTTCTTTAGTGCATTATCATAAGATTGAATGCATGACGACCAATCGTACTTCATGATGTGGTTTGAAAAGTCATATTGAACATGAGATGTAAGTAATGTTTCCAGTTTATGTAAAAAATCCTGCTCACCTTTATAAAATAGTTCACTATAAGTTATAGGATCTACATGTTCATCATATACCAGATTACCTGGAAATAAAGGAGTAAGCCCGGCTGCCAGTCCTTCTATTGTACTTATTCCAAAAAAATCCTGATCATTGGTTACGGGTAAAATATCAGCACTCTTCAATTTGATTATGTATTCTTCCCTGGGTAGATTAGGGAGTATTTCATATCGGTTATTGGGTAATTTTTCAGCTACAGCATCAAAAATGGAAGGATATCGCCTGTATTTTTTTCCAAGGATCAATAATGAAAAATCACACCCCTTTTCGAAAAGTCTGAATAAAGACTCAAAAAAGAGATTGGGGTTTTTATCGTACTCCCATCTATGATTCCATACTATGACAGGCAATGAAAGTCCTTCCTTTTTTACCTTTTTTTGATAGAAGGGTTGTAAGTCTAATCCAATAGTCATAACATCTGATTTTAACTTAATTTTTTCTACATCAAAATGGTTATGGTCGGGAAAATGGCCAAGCATTGTTGGAAGTTTTTCAAAAAATGAATGATAGTTGTATTTGGAGTTAAACCAAATCCAATCGGCTGTCAATGCAGAGGTAAAGTTGATCCACATATATCGTTTATCCCAGTCTCTATTGACATCTTCATCACTTTTTGACCAGGGATACGCCAATTGATTTTCATGAAAATACAGCAAAATAGGTGGACAAGGTGCTGCTAAACTTCGAAATAAAGCTACGTCCATCATATCCGTTACTATAATAAGATCAAAAGAGGACAATTTATTTTGGCATTTATTATACAATGTGATAGCGGCTCCATGCATTCTCCACTTCCAGAATCTTGCCTCCAAACCCTTAACCGTAAAATTGTGGCACGAGTGAAAGGCCAAACCATCAGCCCAGAGTTTATGGCTGCCTCCGTAATAAGGTTCTAACAATAATATTTTTGCCATAAAATGAATAAAAATTGCTTTATTTAACTTCGAATCAGATGGCAGGGTTTATATCTGATGTCAAAGGTAACTTCTCTGCTATTATTTTGTTATATGCCAAACTTGTATTTACATTGATAAACACTGATGTACTTATTATTGGAGCCGGGGTTGCAGGTAATTCATTAGCCATATATTTGGCTGAAAAAAGACCTGACTTGAACATCCTGATGCTCACAAAGGAAAATAAAATTGAATCGAACACTCAATATGCACAAGGTGGGGTTGCAGCTGTCTGGGATCGCAATATCGATAATTACAAAAAACACATCGATGACACATTAGATGCCGGAGCGGGACTGTGTGATGAGAAAGTTGTAAAAATGGTAGTTCAGGAAGGACCGAAAAGAGTGAAAGAGATCATAACCTGGGGAGCAAGGTTTGACCAGCATGGCACTGGAAAATACGATTTAGTTAGAGAAGGTGGGCATTCTGAAAATAGAATATTGCATTTTAAAGATATCACAGGTTGGGAAATACAAAGAGCTCTTTCTGAAAAAGTAGGTCAATATGCCAATATACAAGTATTAGAGCATTTTTTTGCCATAGATATTATTACACAACACCATCAGGGAAGAAATGTAACACGTCTGACTCAAGATATTGAGTGTTTTGGTTGTTATGCCCTCAACAAAGAAACCGGTGAAATTGAAACTATTTTGGCTAAAGCGACAGTGATGGCCACGGGAGGAGCAGGGCAAGTGTACAAAAATACAACCAATCCTGTAATCGCAACAGGAGATGGAATTGCTATGATTTACCGAGCTAAGGGAAGGATAGCCAATATGGAATTTATTCAATTTCATCCTACAGCACTTTACAACCCTGAAGGTGACAATCCATCATTTCTAATTTCAGAAGCAGTACGAGGTGAAGGTGCCATTTTGAGGACAACAGACGGCAAAGAATTCATGCAAAAATACGACCGAAGAGCCTCTCTGGCACCAAGGGATATCGTAGCCAGGGCAATAGACCAGGAAATGAAGGTAAGGGGAGATGATTATGTATGGTTGGATTCAACTCATTTGAATAAAGAGGAATTCATACACCATTTTCCAAATATATACAATAAATGTATAAGTCTGGGTATTGATCCTTCAGTAGATTTTATACCGGTGTTACCGGCGTGCCATTATGTTTGTGGCGGAATACATATCAATTCCAAAGGAGAAACTTCCATTCGTAATTTATTCGCTGCTGGCGAATGTACTTATTCAGGCTTACATGGAGCCAATCGATTGGCATCAAATTCACTATTAGAAGGCTTGGTATTTGGATATAATGTGCACCTGCAAGTGGATCGGATTATAAATAATCTAAATATTAATGCGGCCATTCCGAATTGGCAGGCGCTTGGTACTACCCAGCCCAGGGAGATGGTACTCATTACCCAGAGCATGCGTGAACTCAAAGACATCATGTCTACATATGTTGGAATTGTACGCAATGATGTGCGTTTAAAGAGAGCACTGGATCGGATGTGGCTTCTATATAGTGAAACTGAAGATTTGTATAAATCTACAGTGGTATCTCCACAATTATGTGAGCTAAGAAATCTTATTACCCTGGGATATCTCATCGCCACTTCGGCCTCGATGAGAAAAGAAAGCCGGGGCTTGCATTATAATACAGACTATCCCGAACTCTATCCCTATAGGGAAGTTACAATAATGTGATGGCATAGATCCTTGCCTCCCATGGTAACAATTCCATGGAGTCTGTTTGAGGGTAATTGCCAAAGATATACTGTAATTTAACCGGTACTCCCGGCATCATCACGGTATGGTCAGAAAAATTCAAACACACTAGAATGGATTCTTTTCCATTATCACGGACATAGCAATACAATGCCGGATCATCGGGATACAGCTCAGTAAAATCACCGGTGATCGGAATAAGTCCGGATTTTCGCAATCTCACCATTTTTCTGAAGTAATTCAGTATAGAGTTTTCATCGTTTTCTGATTGATCTACATTGATATCACGATAATTGGGATTGATCTTTATCCAGGGCTTACCTGAAGAAAATCCGGCCTGATCCGTATTATCCCATTGCATAGGTGTGCGTGCATTATCTCTTCCCTGAATATGAACCTGTTCAAGAGCAAAATCCATATTGCTGCCTTCCTTTATTGTCTTTTTAAAATATTGAAGTGTTTCTACGTCGCGGTAGTCTTCAGGATCTTGAAATGCCACATTCGTCATTCCTATTTCACTACCCATATAAATGCATGGCGTGCCACGCATGGTAAGTAGAAAGGTGAGCAACAACTTTGAAGATTTTATTCGGTATTCACTGTCATTTCCAAAACGCGAAACCATTCTTGGAAAGTCGTGATTGTCAAGAAATATATTATTCCATCCCCGATTGCCTACCGCTTCATCCCATTTTCTGAATGTTTTTTTAAAATCAGGCAGGCTTACGGGTTGAACATCAAATTTACCTCCTGGCCCGTTATCCAAAAACATAAGATCAAGCTGAAAGATCATATTGAGTTCTCCTCTGTCCTCTCCAATATAATCATTGGCCATATCACTGGTAATTCCCGGTCCTTCACCGACTGTCATCACATTATATTGACTTAAAACTTCACGGTTCATCTCCTGAAGAAATTCATGTATGCGGGGACCGTTGGCATATATATCATATACAATGTCCATAAGTTGATCCGATTTAGCATCGGAAAAATCCAACCTTTTCGAAATCAGAGAAATGACATCGAGACGAAAACCATCAATCCCTTTGTCAAGCCAATATTTCATAATGCGGTACACTTCTTTTCGAACTGTAGGATTTTCCCAATTGAGATCGGGTTGTTTTTTTGTAAATAGATGGAGATAGTATTCTCCGGTGAGAGGATCCAGCTCCCATGCACTCCCTCCAAAAAATGCTTTCCAATTATTGGGAGGACCGTCATTTTTACCTTCCTTCCAGAAGTAAAATTTCCTGTATGGATTATCCAGGGTCTTTCTGGATTCTTCAAACCAGGGATGTTCATCAGATGTATGATTGACCACCAGATCCATTATGAGTTTTATCCCTCTTTGTTTTAAACCGGCTAATAAGTCATTGAAATCATCCATGGTGCCAAACTCCGGATCGATACTGTAATAATCAGCTATGTCATACCCATTATCGTCATTGGGAGTTTTGTATACGGGTCCCAGCCAAATGAGATCAATTCCTAAAGATTGCAGGTAATCGAGTTTTTCTATAATCCCCCGCAAATCGCCTATTCCATCGCCATTACTATCGTTAAAACTTCTCGGATAAATCTGGTACATAACCAAATTCTTCCACCAAGTTGTTGATACATTATTCACACTTTGTCCATTTTCAGTGTTATAAAATTAGGGAACCCTCTCTCCCCGGGCTGCAGTCCAGATTTCATACCATAACTCATCAGTGATGTTTTTCTTTTCACAATTTCTCGATACCAAAATCCTATCTATTTTGGAAGATCCTGTTACAGGTCTGATATGAGAGGGATGGTGTAACAGGAAATGATACGCTAGTTCTTCGAGTGAATAATTGTATTTTCTACCTAGCGCCTGCAAGCGTTCCCTCATCACCACAAGTTGATAATCCGGAGAAGGAGAAAAGAATTTTCCTCCTCCAAGTGGAGACCACGCCTGAACTTCTATGTTATGAGTTGTACAATAGTCAACTGTGCCATTGTGTAAAGGATCCATCATTAATAGTGATACTTCAATCTGATTGCATTGGATGGGATAGATAGATCGTATCATATCCATTTGTGTTGGTATAAAATTAGAAACCCCAAAGCCTTTTACCAATCCTCGCTCCTGCAACCAAACAAAAGCTTTGTTTATCTCCAGAGGATTCATGAGAGGGCCAGGCCGGTGAATTAGCAATATATCGAGATATTCGCATTGGAGATTTTTAATGGATCTTTGAGCACTTTCAATGATATGCTTGGCACTGTGGTTATAATGTTTAATCAGATATTCAGGTCTCGCATCGCACGGATAACAAATACCACATTTGGTAATGATTTCAATAGCAGACCTTTCATGACCTGAATTTTTCCAGGCCAGACCCCATTCTTCTTCAGTGGTGTAACCGCCATATATGTCAGCATGATCAAATGTACGGACACCATTCTCCAGACAATTGGTTATGAGCTGGGTGATAGCCCTGGTATCCAGATTGGCTCCCCATTTGACCCATTTCATGACTCCGGCAATAGTTCGTGACATGATTTTACATTTTTAATATGTTTTATAAAAATAGTTTCTATTTACCTCTCTATACCTTTTTAAAGCAGAATGTCCATGGCTTTAATGGCCTGTGAGTTCGTCCCAATATTCAGCAGCTCTTCTTGTATGAGGAATGCAAATGGAACCCCCCACGAGATTGGCAATAGAGAATACCTCGTATATCTCATCTGTAGTAACACCCAACTCAGCGCATGTACCTAAATGATATTTTATACAATCATCGCATCTTAATACCATGGAAGCTACGAGCCCCAATAATTCTTTGGTTTTTACTGATAGTGCCCCATCTGTATAGGTTTGATGGTCGAGACTGAAAAATCGCTTTAAAACCTTGTTTTCCTGAGCGAGGATGCGTTCATTCATCTTTTCCCGGTATTCATTAAATTCTTTTACTTGACTCATATAAATTTATTTTAGCTTAGTGATTAAACTGTTCCCCTGTTTTTTCTTCTCCATAAAGATACCATCATCCTTATTGGGAGCAACACCAATGTGAGTATGGCTCCTGTCCCAAAGAAAAGCTTTTGATATTTTATATATTTTGACAAATTATACTGACTTGTACCATTAAGATTACCCAGTATGGATACTACTCCGTCCTCGTCCAGAAATCGCTGAAAATCATACAATGCATCCACAGAATAAAAAAATAGTGGGATCGGAATGAAAATGAAAAATATTTTAATAATTGGATTATAGGCAAATGGTGTATGTCTTAATAAAAAGATGTACCGTGTAAAGGTGATAAAAGTAATGATGAAAATAAGGTTTGGCGTATAATATGGATAACCTGTACCAATCTGGCTGTAAATCGGCAATAACACAAGTAGGGCTAAAACGGCGGTGATTAACCAGGAAAGAGCTTCTAAAGTCAGTTTGCTTTGCACTGAGGTATTTTTTATATATTAAAATCGGTGTGGATAAATGGTTGCACAAAGATGCAAATATACTGATCTGAGCTGGGTATAGGGATAAGTTTTAATAATGTCATTAGTGCAAACTCTCTTTCATTATTTCTCCAAACCGGAACACTTCATAAAATGAATTATAGAGTGGTACAGGAGCTACCCGGATTACATCAGGTTCTCTCCAATCACCAATAATACCTCTTGTTCTCAAACGGTTAAATAATTCCTTTCCTCCCTTTTTGACTCTGATGGAAAGCTGACAACCTCTTTGCTCGGGTTCTGATGGAGTTATGATTTCTATGTCTTTGTGCCTTATTTCGCGGATGATATACTCCAGATACCCGGTTAGCTTTTTCGATTTTTCTCTAAGCCTGTACATTCCTGCTTCCTGAAAAATATCCACTGAAGTTTTTATTCCTGCCATCGAAAGTACCGGTGGATTGCTTAATGTCCAGCCTTCTGCACCTTCTTCAGGAATGAATGAATCCTTCATCAAAAATCGTGTTGCTCTCTCATATCCCCACCATCCCGCAAATCTATGGAGAGAAAAATCCTTTTTGTATCTTTCATGAATAAAACATCCCCCCAGGTTTCCCGGACCAGCATTGAGGTATTTGTATGTACACCAAATGGCAAAATCAGGGCCTGCATCATGTAAGTGGAGAGGTATATTCCCTGCGGCATGTGCCAGATCAAAGCCTACTTTACAACCTTTTTTTCTGGCTAATGCAGTAATTTCCTTTAAAGGGTAGAGCTGGCCGGAATAATAATTGACTCCTCCAATCATGATCAATGCAATGGAATCTCCATCACGATCAATGATCTCATGAATCTGATCCAATGTAATGACATCCGTGCCTTTTCCTGGTTTAGGTTCTATGATTGCATCGTCCGGATCGAAACCGTGAAAACGGATTTGTGAAGCTATTGCATACCTGTCAGAGGGGAAAGGGCTGTAGTCTATAAAGATTTTATACCTTTCACTAGTAGGTCGGTAAAAAGATACCATCATGAGATGAAGGTTGACCGTAAGTGTATTCATGATATGCACTTCGTGCTGAAGACCTCCTACCAGAGTAGCCATTCCGGGGTTTATAAGGTCGTGGTAGTTCATCCATGGCCGGTCACCTGTAAAATGTCCTTCAACAGCGAGGGATTTCCAGGCCTGCATGACCTGGTCAATAGCGTCATATGAATTAATGGGTTGAAGGCCTAAAGAATTTCCGCAAAAATATATGATATCACTACCATCCGAATGTTTAGGATGATGAAATTTCAACTTAAAGCTTTTCAACGGATCCTGTTTATCCATTTCATGAGCGAAGTCAGATGAAATTTCATAATTAATCAATGTCATGAAATATTCAATTTATCTGGTATTAAAGGGCAGTTTAGATAGATCATATCGATTTACATGTGCATTGCTCTGTTATCAGTAGCAGCAAGAGCTGCTTCCTTCACGGCTTCTGAATAAGTAGGATGCGGATGACTGAGTCTGGCCATGTCTTCAGCGGAAGCTCTGAATTCCATCAAAGCTACTGCTTCCATAATGAGATCGGCAGCCCTGGCTCCTACCATATGTACTCCCAAAAGTTCATCGGACTCTTTATGGGCTATTACTTTTATCATTCCCTCAACATCCATGCTTGCACGGGCTCTTCCAAGAGCTTTATAGGGGAATTTACCCACTTTATAAGGTGTACCTTCTGATTTTAATTCTTCTTCAGTTTTCCCAACTGCAGCCACTTCAGGCCACGTGTATACTACTCCGGGAATTAAATTATAATCAATATGTGGCTTTTGACCTGCAATAAGTTCTGCTAGGGCAACACCTTCATCTTCAGCTTTATGTGCAAGCATAGCACCTCTTACTACATCACCTATTGCGTAAATACCGCTTATATTCGTTTCGAAATGATCATTGATTTCAATTCTGCCTTTATCATCTGTTTTAACACCCACTTTATCCAGAGCCAGACCTTCAGTATACGGCCGCCGGCCTATGGCCACGAGGCAATAATCGGCTTCAAGGGTAAATGTTTCATTTTCGTCTTTCTTTTGAACCGTTACTTCAACACCACTTTTCATCGATTTGACAGTGGCAACCTTGTGCCCAAGATGAAATTTCATGCCCAGCTTCTTTAAACTTTTTTGAAGTTCTTTTCCGCAATCAGCGTCCATTCCGGGTAATACTCTGTCAAGATATTCAACTACCTCAATTTCAGTTCCTAATCTGCCAAATACGCTTCCTAGTTCCAGCCCAATGACTCCCGCTCCTATGATGATCATTCGTTTGGGAACCGTTTCCATGTTCAGAGCTTCTGTTGAAGTAATAACTCTTTTCTTGTCATAATTAAATGCATCAGGTGTTATGGGTTTTGAGCCGGTAGCAATGATGATCTTCTCACTGGAAATAATCAGGTTTTTGCCATCGCTTTTCTGGATCTCAACGGTATTTTTATCTTTAAAGACTCCTAAACCATGATATACTGTGATTTTGTTTTTTTTCATAAGGAATTCGACTCCCTTGCATGTTTGGTCTACGACCTCAGTCTTCCTTTTGATCATTTGTTTCATATCGACTTTTAAAGAAGTGGTCTTGATACCATGGTCGTTAAACCGGTGTTGCGCCGTATGAAAAAGTTCTGTCGAATCCAATAATGCTTTGGAAGGTATACACCCTACATTTAGGCAAGTACCTCCCAATGTACTATACTTCTCTATAATGGCCACCTTCAGACCTAACTGAGCTGCTCTGATGGCTGCTACATATCCTCCCGGACCAGAGCCAATGATGATAACTTGAAAATCCATTTTTTACTCCTTGTTTTTATTTTTATTTTGGTTTCTGTTGTTTCTGCCCGGTCTCCTGCTCCTATCAGGATTTTGTTTATTTTCAGAATCATTTTTTGCTTGACCTTTTGGTTGTGGGTGGGTCTGATCCGGTCTTCGGTTTCCTGGTTTTCTTTTATTCCTTCTTCGTTTCTTTATGTTGGGCAATTCAATCCCTCCTGTGACATCAGCGTAATCGACTTCGGGTTCGCCTTCCCGAAGTTGTGGACTTTCTTCAGTAAGAAGGTGTTCTCCAGCACTCTCTCCTCGCTTGTTTAATGTTAAAATATTTTTTACTTTATCCTTCGTCAAGGAAAACAACGCCCCTCTAAAGCTTTCACTATCATAGCTGTAAAAAAGTAGACCTTTAAAAATATCGGTTTTGATCAGTGATGCAGCTCCCTTTGTGGTCAGTATTTTTTCCGGATTCTCAGGAAAATCGCTCAACGCATCCAGATATGTATCCAGTTCGTAGTTCAGACAACATTTTAGTCTTCCGCATTGGCCGGAAAGCTTTGTTTGGTTTATGGCAATATTTTGATAACGGGCAGCAGAAGTAGTAACTGTTTTGAAATCCGATAACCAGGTCGAGCAACACAACTCCCTTCCACAAGAACCAAGGCCACCAATCCTTGCAGATTCCTGCCTGGAACCTATTTGTCTCATTTCAATTTTTATGCGAAATTCTCTTGCATATTGCCTTACCAACTCTCTGAAATCAACCCTATTGTCAGCTGTATAATAAAACGTAGCTTTTTTTCCATCTCCCTGAAACTCTATGTCTCCCAATTTCATGTCAAGACCCAAAGATCTGGCAATTACCCTGGCTTTTACCAATACGTTTCTTTCCTTTTCTCTTACTTCATCCAGTTTTTCAAGATCTCTCTCATTGGCCTTTCTCAGTACTTTATGCACCACTCTTTCATCTTCAAAATTCTTTTTCCTCATTTGCAATCTTACGAGTTCGCCTGAAAGAGATATCCTCCCTACATCATAACCACTGGTCGTTTCTACCAACACCATATCGCCGGTAATGGCATGAGTATAATCGGGGTTAAAATAAAAATCTTTCCTGGCTCCCTTTTTAAAAGCAATCTCTACCAAAGGGTATGAGGATGGATCGTGGACTTCCATGGTCGATAACCAATCAAAAGTGTTCATTTTATTGCATGTACCCGAAGTACAATGCCCTTTATCTCCACATCCTGCGGGAGTACCATTTTTATCATTGCTACAGCTACTACATCCCATTATCTTCTTAGTTACGTTTACAAAATTATTATTTTCTCCTTCCTTAAAATACTGTTTATCGCCATACTATCAGCCATAAAGGAAATTTTAGCATTGGCGTTTTGTTGTATGTGTTGAATGGAAGCATTAAAAAGTTCTATCAACTGAAAACATTGGTTTTCATTAATTACCTTTTTCATATTGACTGCAACATCATATTCGCGATCACTCATTCTGTTACCCCTTTTTCCTGTGTAAAGGCTGAAAAGGTATTCCCGCCAGAAATGCATTCCATACTTTAAAAAATCTTTTTGATTTTGACGACCAGTTTTGGCCATATTATCAATAAAATTAATCAGCATCTGGGTGTCTGCTTTATAAGAGATCCTGATCCAATCAAATAAAAGAGATGTATAATCATCTTTTTGCGGATCTACACCAGGCATGGCTTTTCCAAGATCACCATCACTTAAAATAGATAATTGTCTTGCCTTTTCTTCACTGATGTCAGAATGTTTCATGATATATCCCATAATCTCTTCGTCAGAATAAGAGGGAACATGGATGATTTGAGTTCTCGAAATCATGGTAGGTAATATGGCTGTCATGTCTTCAGTAACGAATAAAATATAGGTATCATCAGTAGGCTCCTCGACCAATTTGAGTAACCGATTTCCCTCTTTACCCAAATATTCGGGCATCCAGATTATCATGATCTTGGCCTTTCCTTCAAACGTTTGAAGTGACAATTTTTTAATAAGTTCTGAACATTCCCTGGTATTAATATTGGGAGGGCTATTTTCAGCTTGTAGTTTTTGAGTCCAATCCTGAAATGAAAAATAAGGATGATCGTGAAGTATTTCCCTCCACTCTTTCATAAAGTCTGTACTTACAGTGTCTTCTCTTTTTTTTCCATCCAATTTTACAACCGGAAAAACTACATGTACATCAGGGTGTATCCATTTGTCAACCTTTTTGCAGCTATTGCATTCCCCACAACTGTCATGTCCATCAGTATTGGGGCATAAAAGAAATTGAGCAAGAGCATGAGCAAGAGCGAGTTTGGCCGATCCCTGTCTTCCAAAAAACATTATGGCATGGGGAAATTTGTCTTCACCCATTACCTTGCGGAAATAGTATTTAATGTCTTCCTGTTGGGGAATATCCTGTAATTTCATATCCTGAATAATTCAGGAATCCAACCAGTCCAGAACTTTTTGATCAATAGGTGATACGGTAGAGGGAATACGACGAACGTAGTACCCGTTTTCATCCAAAAGAAATTTATAAAAATTCCATTTCACTACCGTGTCCTCGACTCCATTTTCAGATTTGTTGCATAAAAAGTGAAATAAGGGATGCCGGTTTTTCTCAATACCCATTTTTTCTGTCATTGGGAAAGTTATCCGGTATTTGATATCGCAAAAAGCCACTATTTCATCCGGACTACCAGGTTCCTGGCCACCAAAATCATTACACGGACACCCAATGATTACCAACTTATCGAGGTTATTTTTATATAATTCCTGAAGTTGAGCATATTGGGGAGTAAACCCGCAATTGGATGCTACATTGACTATCATGATCTTCTTGCCTTTATGCGGTTCCCATGCAAAAGGTTTTCCATTGATCCCATTCAATTCTATGTTGTAGACTGACTGCATTCTAATTAAATAAATGTTAGTTGGACTTCAAACATTCCAATGGTATAAAACTACAAATTGTTTTGATTTAATATACCAACCTCAACATTTAAACTTAAGGGAAGCCAAAACTTTGAATTATATAGATCTTTCTGGTTGTCGTGATAAGGCCTATACGGTTTAAATGGATAATGTATAAAAAATATTAAGTGAACCTTTCAATTTTTGAATATAAGAAACCTTCAGAAGTGGAATATGTTATATGACTAAATACTTGTTTATGCGCATATCGGTATTCAGAAGAGCACATTTCAATGCGGCACACCGACTTTTTAACCCGGCATGGTCCGATGATAAAAACAAACAAATCTTTGGCCCGTGCAGCAATCCACATTATCATGGGCATAATTACGAACTAGAGGTTAAGCTTACAGGTGAAGTAGACCCTGAAACCGGGTATTTATACGATTTGGGGAAACTTAAAGACATTATCAAAAAAGAGGTAGAAGACCGGTTTGACCATAAAAATCTGAATCTTGATTGTGAGGAATTTCAAAATATCAATCCTACTTTAGAACATATATCGTATATCATCTATGGAGTATTGAGGAAAAGAATTGAACCGGAAATAGAAATTAAAGTAAGATTGTGGGAGACTCCCAGAAATTATGCAGAGTATCCTGCTTAATTTTTTTGTAACCTCAGTGATTTTAATACTTCTCCTTTATTGTCAAAAAGCCTGACGATAAAAAATCCCTTATCGAGATACGTGATATTGTGCCTTCGTCCCTTTGCATGTTGAAAAGAGCTGATTTCTTTTCCTACAATATTGTAAATAACTATTGTTTTTACCAGGTCATCATTAGCTATTTGAAAAAAATCATGGGATGGGTTGGGATAAATTTTTAATTCAGTTCGCTCTGTCGAACGTATAGAAGTGGTAGATGTAACCATGACCATATCTGAATTAATTTCAAGTAGCTTAGAGCTAAAATACCTGTCGGAAAATACGGAAAGAGAAAGCGAAGAGGATCCTTGCAATCCTTTAGGTATCAAATAAATCTTAAAATCCTTTTTCTCACCTGCTTTTATGGTATTGGGTAGTTCTATGTTGATTTCATCAATATTGTCATCATAACAAAGATTAAAATCGCAGAATTGCGTTACCCATCCTGTGGGAAAATCACCGGGCTTTGATAATCTCCAGAATAATTGCATATCCATAGTGCCGGTATTCTCCAGATCGAGAGTAAAAGTGATAACTTCTTCATCAGGACTGCCCATGATAGTAATCTTGTCCGGGGAAAACTCAATTTGACCGGAAACAACAGTTAATGAAAACGTAAAAAGTATTAAAAGTAGATTTCTCACCATCCAATATTGCTTGGGTAAAAAAATATATTGCAAATTAACACAATATCAGGTAATATCCATGAGTAATCCTGTTAAATATTACTTAATTCTAACAAATTAACCTACAACTATAGAGAGTCAAAGTTTGTAATTTCAGTTCTACTGTGTATAATTGACTTGGTTTTGGGGCTTACCCTTTTATAATTGTTTGATAATATGGTTTCTATTTATGAAAATTGTTATCATTGGTAATGGGATTAGCGGAATCACGGCGGCAAGGTGGATCAGAAAAATGAGCCACTTTGACATTCACGTAATTTCGGAAGAGAGTGACCATTTTTTTTCACGGACTGCCCTCATGTATATTTACATGGGTCACATGCGGTATGAAGATACCAAGCCATACGAAGATTGGTTTTGGAAAAAAAATAGAATTCAACTACATCGTTCCAGGGTGGTAGCGCTGAATGTCGACAACAAATCTTTGGATTTGGACGATCATACCGTCATGCACTTTGACAAGTTAATTATTGCTACAGGCTCAAAAAGCAACAAATTTGGATGGCCGGGACAGCATCTGAAAGCTGTTAGCGGCCTTTACAGCCTTCAGGATCTCGAAACGATGGAAAATTACAGTGAAGGTTTACATAGAGCCGTCATTGTGGGAGGCGGATTGGTCGGGATAGAAATGGCCGAAATGTTTCATTCAAGAAATATTCCAGTCACAATGCTGGTCAGGGAAAAAGAATATTGGGACAATGTACTTCCAAAAGAAGAAGCTTCTATGGTGAGCCGGCATATCAGAGAAAATCACATAGATCTACGCCTGAATGTAAACCTCCGGGAGATTGTAGATGATGGCAATGGAAGAGCTTCGGGAGTTATCATTAAAGAGACGGGTGAGAAAATAGATTGTGGATTTGTCGGACTCACTCCAGGTGTAAGTCCTAACATTGATCTGGCAAAAAATACCCCCATAGAAACGCATAAAGGTATACTGGTAGACCCATATCTCAGGACTAATATTGACGATATATATGCAATAGGCGATTGTGCACAGATTGCCGAACCTTCTGATGGGAGGGCACCTATTGAGGCCGTTTGGTATACGGGACGAATGATGGGAGAAACGGTAGCACATACCATATGTGGAAGCAGTAAAAAATATCAACCAGGAATTTGGTTCAATTCAGCAAAATTCATCGATATTGAATATCAAATATATGGTAAGGTCCCCAATCAGTCAACGGATGGATATGAGTCCTTGTATTGGGAGCATCCTGATGGAAAAAAAAGCATACGTATAGTTTTCAGGGCTAAGGATGAAATAGTTGTGGGTTTTAATCTAATGGGTATTCGCTATCGCCATGAAGTTTGTGAAAAATGGATAAAGAAAAAAACTCCAGTGCAACAAGTATTATCGCAACTTTCCCTGGCCAATTTTGATCCTGAGTTTTCCCGACAATACGAATCGGATGTGATACGAATATATAATCAAAAGACTGGGCAAAATGTACAAATAAGAGAAAAGAGGTCTCTAAACCGAGTCTTGCAATTTTTAAGCAGGTAAAATGTCATCTTCATGAAGAATATTCAAACATTTGGTATTATACTTCTTGTCATTTCTATTCTCGGTTTTACGATGGTTCCGGGGTTTCAGACATTCGTATTAACGGAGGATTCAGTAACTGTAGATAATCAGCACCACCGCAATGCCATATTGCAATCGGCCAGAGATGGTAAAATGATTGATAAGAAATACTCTTCTAATATTTCTTTCATACGCGAGCTTAATCAAGTTTTACATCATAGCCAGGAAATGCTGGATAAGTCATATGGTGCAGGGGAAGCACCAGATGGTATAAATGAATGGGACTATAAATTGGGTTCCTGGAAGTTGAAAGATTATACAATGGTGATGGTAAAAAATTCGGAATCAGGATGGGTTCAGCAGCATCCTTTAGTCATATCTTTATTCATATTCGGGATGGGTATTCTGGGTGCAATGATGTATATATTCCCCATTTTTCTTCAAAACCCAGGAATAAAAAATAATGGAATGTACCACCACCCTATGACACGCGGTATTTCTTTGCACTGGCGGACGATCCTTTTGAGCCTTTTTATCCCTGGAATTCTAATATTCGGGGTCATATATACTCAAGGTGATTATGTGTGGCCTTTGGTGACTCTATTCATGGCAGTTTTGATTTCTTATTTTGTTTTTTACAGAGAAGGTAGCAAAGAATTATCACCTCAGCGATCGGCTTCCGTATCCCAATCGGGATATCTGGGGATCATTACCGGTGCATATTTTATCCTATTTTATATTGTATTGTATTGGGCTCCTGAATATATAACAGGCTGGATGACAATGCTTGATCCATTAAGCAGAATTATCAATGGGGGAGATGCATCTCAATGGTTTCTCTATGGACTTTTATATACAGTTGTTGTTTTGATAATGGGCATACGAATGATTGCTAAATATCTTCACAACCGGTATCAAATGGTACGGACGGGTTCTGTCATTTTCTTCCAGATTTCTTTTGCGTTTTTAATACCGGAAATACTGGTAAGACTTAATCAACCCTGGTATGATTTTAAAAATATATGGCCGCTCAATTATACTTTTTTCTTTGATTGGAATATCAATACACTTCTCTCAAGTGGTGGCCTGGGATTATTTATGTTGGTGTGGGGTATTTTACTCATTATCATAGCTGTTCCTCTCATCACTTATTTTTATGGCAAGAGATGGTACTGTAGTTGGGTGTGCGGATGTGGTGGACTCGCTGAAACTTTGGGCGACCCCTACAGGCAATTGTCCGATAAGAGTATGAGAGCCTGGAAATACGAACGATATATAGTCCACGGAGTGCTTGTATTTGCCATAATAATGACCGTTTTAGTTTTGTATACTTATTTTACGGGACAAAGAAGTTTGGGATTTCTGAATTCAGATTCGATGAGAGGATGGTATGGGTTTCTGATAGGTTCGGCCTTTGCGGGCGTAGCAGGGACCGGTTTTTATCCCTTAATGGGCAATAGAGTATGGTGCCGGTATGGATGCCCATTAGCGGCTTATATTGGGCTTGTGCAAAAGTTTAAATCTAAATTCCGGATCACTGTCAACGGCGGTCAATGCATATCCTGTGGTAATTGCTCCACATACTGTGAAATGGGTATAGATGTCAAGTGGTATGCGCAAAGAGGCCAGGATATTGTGAGAGCATCTTGTGTAGGTTGTGGTATTTGTTCAGCTGTATGCCCCAGGGGAGTCCTTCGTTTGGAGAATGCAGATTTAGATATTCATACAAGAACACAAGACCTTAGAAATATCCATATCAGTAAAGAAGGTATCAGTATCGTGGAATGATGGGTTTTCCATTTTGAATGGCAAGGTAACTTCTCTTTCTGGGTGTGATTGTAGACCACAATTCAGCATAGTGCATAATCAATTCGAGCCAAAAATGATTAATCTTGATATCTTACCATTACAATTGAAAAAAAAACTTTGAAAAGCATTCAAACATGAAATCTAACACATTCCTACAATTGATTTTTCTATTTTTTACCAGCACATTATGTTCGCAGTATGTGTATTATCCGGACGCAGTTTGGGAAGTAAAAAGTCCTGAAGAGTTGAAAATGAATGGATCATTGCTGGACAGTGCTGTTACATTAGCCATACATAGCGAAAACAAGGTGGAAAAGGATTTGAGGATTTCCAACTTGAAATCGTACGCCAGGGAACCCCATTACGAAATGATCGGACCTATGAGACAGAGAGGTGGTCCTGCCGGTCTCATTATTAAAGATGGTTATATTGTGGCCCAATGGGGTGATGTCAACCGGGTTGATATGACTTTCAGCGTGACAAAAAGTTATCTGTCTACTGTGGCGGGTTTAGCCATAGATCATGGAATGATCCAATCCGTTTCCGATCGGGTTAACAGGTATGTTTGGGATGGTAGTTTTGAAGGAGAGCACAATAGTAAAATTACCTGGGAGCATTTACTTCATCAAACCTCAGATTGGTCAGGAACGCTTTTTGGTCTACATGATTGGGCTGACCGGCCACCATTGGAAGGGGGAATTGATGATTGGAAAAGCAGACTTTTGAATGAACCCGGTACGGTTTTCGAATACAATGATGTCAGGGTCAATCTTTTGGCTTATTCGTTATTGCAGGTTTGGCGTAAACCTTTGCCACAGGTACTCAGAGAAAAAATAATGGATCCAATAAGAGCTTCAACCACCTGGAGATGGTATGGATACGAAAATTCCTCTGTCTTGTTAGATGGGTTGACAATGCAATCGGTAAGTGGAGGTGGCCACCATGGGGGTGGTATGTTTATTAATACATTGGATCATGCCAGATTCGGGTTATTATTTTTAAGAAATGGAAAATGGAAAGATCAGCAATTATTGTCAAAAGAATGGGTGAAGGCATCCCAGCTATCTTCACCTGCTGAAAAGAATTACGGTTACATGTGGTGGATCAATGCAGATAATAAATGGAAAAGTCTTTCTTCCACAGTTTACTATGCCCTGGGTTACGGAGGTAATTATATTATTATAGACGAAGTCCACGACCTTGTGGTGGTTGCCCGGTGGATGGATGGAAATAAAATAGAAGAGGTGATGAGGTTAATTGTAGAATCGATTTATTAAGAGTAATTTCTCTCAATGTTATCACTTGTAAAGAAATAAATGATAGAACATAGTGTATCACAGTGAAAGGTCAATCCTTCACTTTGGAATTTTCTGAACAAGAGTTCTGTGTGGAAAGGGTATTTCAATACCTTCCCTGTCGAATCTTTTCTTTACACTCTCGAGAAGATCGCAATACATAGAGAAGCTCAAAGCCGAATTTTCGGCCCACATCCAGGCGCGCAAATTGACTGATGAGTCACCCAAACCTATTACGCGAACCACTACTTCAGGGACTCCTTTCTCTATATCTTCGGGTGTTCTGTTGTCCAGATAATTTTTGTGTTGTCTGACTTCTTCAAAAATAATACTTTTGGCTTTATCAATATCGCTGTCATAGCTAATTCCGAATTCTAAAAACCGGCATATCTTCTGATCTCCCAGATCAGAGTTGATTAGAACTTCATTACCCAGAACAGAATTGGGTACTACTATGCGCCGGTTCTCAAGGTTTCTTATAACGGTGTGTCTGAGCGTAATATCTTCAACTGTGCCAATCATGGTATCTCTGAATATGACCCTGTCGTTCACTTTAAATGGCTTAAAAACTACTATAAAAAATCCGGATACGATATTGGCCAAAGCCTCTTGCGATGCAAAGCCAATAGCTATTGCCAGTATACCTGCCCCAGCCAGCATAGATGCTGCGACATTTCTGAGGGGAGGTATCATGGATATGGCAATTCCAAATCCTACGAGATATATAATTGCTTTGGTAAAATGCCCGAGAAAACTATAAGTAGTAGGGTTATTTTTTAATAGGAGTGCACTTCTCTTTACAAATCCAAAATACAGTCTGTTAAATATAACTACCACTATAAAAGTGAAAAATATGACAATAAGTGGAAGGGCAATATCGAGAATATGATCAATTAAAAATTCTTTCATAAAGCTAATATTAAAATATTTTTATACTCACTCCAGATAAGAAGCGAGTATTTCAGCATTTTTGTTTTTATGATGGTAATAATGGAGTAAACCTACAATTTCAGACAGAATTAATACATGCTGAGTCGTTACAAATAAATACAAATGTAATGAGCTTTTCTCAATCCAAAAAAAGAAAGCTTCTCCAGGAGGTCGATTTCCCTAATATATAATACAGTGATGAAAAAACTTTTGATCTTCGGATTATTCAGTTTTCACCCCAATCAGCATGGGCAGATTCAAGGGGTTAACTTCTCCATATAAATAACTCAACTCACTTCTCCAGAGAGCAAAGCTTATGGTTTTCTTATTATGAAGACCTTTCAGAAAAAATAAGCTATTTATTCATCGGAAAGGATGGTCACGCTGGACAGGAGATCAATACAATAGCATTTCTTTTTCTCCTGCCAGTTTTCTCATATTGATCAAAGCATATCTCATTCTACCAAGAGCCGTATTAATGCTAACTCTGGTCAATTGAGCAATCTCTTTGAAAGACATATCAGCATAGTGTCTCAGTATCACTACTTCTCTTTGTTCCGGAGGAAGTTGATCTACCAGCATTCTGATCTTGCTGTGTGTTTGATTTCTGATCATTGAAGTTTCCATATTATCATCAGAGCACTCCAGTACATCGAATATGTCGAAAGTTTCTGAAGGCGATACTTTAGTTCTTCTTTTTGATCTTCGGAAATTATCGACACACATATTGTAAGAAATCCTCATAGCCCACTGAAGGAATTTACCTTCGTGGTTATATTTACCTTTACGCAAGGTGTCAATAATCTTAATAAATACATCCTGAAAGATGTCCTCAGCCTTTTCAGTGTCTTTGACAAAAAGGTAGATTGATGTATAAATCTTGTCCTTATGTCTGTTCAGTAAAATTTCGAAACTGGAATCATTACCGTTTAGGTAATCGTTAATGAGTTGTTGGTCTGTTAACTGCATACCATCCATAACTGTTTACATTTTGATGAATAAATAAATAAATTAGCTTAATGTAAATGTGTAGATGTTATGACTCGATATACAGTTTTTTATAGTTGAAATTAAATTCTGATCAAATATATAACAAAAGTCTTTCCAAGTTATAACTATTTTATGTTTTTTTCAAAAAATTATCTGAGTTTTACATTTAATTAAGATTTAACTAAGGTATATTTTGAGAAAAAATAGATGTGAAAGGATCTTATTGACACTAAATGAGATAATTACCTTCAATTTCTTTCACTGATGAAAATACATTAATATACATGTTAGGTAAACATAAATGGATAAGTATCGTTCCACTTTCACATACGAATTTATGAATAAAGAGGTTTTGACGACAGATCCGGCAGAAGACGGAGTTTCCTTTAAAGATTATATATATATAAAGGGTGCCCGATCTAACAATCTCAAAAATATAAGTCTGTACATTCCCAAAAAGAAATTGATAGCCGTTACGGGATTATCGGGATCGGGGAAGTCTTCACTTATTATTGACACATTGTATGCCGAAGGTCAGAGGAGATATGTTGAAAGCCTTTCAAGTTATGCCCGTCAGTTTCTCGACAGGATGAAAAAACCTGAAGTAGAATACATAAAAGGAATATGTCCTGCCATTGCTATAGAACAAAGATCATCGTCTGGAAATGCAAGATCTACTGTCGGTTCGCTGACAGAGATTTATGATTATCTGAGATTGCTTTTTGCCAGGATTGGCCATACTTACTCACCGGTAAGTGGCCATGAGGTAAAAAAACATGAAGTAAAAGATGTGGTGGATTATATATTTTCCCTTCCTGAAACAGAGAAGGTACATCTGTATATCCTTCTTCAAAACAATCATCCAAGATCTATATCTCAGGAACTCTCCATACTTATGCAAAAAGGGTACAGCCGTGTGCGTTATAAGGGAGAAATTGAGTACATAGAAGAAATACTCAATGGAAAGCTGAAAAAAGATAAACGGCCATCTACCGAATTCAGGAATATTCTTTTCATCCTTATCGACCGTTTTGCGGTTGATCCATCTTCCGAAAACAGAAAGCGAGTGGCCGATTCTGTCTTGACCGCATTTTCTGAAGGGTTTGGAGAGTGTTTGGTGGTTACAGAAAACGGTGACGAAAAAATCTTCAACAACCGGTTTGAAATGGACGGAATTATTTTTCCGGAGCCCACCCACCAATTGTTTAATTATAATAATCCCTATGGGGCTTGTCCTAAATGCGAAGGATATGGAAGAGTGCTCGGTATTGACCCTGATAAGGTGATTCCCAATGATAATCTTTCCGTTTACGAAGAAGCAATTGTTTGCTGGAAAGGGGAGAAAGGACAGTATTTTAATAATCTGATCATCGACAATGCACATTATTTTGATTTTCCTATTCACACACCCGTCAAAGACCTTACGAGTGACCAGTTGCAATTATTATGGGAAGGTAACAAATGGTTTACCGGGATCAGGGACTATTTCAGGGAGTTGGAAGAAAAAACGTATAAAATACAAAACAGAGTTATTCTTGCCCGATACAGAGGAAAGACCCGATGTCCGGAGTGCCGGGGTATGAGATTGAGAAAGGAAGCGATGAATATCAAAATTGGTGGAAGACACATCGGCGAATTGACAGAAGTACCGGTGAATGAATTGAAAAGTTTCATCGAAAAATTATCCCTTTCTGAATACGACTTCCAGGTGGGTAAAAGGATGCTAACTGAGATCTATAGTAGACTTGATATCATGGAAAAGATCGGTTTGACATATCTATCGATTGACAGGCTGGCATCAACACTGAGTGGTGGAGAGATCCAAAGGATTAATCTGACCCGTTCCCTTGGAAGCAACCTAACCAATTCGATGTACATTCTCGATGAGCCGTCCATCGGTTTGCATCCGAAGGATACCGAAAAACTGGTAGCGGTTTTAAAAAATTTGCGAGACCTGGGAAATACTGTTATAGTAGTAGAACACGAAGAAGAGGTCATCAGGCAGGCAGATCACATTCTGGATATAGGCCCCGGGGCGGGTATATATGGGGGAGAAATAGTTTTTAATGGTTCCAAAAAAGAATTTCTAAAATCATCCGATAGCATGACTGCCGATTATCTCAATGGCATTAGATCAATACCAGTACCTTCTCAACGTCGTGTATCAGCGAATAAAATGCGACTGACCGGTGCCAAGCAGCACAACTTAAAGAATATAGATATTACCATTCCTCTGAATGCCCTCACCGTGATTTCAGGTGTTTCCGGATCGGGAAAAACCAGCCTTGTAAGGCATATTTTATATCCGGCACTTAAGAAACATCTTGGGGATGCTATGGCATCATCGCCAGGGAAGCATGAAGAACTCAAAGGAGATCTTTCCAGGATTTCTGGGGTGGAATTTATCAATCAACACCCTATCGGAAAGTCTTCACGATCTAATCCGGTAACGTATGTAAAAGCCTACGACAGTATAAGAAATCTGTATTCCAATCTTCAGCTTTCCAGGATTAGGGGGTATTCTCCCAAGTATTTTTCTTTTAATGTAGATGGTGGTAGATGCGATACCTGCAAAGGAGATGGGTATATAACTGTGGAAATGCAGTTTCTGGCAGACGTCAATCTGGTATGTGAGGATTGTCAGGGAAGAAGATTTAAGGAAGAGGTATTGGAAGCAAAATTCAATGATAAAAGTATTGCCGATGTCCTTGATCTGAGTATTGACGAGGCCATGATCTTTTTTAATGAGCAAGACGATATTGTCCGAAAAATACAGCCTTTAATTGATGTAGGTCTTGGGTATATCAAGCTAGGCCAATCTTCAAGTACTCTTTCAGGTGGTGAAGCACAGCGGGTAAAGCTGGCCTCTTATCTGGGCAAAGATAAAAGGCAGGATCCCATATTCTTTATTTTTGATGAGCCCACAACAGGTTTGCATTTTCATGATATATTAAAACTAATGAGTGCATTGAATGCTCTAATTGAAAAAGGGCATACCGTTTTGATTGTAGAGCACAATATCGATGTGATCAAATCAGCTGACTGGCTTATAGACTTAGGACCGGAGGGTGGGAAAGAGGGAGGTTACCTTTTGTATGAAGGACCTCCTGAGGGTATTCTTAATTGCAAAGAATCATATACAGCTAAGTTTTTAGTATCAAAACTTTCCACACCGGAAACGAATGGGAAGAAGAAAAACCATGAGTAAAATTGGATCCGTCAATGTGCTGACGGATCACCTTGAATGTTTATTTCACTTCAAAAGAAATTTTCAGATTTACTCTATATTCTGCTATTTTGCCATTCTCTACCGTTACACTTTGGCTTTGGACAAAAGCTGAGCGAATGTTTTTTACCGTTTCAGCTGCCTTTTTGATGCCTTTCGATGCAGCATCGTCCCAACTTTTATCTGAGTTGGCCATGATTTCGACTACTTTTAATACTGACATTTTGTTCTAATTTTTATGATTAAGAAATATTGCGATCACCATTTTTAGGAAAAATGATCAATCACAGTGTTATTACCCAATAAAATGGATTTGGGTTTTAGATTGATGTGGTTTATATTTTATAAAAGCAAGTTGGCAGCGTGACTTCAAGAAATTTCACCCCATTGCGTATTATTTGCTCACAAAAGTGTAGGTTTTAGATTATGCATGTATTTTTCTAAACAATTATTATAAATATATATAATTAATGTGCATTAGTGTTTTCACTTTCGATGGTTTTGTGAATGAAATCATTATAAATATTAAACACTTTTTTGTATATGTAAAAACTTAACCCAAGTTGCAGCTATGGTGGCGTAAAAGCCTGATTAGTTTGTGATTGCAATTTTTTCTGTATCGATTTGTGTACTACAGATTTTTGTTTTCTAAAGGGCCTATACTTTAAATTTAATGCATCATAGATTGTTTTGAGATTAGCCAGGGGTTCGCTGCATTTACGTGTAGTGATGATTTTATCGAATACATTTTGTCCTGTTGTTGTGATCACTTTTTGTGTATTGCCTATTCTCACCAATTCTGTCCAGCAACTTTTTATTCCTTTGGCTTTTAGCTGGTATCTTATGGTGTTCACCAACCAGTAGGCCAGGATACCCAAATGAAGATGAGCCATTGAACTGTCATCATTTTTATGATATATCGGACGTAGAGCCAGATCGTTTTTCAAGCAACGAAAACTACTTTCTATTTCACGAATGGTATTGTAAATATTCCATAATACCATTTCGTCTTTCATATCCAAATCGGTACGAAGGAAATACCTGCCTAAGACCTTTTGGTTATCCTGGTGTTTTTGATAATCTTTTTTCCAATGCATATCGCTTACGTGCTTTGTTTTATCATTTACCGTAACCTCTATATCATAGTAGTGATGTACGGAAGGATATTTTTGTTTGGCACGTCCTATACGCTCATAGACTTTATGAGCCATTTTGACTCCCCCTTTTGTAAACAATGCTTGTCTTATTTTCTGTAATTGTTCTTCAAATCTTTGCTCAAACTGGTTTTTCATACTTGTCTGAGTAGCTGTTTTCAAAGCGCTTTTTACTTCTATATAGTAATCTGTGCTTTTATCTGTAGTTATAGCTTTCAGCCTTACGTGCTGCTTTGTTTTTGTTTCCAACAAAACGCTAAAGCGGTCTTGGCGCACCTCATAGTCTTTCAGCTTTGTACGATTGACGCATACATAGTGATAGCCCTTTTGTTTGATGAATTGAAGGTTTTGTTCTGTGGCTATGCCGGCATCGATTACTATGATGGCCTTTCGCTCACTACTATAGGAAGATAACTTGTTTATCATGCTTTCTAATGTGGAGCAGTCTGCTATATTTCCTTCGTGTATGGCGGTATATTTAATAAATCCTTCTATATTGATCACCATGGCCAATACTACCAATTTAGCGTCGTTTCTTCTTTCTTTGCTTTTGCCGTATCTGGCTAAGCGGCTATTCGCCTTCCTGCCTTCAAAGTATGTATTGGTCAGATCATACAGAATGATTTTGTCAGGCAAATCAAATAAAGTGTTGGTATGGGATGATAAATGCGTTTGAAGCTTATCTTTTATCTCGTAAAGCCTTAAGGCTCCTTCATATAGCTTGTCTTTCGTTATGTCTTCCATCTCATATCCGGTCAAGTCACATACCGCTGAGTTGTCTTTGATCCATCGACATGTCTTCAACTCCGATGCAGGATATACTGCTCGACTGATGACCTGTGTGGCTGCCAATTGCACTTGTTGCGGTGCCCATCCTTGTTTGTCCAAAAATTCTGACAGCTTCAAAAGATTCCAGGTATTGTAACTCATCCATTCCGCTCCGATCTCGCGAACATTACTGTGTGTGATCGTCTCGATGTTGACCAGTTTGGATGCTTTCTCACTCCATTGTACATCTATTCGCTTTTCTGTAATCAACCGATCCCATAACGTATTGGTCATATCTGTTACAACCGGATCACTTTCTTCAAACAAATTTATCTTCTGATGATGGCGAGCTGTAAGATAAGTTTGTATTTTATTCAACTGTTCAGCACTAACTTTAGGCAAAAATCCAACATTCAATAACGTGCGATGGCACACCCGACCCTCAACGTTACGGTAGCTTTCTATTAAACGGAAGTAACTGTCAATTTTACCCGTAGCAGGATTATTTCTTATAGAACTTTTGAAGTACATCCTTACAAAGATCAAAAGACTTACCCAATACACCAACACCCCCTGTGTACTACAAACGACTTTTTGATACAATCAGGCAAATCATTTAATTATTACTTTTAAAACTGCCAAGAGCATTAAAAAATATAATTATATGATAATCAAGTGGATATAATAGAATATTACATTTACCAGTCACTAATCCTATGGATCCACTACATCAATACTGGAAAATTCGCTCTCAAATAGTGCTAAAACTCAGTGAAAAATCATGAATTATTTTAGTTTTAAGGGTTATTGCTGCAACTTGGGTTAAATACCGGCAATGAATAAATTGAATTTTTGAAAACTCAATTTGAAGTATCAGAATATTTTAAAATTCTTGGGACAATTCTATTTTCTTAATTCCATTCAGGATGTAATGACATGGTGTGTTTCCCAGATCTGCTAATTCCAGTCTGAAATTTTGTCGCCCTTTTTCTAATTTGAGGACACCCATATTTTGAAATGATTTTTCAGTTAACACCTGCGTAAGTGTATCATTTTTGGTCAAGACCCTCATGGTGGGCAGTGATGAACACTCTCCTTTTTCATACCATAAAGATACCTGATACCTGCCATCCCTATGAACTTGCAGCGCATACTCACTAAAATCCCCAACCTCCTTCCAATACTTCAACATTGTTACCGTATTCTGAAGATTTTTTGATATTTTAGCAGGACCTGTACCAGGTATTTCATGTTTTTTATACCCGTGCATTCCGATCTGAAACACCGGCATGGTAAATGAGTTTTTCTCTTTTTTTATTCCTGAAAACCATTCATTCAGTTGATGCATCATGGAAGTAGTCATTTCAGGATACAGTGCCTCTAGCCCTCTATTTTCACCCGGGTCAATCGCTGTATCAAATAAAGCTTTTTTGGGCAATGCATTTCCAAATGGTGTTTTTTGGGGATTGAACATCAATTTTACATTTTCCAAACGGGCATATAATATTTGATTTTCAAAAGATAATTTGTCCTTATCCACTGGATCGTATTCGCTATGAACCCCATCAATGGTATAGGATAGATTATCATCGGGTACCCAGGCCTGATGAGTATAATCAAATGAAACTCTAGCTTGCAGCGAAATGGTATCACCTCGCAAATAAGGCAATATACTCCTTCCGTCGGTGGGTAATTGATTGTCCGGAATCTTATTGCCGGCGAGTTCAATCAATGTAGGGTATAAATCGGTAACATCTACAAGCCTGGAAATTTTTTGTGGGTTTAGGTTGCCAGTCCATCTTACAAAAAGAGGTGATTTAATCCCATTTTCCCAAATATCTCCTTTATGTCCTTTCATTTGACTTGCATACCTCATTTTTCTCTCTTCTTTATTAATGTGCCGGGTCAAAATTTGAGGACCATTATCGCTGAGGAAAATAACTACAGTGTTTTTACTTAGTTGCAGTTCATCTAAGGACTTTAATATCCTACCCAATTGATGATCGAAATGCTCAACCATGCTCAATAATGATGAGAAGTTCTCACTATATCCATCACTGAGGTATTTTTGTTTGTAAGCTTCCGGGGCCGCCAAAGGTAAGTGAGGAGTTAAGGAAGAAATGAATGCAAAAAAAGGACGCTTTTGATGATTTTTGATAAATTCTAAAGCATAGTCAACGATCACTTCATCTGCCCATTTGTCATGACTTACTTCCCTTCCATTTAATAGTCCATTACTCTTTTCATGTTTATAAAGATTTGCCATATAAGCCTCATCAAAACCTCTTTCCCAGGGATAATATCCCGGGGTATGACCAGAGTGCCATTTCCCCCACATTCCTGTCACATAACCATTTGCTTTTAATGTTTGTGGAAGTAAAATCTCATTGAGATGGATAAAATCTTTACCACCGTGCACATGTGAAACGCCCGTTCTTAAAAAATGCCGGCCCGTTAAGAGAGAAGCTCTGGTAGGTGCACATACGGCATTGACATAAAATTTTTCAAACTGGACAGACTCAGTAGCAAGCAGATCAATATTGGGTGTATTGAATACTGGATTTCTCATACTAAGATCATCGTATCCCAAATCATCAGCTAAAATGAGAATTATATTGGGTCTCGGGTGTACCTGCTTATCCGGTTTTTTATGGAGGCAAGATAAAATGATGCACAATGTCGAAAAGTAGAGTACTATTTTTACATGATCTACCATATGATTTTTTTGGAAAGGTATTTATTCTAATTCCCTTATCATTTTCATCCAATCATACCCATTTTCAAATTGACACCATCGACCGGTTATCAATATGCAATTGAACTTTTTAATAGAAACTGAACAAGTTCCCCGTTTTTTACCAATTTCAATATCAGTTCTGCGGCTTTTGCGAAAAATATTTGCCAGATTGCTATACGAATCCATTGTGAATTCCATTCCAAAAAAATTTTTCTCATTCATTATCATTTATTATGCTTCACGGAGTCAATAGTGAAGTCAGATCAAGATCTTCCTGAGAAATGGGATAGTAAGCCTTTTCAGGAGCCCAACCTCTGCTCAGTAGTATTTCATTACTTGCTGCGTCATTCCATCGGAGTAGATCGAGGTACCGGTGTCCTTCGAAACTCAATTCTATTCTTCTTTCCAACTTTAGAACTTCAAATAGACTAAGATTTCGCTGAACCATGACAGAACTTACCCCTTTACCTTCAGCTTTAAGTGCTTCTATATCATCATATCTATAGGCTCTTGCCCTTACCTGATCTATCATTCTCATCGCTTCATCAGTATCTGTATTGCTTCTTATAAGGCATTCAGCGTACATAAGCAAAACATCTGCGTACCTGATAAGCGGGAAGTTTTCGTCCGCTACTCCTCCTTGTGGATTCCATGCGGAGTAGCCACTATTTACCCCTTTTCGAATACTGTAACTCCCTTTATTAAGGGAAGGGTTAAAAAGATGAGCACTCCCGGGAATGGGATCGCCGGGAAAAATGATAAATAATTTTCCTCTGGGATCGTCATTATCCAATTGGTCTACAAAATTTTGAGAAGGCCATAAATTTTCCCACCCACCCACCTGATTGGGAGCGAGCATTTGATTTCTCAGGGTGCTTTCAGAGGCATTGACTCCATCGTCGAAAAATGGATTAAAACCTGCACCTTTATAATTAAACTGTACTTCAAAAACGCTTTCAGATCCATTATCTCCCTGCAATGTGTATACCTCTTCTATAGGAATCAGACTGTATACATTGCGATCTATAACCTGCTTAAATAAAGCGGCCGCTTCCTGAAATCTGCCTTGATACAAATACAATTTACCCAAAAGGGAAAGAGAGGCACCCATACTTGCTCTTCCAATCTCTTTGCCAGGACTTCCATCATAAGTCCAGGGTAGCCAGTTTCCTTCTATTATATCGAGGAGATCTCTTTCAATAGCCTCATGAATTTCCTCAGCAGAACTTGTCCTTACATCCACAGCGTTAAAATTGTCATCTAATAACAGGGGTCCTTTATTCCAAAATGAGGCAAGATGAAAGTAATACATAGCTCTTAAAAACTTAGCCTCTCCTATCAATTGGTTTTTCACTATCTGAGATGGGATTTGACTTTCAGGTGTGCGTATAATGATCAAATTGGATCGGAGGACACCCATGAAAATACTCTTCCAAAGTCCATCGCCATCTTTTCTGGTAAAAAGTTGCCTGTCGGTATTGGTAGGATTAAAAAAATGGTGGTTAATGATTCCCTGTTCAAGTGTATTGACATCATCGCTTAAAATCTCACGTATGGGAGAAAGCCACCAACCGTACATACCTCTATTTCCCAATGGAGAGTAAGCACCATTCAATGCCCTTCTGATCTGGTCTTCCGTCTGAAAGAAGTTTTCTGATAAAACTGCATCTACAGGAATGATTTCCAGAAAATCACCCGAGCAGGAAGAAAATGTAAGTATGGCCATGACCAGAAATGTCTTGATATGAAATTTGATATGATATAATCGGGTCATTATTTTTATTATTTATGAGTAAAATTATAGTCCAATTTGAAATCCAAAATTAAAACTTCGGACAGGGGGGTACCTGAAATTATCTAAACCCAATGAAAAAACATCATTCATAGGACTTATATCCGGATCGAGCCCTGAGTACTTAGTCCATGTTACAAGGTTTATACCATTGACATAGAGTCTCAAACTTCTGAGGTTAGCTCGTTTAAGCATATGAGCTGGAAAGGTATATCCGATCTGCATATTTCTCAATCGTATGTAATCTCCCCTTTCAATCCACCGGTCTGCAGCCCGGTCGTTGTCGTTTTGGTTGCTCAATGATATTATGGGCAGGCTTCCTTCAATATTGGTAACCGGGTCAAAGGCATCGACTAGCACTGATGCAAGACGATTTCTGTCGAGGTGGGTCGACTGCAAATTTCTGCGCGAATCGTTAAAAATATGATTGCCCCATACACCCTGAAAGAAAGCCGATATATCAAATCCTTTAAAAGATGCAGAATAATTAAAACCAAAAAATCCATCCGGGTGCGGACTGCCAAGTATCCTTCGATCGGCTCCTGATACTCGTCCGTTTCCTGTGAGATCTTCAAATTCCATCTGACCGGAATCGGGATTGACGCGATGTACGACCCATCCATAATGTGAAGCAACTGGATGACCAGGTGTTGTGATGGTATTATTGGCTAGTAGTGTATCTTGAGTAGCACTAAGACTCTTCACTTTATTTTTTATCATGGTAAAATTAAAACCTATTCGCTGCTGGAAATCGGCGGTTCTGGTGATCGTATAGTTGAAGTCAAATTCTACACCGTTATTAGACATACTACCTACATTAGCCCATGCCGACTCGGGTATACCTGTGAACATAGGCAAAGGAACCTGAATGATCATATCTTCTGAAAATCGCATAAAATAATCAGTCGAAATGGTCAATTTACCAGACAATACTTCCAGATCCATACCAATGTTGTATTGCTTTACTCTTTCCCATCGAAGATTTTCATTTGGAATGTTTAGAGGGGCTACTCCTGAAATATCGCCCGTAGTCCATGGATACCTGATTTCACTATTTAAAGTGTTTAAAAAAGTACCCAGATTTCTTCCCAATTCTCCATATCCACCTCTTATTTTTAGTCGGGTAAGCCAATCTATATTTTTGAGAAATGGCTCTTCCGAAACATTCCATCCTGCAGAAAAAGAGGGGAAATAACCCCATCTGTTTTGTCTTGAAAAATTAGAGGCACCATCTCGCCGGATACTGGCTGTTATCATGTATTTATCCTGATAATTGTAATTCACTCGCGCCAATTGAGAGAGCAAGGTCATTTCATTATTTATCCCCGAACCCCTGCTGGAAGTTCCGGTTTGTGGAACTCTGGTTCCCGGCTCCAGATTTGAACCACTCGATATAGTACCTACATTGGTAGACCTGATAGCGGTAAATCCAGCCATCGCATTGACGCGATGTTTGCCTTGCACTAGATTGTATTTAAAATAGTTTTCGCTATTAATACTCACCGCTGAATTATTTCTTATGTCAATTTCATAAGAAGTTGAGGTAATAGCTGCCTGTGATTGGGCTATGGGTTCGTAATATCTTTCGAAGGCATTGTTATTAAAGGTAAGGTTTAGTTCTGATCTGAATTCGAGGTTTTTGACTAAATCCAACTCAGCAAAAATATTGCCCTGTGCACCAAATCCGTTGGTCACATAGGATCTGTAATCATAGGCCAGTGGATTGGGAAGATTGTTTCCACCTGTTATAAAGGGAAACGGTGACCCCAGACCATTTAAATTATTTTCATCATAAATGGGCATTTGCGGTGCTACGGCATAAATATTCATAGGTCTCCTGGCCAAATCGGTTTCGGGTTTTTGCCTATAGAAAATATTCACGGCTTCACCTATTCTCAATCTACCGTGTTTAAAACTCGAGTTTATCCTGAAATTATACCTTTCAAAATCGGCATTGACAAATACCCCTTCTTGTCTGAGGTAACCCAATCCCATAAAAAAAGAACTGTTTTCACCGCCACCTTGCAGACTTAGATTGTAATTCTGGATTTTTCCATCGATAAATGAAACATCCTGCCAATCTGTGTCTGTTGCTAATACTTCTTCATTTTGAGTCCAGGCAGGAGGGTTGACTTGAAGAAACCGGGTAGATGAATTAACATAGAGTCTTTTCGTGTACTCAGCATATTGAGCCGTGTTCATCATTTCAAACCGGTTGGCAACACTTTGTACTCCTGTTTCCATATTAAAGTTGAGTTCAAATCTTTCTTTTTGTCCGGTACGCGTGGTAATGATGATGACGCCATTGGCCGCTCTTGACCCATAGATGGCTGCTGCAGAAGCATCTTTCAAAACCTGCATACTCTCAATATCAGCAGGATTCAGATTGCTCAATGCTCCTGTGGTTGTCTGAATACCATCGATTACTACCAGGGGGTTTGGATCACCAAATATAGTGCCGTACCCTCTGACCAGTACAGTTGGATTTAAACCGGGCTCCGCGGCATTTATAATTTGTACTCCGGACACCCGACCTTGAAGAGCAGTGGCAATATTGGAAGTAGGAATCTTTTGCATCTCTTCTACATTGATGATACTTACAGCTCCGGTAACATCTTTCTTTCTAATAGAACCATACCCTATTACAACAACTTCTTCAAGTGTGCTTGATTCAATTTCCATTGACACATCAATCCTGTTTTGATCTTCAACTATGATCAATAGGGTTTTGTAGGAAATGTAAGAAAACTCGAGTGTATCTCCCCGTGATACCTGAATGGAATAATCCCCGTCTATTCCCGAAATGGTGCCGGAAGTGGTACCTCTGACCAGAATATTTACTCCTGGCAATGTCTGATTTTCTTCATCGGTAACCACACCCTGAATCATCCTGACTTGACCTGACATGACCGCATGTAAGCCCATGAAAATAAGAATAGTAAAAATTCTATGCATTGTAGTATGATTGTAAATCAAAAATAGTTGCTCTTTCCATTTGCCAGGTGTAAAAACATTTGCAAAAGGTGGATGATTCATCGCGATTTAAATTCAGGCAATTACTCAACTGTTAATCCGTAAAACAGCAATGTGCATATTTACCCCCAAAGCATTGAAAGGCGCTAATTGTCATACAAAAACTTAATAATGATCTGATTTATCTTATCCAATCATTTCTTTTTTTTCAGAATTATATAATGACTCGTATATCACAATAAGTGAAAAACCATACAGTATTAGCATAGATAAACTATAAATTGCCAGGTTTAGGATTACGTTCATTTTTGCAAGTCTTACACCTGTTTAATTTTACCCGTCTAATGCTCAAAATTACACTTAACATATAAAGTATCCCCTTACCATTGTATAAAAAACTGTACTGTCTCTAAACCAGGACAGATATATAAATTAGTATTCCTTAATTAAAAGGCAGAGAATGGATACTGTACAATTTGATTCCAGATTGGCTTTGTTGAGAAGGCATCATTCTGACCTTCTTGAAATGGAGAATGGGCCTTGTATGCAAAATAACGGGGTCATTCAGCGATATATCCATCCTGTGCTGACCGCTGAACACATTCCACTTGAATGGCGATATGACCTCAATTCAGTATCCAATCCTTATTTAATGCAAAGGCTAGGTGTTAATTCTGTTTTTAATCCCGGAGCAATAGAGTTGGAAGGTAAAATTATACTCATTGCAAGAGTGGAGGGCTATGACAGGAAGTCTTTTTTTGCAATTGCTGAAAGCAAAAACGGGTTAAGCGGATTTCGATTTTGGAAATATCCGGTTATTATTCCTCAATTGGAAAATCCGGATACCAATATGTATGACATGCGTCTGGTGCATCATGAGGATGGATGGATTTATGGACTTTTTTGCACTGAAAGAAGAGACACGAGGGCTTCCGAACACGATCAATCTGCGGCTATAGCACAATGTGGAATCGTGAGGACTAAAGATCTTAAAGAATGGGAACGATTGCCAGATTTGATCACTTCTTTTGGTCAACAAAGAAATGTAGTCTTGCACCCTGAATTTGTAATGGGTAATTACGCGTTTTATACCCGTCCTCAGGATGGATTTATAGACGCGGGGAAAGGTGGAGGTATTGGTTGGGGATTAAGCGATTCAATCGAAAATGCTGCAATCATAAAACAGAGCATCATAGATCCCAAAATATACCACACTATCAAGGAAGTAAAAAATGGACTGGGCCCGGCACCCATCAAAACAGAGAAGGGGTGGTTGCACCTGGCACATGGAGTAAGAAATACAGCAGCAGGATTGAGATATGTTTTGTATTCTTTTCTATGCGACTTAAAAGACCCTTCAAAGATTATTTATCAGCCGGGTGGTTATTTAATGGCTCCTGAAGGATTAGAAAGAACCGGGGATGTATCCAATGTTCTTTTTTGTAATGGCTGGGTATGCAAAGAAGGTGGTACTTTGTATATCTATTACGCATCTTCTGATACCCGCATCCATATAGCTACTACCACTATAGACAGAATGCTCGATTATGTAGTCCATACTCCTGCTGATTCATTGACCAGTTTTGATGCTACTGGACAACGCATATCCCTTATCGAAAGGAATCAAAGATATTTAAAAGAAAATTCCAGTAAAACATCCTGAGTCTATGCATCAGTATTTGAGCTTACGCGAAAAAATTGGATTCAGTATCGGAGAATATAGTGCTTCTGTGGTTTGGGGCAGCCTAATGTTTTTTTTACCTGTATTTTACACAGATACATTTGGTTTGAGTGCGGCAACAGTAGGCACTATGTTTCTGATTGTGCGTTTATTCGATTCGGTCAATGACCCGGTCATGGGAACCATAGCTGATCATACCCATACCCGTTGGGGAAAATTTCGGCCATATTTATTGTGGTTTGCTATACCTTATGGTTTGGCTGCCATTCTTATGTTTAGTGTTCCCGACCTTCACTACCAGGGTAAAATAATATATGCTTATGTTACCTATACGCTTATGATGATCATTTATACAGCTATCATGATACCTTACAATTCAATGGTCGGAGTCATGAGTCCAAATCCTGACGAAAGAACTTCTCTTTCGTCTTTAAAATTTGTATTTGCTTATGCTGCTTCCATGTCGGTTCAGGGTTTGGTGATTCCTATGGTAGAATGGCTTGGTAAAGGAGATGATATACTCGGTTATCGCTATACCATGACCCTGTTTGGTGTAGTATGCATAGTGTTTTTTATCATTGCTTTCCTGTCTTCAAAGGAGCGGGTTTATCCAGATCCGGCTCAAAAAACAGATATCAAACAGGACTATAAAAATCTGTTTCAGAACAAAGCCTGGGTGGTACTCATCTTGGTTTCGCTGGGTATTCTGATATATGTTGCCATTCGAAGTGCAGTTATTATGTACTATTTTCAGTATTACCTCAATTACAAAGAAGGAGCGGGAATCTTTATGGTAGTGGGTACCATATGTGTGTTATTGGGCGTGTTTCCGACAAAATACTTATCCAGGCAAATGGGGAAACGAAACTTATTTATAACATGTATGGTGCTGATCAGTATATCGTCAGCATTGTTTTTTTGGGCAGGTAAGAATATGTTTTGGTTATATGTTTTTCAGATTATTTTTTCTCTGGCGTCCGGACCGACTATGCCATTATTGTGGTCTATGCTGGCCGATGCGGCAGATTATGGAGAATGGAAATATGGTAGGCGATCTACAGGCCTGGTCTATTCAGCTGCAACTTTTGCACAAAAAGCGGGATTTTCAATTGGTGGAGCGCTGACTATGTGGATGCTATCGGGTTTTGGTTATGTAGCTAATGCCGTACAGAGTGAAGATACTTTATTGGGTATCAAGTTATCCATGAGTATTCTGCCAGCTGTGATTGCAGCATTAACCATAGTTGCACTTTTATATTACAATTTGGATCAAAAAAATGTAGAAAAGATCGCCATTTCACTAGAGGAGAAAAGGAATTTATACCGTTGATGTGTAGAGGTGTTTTAGTATTCATTTTTATACATATTTTTTTGATGTTTTAACTTAGCGATCCTATTTGTGTATTCTCCTCAATGATGTTGACTCTGTACATTATTCTAAAGCAAAAAGAAATCAATATTGTGAAATACAGAAAAATCGTAGTAATAGAAAAAGGTCAGGTGAGTCTGGTAAGTGAGAAAGGAACTTTTGCCATTCAATCTCCTCATGAAATAATTTGCCGTAATCTCATATCTCATGTAAGTGCCGGTACAGAGTTGGCGTGTATAATGGGTTGGGAAGACTGGTTTAATATACCGGGTACTCCAGGTTATACATCTGTGGCGGAAATAGTGGAGACCGGCGATGCCGTTGAAGCTTTTGTAAAGGGTGATATCGTTCTATGTTTTGGTCCTCATGCTGAGAAGTTTAAAATAAATATCACCGACAGATGGTCGGGCTTATGTGTTAGGCTTCCATTGGGAATATCTCTTGAAAGAGCATCTCTGGCTCATATGGCCAGTATCGCGATGACAGCTATCCGCGTATCAGATATTGAAATCGGCGATACGGTTGCAGTTAGCGGTTTAGGTGCAATTGGAAACCTGGCCGGACAATTGGCTCGTCTTCAGGGTGCCGGTGTACTGGGTTTGGATATTCGCCAATCAAGATTATCAATAGCTAAAGAATGTGGTTTGGAATTTTGCATTAACACTAAAGAGCAGAATATGACGGATGCCGTACTACAATTTACTTCGAAAACCGGCGTATCGACATTTATTGAAGCTAGCGGTCATTCAGGGGTAACGGCAGAAGCGATCGCTTGCATTTCGCGATATGGAGAGCTCATTGTATTGGGAAGTCCCAGAAATTCCTTTTATACAGATCTGACTCCTTTTTTACAGGGGATCCATTTATGGGACAAAGGATCTGTCAGGGTAAAAGGAGCACTGGAATTCATTTATCCAACCCAACCCATTGAATTTGTAAAACATTCTATCGAAAGAAATATGATCATCATACTCGATTTGATCCAAAAGGGCTCACTTTTAGTCGATCCTCTTATTTCGCACGTTGTGGATCCGAAAGATGCTCAAAGTGCCTACCTGGGCTTAATGCATCAACCTGATGAGTATATTGGTGTGTTGTTCAAGTGGTAAGCTCCCTACAATTTTATATCTCATAAATAAAATAAAGCCGTCTCCAAACAGGTTGAAAACGGCTTTTCTTTTATCAAAAAACATTAAAGCTAATCTTCTACGATCCAGGCATATTCTTCTGTATTAACATCAAATATTACCCTGATGGTTTTACCCTCGCTTCCAGCTGTTGGGAAGCGGATATTTGAATTACCTCCACATATTAATTCTTCGCCGACTTTTACACCATTTTCCAAAACAGGATCTACAACCTTCCTGCCTGTAATACGGCTAAGGGGATCAAAATTCGGACTGGGGGTAAAACCTGGTTCTCTGCCCCAGTCTGCTTGAGTCCAATCATTTGTATTGACGAATTTCACAGCCCATGCTCCGCAACAAGGTTGAAAATTTTCCCTAATCACCTGGAAGACCCCTGGTTCTATTTCAGTCATTTCCTGAAACCCAAAACTGCCAGGATCAGCATCATCCAACCTCCAATTAATCCACATTCTACTTCTGTTAAAGTCTACACAAGGATCGGGTTCTTCTATTATCCACTGATATTCTTCTGTATTTGCATCAAATATGACACGGATGTTTTTGCCTTCTGAGTCGGCAGTGGGAATCCTGATTACACCATTGCCACCACACACTAGTGTTTCACCTACTTTAACACCGTTTTCCAATATGGGATCGATCACCTTTCTTCCAGCTTTTCTGGTAAGTGGATCAAAATTTGGACTGGGTGAAAACCCTTGTTCTCTTCCCCAATCTACCTGTGTGAAATCGGGAGTATTTACAAACTTAATCGGCCACGCTCCACAACACGGTTGAAAATTCTTTTTTTCTATTTCAAATAGACCAGGACCAATCCTTGTCATTTCCTCAAAGTCTGAACTGCCGGGATCAGCATCATCAAGCCTCCAGAATATCCACATTTTTTCAGTCTCGTATTCATCACAGGCATCAGATATGTCCGAAGTTACGGTATAAGCTAGTGTATTTGAATTGAATGTTATGGTTATTTTTTTATTGAGCAATGATTCATCGGTTATAGAGAATTCTTTGTTTTCTCCACATATAATCTGTCCACCAGCTTCTACTTTTTTAGATGCGGTACCGCTCATCGATGATCCGGTCGATGTAGGATTGTCCCCCCAGGTTGCATTATTACCACTGCTATTATTTGCAAAAATAAAGTTTATGGATTCTGCTTTCAGTTGAGCAACCTGATATTCCCAATTGTTGCCTCCTGTATTCGTCATGTTCGTAAACATGTTCATCGTGTAGTCACCTCTTATAAATATAGATGTGAGATTCAAATCTTCACATGGATCACCCATAGGGGGGTCTTCATCCTTACTACATGATACCACTACCAGTACCGGTAAAATAAAAAGCCATAGTGTTTTTTTCATAATTTTCATTTTGTGTCCAATTTTAATTTGATAATATTTTATAACTGTTTTGTTTTGAAGCCATTCTAAGACAAAGTTATGAGCATTGCTTTCCATGGCGGGGGAATTATTATCCAAAAAGGGTGAAATATGTTCATGGCTTCTGGAGAAAGGGTACAATAAAATTGCTTCATTATGAAGGCATTGCAATTTATCTGATGACAATCAAAAATCCTCCCAGTTCTCTCATTTCAAGAGTAATTTTTTCTTTCGATTCTATATTACACTGTTCAATTTGCCAGGTTCCTGATATACCGTCTTCAAATGTTATTATGTCTTTAACATCCTCTTTAAGTTCAGTAAAATTGAGATCTACATATTTAAAACTATTTTCTCCATTGATACCTGCTATATACCAGGATTGCCCTTTTCGGCGTGCAATAACCACATCCCTTCCAGGATACCCTTGTAAATATCTGGTTTCATCCCAGGTTAATGGAATTGTTTTGAGTAAGTCTTGAACTTGATGTGGTAAATTGAGGTAAGTGTGCACTTTATCGGCAAAATGCTGGCCTGCGGATTCAAAAAGTACAGATAAGGCGAGTTCATGTGCATTTGTAGTGAGGCGCGGATATCTGTGGTCGCTAAATGTCAGTGGCGTATAATCCATGGAACCGGTCACGTTCCGTGTGAAAGGCAATACAGTGTGATGTGAGGCTGCTATTCCTGGGAAATCAGCATTGAAACTGTAAGTCTCTGCCCCTCTCACTGCTTCCATGGTCAATAAGTGCGGATATGTTCTCTGCCACCCTCTCGGTAAAGTACATCCGTGGAAATTGAGCATTAACTTATATTCAGCAGCATCTTCCAAAATGTCGATGTACTGTCGTATAATGTAAACTTTATCACTCTGAAAAAAATCGATTTTTACCCCTGCGATACCCCATTCCTTTAATTGCTGGAAGGTTTCTCGCCTTGTTTTGCGCAGATGCATTTTGTCCCTGGGGGCTTCTTCGACTTCATTATGCGGTCCTCCAGAATTGTACCACAACCAAACTTTGATGTTCTTTTTATCAGCATAGTCGATCAACGAAATCAAACTGTCTGCAGGCATTTCGTTCCAGTTGGCATCTATGAGTGTGTATTCCCATCCCATTTCGGAAGCAAGATCAATAAATGGTTTTATGCGGTCTGGATACTGAGGACTGTCGTGATCTGACCACCAGGACCATGAAAACTTTCCCGGTAAGATCCAGTTTGTATTTTCAATCAATAAAGGAGGGGACAATGCATGTACGAGTTGAGAAGATACGATGTCATTCAAATCCCTGCTTGCAATGATGAGTCGCCACGGAGTTTCTAAAATATGTTCCCAAAGCGGAAAATGATCTCCATTACCTCCCGCTTCTTCCGGTTCCGGGTATCGTATTTGAAACAAACCCTTATCCGTTTCCGGCTGCAAATGGCAGGCAGGATAAAACCTGGAGAGATGTGCTTCAGTGATCAATGTCCAATATCCATCATTATAAAACAAAGCCGGAAAACTCCATCCTTCCTTGTCCGGGGAAGAGGTCCAAGCCGGAAAATCCTGAAGATATGGCAATTCGTAACCCGGTGTCCATTTGGTAACTTTGTCGTATGGCGAAATCCATGCTTTGGCGCTTTCCGGAATTTGAAAACCACTGCACTCCCGGATAATTGGGACCGGTTGTGCATTCGATTTCTTCAATGTGTAGCGATACGCGACTCCATAATTAAATATTCTAAAAGTCAATAGTATGGTTTCCCCTTCTGAATATGTCAGCTGAAAACTGCTTTCAGTATAATCTTCACTAATCTTTGATGATTTCCCATGGAGCATAGAGAATTCCTCTTTTCCTTTTTTCTTTTTCATTGGAGTTACTGAAACTATATTTCTGCTGTAATCTTTGTCTTTGGTTATAAATCCCATTGGAGACGGTTGTAGGATATCATAGTTATTGCCATTGTTTATTGCAGTTAATGCATAAGTCAATTGACCGGTTGTATCAATGTATACATTTACATGTAAATGCTCATTGAGTCCCCTGATACTCCAATTTTCCTGCTTTTGACAAGCACAAATTACAACGGTACAAAGCACTGCCATTTTTGTAAACATGAGATAATTCATACAGCACGATTTTATGCAAAAGTCTGGGTTAAGCGTTAAAAACCGGAGTATTAATGGTGTTAAAAGGTAGAAATTTAATTGGTGTTTGGGGTCTTACCTATTTTCTTCCATCAATTTACAGGTTTACTTTCTGGGTGCAAATAGTATTTTTCAGTTAATTTGACAGACAGTTTTATTTAAATAAATCAACATTCCCCCTAAAGCGTACAAATTTACCACTTCGCCGGGTCTTCAGATTTTACTTTTGATTTACAATTGAAAAGATTAAGATGAAGCGTATATACATATTGGTTGGAATCGCCTTCTTTGCGATTACCACAGCGACATTGTGGAATCATCAAGCTGATGAAAAGAAAAAGAGACCCAACATTATACTGATTATGTCAGATGATCAATCCTGGAAACACGCTGGTGCTTATGGCGATAATACAGTAAGGACTCCAAATTTTGATTTATTGGCTGCCGGTGGGGTATTATTTGAAAATGCATATTGCTCAGCACCTGCATGTGCCCCTTCCAGAGCATCCATGTTAGCCGGCAGAAATTTCTGGGAACTCGAAGAGGCGGCCATTCATTTCAGCTTTTTTCCTGAAAAGATTGAAATATTTACCGATATATTAGCTGACAATGAGTATTTTGTTGGTTATACAGGTAAAGGTTGGGGCCCGGGAATCTGGCAGGGATACCGGAAGAAAGATCCCTCTGGCCTGGCATTTCAAAATAAAAAATATCAAAAGGTACCAAAAGGCATTAACGAAAACCACTATTCTGCCAACTTCATTGATTTTTACCATAAAAAAGGGGATAGTCCCTTTTTCTTTTTACTAGGAACAACCGAACCTCACAGAGATCTCGCTTATGGAATGGGTAAAACTTCAGGACTTTTGCCAGATTCTGTACAGGTGCCTGGTTTTCTGCCAGATGATCCGGTTGTGAGGGAAGATATACTGGACTATTACTATGAGATCGAATGGTTCGATAAACAATTGGGTGAGGTATTATTATTTCTGGAAGAAGAAAATGAAATGGACAACACCGTCATCATTGTCACATCTGACAATGGGATGGCTTTCCCGAGAGCTAAGTCCAATTTGTATGATTACGGCTCCCGTTTGCCTTTGTTAGTTTACTGGAAAGATAAAATTTCCGGACCCAGAGTGGTTTCCGATTTTGTATCATTGCCAGATCTGGCGCCAACTGTATTGGAAATGGCGGGAATTCCCATTCCGGCATCTATGACTAAAAAAAGCCTTATGCCCATTCTTTTAAGCCAGAATGAAGGGAGAATTAATGAGCATCGGGATTTTGTAGTTATGGGAAAAGAATTACACGCCTGGTGCCATCCTGAAGGTGCCATCAATCCTGTCAGAGCCATTCGAACGGATGACTATTTATATATCGAAAATATGAAACCCAACATGTGGCCTGCCGGCCATCCCGATGCTCAGTACGCCTGGGATTTAAAACCATATGGTGATGTAGACTGGGGTCCTACCAAAGCGTTTTTAATAGAAAATATCTACAATGATGAAATAAATAAATTTTATCATTTGGCCTTTTCTAAACGGCCTGATGAAGAGTTGTACTATATCCATGATGATCCCTGGCAAATCAATAATCTGGCATATAAACCTGGTTATAAAGAGGTTAAAATCCAACTTCAGAATCGAATGAGAGATTATCTGGTGCAATACGATGATCCGAGGACTAATGGAAATCCCAAAGTTTTCGATGAGGCGCCTTATTTCTGGAGTCATGGATTGGAGACTGGAGGACTGCCGCCATCAGAATGGGAGGCTTTAAGTACTGATGAAAAGTCAAAACACCTCGATTCTATCATGGTCCAATTGAAAGGAACATAAATATATCGGTTTGAGGCTTTATTTCAGCATGATTTTATAAAGAGAAATGAACTTGATAAAGAATGAGCTAAAATGCAAGAGCAATTGAAAATGTTTAAATATATCCTGGTGTATAGCATAATATGTCTCAATTACCAGACCGCCTACACTCAACCCAAGGATACAATGAGTGTTTTATTTGTCGGAAACAGTTACACCTACAGTAATAATTTACCTCAACTCGTGTCATTGTTATCCGGTTCCGGATCCACTTATATCAAAACGAGAAAAAGCACAGCTCCTGGAGCCAAATTGTCCCAGCATTGGCATGGTCACAAGGACTTGAAAACAAAATATTTAATGGATTCTATCTATTTTGATATGGTCATTCTTCAGGAGTATAGCCTGGGTGCCATTGAAGAACCTGATAGCAGTGGATATTACTTCCAATTATTTATAGAATTGGCTAGACAAAAAGGCATACAACCTTTTATATTTCAAACCTGGTCGCGTGCATACCGGCCTCAGGATATGTCAATTTTAGATGATTTTTACCATAAATTGGTCAGTCAAACTGGCGTACCTTTGATACCTGTTGGTAAGGCCTGGCAAAAAACCCTTTCTAAATACAGCGATTTGACACTATATGCCAAGGATGGAAGCCATCCGGATAAAGTGGGAACCTATTTATCCGTATGCGTCATATTGCGTAGTTTGACTGGAAATTTTCCCAATAATCCCCCCAATGAATACATGACCAGGGATCATTTTGGTGAAACCATTCAACTCATGTATGTTGAAGACGAGATCATTGCCATATGCAAAAGCCTGGCGGAGGAAGTGACCTCTAAGAGCAATTAATAACGTCATTTGAAGAGAAGTGGTGCTGAAAATTTTTCAGCCCAAGGTATACAGGTTCCAGCCTAAAAGTTTTGTTTTTCATTTTTTTATACCCTTAATTATGTCGATTGAAAACCAAAGTGACAAAGAGAAAATGAAAAACAGCAATTGGTGTTACCTAACTTTTGTAAAGTAGTATATACACGAATTACGTATAGTGGCTCAGAAGAAAAAGTCGTGCACCGAACAATAATAATATGGTTGGAAATTAATTTCCAGCGCCATTTTGGAAAAAAATACAGCGGCAGGCGATTAGACCCAAAACCCTTGGCCTCAAAATCAACTTTAGATTTTCTGACCTGCCAGTAATGACTGCGTGGGCCACATGACAGGGTAGCGAATACCCTCTCTGTTTAATCTTACTCTATAACCGATCATTTATATCCCTGTTTATCACCCCAATTTTATTTATTTGGGGCGAAAAGAAGGGAATAGATGGCTAAGATTTTGAAAGTAAAACTCATTTACGTTATAAGCATAGTATTGGCTATTCTATGTAATAATGAATCTATCAGAAGCCAGGGATCTTCGTTAGTAGAGGTTTTGCCCGTACATACCCATATTCTCGCTTTAACTTTTGAAGAGGGGATGATAAATTATCATAAGCAAGGCGAGAGAGCTGATAAAGACGAAGTATTGGTTTACAGGTTGAATATCAGCAAAGCCACACAAACTACCCATTACCGTCTGATCAGTAATGAAGATTCCGACTTCGCAGAGGGAATGAATCCTGTAAGAGTAAATCGAAAGAGCAAAGCAAATGCATTTTCCGGAAAATGGCCCAATTATCCTGCTATTGGTGAACACAAAATTTATCTTGAATGGGAAACCCCACTCAAGGATGGAAAAAAATACACACTCCAGATCGAAAATGATAAGCTGGAGGTACTACAGTCAGAATTCCATTTTACTTTTAATTCACTTAGGAGCCGGTCAGAGTCAATACATGTTAACCAAATAGGATATCTGGATGAAGAAGGATTACCCAAATACGGATATTTGTATTATTGGGCAGGAGACAAGGGGGAAATCGATTTCGCTGATTATGAAAATGCTTCATTTCATATTGTGGATGAGATGGATAATTCGGTGAAGTTCACTGGGCTGGTTCAATACAGGGGGAGTGGGCAGCGCCTGGAAAATGGACGCGATAATGAAGCGAGGAATTATACGCGTACCGGAGTTTGGGAGTGCGATTTTTCTAAATTTTCTCAAAGCGGGAGATATAGGCTTTGCATTGAAGGAGTAGGCTGCTCATATCCATTTTCTATAGGGCCTGATATTTATAATGAAGTTTTTTATCATACAGCCCGGACGCTTTATCATCAAAGGGCAGGTATCGCCAAAGATAATGGAAGCACACTTTGGGCATTTCCAAGAGATCATCATCCTGAAGATGGTTTTAAAGTGTTTCTAACTGACATTCGCGATCTTGGTTCAGGGATAGAAACAAATGAATGGGCTGACAGAAGTACGGGAAGTTATATAAAATCATGGGGTTGGTACCACGATGCAGGCGATTGGGATCCCTATCCGCGACATGTAAGAGTCGCCAATCATCTACTCGCTGCATACGAATTATTTCCCGATAGATTTTCTGATGGTCAACTCGATATTCCTGAAAGTTCAAATGGGATTCCCGACATTTTGGATGAGGCTGCATGGGTGATCTATTTTTTAAAAAGATCCATTGATCTCAGTCCGACAGGAGGAGTTCTTGCAAGACATAACTACTCACCTCCCGCACCCCGGGGGTACCCATCATGGAAAGACCCTCAAAACTGGTACAGTGCTGCTGAAGATCCATCTTCCACATACTTTTATGCTGGTGGAGCAGCCCAATTAGCCGTTCATCTGCAAGCACTGGATCATGAAGCAGCACAGGATTCAGCCATAACCCTCAAAACATCAGCAATCCAGGCATATGAATGGGCCATGCAGAATACTCTGGAATCGGATGAGCATGAATTTCATTTTAAAATGACCCGGTTACTGGCTTCTATATGGCTGTTTAGACTGACCGGTGAAAAACACTATATGGAAAAAATAGAAAGCTATAACACCTTTGATGAGGTCGATTCCTGGGACTACAGGTGGATGGAAGTGATTTTTGGTTTGGCTACCTGTCCTGACATGACAAACCTGAATACAGGTTTGAGGGAATTGTTTAGGGATATGGTCATAGATCATGCAGACCGGTGGATAGTGGAAACCGCTGAAAACAGAAACCTTCGAATGGGCTGGGATTATAACGCTCCATCTTTTACCGGACTTCAGACTACTCCACAGACCATGGCTGCTTTGGTTGCTTTTTACTTGGTAGGAGATGAAAAATACAAACACGTCATTCTCACTAGTGCAGACTTTAACCTGGGAACAAACCCTCTCAATATGTGTTGGGTGACAGGATTGGGACATAAGCGGCCGGATGCGGGAATACTTCATTTAGATTCCTGGTATTACGAATTTGAAGGGAAAAGCCCCGGAGAATGTATCCCCGGCATAATTCCCTATGCGCATCATGTACCTGGAAGAGATTTTACCGGTCAACCCAACGGGCCACACAACAATGATTTTGCACTCCAACAATTGTATCCTCAAGTTTCGCAATGGCCTGTACATGAAACCTGGCAGTATAACCGTCAATCCCCGAGAACCGGTGAATTTACCATCAATCAAAATCAATCTCCCTCTATTGCTTTATACGGTTTTCTTTCTTCTCCAAATCACATTTATACTCCACGTATTAGACCACATTTAAATTTTAAATTTTTGGAACAGGAAACTTATTTTGCTCCCGGAGATAGTTTGCGTCTGGATGTCACATTTCAAAATCTTTCATCGGCTGCAGAGCTAAACTTTACTATAAACGGATTATCCATTCACAATGTAACTGTCGACCCAAATGACCCATTTTCCTATCCTTTCACATGGGAGGCATTTGATCCGGTTTATGACTATGTCTGGGTCATGGCTACCCTTAAGGATATATACGGAAATGGATCTACTGCCAAAGTAAAATTACAAAGAAAAGCCAAAGCCACCTCTATTTCTGATAATTTATCTGAAAAGCAAAGCATAAAAATATTTCCCAATCCCGTGGTCAACGATACTCTACACATCGATTTACCAATGCAAGATCATGTTGTTATGATCAGGATTTTTGCTATGGACGGCAATGTCATTTTTGAAAAAAGAATGGAAAATATAAGAAATACTATTACCCTTTACACCAGTAGTGTCCCCGAAGGTTTACACATTATCGAAGTGGAGAGCCTTACATTTAAGGATAGTGCTAAAATAATCATACAACGATAAATCCCAATGAAGTATAAATTCACCTATAGTCCCGTATTTATTTTATTCATTGCTTTGCTATGTGTACAATGCGGTAATGACAGGCTGGTGGAAAGGCCTAACATTATTCTTATCAATGCTGAAGATATAGGCCCTGCCTGGGGTTGTCTTGGGGATAAATTGGCAAAGACCCCGAACCTTGACCTACTTGCGAAGGAATCGGTTTTATTTACTCAGACCTATGCAGTAGCTCCGATTTGTGCCCCTTCCAGGTCAACATTGGTAACCGGTATGTATCCAACAACACTCGGTACTGAGCATTTGCGATCCGAAACTCTCATACCACCGCATATTAGAAACATGCCTCAGTTGTTGAGTGATGCCGGATATTTCACAACCTTATATGGTAAAACAGACTATAACACCAATCCAGAGGGTCATTGGGAGTATTGGGAGCCGGATGAAGCCCCCTGGAGAAAAAGAAAAAATGGAAAGCCATTCCTGAGTGTTTTCACATTGGCACACACCCATGAAGGGAAAGCCAATTCGTATGAAAAATACATGGAAATTGCACGGGATCTTCCCGATTCATTGAGACAGAATATGAATAATATGCAGGTACCACCCTATTATCCTGACAATGTAGAAGCCCGGGCTTTATGGTCGAGGTATTACGAGCTCATTTCTGCTTTTGATCAAAAAGTGGGTGACATCATACATAATCTGATCGAAGACAAACTCTTTGATGATACGATCATATTTATATATTCTGATCATGGTTTTGGCATGCCTCGATACAAAAGGTGGTTGAATAAATCAGGATTACATGTACCATTTTTGGTATATATTCCAAAAAAATACAGTCATTTAAACCCATATGGTAAAAATTCAAAGACAAACACACAAGTGAGTTTTGTTGATTTTGTTCCAACCATATTGTTTATTGCCGGTGTTCAGGTACCGGAATACATGCAGGGTAAAATATTTTTAGGAGAAGGTCAAATCAAGCGGAAGTACACCCTGGCAAGCAGAGGGCGCGCTGATAATGCTTATGAGATGTCAAGAGCCATAAAAGATGACAGATACATTTATATACGTCATTTTATGCCACACTTACCATATATTCAAAAGGGCTATATTTTTTCTGATGAAAAAGAAGCTTACCGTCTCGTGCGCCATTCTTTTAATAATGGATCCCTCCCGGTACATGGAAAGAAAATGTTTATGAAAAAACCTGTCGAAGAAATGTACGATTTGGAAAATGACCCGTTTGAATTAAATAATTTGGCCAATACACAGGAATATCAAAATATTAAAGAACGATTGAAACGTGAATTAAAAAGAGAAATCCTTTCTACAAGAGATATTGGGTTTTTGCATGAAAGTGAAATAGAAATCAGACGGGGTAAACGATCGCCTTATGAATTGGCTTTAGATGAGAATGATTTTAACCTGGAGAAAATTTATAATGCAGCAGAAAAAGTTGGAATGACCGATTATGCTGAATTGGTTGATTTGCTGACCGATGATGACAGTGCAATCAGGTTTTGGGCCATCATGGGTTTGCATCAGCATTTAAACGAAGTAAAGAAATGGTTTCCAAGATTGAAGCCACTGTTAAATGACCCGTCTGAATGTGTACAAATAGCAGCTGCGGAGTTGATTTGTAATTTTGGAAAAGACCATGAAGCTTTGGCACTATTATCGCAAACAATATCTCATAGTAACCAGGTCATTGGATTGCAGGCAGCAAGAAGCCTGGAATTGTCAGCTATTGAAAAACTATCGATTTTACCTGAAGTCAATAAAGTGCTCGTATCAAAAATGGCATCTCCCGGGAGTGATTTTCCTTATAAGGATTATAACTACGCTGCTTTTATAGCCTGGTCGCTCGAAGAAGTGATAAAGAATCCGGGGCACTCTGTTCGTGATGGGAAACAGACCGGATTTTAACTGAAACGCGTAATTAAATTTTTAAATCCAAAAATGTATTATTTTAGTAAATCGTAAAATGTGTATTTTCTTGACAACAAAGCATGCGGAGAAACGTAATTATACATGAATCGACCCGCAAACAATCACTTAAAAAATGTTCTTTATTGATGCTTAACATCACTTTAAAATTTGTAATATTTTTTTTGTTTTTATCTTCTCTGACTCTGCAATCTCAGAATCAAGACATTTTATTTAAACATTACGGGATCAGAGACGGGTTGCTGTCGAGTCAGATCAATGATATTATCCAGGATAAAGAGGGGTTTTTGTGGTTTGCTACTACATTAGGCGTCAATCGATTTGATGGCTTTTCATTTGAAGATTTTTCTACTGGACTGGGACTCCCTACTCCCAGTGCGATCAGCAGTCTTCTCTGCGACAACGATGGACAAATTTGGATTGGGACGGAACAACATGGAGTATTTATCTATAATCCCTACAAACATACAGTCGTACATTATGACCAGTCATGTTCCGGCTGTGCCCTGAAAGATAATTATATACAAGAGATTTTTTTGGACAGTTCCGGCAACATTTGGTTGAGTACATGGTCAGGTCTTGTGCAGTTTAATTCTGATCTCAATCAATTTGTACTTTATCCATTTTTAACAGAAAGGAGTCAAACCCTGTTTAACTATAATGTCATTTTGAAAATAGTGGAGGGTTCCGGAGGTAAACTCTGGCTTGGGACATGGGGCGGAGGTTTGCACTCTTTTGACCCGCAGACCAAGGTTTTTGAGCACTTCGAAAATTTGTCATCTGAACAAAGATCCAATCCTACCTGGGTTAGAGACCTTGCATTTGACCACAAAGGAATCTTGTGGGTAGCGACCATTGGAGAAGGTCTGTTTTCTTATGATTTAACCAACGGCGTATGGAAACAGTATACTTTTTATGAAGAAAGCAAGTCTCCGGGCTATAATAGACTTTTGGCACTTCATTTTTACAATGAGGATGAACTTTGGATCGGAACTGAAAATGGTCTGATTCGTTTTAATACCTCCTTAAAGAAATACCAAATAATAAAAGATGATGGGTATGGAAAATTGCAGGATAAATATGTCAACAAAATATTTTTAGATAATCACAGGGGCATATGGGTGAATGCGGGTGGATTAAACTATTACAACACAGGCGGGTCAAAATTTACTTTGTACAAAAAAACTTTTTCAGAAAATTCTCTTTCTGACAACGAAGTGTATGCATTTTTCGAAAGGAATGCCAATGAGTTTTGGATATCGACGAATAAAGGCCTAAATACATTTGATCCGCATAGTGAGCATTTTTCAGAACTTGCCATTTTTCCCGGAGTTCTCCATTTGATGAAACGGAGAAACGAGAATGAAATAGTTGCAGCTAGCCTTTACAATGGTATTCATATTTGGAATGGAAAAACATCAGATCTGCAAAGCTATACCGTACATTCAGCAGATAAAAGCAAATCATTACTTCATGCACAGACCCTTGATATGGAGGTTGATTCACACGGAAACGTATGGATTGGAAGTCAATATGGTTTAAGTTGCCTCAGGAAATCAGACAATAGTTTTTTCCACCTAACTGAAGAAGCTAAATACAGTAAAGGGTTACTCAGCTTTTCCGTACCCAATGTTTTATTGGATCATCAAGAGAAGATATGGGTAAATAATGGAAAGCACTTTTTAAAATTAGATCATGTAGATCCCATCTTATTTCAGGCAAGTGGTCCATCGGGAATTATCCTTGACACTACCTTATTTTCTTTTTCCCTCCAATATACTAATACTGCAAATAGTGGCAGGGCAAAACATTTTGATGGAATATATTTTTGGATTTCAGACAATGGCTTGGTGAGATGGGATCCCCAGACAAATGACCAAAGAAGATTCAATAAATCAGATGGTTTGGCAAGTCTTGATATTAAAAACGTCACCAGCGATAAAGCCAATGGGATTTGGATAGCAACGGATAATGGAGTGTCATACTTGAATTTACGAACTGAAGAAATCACTAACTTTTACGAAGAAGATGGTTTGCAAGGGAATAATTTTTCCAGGTGGGCTTCACTTAAATCTTCTGATGGCAGCATTTACCTTGGAGGAAATGGAGGTTTCAACATAATCCGTCCTGAAGAAATTGAATTAAATCCCTATTTACCTCCTGTAAAATTTGTCGGCTTGCGAATATTTAATGATCCGGTAAAAATGGTATTGCCTCAAATGAGTGAAAGTGACCGGGATGTGTTCAGCATAGAACAAAATATTAGTTATCTGAAGGACTTGAAACTTTCGTGGCGCCAAAATAATCTGACGATTGAGTTTACAGCCCTAAACTACTTGTATCCCGGGCAAAATCAATTTGAATACCTGCTGGAAGGAGTGGATAAAGAATGGTATCAAATAAATAACAGACGTTTTGTATCATTTTCAAATCTTCCCGAGGGAAAATGGTTGACGCTCAGGGTTCGTGGAAGTAATAATAATGGCATTTGGTCCAATAAGGAAGCATCGCTCAGAATTTTTGTTAAACCCCCTATTTGGAATACTACCTGGTTTAAAGTGTTCATGACTGTTTTACTATTGACTATCATAGTTGGGGTTTACAGGATACGTATTGTTCAGCTTAAAAACAGACAGAAAGAACTGGAACTTAAAATAAAAGAGCGCACCGTAGAAGTTGAAAAACAAAAGAGAGAAATTGAAAATCAGAATAAGATCCTATCTGTCCAATCTGGCAAACTTGTACAGCAAAAGCAAGCATTGGAGATACAAAACAAAAACACGCTACTCTTTAGTGAAATGGGTAAGAAGATCACTGCTTCTATCGATTTGCGGGAGATATTCAAGAACATTTACTTTCTTCTCAGTGATGTTTTTAATTCACTCCATTTAGCGATAGGGCAGCTCGATAAAGAAAAAAGTATAGTGAGTTATTGGGAAATGAACGGGGGTAAAGTGACAAATCAGTCCATTGGGCTGGAAGAAATAAACAGACTTTCGAGTTACTCAATTCAACACAACGAAACCATTTTTTCCAACGATTTAAAAAGTGATGTATATACTTATTTAAAATTGCCACATAAGGTGTATGAGGATGAGGGTTTTCAGTCCGCCATGTATATACCTTTGGTTTCTCCTACAAAAAGTCCTATTGGAGTATTGGTGATAAAAAGCGAATTGGCCAATGCATTCAATGAAGATCATTTTGAATTACTAAAAAACATTGCCATTTATATTGCCATCGCCCTCGATAATTCGATCACGTATAATAAGCTTGAACAACAGTCTGAGCAACTTCGCGAAATGGATAGAGTTAAAACGAGATTTTACACCCATATTTCTCACGAATTCAGAACACCGCTTTCTCTGATACTTGGGCCTGTTGAGGAAATGTTGCCGGAAGAAAATCTCACACTAAAGCAAAAGGAATATTTAAAGATCATTAATCAAAATGGCAGGCGTCTGCTTCGGCTGGTTACACAAATACTCGACATCTCGAAACTTGATGATGGAGTGCTTAGATTAAACGTGGTAAAAGGCAACATATTGGAGACCATTTTTACCATTGCTGAATCATTCCGATTTATAGCAAACACAAAAGGTATTCATTTTGAAACCATGTGCTCCTCCCAGGAAATAACAGGGTATTTTGACAAAGATAAATTAGAGAAAATCATTTATAATCTTTTACACAATGCATTTAAGTATACGGATGGAGGTGAAAGAGTAAACATTCATATAACAACTGAACCACTCAATGGAAACGCTGAATTTGCTTGCATTACCATAATGGATACAGGAATTGGGATTCCGGAAAATCAATTACATAAGATATTCGAACAGTATTACAGGGTAGAAAACCAATCTACCCAAAGGCAATATGGAACTGGTATAGGTTTGTCACTGGTCCATAAGTTGATTCAATTGCACCATGGACAAATTCACGTTGAAAGTTCAGAGGGGAAGGGCACTACCTTTACTGTAAAAATTCCTCTGGATCAATCTCAATACGCCCCCAAAGAGATCACAGAAACAACCACAATAAACCCAGATTTTAACTTACACCTGGCTGATCATGGCGAAGAATCCATTATAAGCGATGTACTATTGCCTGGAAGTCAAACCAGAAGAAAAGTATTATTGGTGGAGGATAACCTTGGATTAATGATATTTTTAAAGAATATTTTATGGGAACAATTTGATATTCTTACTGCTGAAAATGGTATTTCCGGATTGGAGCTGTTAGAAAAAGAACGTCCGGCTCTCGTGCTTTCCGATGTGATGATGCCGGCAATGGATGGAATGGAATTGTGCAAAAGGATTAAGAAAAATCCGGAGACCAATCACATACCAGTAATATTGTTAACAGCCAAATCTACTGATATTGACCGGTTAAAAGGCATGGAATCAGGTGCGGATATGTATCTCACTAAACCGGTCAACAGTAATTTGCTGGTAATGACCATTAAAAATTTGATCACCTCCCGGGATAATGTAAAGAAAAGATATTCTGATAAACTTTCTCAGAATGCTGACATATTATCCATGAAAGATGCCGATCAGGAATTTATCAGAAGGGTATATAGGGTTTTGGAGGAAAACTTAAATAATGAAAATTTAAATATCGACACTTTTGTAAATCAATTGGGAATCAGCCGTACACTTTTGTATGAGAAAGTGAAGGCGGCTACAGGCCATTCTCTGAATAAACTCATGAAAAACTACCGGATGAACTATGCGGCAAAACTCTTACTTGAACATCACTATCTTTCATTTGAGCTTGCGTATAAAGTGGGCTTTAGTGACCCGAAATACTTCGGAAAGTGTTTTAAAGCGCACTTTGGCAAATCGCCAAAAGAATACCTTCAGGATAAGTTGGCTCAGTTGCAGTGAGTTAAATGGTACGTAAACTGGTCATAATTCTCAAATCGAACCCTATCGTGCATTTTCCAAAATAAAATTTATGGCTTCACGGTAACCCTCTAATCCTTTGCCAACTATGCTATGAATACACACTTCCTTTAGGTAGGAATGGTGTCTGAATGTTTCTCTTTGGTAAATGTTTGAAATATGGACTTCTACCACGGGTGTATCTATGGATTTAATCGCATCAGCAATAGAGATAGATGTATGGGTTAATGCGCCTGCATTAAGAATGATGCCATCAATAATAAAACCAACTTCATGAAGTTTGTCAATAATATCCCCCTCGTGATTGGATTGATAATAGTTGAGCGCTATGTCTTTATACTCGTCTTCGAGATCGGCAAAAAAGGAGTGAAAAGTACGGGTGCCGTAAATAGCGGTCTCCCGCGTTCCCAATAAATTCAGATTGGGACCATTGATGATAAGGATATTCTTCATAGTGCTAGTTCACTACTTCTGAGACAAATTTGATCCTGACCATTAGTATTTCTTCAAGGGTGATGTCGTCTTCATGGAGTTCGTGATATGCATTATCTACAGATCCGGATTCCGCTTCCTGGAAGTATTCCATTATGGTCTCTACCACATCTTCATCCAAATTATCCTCTATGTAATAATTGATATTCAACTTAGTACCGGCATCAACAATCATGTTGAGTTCTTCCAACAGTTTTTCCATATTGAATTTCAGTGTGTCAGCAATATCTTCAAAAGGCATCTTTTTGTCTATGGCCTGGATGATAGACACTTTATCTCTCGATTTATCAGCTACCTGCTTCATTACGAAGTCAGAAGGCCGGTCAATTTCATTTTCTTCTACATAATCTTTAATGAGTTCAATAAAGGGCTTTCCAAATTTTAACGCCTTTTCTTTATTGACACCTGATATTTTAGTCATATCATCAATGGAAATCGGATAAAAAGTGGCCATATCCTGCAATGCAGGTTCTGAAAACAATATCCAGGGCTGTAGACTTTTTCTTTTAGCCTCGCTTTTTCGCAAATCTGTGAGCAATTTCATCAGCATATCATCAAGTGCAGCGCCAGGTGACATGTCTGAAACAAAATCATCCCCTTCAGCGTCGGAATAGTCCCTGTTGAGAGGCACTTTGAGTTTAGTAGGAGACTTTATAAATTGTAAACCTTTTTCAGTGAGCTTAAGTACGCCGTATTCTTCAATTTCTTTAAACAATAAATCATTTAAAATGGCTTGCCGGAAAATGGAATGCCAAAACAATTCATCTCTATGCTTACCTACCCCAAACAACTCCAGCTTGTCAAATCTGAAATCCTTCATTTGCTTTGAGTTCCGGCCAGTGACAAACTCCACCAATGGTTTTACAGTATGCCTTTCTGAAAGGGCTTGAACCGTTTTCAATGCATCTCTCATTTCTTTGCTGACTTCTTCCTTATCCTTAGGATGTTTGCAGTTATCACACATATTTTTGCAATCAGCTGTATCAAAGGACTCTCCAAAATAATGAAGTAGAAATTGTCGACGACAAGTACTCGTTTCGGCATATGCAATGATTTCTTCCATAAGTTGTGCTCCCAATTCCCGCTCAGCTACAGGTTTATCGCGAAGAAATTTTTCCAGCTTAAGGATATCTTTATAGGAATAAAATGCCAGACATTTTCCGTCCAGGCCATCTCTGCCTCCTCGACCGGTTTCCTGATAGTAATTTTCTATACTTTTTGGAATATCGTAATGGATTACAAATCGCACATCGGGTTTGTCAATTCCCATACCAAAAGCAATTGTAGCGACAATCACCTCTATCTCCTCCATCAGAAAATCGTCCTGAACCCTGGATCTTGTTTTAGCATCCAGTCCTGCATGATATGGTGAGGCTTTTATGCCATTCACAGTCAAAATTTTAGCAATTTCTTCTGTAGTTTTTCGTGCTTGAACGTAAATGATACCCGTCTTACCGGGCATGGTTTTGATAAACTGTACTATGCTTTTATAGGTTTGGTCTTTATTGATCTTGGGTCTGATCTCATAGTAAAGGTTGTCTCTGTTAAATGAAGATATGAAAGTATCATGATCTTCCATATCCAGATTTTTTACAATGTCTGTTTGTACTTTGGGTGTAGCAGTGGCTGTTAACGCAATGACTGGGATATTTTTCCCTATTGCGTCGATCATGAGTTTGATTCTTCTATATTCAGGTCGGAAGTCATGACCCCATTCAGAAATACAATGCGCCTCGTCAACGGCAACAAAAGAAATATTGGTTTTTCTGAAAAACAAAATATTCTCATCTTTTGTCAGTGTTTCTGGAGCGACAAAAAGCATTTTTGTTTTACCTGCTCTAATATCAGCTTTTACCTGCATCATCTGTCCTTTATTGAGAGATGAATTGAGAAAATGGGCAACGTCATCATTGCCACTGTAGGCTCTGATGGAGTCCACCTGGTTTTTCATCAATGCGATCAAAGGAGAAATAATAATTGCTGTTCCAGGAAGTAATATTGCCGGCAATTGATAACACAACGATTTTCCGCCACCTGTAGGCATAATTACAAAGGTGTCTTTACCATTCATTACACTTTGGACAATTGCTTCCTGGGTGTCCTTAAAATGATCAAACCCGAAATATTGATGCAAAGCTTGTTTTAAATCAACTGAAGTATATGCTGTATCCATCTCTTTTACCATTGTTTAGACCGTAGCCTGTCCATTTGAGGACAATGAATGTAACGATCTGCTTTTTCAAAATTATATAAGTTCTTTTGTTTATTCATTCTACATTGAATCTTTACTACTGTTTTATTCTCTTAATGAGTTATTGTATCGCGTATGCCGTAAAGATTTTTTTAACGCACTTGAGTAAAAAGTTCACTCGTAGTATCCCCTACATAAGACTTCAAAGACCGGAAAAAAGATTTTGACCTTATATAGATAGGATGGGGTCGGAAAGCATTCGAAATATACAATATTAGTATACTCCCATGCTCAAGTACTCAAAAATGTCATTCTTATGTTTTCAATTTTCACTTGTATTTATGCGAATTCCTGGATGTCTTATTATTTGCAAAAGCATAAAAAGCAGAAATTTTAATCATCAAAGCTCCTTTTATTAATCAAATACTGATTTTCATACGGTTAATGAAATTTTTATACTTCATTTTAATTTGAGAGCATTAAATCTAAAAATACATTTATTTCATAAATAAATCTATTGTATGCAAGAAAATTTTCTGTTTTGTTGCAATCTTTTCTGGATAAATGAAAATTGATTATAGCAAATCGAATTCTCTTTTTAGATTAAAGTGATTCCCCTTGTGGGCTATTTTATATGGGATCTGAATGAATTAATTTCTCAATACAAAACTATACTCGATCTTTGTTTACCAAATCTACTGTTTCCGAATTATTTTCCTTTTCAGGAAACTTCTCGAGATAGATGGAGGAAGAAGGAAAAGCAAAACCTACATCTATTTCTTGTGCCAATTCTATAATCCGGTATATCACTTCTTCTTTTAGAGATAGCTCTTCTTCAAAATCCCTTGTTTCGATATACACCCTGAAAAAAATATCGATGGATGAAGGACCCAGATTATTTAAATAGATCATGACCCTCTCATTATTTATTCTGGGATGATCCAGTGCAAGTTGTCTTAAAGATTCAATATATTTCCTCAGCTTGTCAACCGGGGTAATATACATAAGATTTATTGTAGTTCTGAACATCCGGAGTTCTCTTACTCCCAGATTATTGAGAGTATTATTGGAAATCGTGCCATTTGGAACAGAAATAATGGAGGTATCAGGTTTCATAATTCTTGTTGACCTGAAACCTACTTCAACAACACTTCCTTCTATCTCACCCGACATAATATAATCCCCGATTTGAAAGGGCTTATCGAAAAAAATCATAATAGAACCAATCAGGTTTTTTACAGTGTCCTGGGCTGCCAGAGCCAAAGCCAGGCCACCAATAGAAATACCTGCAATAATAGCTGTGATATTTACTTGAAGTAAATGAAGTATATGAAATGTTGTGATAATGATTATCCCAACTTTGATAGTCTTCGTAATCATGGGAACCAATTGGTCATCTAGTTTGCTTTCGGTTTTTAGTGCCATATCTCTCAGATATACTTTGATGATATCGATGATCCCAAAAGCCAACATCATAACAAAAATCACAACGACAATTTTTAAACCTTTCTGTAGAAAAGTAGACAGCTTAACCGGCAATTGCAAAACCGGTATAAAATAAATAAGTAAAGTAAAAACCAGTACCAGGCTAAGTTTACCATCTGCCTTTCTGAGCAAATCCGTTTTTTCTATATTCAGAATGCTACTTTTCCAAAATGATCTCGATATGACGAAATCAAGGAGTTTGCTCAATAAAAAATGAAATAAAAAACTAAGGAGAATAAGTATAATGATCCCAATGTATTGCCACCCATACAGGCCTAAATATTTTTTCCCACCTTGATAACTGGTGAATTCTATGAGTTTATCAAGGCCAAAAGGATAGGTAGCCCTATACAAAATCGGAATGGATCTGGCCGTCTTTAAAGAGTAGGTCCAAAGACCTTCTTCCCTTTCCAGATAGACATCTGGCAATTCTGATGGAAAAGGAAAATACACATGATCCCTGGCAATGGAATCCCTGAAGAGACTGTCCTTAGGAATGCGATTGACCATAACGTATAATCCTTTGCCATCAAATATCCTTTTCAGTTTAATGGCCAGCTCTACCCTGTGAGTACTATCCAGGGTTGGGTGAAATGATAATGCAGAAATTTCGGGAAAATATTGATCATCCTGTAAGTTAGCCAGATGTTCGTAAACAGCCCGGTAGGGATTTTCATATCCAATGTTCTGCTGTGCAGAAACAGATAAGCCCGAGGCGAGAATGAAAAAAGTAAGATAAAAATTCTTTAAAAAGCGCTCCATAGCCGTACAATATATTTTTTTATCGGTCAAATAATGCATAGTCATGAACAAAATTTGAATAACGGCAAAAATAGAGATTTCTATTGATACATCTTAACCAACAAGAATATTCACATAAATATTTGATATTAAAATAAAAATACATTGTAGTATTTTATAATATATATTTAGTATTTCTTATTTTTACATCTAAATATTAAAAATTAATGAAGGGTAAGACTGAATGGGAAATCTATGTGGAAGGGTTTAGAAATTACCTGATGTTGGAAAGAAGTTTATCTCCTCATTCCGTAGAAGCTTATATTTCCGATGTCTGTAAATTAATCGAATTCGATATAAATAATATAAACCCAAGGGGACCGATACATTTGAAAAGGGATGAAATCGAAGAGTTTATATCTTCCACCCAAATCCAGAAACTAAATGCCAAATCACAGGCCAGGATCATTTCCGGAATAAAAGCTTTTTACAAATATTTATTGCTTGAAGATCTCATCATTAATAATCCAACACGGTTATTGGAAACCCCCCGTTTAAAAAGAAAACTTCCCGATACCCTCAGTTTTAGGGAAATTGAAACGATACTTAATCACATGGACATGAGTTTACCTCATGCACATCGCAACAAAGCAGTGATCGAAACGCTTTATGCATGCGGATTGAGGGTAACCGAGCTGGTAAACCTGAAAATTTCTCATTACTTTCCAGACCTGGGTTGGGTAAAAGTGACGGGAAAAAATGACAAGGAAAGAATGGTACCCATTGCCCCATCGGCCATTTTTCAAATCGATTTATACATGTCGTCAGAAAGGGTTCACTTCAACATTCATAAAGATCATACCGACTACATTTTTCTGAATAGGAGGGGAAAAAAAATCACCCGTATATCGATATTCCAAATCATTAAAGAGGCAGTGGAAAAAGCGGGTATTAAAAAGAATGTTAGCCCTCATACTTTCAGGCATTCATTTGCCAGTCACCTGGTTGAAGGAGGTGCAGATTTACGTGCAGTGCAGGAAATGCTGGGACATGAATCTATCACCACCACTGAGATATATACGCACGTAAATACGGATTACCTCCGGGAAACGTTAATGCTATATCACCCGGGTAATCGAAAATCGTAATACCTTTGCGGTCGAATTTTTAATTTCCGGATTGAAATCAAGAATTTTGCACTCCACAAAATGGCCTTACACTTGTCAAAAAGAGAAAAAGACTCTTTCAATTTATTGGGATGTATGCTCATAGCATGTCTTTCGACTTTATTGGTTTCATGCGCCAGTACAGGTAGCCCCAGTGGTGGTCCCAGGGATGAAACTCCTCCCAGACTTGACTCCATCAAATCAACACCTAACCTTCAAACCTATTTTTCTGCCAGGGAATTTGTTTTTTATTTTGATGAATTTATAGAAGTAAATAACCCATTGAGCAAGCTGATTGTATCCCCACCGCTGGAATATATTCCCAAAATGGAAGCCCGGGGTAAGAGATTTCGAGTGGAACTGAATGAAAATGAAATATTTAAAGAAAATGCCACCTATATTTTTAATTTTGGCGATGCTATAGGAGACTTTCGCGAAAACAATCGCATTGAAAACTTCACCTTTGTTTTCAGTACCGGAGAAGTCATCGATTCCCTGTTTTTTGGCGGGCAGGTTCGGAATGCTTATTCGGGTGAGCCAGTTAAAGATGTATACGTCATGTTATATGATGATTTACGGGACTCTGTAGTGTATAAAGAAAAACCGTTTTATTTCTCCATAACGGATGCAGAAGGCAAGTATAGATTTCAAAATATAAGATCGGACTCTTTCAAACTATTTGCATTACAAGATGTCAATTTAAATTATAGATATGATCAGAATTCTGAGCTAATTGGATTTTATGAAGACATCATACATTTGACGGACACTTTTGACCAGGAAATAAACTTAGAGATATTTCAGGAATTCTCAACCAACCGGTTTCTTAAAGTTTTTCAAACCAAAAATGGGGTCGTGAAAATTTTATATTCTGAGGACATCAATGAGGATATCCCGGTTACAATCGATGGCGACTTTGAGATCTTATGGAAATCCGCTAGCAGAGACACGCTCATACTATGGTATCCCCGATTATCAGAGGTGGACTCTTTCCGAATTTTCCTACCAAAAGACACGGTAAAAGTAAAACCGGTTTTTGATATTGATTACAGTTCCAGGAATTTAAACAGGGTTGTTTCTGGCAGACCTACGCCTATTTCACTTTCTCCTGTCGACAGCCTAATTTTTACATTTGACCGGCCGGTATTGTCCGTAGCTGATACCATATACGCTGTAGATACTTCGGGAAACCGTGTTTTGATTAATTGGAAAATTACCCAAAACACAATTAGAGGAAAGGGACAATGGCGGCAAGAGTCAGAATATGAAATTGAAATATTACCCGGTCAGATCATGGATTATTATGGAGGTAGCACGGATACCATACGACAGAAAGTAGCTATATTGCCCATTCATGACTTTGGTGATATTTTCCTGACTCTTACGAACCTGGACACCATGTATCCATATGTAGTAACACTTTATAAAGGTGACAGTGATATAAAAAAACATACAGTATCTGGAATGGATAGTGTAGAAATACAGTTTATGACATTACAACCAGGTGAATACAGCCTGGGCATACTGGAGGATCGAAATGGTAACGGGAAATGGGATCCAGGATCCTACCTGCGAAAAGGCCAGGCAGAACGCATTCGGTTTGTCAAGCTGGAAGCTCTTAGAGCCAGTTGGGAATTAAAAGCAACGTACGAATGGAAATAAAACAGAGGATATGTATTTGAGATCTGAAAACCTTATAAAAGAATACGGTAGGAGACAAGTCGTAAAATCAGTCTCTGTCAATGTTAAAAAAGGTGAAATAGTTGGACTTTTAGGACCAAATGGTGCCGGTAAAACAACTACCTTTTATATGATGGTAGGCTTCATTAAACCGGATGATGGAAAAGTTTTTCTGGGAGATGAAGATATTACCTCGTATCCTATGTATAAGCGAGCCAGAAAAGGGGTGGGGTATTTACCACAGGAACCTTCTGTTTTTAGAAAACTGTCTGTAGAGGATAATCTTCTCGCTGTTTTGGAGATGATGCCTCTTACTCGGGAGGAAAGATACGATAAACTGGAAACCCTGATTGGTGAATTTGGATTGGCCACAGTGCGAAAAAATCCCGGAGATTCCCTTTCGGGAGGAGAAAGAAGAAGAACTGAAATTGCCCGGTCTTTGGCTTCTTCTCCTAATTTTATTCTTCTCGATGAACCTTTTGCTGGTATTGATCCTATAGCAGTAGAGGACATACAATCCATCGTAGCCAAGTTAAAAACCAAAAATATTGGAATTTTGATCACTGATCATAATGTACAGGAGACACTGAGTATTACTGACAGGGCTTATCTTATGTTTGAAGGAAGTATACTCAGAGCAGGTACAGCGGAAGCCCTGGCTGAGGACGAAATCGTCAGGAAAGTGTACTTGGGTAAAAACTTTAAACTCAGAAAGAAAATCATCGATGTAGGATGAAAGTATTAATCACATCCATTTTTGTTATTGGTCTAATATGTCTTTTTTCCTGCCGACCTGACCCGAACAGAGAACTTACAAGCGGAGAGTTGATATTGGTGGATTCTCTATACGCAAAGAGCGCTGACTCCATCAGAATATTAGCTGATTCTATGTGTGCCAGGATGCAAGAAAGTGTTTTCCAAAATGCTGTGGATTCTATTATCGAAGTGCGGGTGAATGAGATACTCGCTTTACGCCAAATATAAGGATAATGAGTTTTGCCAAGACTTTTGATCTTATCCCTCACCACATCCGAACGGCATCCAGTTATGGATTCGTTGTTTTTACTCTCCTTTTCCTTTTCTCTGCTTGTGATCTGTTGATTGAAGAAAAACCACCTTCTATAGATGATCCCAGGGTTATACAAGCTGCCATTAAAAGAGGGGAAGATTTTAAAATCAGAAGATTACAAATGTGTAAATCAGGGTTTATTAATGATGCGGAGATACATGTCGATACTACACTGGCCCAATTAATAGACCGGTATTTAGCCGATGATTATGCTTTCCCTGAAAGACCCGCACGGCCACTTCGACCTGGGCAGGTAGTACTTGACTCTGGATTTGTTGCGGCACCCATATTTGACTCCATCGTATTTCCCAAAAAAACGGTGGATACATCATGGTTTCCCGATGATTTTCCCGGATCAGGAGTTCCTGATTCCATTTTGAGAAGATATGTAGATACAATGCTTGTGAGAAAACAAGATACTTCCAGGATAAGATTATCTGACACCTTGAAAAATCTAAAACCAGTAGGTGGGGAATGACACTTATCATAAATTTATCTTAAAAATAAGATATGCCCGCCTAAGGTTTGGGAGTAAGCATTAATTTTATAAAATTTGCAATCCTGATTCCTTTTGCTTCGTTAACAGAAGCTGATAGGCTGAAATCAATTTACAATAGAATAAACCCGAATTGTGTAATAATATGGAAACATCATTTGATATTGAAGTTTTAAATAAGCGGATTTACGAAGACAGCGCCTTTATTGAGGAGCTTTTCAAAGAGACGTCAAAAGCCATAGTTGGACAGGAACACATGCTGGAGAGGCTGTTAATTGGATTATTGGCACAAGGGCATGTGTTATTGGAAGGATTGCCAGGACTGGCAAAAACGCTTTCTATCAAAACCCTGGCAGCTGCCATTCAGGCCGATTTTAGCCGAATACAATTTACTCCTGATCTTTTACCTGCGGATATCATCGGTACGATGATTTATAATCCTGCAACCAATGACTTTTCAGTCAGAAAAGGCCCTGTTTTTGCTCATTTTATTCTGGCAGATGAGATCAACAGAGCCCCGGCAAAAGTCCAATCAGCCCTATTGGAAGCGATGCAGGAGCGTCAGGTTACCATAGGAAAAGAGTCCTTTTTACTCGAAGAACCTTTTCTTGTACTGGCTACTCAAAACCCTATAGAGCAGGAGGGTACTTATCCCTTGCCAGAGGCTCAGACAGATCGTTTTATGTTAAAAGTCAATATAGGATATCCTTCTAAAGCAGAGGAGAAAATGATCATCAGGAAAAATATCAGCGGTGAGACTTTTCAGAAAATTAATCCGGTAGTTACACCCAAAACCATATTAAAAGCCAGGGATTCTGTATTGCAAATTTATATGGATGAAAAAATTGAAAACTACATTCTGGATATTGTATTTGCCACCAGGGAACCGGCTGCATATGGTATGAAAGATCTTACCGCTCTTATAAATTACGGTGGATCTCCTAGGGCAAGCATTAACCTGGCTCTTGCTTCAAGGGCATATGCTTTCATTAATAGAAGGGGTTATGTCATTCCGGACGATGTCAGAAATATCTGTAAGGATGTACTCCGTCACCGCATTGGTATCACTTACGAAGCAGAAGCAGAAAACATCACTCAGGAAGACATAATAGTCACCATTCTCAACAAAATAGAAGTTCCTTAATCTATGGATACATCTGAATTGTTAAAGAAGGTAAGAAAGATAGAGATTAAAACTAAAGGTTTAAGTAAGCACGTATTTTCAGGAGAATACCACAGTGCTTTCAGAGGCAGAGGTATGTCTTTTAGTGAAGTCAGGGAATATACTTATGGTGATGATGTTCGAAACATTGACTGGAATGTTACAGCCCGAACTGGTGATCCATATATAAAGACCTTTGAAGAAGAGAGAGAACTGACAGTGGTACTTTTAATAGATATCAGCGGATCATCAGTATTTGGTGGTGGTGGAGAGATGAAAAATGAACTTACCACTGAAATTGCTGCTGTTCTTGCATTTTCTGCCATAACCAATAACGATAAAGTAGGAGCAATTTTGTTTTCCGATAAGGTAGAAAAATATATTCCCCCTGCCAAAGGAAAGAAAAATATACTCAGAATCATTAGAGAAATGTTGTACTTCAAACCCGAAAATAAGGGAACGGATGTAAGCATTGCCTTGGAGTTTCTAAACAATATTCAAAAGAAAAGAGCCATAGTATTTATATTATCTGATTTCAGAACCGATGATTACCAAACGGCGTTGATGATTGCTTCACGGAGACATGACGTGGTGGGTCTTCATATATACGATATACTCGAGAGAGATCTTCCTCAGGTGGGCTTGATTCGGGTCAAAGATTCAGAAACAGGAAAAACCGCAGTTATTGATTCTAATTCTGAAAAGGTAAGAAATGCAATGAAAAATGCTTTTGATGACCATTACCTGTCTTTTAAAGAGGTATTCTCTAAAAACAGATGTGATACACTTAGTATAAGTACCAGTGAAGATTATATCAAAAACCTATTGCAATTTTTCAAAAGTAGGGGAAGGAGATGAAGTGTCGCTGGATCATGTTAGCTTTTATCACAGTGGCTTTGTCGTTTATTGATTTGGCAGGCCAGAGCCTTTCTTCCGTTAGGATAGCCAAGGATACCATTAGGATGGGTGAATCATTCTATATGCATTTCCAATTGAGACTTCCCGAATCACAAGGGGCAGTATTGGATTTTGCTACTCTGGATACCATAAGAAATCTTATGTATGAAGTGGACAGTGTTAATTTTTCTGAATTTGCTGACCTTCATATCAGAAGAGGTGGAGAACATTTAAAAATTGACAATAGCAATAAGCTTTTATATTGGGACAGGCTTCCAGGTATAAAAAGCGATGGGTTCAAATTTATAAGAGACTCTATATTGGTGGTCATGTATGACCTTGGGGTTTATAGAATGCATGGACCACAAATCAAAAGCGTAGGAGTTGAAAATGTGTTGGCGACAGAACGACCTATACTCACTGTGATTCTTCCTGACGAAATACTCAGTAACATACAAGATTCACTTACTATGGCTCCCTTAAAGCCTATCATGACTGAGCCCTTGACTATTGAAGATTTCCGTTTTTTTCTGATCGGATTAGGAATTCTTTTGCTGATAGCTGCCAGCATCTTTTTATTTCGAAGAATGAGATCAAAAGAGCGAATTCAGCCGGAGGAAACTGAGATAATTTCTATTCCTCCGCATGAAACTGCATTGAGAAAATTGCGTGAATTGAAAGAAAAGGAACTGTGGCAAAAAGGACAAATTAAAGAATACCAGTCTGAACTCACATTTATTATCAGAGAGTATTTACAAGGCAGGTTTACCATGAATGCATTGGAAATGACCACTTCAGAGATATTAAGGGAAGTACCCGGATTCGTGGATACTGAAAAATTAGGAAATATCCTTCAGATTGCTGACCTGGTAAAATTTGCAAAAGCTGTTCCAGGTGAAGAAATCCATGAAAAATTTATGCAAATGGCATTTGAATTGGTTGAAGAAACAAAAAGAATAGAAGTAGCAGATGCTTGAGCAATGGCAAAATATTGAATTTTATAACCCGGGTATGCTGGGTCTTTTGTTGTTGATCCCGCTGGTATTTCTGTATTTTTATTTGAAAAAGCCTGTAAATCATCCCATGTATATATATTCAGATCTCACTCCTTTGAAAGGAATAAGATCCTGGAGAAACACCCTTATACCTTTGCCTGTCATTTTGCGCACCCTGGCATTTATTTTATTGGTTTTGGCACTAGCCAGACCGCAACTTTCGCTTACAGAAGAAGAAGTTAAGGCTGAAGGAATCGACATTATGTTGGTGCTGGACTTGTCCAGTAGTATGCTGGCTCAGGATTTTAGTCCGGATCGGTTGACTGTAAGTAAACAGGTAGCTGCGGCTTTTGTGGATAAAAGGAAATTTGACCGAGTAGGTCTGGTGATTTTCGCTGGGGAGAGTTTCACTCAAAGTCCTTTAACAACAGATCATGCCATCATTAAAAAATTTATAAATGAACTGGACATCGGAATACTACAGGATGGCACTGCCATAGGTATGGGACTGGCCACTGCTGTAAATCGTCTGAAGGATTCTGAGGCAGAAAGCAAGGTCATTATACTATTGACAGACGGTGTCAATAATGCAGGGTATATAACTCCTATGACTGCAGCTGAAATTGCCAGGCAGTTTAATGTAAAAGTATACACAGTTGGCGTAGGGTCAGAAGGAAGTGCCAGATCTCCCATTAACAGAAGAAGTGATGGCAGATATGTTTATGGATTGGCAAGAGTAGAAATTGATGAAGCGCTTTTAAAAGAAATCTCCAATATGACTGATGCCCGGTATTACAGGGCTTTAGATGAAGAAAGCCTGGAAAATATTTACAGTGAAATTGATCGGTTGGAGAAAACGGAAATGGAGATCCGGGTATTTAAACGCTATGAAGACAAATACAGGATTTTTGTCATTTCAGGTTTACTTCTGTTGTTGTTGGAATTTTTATTTTCTAAACTAATATTAAGAACCTTACCCTAAATGTTCAGAATAGAAGAACCTGTTTATTTTTATTGGTTACTGGTTTTGCCGGTATTGTTTATTATGTATTACGGGTTGGTGCGTATAAAAAAAAGGGATCTGGCAAAACTGGGAAGCGAAAAAGTACTTTCTATTTTAATGCCTGATTACAGTAAATACAGAGTATGGATTAAGTATTTTTTTTGGTTAGGAGCGTTGTTTTTTATCTTTTTGTCTCTTACCAATCCTCAGCATGGTGGACGAAAAGAAAAGGTAACGGCTAAAAGCTCAGATATCATTGTGGCATTGGATATTTCTAACAGCATGCTCGCTGAGGACATTGCACCTTCACGGCTTGAAAGAGCTAAGCGGTTTACCTCTAAGCTTATTCGTCAACTTAGGGGAGAGAGGATTGGACTCATTCTTTTTGCAGGACAGGCTTACTTACAGATGCCCTTGACAGCCGATTATGCAGCGTCAGAACTTTTTGTAGCTTCAGCTCATCCTGACCTGGCAGGAACTCAGGGTACGTCGTTTGCCGATGCTATCCGGTTAGCTATTCAATCGTTTGACATTCAGTCAGATCACCAAAAAGCCATGATTATCATATCAGACGGTGAAGATCATGAAGAGAATGCTTTAAAAGCGGTAGATGAGGCCAATAATGCTAATATTGTCATCTATACAGTCGCTGTGGGTACGGAAGAAGGTTCTTATGTTCCAGTTATGGTAAGGGGGAGAAAGGAATTAAAAACCACCGAAACCGGAGAACCTGTTATGAGCAAAGTAAATCTGGCGTTTATTGAGGAAATAGCAAGGAAAAGCGGCGGTGGAGCTTATAATATTGTAGAGGAAAATGCCGCAATACAGGATTTGAAAAACAGGATAGATCTTCTGGCAAAAAGGGAACTGGAACAGGAATCTTTTACTGATTTTAACAGTTATTACCAGTATCTTCTTCTCATTGGTGTTTTTCTATTATTCATTGAGGTTCTTATATTCGAGAGAAAAACTCTTAAAAATACTGAATATGTCTAAACGACACTTACAATCATTATATATTTTACCCTTTATCGCTATAGTGAACTTTACTATTTCTTATGGTCAAAGCCAACATCAGCATTTGCGAAAAGGTGACCGTTTTTATAATGAACAACAATTTGATCAGGCAGAAGAAGAATACAGAAGGGCTCTTGAAAAAGATCCCACGCTTAAATCTAAATACAACCTTGGAAATACACTGTATAATCAGAAAAGATACGAAGAAGCCATTCAAAAATTTGAAGATGCATCCATTATAGGTACAGATGAAAAGAGTCTGGCCAATACCTGGTATAACCTCGGAAATTCCCGATTATCGGCTGGTGAATTCGAAGAAAGTATTGAAGCATATAAAAAAGCCCTTGAGTTCAACCCCGATGATATGGATGCAATCAAGAATCTTTTTATTGCCAGAACAATGAAACAACAACAAGAACAACAAGAACAGCAACAACAACAGAACCAGGAGCAGGAAGAAGGAGAAAGCCAGGAAGAACAAAGCGGCCAGGAATCTGAGCCCGAAGATCAGGAAGATGACCAAAATGAAGCCGGAGATGATACTCAGGAGCTAGAAGAAGGAAGCGAAAAAAAACCAATGGAAGAAAAAACCAATCTCAGTAGAGAAGATGCTGAAAGGTTGTTGAGAGCTGTAGAAAATGAAGAAAAAAAAGTGCAGGAGAGAATGCGAAAAGGTCAAGGTACCAAGCCAAAGTCAAAGAAAGATTGGTAAAGAAGTAAATGAATCAATAATATGTGTAATATGAAATCAATAAAGTTTTTGACTCCTATATCCAGGTTTAATGTTACAAATTCCATTGTAAATTATATGAAGTATGCAACATTTGCAGTCATGACTATATCAGCTTCTTTTTTAAGTGCTCAGGATAAATACATAGCTGTAAAAGCTACTGCTGATACTTTGCTTTTGGGAAATATTTGTGAGATTACATTTAGTGCTTATAATATTAGCAGCAAGTTTGAAGCTCCGGATTTTTCAGAGGTACCTGTCATCAGCGGCCCCAATGTAGCTTCCAATATGCAATTTGTCAATGGCCATATGACACAAAGCCAATCCTATACCTACGTCGTGAAACCGGAAGAAACCGGAGTATTTTTTATAGGGGCTGCCTATTTTACATCACAGGATACAACGTATGAAACTCCCCCGTTTGAAATGATCGTCGTTCCAAATCCGGGTCAAAAAAAGCAGGACTTAAAAAAAAGCAAAGTGATATACAGATCAGATATTGAATTACAACAAAAGCCAGACACTCCTGTCGGAAAGAAGCGAAAAAAAATCAAATTATAGGACACAACTAGAATACATGTAATTTTATTGGAATCTGAATGATGGAAAATATATATACTACCGGGATTGCTTTAAATGCTGGACAAAATGCACAAAAGCATTTGAGTAAATTTGTAGTGTTATTGATGTTACTATTTCTATCCACTTTTTCACATTCTCAGAGCGGACGGTTTTACGTATCAACTGATGCGGCAGTTCTCGATGCAGCATCCCGAACTTACCAGGTTTTTAAAAACTCCACCTTCCAGGTATCTTTTATTATTGAAAATATGGAAGCTTCCCAATTTACGCCTCCCTCATTTGCTGAATTTTTGTTAGTACAGGGACCTTCTACTTCTTCTGAAATATCCATCATCAATGGTCGCAGGACTGAAAAAAGATCATTTACCTATACCTTAGCCGGTAAAAATGAGGGTCTCTTTACCATAGGCTCTGCAAGTATTCAATCTTCTGGAAGAATACTCACTACCGATCCATTACAGATTAAGGTGGATGCTCAGGCAGCCAGTTCGGATGATATTGTGACAAGTGAACTTTCATTTCTAAAGCTTGAGGTAAGTGACACCGTGGCATATACCGGCCAACAGATTCTGATTCAAGTGAATTTATATACACGAGAAAATGTAAAATCTTACGAAGCCATCCAACCAGTGGATTTTGATGGTTTTTTTGTCAGGGAACTGGGAAGAAACTCCCGTTCATCCCGGAGAGTGATATTAGACGGTGCAGAATATATGATGACCACATTGAAATCGTATGCTTTATTTCCGCAAAGGACGGGAGTTTATCATATACCCCCGCTCGATATTCGTATAGGTATCCCTCAGGAGCAACGCACGAGAGGTTTCTTTTCTTTTCCGGAGTACGATTACAAAATCATTGGTTCTGAAGGTTTTCAGATAGAAGTTAAGGATTTGCCTTTAAGATCCCCTAATTCATTTTCGGGAGCTGTTGGAAAATACACGGCTCAATTCTTTCTAAATAAACGAAGTATTACGACCGATGAATCAATGGTATTAAAAATGGAGATCAGAGGAAATGGTGATGGAAAAAACATTACTCCTCCCTGGCTTGATTTTGGCGATGAGTTTGAGATTTACGATCCCTCAGTGTTGCGGGATGAAAATTTTGAAGAGGCAGGAAGGGTAACAGATGTAAAAGTCTTCGAATATATGATTCTTCCTGAAAAGGAAGGAAGGTATGAGCTTCTTCCTGAATTTTCTTATTTTGATACCGATAGTTTGGAATATATTACTTTGACACCACCTGAACCTTTTATAATTCAGGTAGCCAGGGGAAGCAACCGAATGATGGATGCCTATTTAATGGGTAGAAAAAATTTGATGCCCAATCAACCCTCGACATTTTGGACTACACCTTCTTATGGGTTTATGGGGTCAGGCTTGTATGTTGGAATGTGTTCTTTTTTGTTTTTAAGCATTGCGGGGATGTTCTCCTTTAAAACGTATCAGGAATTTCAGGATGGGATAGACCCCGTTGTAAAAGCTCAGAAAAAAGCCAACAAGGTAGCTATGGAGAGATTAAAACTAGCACGATCCTACATCGATAAAAAGGATGAAAGAGCCTTTTATGATGAATTGACAAAAACCTTGTATCAGTATATCGAAAGTAAGCTAAATATTTCCACCGGGAGTTTATCCAAAAATCAATTGGCAGCCAATTTATTGTCTTTAGGTGTACAAGAAGAAACCCTTGACCGGTGTGTGACCATAATAAATAAAGCTGAAGTCGCTCTCTTTGCGGCAAAAAAAGCAGGATCAATGGAAGAAATGTACGATGCGGGATTTGAAGTCATATCCGACATTGAAAAAACTACCATTTTACCGGTTCAAATGGATGTTTAAGGGTGGTTAGATGGTACAAATCATTATCTTCGCGGCTTTATTTGTATATACACTATTAAGATGGAAAAAAGACAATTGATAAAAAATATTTTAGAAAAGCCGGTTTTGGATCAGAGTGCGATGGTAATGGGATGGGTAAGAACTTTTCGCAATAATCAATTTATAGCTTTGAACGATGGCTCTACAATCCAAAATCTTCAGGTAGTGGTAGATTTTGAAAAATTGCCCTCTGATACGTTGAAAAAAATCACTACGGGTAGCGCCATATCAGCCAGGGGAATTTTAGTGGCGTCACAGGGCAGAGGCCAGGCAGTTGAACTCAAAGCAGATGAAGTGATCATTTACGGTGAGGCAGATCCTGAAAAATATCCGCTTCAGCCCAAAAAGCACAGTTTGGAGTTTTTAAGGGAAATAGCCCATCTGCGATTCAGGACCAGTACTTTCGGTGCTGTATTCAGGATCAGGCACTCTGTCGCATTTGCCATACACAAGTTCTTTAATGACCGTGGATTTTACTACATCCATTCCCCTATCATTACAGGGAGTGATGCAGAAGGAGCGGGAGAAATGTTTCAGGTTACCACTTTACCATTGGATAAAACTCCAAAAAGGGAAGACGGATCAGTTGATTTCAAAAAAGATTTTTTTGAAAAGGCCACACATCTAACAGTTTCTGGCCAATTGGAAGCCGAATTAGCAGCGCTGGCGTTAGGCCAGGTGTATACCTTTGGTCCGACTTTCAGGGCTGAAAATTCAAATACAACCAGACATCTTGCTGAATTTTGGATGATTGAGCCAGAAGTGGCTTTTGCAGATATTCACGATAATATGGATCTCGCTGAAGATATGCTCAAGTATATTATACAATACACATTGGATCAAAACAATGACGATCTTGCATTTCTGGAAACCAGGCTGATAGACGAAGAAAAAAACAAACCCGCCGATGAGCGCTCCCTTATGCCATTGAGGGAAAAACTTGCCTTTTGCATAAGACAACCGTTTGAAAGAGTTACCTACACAGAAGCCATTGAAATTCTTAGAAATTCCAAACCAAATAAAAAGAAGAAATTCCAGTTTCCGATAGATGAATGGGGTGTTGACCTTCAATCTGAACACGAAAGGTATCTTGTCGAAAAACATTTTGGAAAACCGGTTATTATCACAGGGTATCCTAAAAAGATAAAGGCATTTTACATGAGGGTTAATGAGGACTCCAATACGGTTGCAGCTATGGATATTTTATTCCCGGGCATTGGTGAGATTGTGGGGGGCTCTCAGAGGGAAGAAAGGTACGATGTCCTTTTATCCAGGATGAAAGAAATGGATATTCCTGAGAGCGAAATGTCCTGGTTTTTGGACACGCGCCTCTTTGGAACATGCCCGCATGCCGGATATGGCCTTGGTTTTGAAAGGCTTGTACAATTCGTGACGGGTATGGCTAACATTCGTGACGTTATACCCTTTCCCAGGTTTCCCGGCAATGCTGAATTTTAATACTACAATAGTTTGATAAATAGTTTACTGATCATAATAAATTAACTTTTAAAAGCAACAAATTAAATGATGAGATTAGTAAAAAGTAACATGTTTAGAGTTGGCGCGTTGATCTTTTTTTCCTTACTCATAGAAGTTTCGGTATTAGAAGCTCAAAGGCGTGAACCACTCGATATTACCATTGATTTTGAGTCTTACGATCCGCCTTCTTCACTTGTAGTTCCCGTTACAGATATCAGGAGTGCGCGATTTCCATTTATTGATGTACATAGTCACCATTTCAGGATGGCAGAGCAAGATCTCCATAAACTTATCAGTGAGATGGATTCATTGAATATGAAGGTTATCGTAAACCTGAGCGGACGAGGAGGGCATTATCTTACGGCTATGATGGATAATATAAAAAAGCATGGTTATGAAGATCGCATACTTCTGTTTACCAATATAGAATTCAGAACCATCGATGAAGAAGATTGGGCAGAAAATACGGTGAAGCAATTGGAATACGACGTAGAAAACGGAGCAAGGGGTTTGAAGTTGTATAAAAGTCAGGGTATGTTTAACCAGGATAAAAATGGAGATAGAATAAAGATCACAGACCCCAGACTCCAACCGGTTTGGAAAAAGTGTGGGGAGCTGGGGATTCCCATACTCCTTCATGCTGCGGATCCAAAAGCATTTTGGGAGCCCCATGATAGTCTTAATGAAAGATGGCTCGAACTAAAACTCATACCTTCCAGAAAAAGAGAGGACGATGATCCGGCACCCTGGGAGACTATAATTGATGAACAATTAGACCTGTTTCGTCAAAATCCTGGAACCCGGTTTATTTCTGCTCATTTTTCATGGTTTGCCAATGATCTGGACTATCTGGGCAAGCTTTTGGATGAAATACCTAATATGTACATAGAAACGGGAGCTGTAATAGCTGAATTAGGTAGACAACCCAGGATGGCAGCCAGATTTTTTGAGAAGTACCAGGATCGCGTTTTGTTTGGTAAAGATGCATACAATGTTGATGAGTACCATACGTATTTCAGGGTTTTTGAATCAGCGGATGAACATTTCCCATATTATAAAAGATATCATGCATTCTGGAGAATGTACGGACTTGAATTGCCGGATCATATTCTCAGGAAACTGTATTACCAAAATGCAATAAAACTCATTCCCGGTATTGATCCTTCGATGTGGGATTAGATTTGAATGTAATAATGAGAGAAACTATATGATTTAATGCCAATAAAATGTCATATCAAATTTGCAATAAGTGCTGATGAATTTATATTTATTCTTTATCTTTAGCCAGATAATTTTCCATTTATTCAAACTTTAAAATATATATTATGTCAAAATTTGATGAAAAAGTTCAATTCTATAAGGATCAAATGAAGAGTCTTGGGATTTCTTATGATGAGAAAAAGTTAGTTGCTTGTGTTAAGGCATGCGGGCCTTCTATCTACATTGCAGATGCAGAAACAGTGGCGAGTTCTGATACAAAAGAATTGGAAACATTGAAGAAAAACTACTTAATCAAAAAACTTGGATTGACTGAAAAGGATAATCTGGATGGAATCATCGAATATGCTGTAAATAAGATGGGTCAAAGTAACAGAAATAAATACAGGGCTATTTTCTATTATCTCTGCTCTCAGAAGGCTGGAAAATATCCGTCTTAAGCATTTATTACTTCCCGATATTCATTCATTTTTTTGTCTGAAGAAGTAAAGTTTTTAAATCATTTCGGTTCATTTTTATCTTTGGCTATGCTAATGAATCAAAAATAAGCCTCGATTAAAATAAATATTTTTGCTTTTTTCTAAAATGATGGATGTTAAGGAATATCCGCAATTCCAGATAGTATTATAAGAGTTGTGGCGCATTTTATTGCTTTAGACCATAAAGAGCTTCAAAAAAAAGGGTACTTTCTGCATTGATGGTCCCTTTTTTTTGTAATACACAGTTGGAGATGCAAATCATGAAAAACAAAAAACATCTTTTTACTTCAGCGTTGCTCAACTGGTATTCGAAAAATGGAAGAGAACTACCATGGATCCATACCAATGATCCCTATTTGATATGGATTTCTGAAATAGTTCTGCAACAAACCAGGGTCAATCAGGGAATGGCGTATTACGAAAGGTTTATAAAAGCATTTCCCAATGTCCACCTGTTGGCAGAGGCACATGAAGATGAAGTGCTGAAAATGTGGGAAGGATTGGGGTATTATTCACGTGCGAGAAATCTTCACCAATCTGCAAAAACGATAGTTACCCATCACCAGGGAAAGCTCCCGGAAACCTACAAAGAATTACTTTCACTTCCCGGGATAGGTCCCTACACTGCCTCCGCCATTATGAGTTTTGCTTTTGGCCAGCCTTATACGGCTATCGATGGAAATGCGATCAGAGTATTCAGTCGATATTTGGGAATGGAGTACAATGTATATGAAACTGAAGGTAAAAGTGTAATTCATGCTTTTGCAAATGAAGTTATTTGTAAAGAAAACCCCGGCAATTTTAATCAAGCCATTTTTGATCTTGGAGCTGAAATATGTATTCCGCGCAATCCACGATGTGATGAATGCCCCATTAAATCATCTTGTCTGGCTCATAAATCCGGAAAAACGGATCAAATTCCTAATAAAAAGAAAAGAAAAGAGAAAATTAAAAAGGATTTGAACTACTGTATATTGATTTGTGGGAATAAAACATTGATCAAAAGAAGGAATGGAAATGGAATATGGAAGGGATTGTACGAATTTCCGGAGTTGAAAGATGCCAGAAAATACATGGATAATAGTAAATATAACTTTGACCTGATCTGTGAAATGCCACCGGTAAAACATCTTTTGACACATAGGGAACTGACCATTCGCTTTTCCGTCTTTCAATCCGATGGTTTAATGTCAATGCCAGAATGTGAAAAAGTATCTATCGACCTACTGATGAACTATCCATTTCCTGTGCCTATTAAAAACCATATTATTGATAAAAATGTATTAAAACAGAATTTTTGAATTTTACTATTCATTCCATAGCTAACTAATATTACAATATCGGATTAGTAGATAAATTAGATTTTTTCTGTTGTTAAATTAAAAATTAAACATACTCTTAATCAATTAATTGTAATTTTGTATTATTGATGGATTTGAAAATGATGTATTCTGAGTCATTCTTTTCAGTACTTCGAATATTTCATTTCCATTGCATTGTTAAATGGAACACTATTAGACTATGATAAATAAAGTAATACTTATTGGAAACCTGGGAAGAGATCCGGAAGTAAAAACACTGGAGAGTGGTACAAAAATGGCCCGATTTTCAGTGGCTACCAACGAAAGCTATAAAGATAAATCCGGTGAATGGCAGACTTTGACTGAATGGCATAATATCGTCCTTTGGAGGAGCCTGGCTGAAAGAGCAGAGCGTGAGCTTAAAAAAGGTAATATGGTTTACATTGATGGAAAGCTGACCACGCGAAAATGGTCTGACAAAGATGGACAGGATCGATACTCGACAGAAGTGGTAGCGAATACTTATCGGCTTTTGGAAAGAAGAGATAGCAACATCCGTTCAGAAGATGACTTGCATTCAGCTCCTGACCAAGGTAGTCTTGATGACGTAAATGACGATCTTCCATTCTGATCATGAGGTCAATTGTTTATTAAAAAACCAAACTTTGGATATAGAGCCCCCTTTACAGGAAATAATATTCTCTGACTTATATTTTCTTGCAATTACATCCGATGTAGCACTGGGAATCATATTTCTTATTTTCCTTGTCATTTCATCTGCATTGGTATCCGGGTCAGAAGTGGCTTATTTTTCATTGAGCCCTAATCATCTGCATTTACTTGAAGAAGAGACCACCGGGAGTGGAAATAGGGTATTGCTCCTCAGAAAGAAGCCCAGAAAACTATTGGCGACCATTTTGATCAGCAATAATTTCGTAAACATAGGAATCGTCGTTGTATCCAATTTTTTACTCAGAGAACTCATAGGTGATGAAGAATTATTTAGAATGTCCGAATGGTTCAGGAACAATATGTATCTGGAAAACCTGGTAAATGTAGAATCTTTAGCCACAGGCATTAATTTTATTTTTACTGCCATACTGATTACTTTTATATTGGTGCTTTTTGGTGAGATTTCTCCTAAAATATACGCCAATCTGAATAATCTCCGTTTTGCACGGTTTATGTCACTACCTCTGGTTTTTCTCAGTTTCATCTGCGGACCTTTGTCCAGGATTATGGTAAAGTGGTCTACCCGGTTTGAAAAAAGGATCGCTCTGGCTAGATCTAATTCCACATCCTCCACAAAAGAAGATATAGATAAAGCCATTGATCTGACTATGGGAAAAGGCGACATTATGAGTGAAGCCAGCATATTAAAAAGCATCATAAAATTTGGTGACTTGTCTGTTAAGCAAATCATGAAATCCAGGGTAGATGTCATTGCTCTGGAGATAGAAACCACCTTTGATGAGGTGCTGAGAACTGTAAGAGATGCCGGGTATTCAAGGATACCGATATATACGGAAGATCTGGACAATATTGATGGCATTCTATACGTCAAAGATCTGGTAGGACATACAGACGAAGGCGAACAATTTAACTGGCAATCACTTATTCGCAAAAATGTATTGTATGTGCCTGAGTTCAAAAAGATAGACGAACTGCTAAGGGAATTTCAGCAAAAAAGAAATCACCTGGCCATAGTCGTAGATGAGTATGGAGGATGTGCCGGAATTGTCACACTCGAAGACATTATGGAAGAGGTGATTGGAGAGATCAAAGATGAATTTGACGAAGATGATGAAGTGGATTACATTCACCTTGGAGACAACAATTATATTTTTGAAGGGAAGACCCTACTGAATGATGTTTGTCGGATAATTGGTGTAAATGTAGATTATTTTGATGAGGTAAAGGGAGATGCAGATTCTTTGGCGGGAATGGTGATTGAGATGATAGGTGCCATTCCAAAACAAGAAAGGGAAATCAGAATAGAAAACATCTTGCTCAAAGTGATCAGCGTGAGCAAAAGGCGAATCGAAAAAATAAACCTTCGGGTATTATGATAGGTAGATGCATGATTTTAGGCTTCGTATTGATTTTTGTTGTGGCCTGCAACAATGAACAGATAGTTGTACCAAAACCCAGGCAATATCCAAAAATTGTGTTTCCGGAAAAAAAGTATAAAGATTTTGATACAGATTATTGCCCGTTGTATTTTAGTTTTCCAGAATATGGAAATATTGAAAAGACAACATCTTTTTTTGAAGAGAACCCCCCTCATCCATGCTGGTTTAATGTAGAATATCCGGAATTTAATGGTAGATTGCATTGCAGTTATTACCCAATCGGTGAAGCCAAAGAGTTTGATGATTTGATCAGGGATGCCTTTCAATTTGTGGGCAAACACGATATGAAAGCCAATTACCGGCAAGAATCGTCGATATTAAGTGATGCTGGTATAGGTGGTATACTCTTTGAAATAGACGGTCCGGTTGCTACTCCGGTTCAGTTTTTCCTTACAGATAGTACACAACACTTTTTCAGGGCTTCATTGTATTTTAGTAACAAAGTCAATCCCGATTCCATGGCACCTGTTCATGCATTTATTAAAGAGGATATTTTGGATATGATAAAGTCCTTCAGATTTGAATAAAGATGCATGATCTTTACCTCCTGACTCAATGCAGTTTGTAATTTTATTTCCTTTAAAATATTCTACGATCTATCCTGACACTATATGAGTACGGGAAGGAGGGGTTTTATACCATGTTATCAAGCCGTAAACTTTTGTAGAATTAGTGCGCTTCCAGCCAATTATTTCCCAGTCCCATACCTACCAAAATAGGAACTTTTAAACCGGGAATAGCATTTTTCATTTCGTGTTCAATGATGGGTTTGAGCCTTTCGAGCTCATCGCGATGCATATCAAAAACCAATTCATCATGAACCTGAAGGATCATTTTCGATCGGTAATTTTCATTTTTTAAAATACGATGGATTTTGATCATGGCTATTTTAATCATATCCGCTGCTGAGCCTTGCACCGGAGTATTGATTGCCATTCTTTCGGCATTGGATCTCATCAAGCCTGATCGGGAATTGATATCTCTAAGGCTTCGTCTCCTTCCCAGCAAGGTCATCACATATCCATTTTTTCTGGCAAATTCCACCGTTTCATCCATGAAGGTTTTAAGCCCTTTGAATTGAGCAAAATACTGATCTATCAAGTCCCTGGCTTCTGTTCTTTTGATTCCCAATTGACGGGAAAGATTGGTGGCTCCGGCTCCGTATGTAATACTGAAATTAACGGTTTTGGCATTTCTTCTCTGTTCGGGGTTCACTTCATCATAGGGTACTCCATATACACTGGCAGCGGTTGCTCTGTGAAAGTCATTACCGGCGATAAAAGCATTCATCATCACTTCGTCTTTGCTCATTTCTGCTATAAGTCGTAATTCTATTTGAGAATAATCGGCTGCTAATAATATGTATTCCTCATTTCTGGGTTCAAAAGCTTTGCGTATTTCCCTGCCGGCTTCATCTTTAATGGGAATATTCTGAAGATTTGGATTTTCAGAACTCAACCTTCCCGTGGCTGCCCTTGCCTGGTTAAAATGACTGTGAACCCTTTTTGTTTTTGGGTTGACCATCACCGGCAAAGCATCTACATAAGTCGATTTAAGTTTTGAGTATTTTCTGTGTTCAAGTATTTGGTTGACAATGGGATGGTCATTGGACAGCTCTGTAAGTTTGTCTACATCGGTCGAGTATTGCCCAGAAGAAGTCCTTTTCCAGGGGTAGGGTATTCTCATTCTTTCAAACAGCACTTCTCCCACCTGCTTGGGAGATCCAATATTAAAATCGGTACCTGCTGTAATGAATATCTTTCTTTCTGTTTCATAGATCATCTTTTCTAACTCTTTGGAATACGCTTCCAGAAAATCCGGGTTGATACGTACACCTTCAAATTCCATGTCAGTTAGAACAGCAATGAGAGGCTCATCAATGTCTGCATAAACCTTTTCCATTTTATTATCTTTCAGCAAGGTACGCATGGAAGGTGCAAGTTGGAGTGTTATGTCAGCATCTTCTCCTGCGTATTCCTTGACCCTGGCTTGATCGACATCTCTCATAGTAAGTTGATTTCTCCCTTTTCTGCCTATAAGGTCTTCGATGGGTACCATTTTATAACCGAGGTAAGATTCTGCCAGATAGTTGAGGTTGTGACGCAGATCAGGCTCACAAAGATAATGGGCAATCATGGTATCAAATAACGGTCCCTGCAAATCCACACCATACCATTTCATGACAAGTGCGTCGTACTTAATGTTTTGACCTATAAGGGTAATGTGATTATCTTCTAAAATAGGCTTAAACTGATCGACAATTTTCTGGGTTTCACTCTGGTCTTCCGGACAGGGAATGTAATACGCCTCATGAGGTTTTACCGAAAATACCAATCCAACCAATTCTGCATTATTGGCATCCAAGCCTGTGGTTTCTGTATCAAATGCGATCTCCTTGTTTTCTTTTAGGGTTTTGACTAGTTTTTCTCTTTTTTCGTGTGAGTCTACAAAGTGATAGATATGATCGACGTTGCCTATATTATGTCCCGCTACGGCATACGTGTTAGCTGGAGTAGTGATAGTGGGTTCAGATGAAGGTTCATTGTCAAATAATGAGGTTTGTTTTCCGATTTCCTGCTGAGGCTGAGTGCCCAGTATCTGATGAGCAAGAGTGCGGAATTCCAACTCTATAAATATTTCTTTCAACACATCCTTATCCATTGGGTCTATTCTGAAATGGGTGGCATTAAATTGTATTGGCACTTCCGTATTTATGGTTGCCAACTGCTTGGATAACAATGCCTGATCGGCAAAAGTGACCACATTTTCCCTTTGTTTTCCTTTTAGTTTGTCGGCATTTTCTATTACAGATTCTACAGATCCAAATTGCTTTAGAAGGGTAGAAGCGGTTTTAGGGCCTATTCCGGGGATACCCGGAATGTTATCAACGCTATCCCCTTGCATTCCGAGCATGTCAATAACCTGACTTACATTGTCGATTCCCCAGGTCTCTGTGATTTCTTTTTCTCCAAGTATTTCGATACCATTGCCTTGTCGGGAAGGTTTATACATAAAAATGGAAGGAGTAACCAATTGGCCGAAATCTTTGTCCGGAGTTACCATAAATACCGTAAAACCTTCATTGGCTGCCTGCCTGGCCAGGGTTCCTATTACATCATCTGCCTCAAAATCAGGTACCTCCAGGATAGGTATTTTGAATCCATCCAAAATCTTCTTAATATAAGGTATGGCAATGCCAATATCTTCGGGTTGAGCTTCACGGTTAGCTTTGTATGCGGGAAAATACTGATGTCTGAACGTATCACCTGGCGGATCAAACGCCACAGCAATATGGGTTGGTTTTTGATTGGAGATTAAATCCCATAGTGTTCTTACAAATCCAGTTATGGCTGAGGTATTGACTCCTTTCGAATTGATAAGGGGGCGTGCAATAAATGCAAAATGAGCCCTGTAGATCAAAGCGTGACCATCCAGGAGAAATAGTTTTTTTTCAGACATGCGTTAAAAGCTTTTTTGTAACATATTAATAGTTGATTTGACACACCTGTCAATAAAGAATCCGCAACAAATTTTAATTTTAATATTTCCAACCATTTTGATAATGAACCGATAGCATTTCATTGGCTTTTCCATCTTTCCCAAAATTTAAGGACTCTGGGTGCCAATATATCTTATTTCCTGATTTCATGGCAATGTTTCCCATGTGGGCATTTATGGCTGCCAGACTTCCACTTTCAATACCGCAATGCAGTTTAGAAGCATCATTGGCTTTAATGGCATCGATAAAATTGGAAGTATGCGCATCCAGATAGTTGTCCTTTCTGGATTGGTACGGAATGGCTTCCATTTTATACAGCGTCATTTCGTCCACGTTTTCCTTTTCAGGAATAATTTCCCAACCTTGTCTGTATAGCACGAGGGTGCCTTTATTACCTACAAAGGCAATACCTTCTGATTTTCCGTAATTACCACCATCGATACCCAGGGCATGCTCCCACAACATATTAAAATCATCGTATTCGAATACAGCCTGCATGGTATCAGGGGTCTCAGATGCATCATCGCTATAGGCAAATTTTCCACCTGAAGCTATGACTGATTTGGGAGTAGTGGCTTTCATTCCCAAAAGAGCTATATCGATTTCATGCACTCCCCAGTCGGTCATTAACCCTCCGGCATAGTCCCAAAACCATCTAAAAGTAAAGTGAAATCTATTTTCATTGAAAGGTCTTTTTGGAGCAGGTCCCAACCACATATCGTAATCTACTCCTGGTGGTACAGGGGCATCCGGTTTAATAGGCACGGGTTTCATCCAGCCCTGATAAGCCCAGGTTTTGACGAGTCTCACTTTGCCCAACTTTCCAGACTGAAGGAAATCCAGGGCATTCCGGTAGTGACTTCCTGATCTCTGCCATTGGCCTACCTGTATGAGTTTTGAAGAATTTCTGGCCGCCTTCACCATATCGTAACATTCTCCGATCGAATTGGCCAAGGGTTTTTCAACGTAAATATGCTTTCCAGCCTGTAACGCTGTGATGGTCATGATGGTATGCCAGTGGTCAGGCGTACCGATCACAACAGCATCGATGTCTTTATCCTCCAGGAGTTTGCGGAAATCTTTATACTTTTTGGGGATTTGTCCTGTGATCTCTTCTGCATCTTTACACCTACTGTCTAAAACAGCCTGGTCAACATCGCATAAAGCCACACAATCCACCTCACTGAGCCTCAACAGTGACCTCATATTAGACCAACCCATACCTTTACAACCAATAACGCCAAGCCGTATCTTATCAGAAGGGGATATCGTAGTGCGATAAAATTGTTGGCTATGGAGATATGGTGTAAAACCCACTGATGCCATAACGATGGAAGCATTTTTGATAAATTTTCTACGTGTATGCATAGGATAAAATTTTGGTTTAAAGATAGTAATGCTTTTTAAGTTAGTAAGCATTACACATTAATATGTTCTTTCTAAAAAAGTCTGAATCTAAAAAATGTGTCGGTTATTTTTTAGTCTAATATGCAATCTCCCACCAAAAACCAACTTTAGCTCGGCTTCAATTTAATCTACTTTTATTCATAAACATACTCTTTGTAGTTACTTTAGAATTTGATACATATAAAACTGGAAATATGTTGCTGGGCTATTTTATGGATAACTGCTAGGATAAGATTGATTTTTAGTCAATAGTCATTATTATTCTTGTCAAAAAGACATATATTCCCTCTATTTAGCGCCAAAAAGTCAGTATAGCATGAGTGGATTATTATTTGATATAAAAACAGAAAGATGAAACTGGGATTAAACCGGAATTTATTATTTTTAGAAGCAACAAGCAAAAAATCATAACATGACGTACGATAATTTCACTATAAAAGCTCAGGAAGCCATATTGAAGGCACAACAGACGGCCGGAAACCTGGAACAACAGGGAGTAGACTCTGTACACCTTCTCAGAGGTATTATTGATACAGATGAAAAACTCACGGAATTTCTCTTTCAGAAAATAGGTGTTAACATGGCTATTCTGAAAAGAGAGATTAACAGGGAGTTGGAAAAATATCCTAGGGTAACAGGTGCAGACAAACAGTTTCTTACCAACGATGCCAATAAAGCACTTGCTGCAGCTAAAAAATTGTTGAAGGAATTCGGAGATGAATTTATTTCACTGGAGCTTATCATTATGGGTATTTTAAAAGGCACGGATAAAGCTTCAAAAATATTGAAGGAACAAGGTGTTAATTCTACCGATCTGAAAAATGCCATTCTTGAATTGAGAAAAGGCAGGACTATTACTGATCAAAGCACCGAAAATCAATATAATTCTCTTAAAAAATTTGCCATTAATCTCAATGAGAAAGCTGAAGCCGGCGAACTTGACCCTATTATAGGGCGCGATGATGAGATAAGAAGGATATTGCATATTCTTTCCAGAAGAAAGAAAAACAACCCCATCATTGTAGGTGAGCCCGGTGTTGGAAAAACTGCCATAGTGGAGGGTATTGCCTGGCGTATCATCAAACAGGATGTACCCGAAAATCTTCAATCCAAACAAATACATGCACTCGATATTGCCGCATTGATAGCTGGGGCCAAATATAAAGGTGAATTTGAAGAAAGGCTAAAAGCGGTTATCAAGGAAGTAAAGGACGCGGATGGCCAAATCATTTTATTTATCGATGAGATACACACTCTTATAGGTGCAGGAGGAGGTCAGGGAGCTATGGATGCAGCAAATATTCTAAAACCTGCTTTGGCAAGGGGAGAACTTCGAACGATAGGTGCTACTACATTTGATGAATATCAGAAATATTTTGAACAAGACAAAGCTTTAGCGAGGAGATTTCAAACCGTATTTATCGATGAGCCTTCTGTAGAAGATACCATATCTATACTGAGGGGTATTCAGGACAAATATGAAGTGTATCATAAAATGGAGATCCTGGATGAAGCATTGATTGCAGCAGCTGAACTTTCGCACCGCTATATCACAGAAAGAAAACTTCCCGACAAAGCCATCGACTTGATTGATGAAGCTGCTGCAAAATTAAGACTGGAACTCGATTCTGTACCTGAAGCCGTGGATGAATTGCAAAGACGTGTACGTCAACTCGAAATTGAGAGAGAGCACATTAAGAGGGAAAAAGAGGATAAAAAACTCAAAATAGTCAATGAGCAAATAGCCAATGCCAAGGAGAAACTCGATTCCATTACCGCTGCCTGGAAAAGCGAAAAGGAAATCGTGGACACCATTCAAAACATCAAGAAGGAAATCGAGGCACTGGAGCACGAAGCAGAAGTAGCAGAAAGGGAAAGCAATTATGAAAAAGTGGCCCGAATTCGATATGGGGCACTAAAAGAAAAAGGGGCAATGCTGAAAGCTGCTGAAGAAAAACTCAGCCAGCTGCCGGAAGAAAACAGATTTACCAATGAGGAAGTAACCGCCAATGATATTGCCGAAGTGGTTGCCAAATGGACAGGCATTCCGGTGAGTAAAATGATGCAAAGCGATAAGGACAAGTTAATCACTCTAGAGGACGAAATCGGTAAGAGAGTGATCGGTCAAAAAGAAGCGGTCAAAGCTGTAGCCGATGCAGTAAGGAGAAGCCGGGCTGGACTATCTGACCCCAACAGGCCGATTGGATCTTTTATATTTCTTGGACCTACCGGAGTGGGCAAGACAGAACTTGGGAAGGCATTGGCTGAAGTGTTATTCGACGACGAAAATGCGATTACCCGTATCGATATGAGCGAATATCAGGAGAGGCACGCTGTATCCCGATTGGTAGGTGCGCCTCCTGGTTATGTGGGATATGATGAAGGCGGGCAACTCACAGAAGCAGTAAGACGACGGCCATATTCTATTATACTTATGGATGAAATAGAAAAGGCGCATCCCGACACTTTTAATGTATTGCTTCAGGTTCTGGATGATGGAAGATTGACGGACAATAAAGGTCGGATTGCCAATTTTAAAAACACCATTATCATTATGACATCCAATATGGGTGCAGAGAATATTCTTGAAAATTTTGAAGATCTTGCCGAGGTGGGAGATCAGCACAGGGCTGAAATTTTAGAAACGACAAAAATGGAAGTTTTTGAAATGCTAAAAAACAATCTTAGACCGGAATTCCTCAACAGGATCGACGAAAGATTGATGTTTTTGCCTTTGACAAAAGAAGAAATCAAGCAAATCGCTGTTTTGATGCTCAAAAAGCTGGAAAGTAAATTGTTCCGTCAGGAAATAGGATTTCAGTTATCAGATAAAGCACTTGACTTGTTAGCAGATCTGGGTTATGACCCTCAATTTGGTGCAAGGCCTATGAAAAGGGTTATTCAAAAAGAGATTGTCAACGAGATGGCCAAATTGTTACTGACGGGTCAGTTTTTAGCTGGTGATAAAATCTGGGTAGGAACAGATGCTAAAGGATTTACATTTGGTAAAAATCCGGCTGAAGGTGAAGAATATCCTGAACAAGTAATAAACAATGGACAAAAGACAAAAGATCTTCACGAATTAAAAAAGGCTACCAAAGACCTCGAAAACCTGATTCAGAATATTGAAGAAGAAGATGAGGATGAGTAGCTATTTTCTTTGAATTTGAGGAGGTGGAAATATTGGCTGAAATAACGTACTAACCGGAAGAGTATTGGCTTGGTTAATAATGACAAATTGGGTTTAATAGAAAATAGTAATGACTCTATTTTCACAAATATTATTTTCTGAAGCAGAATTATAATTATAAACGACCTATTGCAATTATTTTTACGTTATAATTGCTATATTATAGTTTTTTTCAATATATTGTTGAATGGGAAAGCCTGTAGAAAGACCTGACATATTACACAAATACAGTAAACTCATCGAGGATGTTACGGGTAATGATCAGCCATATGACAATGAATTAGTTCGTATCTACGATTTACTTGCTGACCAAAAAATGAGGTTTTACCTGAATGAATTATTAATGGTCTTGGCCGTAGTGGTACTGGCCTCTACTATGGTTTTTGTTTGGGTAACAGGAATGTATTGGGGTCTTACCTTACCTTTTTTTTATTTTTCATTTTGGTATATTTATCACTATGACATTAAATTGTCAATGGAGTCAATAGCAGACAAAGATGTACTTCCTGATGATTTTCAATTAATGATCAATGAACTGAGAAAGGCGAGAGATATCAGAAGAAAAAGGCTTTTTTTCACACTTTTTGCCTATGTCACTTTTATTACCATTGTACTGACCATGACAGGTTTCGCCTTTTTTGGAGAGAATATGTCACTGATGGTAATTTTAATAACAGCTTTAGTTCTGTCTTCTGCTTTTAATTACATAATGTTCAGGAAAGAAGTGATTCATTTCCGGCATGTAAATCAAATGTTTCAAAAAGCGATGAATCAGCAGGCACAATAATACCAGAGATGCAATTCACGACTTATCTCACGAATATGAGATAAAATGGCTTCCTGACCTTCTATGGTTAAAGTGCCTTCCTCAAGTTGGAAATCAATAATATGTGAATCCTGTACAAGTTGATAGGCAAGTGAAAATTGTTCTAACTCGTGAATAATAGAAGTCAGTTTTTCGTTGGGATTTTTATATCTGATTACCAACATATATAGACCATTTCTTGCATTACAGTTTTTTGTCTATTTCCTCTATGAGGGCATGGTCGTAGTTTTTACACACTTTAGTCAGAGATGTTTTCGCCTTTAACCGAACCTCTTCGTTTATAAAACATGAAATGGATACCAGACCAAACATCATAACACTCAAATCATCAGTGTAACCCAAAAACGGGGTAAGATCTGGAATGGCATCGAAAGGTGCCAACAGATAAGCAAATGATGATAGTATGATATTTTTAGCCCAATTGGGTGTTTCTTTCCTTGTATAAGCATGGTACATAAGGAAAACTGTATAGACAAGTTGCGAACCCAAATCGCTAACTTTCTTTACCGCAAATGCAATGATTTTTTTAAATACCGCCATAATCATTTAAACATGCTTTTAATAAAATATAGTTCACATATACTTCATTAATTTGAGAGAGCTATTTGTTAACCTTCCATTTAATATTGCATCCGATGGAGGGATATTGTTCACTTATCGGTTGTCCTTTCAGGGTTTTATCAATAGCATTGCGTAATTCCTTACCTGTTATGGGATTTCCATTTCCTGGAGTCGAATCGTCCATCCGGCCCCTGTAAGTAAGCATAAGTGAACCATCGAAAACATAAAAATCAGGAGTACAGGCGGCATCGTAAGCTTTAGCCACTTCCTGTCTCTTATCGTAAAGATACGGAAAAGGATACTTGAGTACTTTTGCGACAATGCGCATTTTATCAGGACTGTCATCGGGGTAATTGTCCACATCGTTAGAACTGATTGCAATGAATGCCACTCCTTTGTTTCGATATTCAGTGGCTATTTTCACTATTTCCTGATTTACATGGATTACATAAGGACAGTGATTGCAAATGAACATGATCACAGTCGCATTGTCCGATCTAATATCATTGAGATTCAAATAATTACCGCTTACCGTATCCAGAAGTGAAAAATGCGGGGCTTTGGTTCCTAGAGGTAACATATTGGATTGAGTAGCTGCCATAATTACAAACAATTTTTATTGATTCCCATAATATACTTTTCTACAACACCAATGGTCTCTGCTGTGTTCGCACCATCAAAACCTGTGATCATGTTTTCTGTTATATTTTCTTTGGCAAAACGAGTAAGTTCGGAAGATAAAGGGGTATAAGACCAATGCCATTTTTCTTCGAAATAACCATGGGACCTTTCATCTGAAATAGCTGTATAAGGCTGGCAATACCCATAAGCATGAGCATGTTCCAACATCCAATTGTACAGTTTCAATCCTTCTCCCTTGCTAAACCATGTATTGTTAAAGGAGTTAAAATCTACATCCGTACCCCAATGATGTCTTGAAGTTCCGGGCATACTGCTGTATTCCAGTATTTTTAAAGATTTTTGAATTGAATCATGTATGTCTTTGGCTACATTGGTACCATCTGAGAGAAGGGTTTCACCTTTCCATTTTCTTTCCCAAATGCCTTTTTGGTATTCAAAATTCCTCGTAGCAGATCTGATCTGTAGTTTGATTCCTTCTTTTAGAGCGGCTTGGTACATTTCAACGAAGGCATCATACGCCTCCTTTCTCATGTACAATCCTTCCCGGTCGGCATATTGCAATGGTATTTTTACAAATGAAGGATGGATGGAGGGTTCAAATTTGCCCATAACATATTCTACAGAGATAGAATCATTTACCGTTTTCTCATTTGAGGTCTCATCCATCGTATTTAATTCAGATTTATATGGTTCATCTTTTGTGGTGAGGCATGAAAATGAAATAGTCAATACAAAACCAGTTATCATCTTTAATAAAAGTACTTGTCGTTTATCCATATTGTAATTTAAAATTCATTGTAAAGTTAAGTGTATATTTTTTCACTCTTCTTAAAATTAGACAAAATTCATTACGTCTTCTAAATATTAGGACGACTCACCCAGTTATTTATGAAATTAATAATCTATTAGGGTATAATAGGTCTTAATGCGAAATTATAGAGGAAGAGCTTTTAAAGTTGGCAGCAATTCACCTGCATTTTTCTTAGTTTTGGAGGCTAACGGTAAAACCTGAAAATACTCTTTCACCATATCATCCCAGGAAAAATGATCTTTTGTATATAGAGCTCCATTTTCCCCCATTTCCCTTAAAATGAATTTATTTTTTATCAGTCGCTTTATGCTTGTATGCCAAATATCGGCATCTCCAGCAGGAATTTTTAGGCCATTTTTCCCTTGAACTAATGCATCTTTAATACCTTCCAAATCAGATGCCAACACGAACTTACGCATAATAGATGCTTCAAGCGCTACCAGACCAAATCCTTCACAGTCTCCATTTACATGAATATTAGGCATAATATAGAGATCAGCAAGCTTCAAAAGGTCGTTTGCTTCTTCCATCCTGACCTTTCCTACCTGTATTACTTTAGTATTAGGACGTAGTCTTTTTATAGCTTTGTTTATATTTATAGTATCAGATGACAAACCAAACATGAGTTGAAGGTCTTTTCGCAATCTGACAGGAAGGAAATATACAATTCTATCAATCAGACCCGGAGGAGAATGGTCACCTATCCTAATAAATACTATTTTTTCGGAATTAAATTTAGACATAACCTTAGATATGAACCAGGAAAAGCCTTTTCTTTGAACAGGTCTTCCAATACTTATAAGTATGATCGCTTCCTGATCTATATTGTACTTATTTCGAAGAGATTCGACAGATGATTGAGTAAATATTACATCATTTTCATATAAATTGTGATCAACTCCATTTGAGATAATATGAAGTTTTTCCGGGGGAAATCCTCGATTCAGGGCCTCATCTCTTGTGAATGTACTTACACAAATAAATCCATCTAATTTTGCAATTCTGGGAATAACGACTTTCTGATAAAAAGATAGAGGATATGTGATATCTAATCCGTGAAATGTTACAAAAACAGGAATGGATGTCAATTTTTTTAACCAGGGAGTAAACGCGGCCATCAATCCATCATTAAGATGGATACAAGATATTTCAGGATGATCTTTGAGGGCTTGCTTTACCTTACTTCTTAATTGAAGGAAAAATAAAAATTTTGAACCTTTACCGGTATATACTATAAAGTACGTGGTTGAATATTTCCCAAAGCGAGAAATCAATTCATAACTTTGTTTTTCCATCCCTCCAATAGCAGGAGGATATTTATGAGAAATAAACAATATTGCCATTATTTATATATTTTTTTAAAAACTAAAAATCCTATACCCCCTAAACCTATCCAAAACAATTGTCTCGTTCTCCTTATTATGGAAACCACGACCCAAAGGCCAGCTATTTTATATCCCACAGCATTAAGCATTACATTATTTGCATATTCCTCCACACCAATTTGACCAGGAATAAATGCTCCCAGGCTTTTAAGTGTAGTGACACCAATTTCTATATTTAGCGATTGTAGTAAAGTGGTGTTTAAATCGAGTATGGTTAAGATGTAATAAAATTCAAGACTGCCTATTATCCAATGGAGGAGAGACAACAAAAAAATAAAACCTACTTTAATCGGATTGGCGTAGAAAAATTCACTGATCCTACTATTCAACTCATAAGACTGTCGCAGAATTTTTGATGTATATTTATTTTTCCATTTACGATTGATAAAATAAAAGATCTTAAATAACCACAGATCCTTGTTTAGGAGAAAGGTAAAAAACAGGAAGCCCACCAAAAGAAAAACTCCAATAGAAGGGATTAACCCTATTTCTAAGTTATTTATGATTAAGTAGTAGGTTAGAAATATGGACACCAAAAACAACATCGATAATATAAGCATGATTCTGGAAAATATTATAGATGTTAAGGCTTCTTTACCGGGAATCTTTGTTTTTTCCAACATCCACAATTTAAGCGAATCACCTGCTAAGATACTGGCAGGAGTAATAATGCCCAATGACTCACCCACTTGTCGGAAATAAAACAATTTTAAGAAGCCAGGACTATACCTAGTATTTACAAAAGAAAAATGCCATGCTATTGAAGCGGTAAAATACGCCAACCCTGATATGAGTATTATGATTAGAAATTTCCAATGAAGAATCTGAAGTTGTTTGCACACAAAAACCCAATCGACCTCCGATAAAAACGCAATAAAGAATCCAAGTATTCCAATTATTAACAACCATTTCAATACGTTTAACCACCGTTTATTTGATAAAACGGAAGGTTCAAATACAGCTTCTCTTCTCAAGATTTATGTGTTGATTTTTCTTTCATTGATATTGGGAACAGAGTAACTTTTGAAAGTTTAACTATTTAATTTAACAGTATGCACTTGTCATATCATTGTGAAAACGCAGAAAGTGCAATACAGGTGCTAAAAAATGAAAATTTAACACAGAGTTTACGTATATTAATCTGCATCCGAAGAAGGGAAAAGTTAAATAAAAATGATAAGGCATGGGCATGCTTAAAAAAGTCTTACTATTATTTGATTTGTACGTAAAAAAAACGTACATTTGTACAAAAATATATATGACAACTCAGGAGTTTAACACAAAAAATGCAAGGTTCGATACCCGGCTTACAAAAGAACAAAAGATTTTATTTGAAAGAGCGGCGAGGTTGGGAGGTTATAGAAACCTGACCGATTTCGTAGTTTTTACTGTTCAAGATAAAGCAAAAGAAATTATATCCGAGAGTGAACGTATCATTGCCTCTGAAAAGGATAGAGATATTTTTTTTGATGCTCTTATCAATCCGAAAAACCCGAACAAAGAACTTGTCAAGGCTGCCGATGAATTTAAAGCATTATTTTCCCAGTGAGCCAAATATCGGAACCGTTAAGTTCAAGACATAGAAAATCCGAGTTTTCGTGTGGAAAGGTTATGTTGGATACTTATCTTCAGAAGCAGGCAAACCAGGATATCAAAAGGAAACTTTCAGCATGTTTTGTAGTCAATGATGAACTTACCCACCTGATAAAAGGATATTACACCTTGTCCAACAGCAGCATTCCACAAGAGTTAATTCCAGACCAGATACAAAAAAAATTGCCAAAATCTTATAAATCCGTTCCGACGACCTTAATAGGAAGATTGGCAATCGACAATCGATTTCAAGGACAGGGGATTGGAAAAATACTTTTAATTGATGCCTTGAAAAGAAGCTTCGAGGTATCTAAAACCATCGGTTCATTTGCAGTAATCGTGAATCCGATTGACCAGGATGCAGAGAATTTTTATGAAAAATACGGATTCATAAAGCTACCCAAAAGTGGTAAAATGTTTCTACCTATGAAAACGATAAGCCAATTGTTTGAATAATTAACGTTATCTGGTTTTGTTGTCTTTCTTGTACATTTAATCATATTTTGTAATCTTCAAGTGAAGGTTGCGGTTTCCGGACATAGGAAACAATGAAAGCCATTTTTTCCAAAAAACCCTAAACTAAATGAACTTTAAAATGAGAATAAGCATCTTTTTTCACTTTACCAAAGTATATGCATTCAAAACAGAGTTCTTGCTGTAATTTTGTGTGAAATTTTAAGTTTGTATACATATGAAGTCATTATTCCACCCATTGCTATTTATGGTTTTTCTTCTCTTATGCACTTCATGCAGGGACAAACCAATTTCTGATGAGAGTAGTGAAGAGCAGCTTGAAAAAACACAGGTTTACGAAATGTTTTTGATCAATGTCAATGATCTCAGGGTGCGATCAGCTCCAGGTCAGAAATCAGAGGTCACGGACAAATTAAAAGAGGGGATGCTGGTTCATGGTTCCGGCAACGTGTCTGAATTAACAGATATCATCACCCTTAGAAATGTTACATATGACGAACCATATCACATGGTGCAGTATGATGGTAAAGAAGGATGGGTGTATGGAGGAGCCATTTTGTGTCTGTACAGAGGAAGTAAAGAAGCGCCATTTACCTCGAGAATTATGGAGGCTGCCGGCCAAATGCGACTCGCTGCAAATGAAGGGAAAATAGAATCAGGAGGAAAGATATTGTCCGTGCTCAGTCAATTTAAAGGTTCAGAACCGGAGTGGAACGATGCATTATTCATGCTGGGCACCTATTATATGAGCCATTTGGAAGTTACACTGGCCATGGACGATTCTATGAAGGGATTATATGAAACATCAGACCTGAGAGATGAAATTGCACAGGGAACATTAGACATGGAGCAATCTGAGGTTTTACGCCGATTAAAGATCAATGGTTTCAAATTGACTACAGCTGAAGGAGACGTGTATCCCACTTATGACAGGAATACGCTGACTTCCGCAATCAATGGACCTTTTACTTTGGGTATGGAACAGGCTATCCGTCTGCGCAACCGGAATGAAACGATGCACCTGTTTTCCGATGGTGGTATTACGACCGACCTGGTGAATATTGCAGACATGGCTATATCATTAGAAAAATTAAGTAAAAATCATCCTCTGTTACCTTTATCTGAATGGGTAGATTCATCCCTGGATTTTTACCTTAATGTCATATTAAATGGTACAGATAATTCTCCTTCAGTAAATTATGAAAGTGGAAAATATCGGTCAGAATTTATATCTATGTGGGAATATTATCTTACAACTCATCCGCATTCTGCTATTGCCGGAGAAATAAAGGAAAGGTTGAAAAAGTGATAACGGACATCTAAAATGAGTATATTATCTGAATATTTTGGTTTATCTTAGCCAGGAATGAAAAGCATTCATCATTTATATTTTTCACAATAGTTATAATGGAAATAGGTATTCAGCATATTAAAATACAAAAGCAGAAGAATAGTTTGATTTCACAAATGGATGATGTAGTCGCTGTGGAAGCTCCCCTGGAAATTCAGATTCAACATCATCGGGAAGGACAGCCCAGGTCTATTTCAGTTACTATGCGCACCCCGGGTAACGACAAAGAACTATCACTGGGGTTTTTGTATACAGAAGGACTCATCCAGGACATTAGCCAGGTTAAATCTGCATTTTCTTTTGGAGAGAATACCATTTTGGTTCAGTTTGCAGAGGGATTTACAATTGATCTGGGCAAAACAGAGCGTAATTTTTACACAACCAGTAGTTGTGGTGTGTGTGGAAAATCCAGTATAGATGCGATCAAAACCAAATCACCATTTATTATAGAAGGCAGCTCTTCTGTTTCGGCTTCAGTATTGTTTAGTTTAAAGCAAAAACTGGCTGGTGAACAATCTCTTTTTTCACTCACAGGTGGTATACATGCTGCCGCATTGTTTGATTTGAAAGGAAATATAGAGCAAATTTATGAAGATGTAGGAAGGCATAATGCCCTGGATAAATTGGTAGGTGATGCATTGATCAATCAAAAACTACCCTTGCGTAATAGAATTTTATTTTTAAGCGGAAGAGCCAGTTTCGAATTAATACAAAAAGCTGTGATGGCAGGAATTGAAACCATTGTAGCGGTTGGAGCCCCTTCAAGTCTGGCCATTGAATTGGCTAAAGAAAATAATCAAACCCTGATAGGTTTTCTAAAAGAAGAAAGCTTTAATGTGTATACAGACCATTCGGGTTAGGTAAAACTTCCAATTTATTTATACCTTGCCTGACATGTAAGCATTTTTGGACATTATTGCATTACTTGACCATCGCATTCATCCTTTATAGATTGACATCATGATATAAATTCATTATCTTTGGGAAAGCCCTGATTCAGTGCTTTTAGGATACATATAAGAAAGGAAGGAATGAATGCACATTTTAATGTAAGAATGATGTTGATGCATAGAACTGATGTTGTTCATTCAACGATAGAAAATTAAATATGTCAAGAAATTTAAGTGAATTATCAGCCAGAAAAGGCTTGGAAGATAACCTGTTTGAAAGATTGGGCATAGCAGCTCAACAAACCGGAACACCTGCTACGACTGATCTGGAACAACTAGCTGAGGAATTTTTAATTGGCAAAGCCAATACCTTTGGCACAGCTACTTTTTATGACTTTCTCAAACCGGAAAACAAAGACAAAAAAGTATATGTATGTAATGGTACAGCATGCATATGCGCTGGTACTCAGGAATATGTAATAGAGAGATTAAAAGAAAAATTCCATGCTGATGAAATTGGCCATATGACATGCCTGGGCAGATGCCACGAGAATAGTGCTTTTCATTTTAATGGGAAGAATTTTTCAGGCAAGGCTATTTTTGACATGAATTTCGAAAACAGTACTGATACTTTGCCCAAAAGCAGAGATTCTTATTACGTAATGGCTAAGAGTCGTCCTGTGCTAACTCTGCCTTTTACTTCACTCAAAGAGTATTACTGGCCTTTTCTGGAAGCTTTGCGACATGATCCCTCAAAAGTACTTGAAGAAATCAAAGTATCAAATGTTAGGGGTAGGGGTGGAGCCGGATTTCCCATGGGGTTGAAACTTGAATTTTGTAAAAATGCAAAAAGTGATATAAAATTTATTATTTGCAATGCAGATGAAGGTGATCCAGGCGCTTATTCTGATCGCTATTTATTGGAGGAAAGACCGCATTCTGTATTATTTGGGATGCTGATTTCAGGTTATATTACAGGTGCCGCTTATGGTGTTGTATACATCAGAGCAGAATACCCCGATTCTGTTTCACGTATGCAAGAAGCTATTAATGAATTAAAACAATCCGGGCTTGCCGGTAAAAATATTCAAGGCAGTGGATTTGATTTTGAATTTAAAATCATTCAGGCACAGGGCTCCTACATATGCGGTGAAGAGACGGCATTGATCAATTCCATAGAAGGCCAAAGACCTGAAGTGAGGGTGAGGCCACCTTATCCGGCACAGCAGGGATTATTCAATAAACCTACCATCGTGAACAATGTTGAAACATTGGCCACAGTGCATTATATCCTTGAAAAAGGTGGTGCTCATTGGAAGAGTATCGGTACTGAAACGTCTTCAGGCACAAAACTGATTAGTTTAGACAGTTACTTCAACCGCCCGGGAATATACGAAGTAGAAATGGGAACTCCCCTTTCTGCTGTCCTCTTTGAAATGGGTGGGGGTTTTAGATCTCCTGTAAAAGCAATGCAAATCGGCGGCCCTTTAGGAGGCCTTGTACCTATGCATAAAATAGATGATTTGGTCATAGACTTTGAGTCGTTTTCAAAAAATGGATTTCTTTTGGGTCATGCGTCGATAGTCTGTATACCCCATGATTTCCCCATCTTGAAATTCATCGAGCACTTGTTTGATTTTGCTTCTTATGAAAGTTGTGGAAAATGTTTTCCCTGCAGGTTGGGAACAAAAAGAGGTCAGGAATTGGCCATGAAAGCTTTTAGTTCTGATTATAAAATTGACAAGGTTTTATTTGATGATTTACTTACAACTTTGGAAAAAACATCACTGTGTGCCCATGGGGGAGGTATCCCGTTACCGGTAAGAAACGCACTGGTTTATTTTGAAGATGAGCTTCAGACCTATTTTGAATAAAAAATTGAATGGTATGAAAACAGCATATATAAATGATGTTCCTTATGAAATGACAGACGGTGAAACCATTTTGTCATTTATAAGAAGACATAAGGGAGAGAAATCGGTACCCACCTTATGCGATGCACCCAATCTGGATCCCTTTGGTTCCTGTCGCGTGTGTTCTGTAGATGTCGCATTGGAAAAAAACGGTCGAGCGAAGACCATGGCATCTTGCCACACACCGGTTATGGCCAATCAATTCATTTATCCTGATTCGAAATCTATTCAATCATTAAGAAGAAACATCATTGAACTGGTACTCACCGATCATCCCCTGGATTGTTTGACCTGTGAAGTAAATGGAAATTGCGAATTGCAAACGGTAGCGGCTGAGGTAGGTGTCAGGGAAGTTCGCTATCCAGCTGGTGAAACGCATTTGGACAGAAAAAAAGATTTGAGTCACCCCTATATGACTTCCGACCTTTCTAAATGTATTAATTGTTACCGTTGTGTCCGTGCTTGCGATGAAGTACAGGGGCAGTTTGTTTTGAGTATGGCCGGGCGGGGTTTTGATTCTCACATCATTAAAGGGCTCAATCAGAGTTTTATGGAATCGGATTGTGTGAGTTGTGGCGCTTGTTCGCAGGCTTGTCCAACCTCTGCCATATCTGATGTATACCAGTCAAAGTCTATAACTGCAACGGATGTTACTCGGACAATATGTACCTATTGCGGTGTGGGTTGCAATCTGGAAGTCTCAACCCGAAATGGTGAGATATTAAGTATTCAGGCACCATATGATGCTGAAGTGAATCAAGGTCACACTTGTTTGAAAGGCCGGTATGCCTTTAAATTTTACGACCATCCTGACCGGCTTGACTCTCCAATGATCAGGAAAAATGGAGTTTTTGAAAAAGTAAGCTGGGATGAAGCTTATGATTATATTGCTGAAAAGTTACACTTTTTCAAGAGGGAATATGGTCCGGATTCAATAGCCGGTATTTCATCTGCGAGATGTACAAATGAAGAAAACTATCTGATGCAAAAGTTTATCAGGGCTGTGATAGGAACCAATAATATTGACGGGTGTGCCAGAGTATGCCACTCACCTACGGCTTTGGGTATGCAGAGAACATTTGGAACGGGTGCTGCGACGAATTCTATTGATGATTTGAAAGACACAAATTGTATTTTGATCATAGGAGCGAACCCTACAGATGCCCACCCCGTGACCGGAGCAAAGTTTAAACAATTTGCCATGAAAACGGGAAATATTACCATCGTAATTGATCCCAGAAGAACAGAAATAGCTAAGTATGCTACACACCATATTCCTCTTCGTCCCGGAACCAATGTGGCAGTCCTCAACATGATGATGTATTACATTATACAAGAAGGTTTGGCAGACAAATCATTTATCGGATCCCGTACAGAGGGTTATGAAGATTTTAAAAAAGAGATATTAAGCATAGATTTAGATAAAATTGAAGCGGTTTGTGGTGTCGACAGAGAGATCATAAAAAAAGCTGCCATTGCATATGCATCAGCTCCCAACGCCATGTCATTTCACGGATTGGGAGTTACAGAACATTCGCAAGGCACTTTTACCGTTATGCAAATTGCAGATCTGGCCATGCTTACCGGAAATATTGGAAGGAGAGGAGTAGGAGTCAATCCTCTCAGAGGACAAAATAATGTCCAGGGTAGTGCTGATATGGGAGTTCAACCCCATCAGGGAGCTGGATATATGGATATTACCAAACCTGAAATCAACCAAAGGTACAATTCATTTTATGGAGTAACCGTACCCAGTCATATAGGGTATAAAATTCCTGAAATGTTCGATGCTGCTATCGCTGGCAAATTAAAGGCTCTTTGGATAATAGGAGAAGATGTCGTTCAGACAGACCCAAATACACAAAAAGTGATCAGGGCATTGGAAAGTACGGATCTCGTTATTGTACAAGAGCTATTTATGACCGAAACAGCTAAATATGCTGATATGATTTTGCCCGGTGCTTCATTCCTTGAAAAAAGCGGAACTTTTACCAACGGAGAAAGAAGGGTACAGGCTGTTAGGCAAGCGGTTAATCCAAATGGGTTGTCAAAGCCGGATGGACAAATCATTGTTGATATTATGAACAGAATGGGATATTATCAACCCGATTATGATCCCAAGACTATGTTAGAAGAAATTTCTCAAATTGTTCCTTTTTTTGAAGGCATCACATGGGAGAATTTAGGCAAAAATGGCAAACAATGGCCGGTGGCAAAAGATGGTACGGATACCAAAATCCTCCATCAAACGGATTTTAAAAGAGGTAAGGGTCAATTCATTTTTAAAGACTGGAAGGAAACTGAAGAACTCCTTGATAATGCCAAAGACTATCCCTATATACTTACTACAAACAGAGAGTTAGAACATTATAACTGTGGCGCCATGACCAGGAGGACTGCGAACGAATTGTTGTTGAAAGACGATTATTTAATGATCCATCCGGATGATGCTAAAAAACACTTTATTCAAGAGGGTGACTTCGTTTGTGTAGAATCGCCAAGAGGAAAAGTAGATGTAAAAGCCCGGATCACGGATGATGTAAAAATGGGTGTTTTGAGCACGACATTCCATTTTCCGGATATTATGATCAACAACTTAACAGGAGATATCCATGATACGGAAGCCAAATGCCCGGAATATAAAGTTGTCGCTGTCAGGATCAGAAAGAGTAAAGGGAAATACAAGGACAATGCATTAACGATGAAATCTGAGTTGGTTTAGGACTTCAAAAGAAAGAGTAATACGAAAAACAAGTATAAGTGTCCTACAACCCATTTGATGTAAATCTGTGGATACTTTATGATAACCTTTAGATGAATTGGCTATAAGCGATATTAACTTTGTGTGGCGATTTCCTCGAAGTTTTCTTCGACAAACTTTTTACCATCCCATTTGCCCAACCATTCACAATTAGCGTACGTTTTTAAATACCTGTTGTAAGCATCAATGGCTTTTTGTCTATCTACCCGCTTAATGGTTATAGTGTTGTTATATCCGTTTTTGATATTGAAATAATATATACCTTTTCCAAAATCAAATTTTTTAGTGCTCGTTCTTGCCATAACGATAGTAAATTAATTAATTATTACCAAATTTTTCTTGCCTGTAAGCCGCGTTTAATATCTCATTACGTCTTTGAACAGATGGTTTTGTGAAATGTTGTCTTTTTCTCAGTTCTTTTATGATACCTACATTTCTATGTTTTCTTTTATATCTTTTCAAAGCCCTGTCGATGGTTTCATCGTCTTTAATTTCAATTATTAACATTATGTGTATTTAGATTTTGTAATTCTTTATTTTTTAAATGGAATGCACTATGGCATCAATGTTATACGTGTTGACCAAATCAGTTGTAAATGATTTATGACCCCGAGGCGCCAACAAATGAAGTTTACCGTTTCTCAGTTGAGCCATCATACTCAGCAGTTTCCATTTTGTTACCAATGCTTGAGGATTCTCAGATTTCAGTGCAATGTCTGTATAGTGTTTACTGCCGTTTGATGTAGTATAGGTAAGATCGGGTTGTACGGATTCGTTTGTAGTTTTATTAATATACGATTTGGGAGGTTCATAGCCCTCTTTATCTGCTTTAATTTGTTGAGATCCTCTTTTTTCCACCCACTCCAAGGCCTGGTCGAAATACGATTCCTTATTCATGAAAGGTTATTAATAAACATTGATTAAATGAAATTCATTTAGGTTTCAAAATTGTGGTATTCTGGGGATATTTTATTCAAACCTATAAAACTAACCTGTTAGAGCAACAATAAGTTTCATGGTAAACTCATATTTATTAAAATGCAGTAAAAAATGTCCTTCCTGGATGATTATTTTGTATAGTAAATGAATTGTAAGTAAAATAAAGTTTTGTATTGTTGCTACCAAAGAAATGGGTTAACACGCCATTGTCTATTTTTGAAAAATGTATGTTATAATTTAAAAATCTCTACATTTTATTTATAAGATGGATGCATTGCTAAGCATTTTCCCTTACGTAAAATACATGGCAAATAAAGCCAACATATTTCTGAAGGCGTGAATAAGCGTAGTCATCCAATAAGGAGTGATTTTTTCATGACTATAATGAATAAATACATAAACCAGAATCACACCTAATGGAAAAACCAAAATGGCATACCACATGCTATACCCGGCATGTGCCACTGCAAAGAATATGGCAGAAACGAGGATGACACCCAATATAGGTACACGACCAGATAATAGTTTTACAGGCAAAAATTGAAAAATGAAAGTTTCTATGATAGGCGCAATAATTACTGCTATTAAAGATATGGCATAGGGCGACAGGTCTCCAAAATCCGGTCCTCCCAAATCCCCAACAGGATCAAGTCCAAGCAGAATGAGGATAGGTGTTAATACCACACCAACCAGTATCATTATGGCATTGGTGAACACAATAAAAAGTAAAGGCGAAAGTCCAAACCACCATTCCCTGATTGTATCCCAATACGATCCCATATACTCTTGATTATAATGGATAATTCACATGCACATTGTTTAAAATATCCTTATAAGAAATCCTCTTTTGTTCTAAGGTGTCTCTCTCACGAATCGTCACAGTTTGGTCTTCCAAAGATTGAAAATCAACAGTAACACAATAGGGTGTGCCTATTGCATCCTGCCTTCTGTACCTTCTACCTATGGCATCTTTTTCATCGTATTGGCAATTGACACTTTTTTTCAAGCCATTGAAAATATCTCTGGACATATTGGTTAACTCCTCCTTGTTTTTTAATAGTGGGAGAACGGCTATTTTTACCGGTGCCAGGGAAGGATGCAATTTCAAGACTACGCGGGTTGAGTCCTGCCCATCAGCATCGGGTACCACTTCTTCTTTGAGTGCCTGACTTATTTGTGCCAAAAACATCCTGTCGCAGCCAATCGAAGTTTCTACTACAAATGGAACATAACTGCTATTGTCTTCCGGATCAAAATAGGTCATCTTTTTTCCCGACAATTTTGCATGTTCACTTAGATCAAAATCCGTCCTCGAATGTATACCTTCCAGTTCTCTGAAACCAAAGGGGAATTCAAACTCAATATCAACAGCTGCATTAGCGTAATGAGCGAGATTATCATGATCGTGAAAACGAAGTTTTGATTCTTGGGTGCCCAATGCTTTATGCCATGCCAGTCGGGTTTGCTTCCAGTAGTCGTAAAAATGCATTTCTTCACCGGGTTTCACAAAGTATTGCATTTCCATCTGCTCAAATTCCTTCATCCTGAAAATAAACTGACGGGCAACTATTTCATTTCTGAATGCCTTTCCTATTTGTGCGATTCCAAAAGGTATTTTTTGACGGGTCGATTTTTGTACGTTGAGAAAATTGACAAATATACCCTGAGCGGTTTCCGGTCTGAGGTAGAGTTTTCCCTCTTCTCCGGCGATATTGCCCAACTGGGTGGAAAACATAAGATTAAACTGGCGAACCTCCGTCCAGTTCCTCGATCCCGATTCAGGACAGGCAATTTCCAGTTCCTCAATCATGGTTTTTAAATCCGCCATATCACCAATTTTTAAGGCGTTGGCCATTCTTTTCAATACAAGATCTATAGTTGATTGCCTTTCGATGATTCTGTCATTGGTTTTTCTGAAATGGGCTTCATCAAATGCATCGCCAAATCTTTTCTGGGCTTTTTCTACGTCTTTCTGGATTTTTGCTTCAATTTTTTCTGCATAACCCTCGATGAGCTGGTCAGCCCGGTACCTCTTCTTTGAATCTTTATTGTCTATAAGGGGATCATTGAATGCATCGACATGACCGGAGGCTTTCCAGGTTTTAGGGTGCATAAAAATAGCGGCATCTATTCCCACTATATTTTCATGCATGTTGACCATACTTTTCCACCAGTATTCCTTAATGTTATTTTTTAACTCCACACCATACGGCCCGTAATCGTAAACTGCACTTAAACCATCATATATCTCGCTTGATGGATATATAAATCCGTATTCCTTACAATGTGAAATCAATTGTTTAAAATCCATATTATTAGAAATCTTAATTTTAAAACTTATTTGGTAAAACCGGCAAAGGTAATAAGAATAGATTATAATTTTTTTCCATTCTCCTTTTAAAAAATTTACTCCTATCCATTATTGCTCAGCTGTTTAGCTCTTTCCAGGGCTTTATGTACACCCTCAGAAAAAATTTGCTTTAGGTGATTCTCATTAAAACTTTGTATGGATGCTTCTGTGGTTCCTCCTTTTGAAGAAACCTTGTTGATCCACTCATTGCACGATATGTCGAACTTATTGTACAAATCCACTGCTCCTTTAAAAGTTTGATACGTCAAAAGATCGGCTTCAGCCTGACTGAAACCCATATCGAGAGCCGATTCTATCAAACATTGCATAAAATAAAAAACATAGGCGGGCCCTGAACCCGATATAGCTGTAGCGGCATCAATTGCATCTTCTCTCTCTACATAAATGGTTTTACCTGAAGAGTTCAGTAAATTTTGGACCATCACCAACTCAATTCTGGTTATATCTTCTGAGGATGTGAATACTGTCATGCCAGATCCAATCTGTGCCGGAAGGTTGGGCATAGCTCTTATGATTTTTTTAGTCCCCAAAGCTTTTGAAATGGTCTCGATTTTTACTCCGGCCATAATGGATAGAATAACTTGCTGATGATCAATGTGGGAACTCATGGACGGAAACAATTGCAAAGTATCCTGTGGCTTTACTGCAAGTATGATAAGATCACACGAACGAATGTATGATCCGGGCTCACTATAAACACTTCCTACCTTCAACTTTTTCAGACTTTCAGCTTTTTCTGAAGATTTTTCGAGGATATACAGATTTTCCTCTGTTACTATATGACTCCTCAGAAAGCTATGGGCATAAGTAAGACCCATGTTTCCACCTCCTATAATTAATATTCTCATAAATGAACTACTTTAAGCTGTATTTTTATCTATATCATACCTCTTAAGATAAGAGTATAGCTTTATTAAAATTGTGGCAAAGATGGTTATTTGCATATAGCTTCCAGCAGGGAGCGGAAATTTTTTCTTTGACCTGTAGTATTTTTTCCACGATGACGACAAAAGATGATAAAATAGTCCTTACTTTTAGAATAATGAGAACAATTCATTTTTACATTGCAGTGGTATATTTTGGATTATTGCATAATATTGCTGAACGCAAGAATGAAAACCACTTGCGATTTTTATTTTTGGCTTACAAATGAACATTTAATTAACGTATGAACAGAACATCATTGTTGCTATTAATGCTTGTGCTTGCTCTCCCGATTACTTCACAACAGTATACCGGATTTTTTGACTTTTCCTGGGACGATGAAAAAGGTAAATTGCTTCTGGAGGTAAAATCCCCTGGTGAAGAGTTTATTTATGTCAACAGTCTTGTCACCGGGGTAGGATCCAATGATCTGGGTCTCGATAGAGGTCAACTCGGAAGTACGCGATTGGTTCGATTTGAGAAAACGGGTGAAAAAATCCTTCTCATTCAATCGAATACCCGGTACAGGGCCATATCAGAAAACCCGGCTGAAGTCAAATCTGTGAAAGAGGCATTTGCCGAATCAGTTCTTTGGGGATTTAAAATAGAAGAGAAAAAGAATGGTTCTTATATTATCGATTTGAGTCCTTTTTTACTAAGAGATGCACATAATGTTACTTCCAGGTTGAAAAGCAATAAACAAGGATCTTACAAAGTAGAGAAAGAGAGATCAGCAGTCTACCTTGATAACACTTTCAGCTTTCCCGATAATTCAGAATTTGAAGCATTAATTACACTCACCGGTGAACCGGAAGGTTCAGAATTGAGGTCTGTAACTCCCAGTCCTCAGGAAGTAAGTGTAAGACAGCATCATTCTTTTGTGCGATTGCCAGACGATAATTATAGACCCAGAGAATTTCATCCATTCTCGGGTTATTATTCGATGTCGTTTGCCGATTACGCCACTCCGATCCAGGAGTCTATGCAAATCAGGTATATTACACGGCACAGATTGGAAAAAAGGAATCCAGATGCAGTTTTGAGTGAACCCGTAGAACCTATTGTATATTATATTGATCCCGGATGTCCCGAGCCGGTAAAATCGGCTTTGATGGAAGGCGCTGCATGGTGGAATGAAGCGTTCGAATACGCGGGTTTTCAAAATGCTTTTCATGTCAGAGAATTACCGGATGGGGCGCACCCAATGGATGTCAGGTATAATATTATACAATGGGTTCACAGAAGTACGAGAGGCTGGTCTTACGGGTCCAGCGTCACCGATCCGAGGACAGGTGAAATCATTAAGGGACATGTCAGCCTGGGTTCATTAAGAGTGAGACAGGATTTTTTAATCGCCCAGGGAATTATGTCTCCTTATAGTGGGGTTGCTGAAAATGATGACCCTATGACAGAAGTAGCTCTTGCGCGTTTAAGGCAGTTGTCAGCTCATGAAGTGGGACATACCATTGGACTAGTCCACAACTTTACCGCATCGGTTAATGACAGAGCATCAGTTATGGACTATCCGCACCCATATATAAAATTGGATGACGGGCAGATTATTTACGAGGACGCTTATGATATAGGTATTGGTATTTGGGATAAAAGAGCCATACTATACGGGTATAAACATTTTACTGAAGATATCGATGAGAAAGAAGCACTTTCCAAAATCATTAAAGAAACTAAATCGTTGGGCTTACTCTTTATGGCCGATTCAGATTCGAGACCTCCAGGCAGCGTGCACCCTCAGGCACATTTATGGGATAACGGTTCTTCAGCAATAGATGAACTAAAAAGAATCAACCAGTTGCGTTCTTCTGCTCTAAATAGAATTGGACTACATTCGATCAAGGAGGGCGTACCTTACTCTGAATTGGAAAAAGTTCTTGTACCAGTTTACCTCATGCACCGGTATCAGGCGGAAGCAGTCAGTAAAATACCGGGAGGTATGTATTATTCATATAGTGTAAAAGGTGACGAAGAAGTAAATACCTTAACAGAAGTACCCATTGATATGCAAAAAGCAGCAGTCAAGGCACTATTGGAAACCGCAAAACCTGCTCTGTTGAAAATTCCACAACATATAGTAGATATCATTCCACCTCCAGCCCTTGGATATAGCAGAGACAGAGAATCTTTTAAAGGTCATACAGGATTGGCTTTCGACCCGATCAGTCCTGCAGAAGCATATATCAATGATCTGTATGGGTGGATGCTCAATGAAGAAAGACTTGCGCGAATTCAAAGACTTCATAGTTATACTCTTTCTGAATATCTGGAAAATATCATTGAATCGATTTTTGAAGACTATGGCAGTGATCATATAGAAATGTCGATAGCTATGCAATCACAAAAAGGATTGGTGTATCGTCTTATCCAACTATCTCTCCATGCAAATGATAAACAGGTTGCAGCCATTGCCCATTACCAACTTGAACAACTAAAGGATTCTTATTTAACTGTTCTAACTGGTCCGATTGATAGAATTGCCCACATTGATTATTTAGGAAATGTCATCAGCAAATCCATGGCAGAACCGGATAAATGGAAGATGCCTCAACCGATTACAATGCCTCCCGGGGCGCCTATTGGTTGCGGTGGATTTCACGAAATGGATTGATATTTTTGCTTATTAATCGATTGGGTTTATTAAATATTTATTGGTTTAAAGGGACAGGAAGGTTCAACTCTCCAGAAGGGGATTTTAAAATGTATATTCCAGGTTAAATCTTCTTTCTTATCCAGTAGAAACCTATAACGCTCAGCAAATTGAGTGACCCGGTTAATATCCACAAAACTGTAAAACCATACTGATCCAGTATATTGGTTCCAAAGAGTGGAGCTAAAATGAAACTGGCGGCAAATATCATCGTGTACAATCCCATATATTCTCCCATAGAACCCTTTTCACCTCTGTTTAGAGCTATAGCATTGGCAAAAGGAAAGTTGAAAATCTCTCCAAAACCTACTAGTAAGGAAAATCCCAGAAATATAAGCAACCAATGTCCGGGTATGTTGAGAAAATAATAGCCAAAACCTATCATAAGTGCTCCGGTAATGACCCAAAATACAGAAGAACCTCTTCTTTCCATGATGTATACAAACGGCATTTCGAACAGGAAAATGATAAGCCCGTTAAGCGTAAAAAACAACCCTATTTGAATTTCTGTCATATGCAATACCCTTTCAAAATACAAAGGAACAGTAGAAAGAATTTGGAAAAAGGCCGTGAGATTGAGTAAGTTAATCAATAGAAAAACTATAAAAACGGTATCCTTATAAACACTGAAAGATGGTGCTCCACTTTCTTTTTTGGCGGCTTCTTTTGTTTCTTTTTCCTCCAAAAAATAGAGTAAAAACAATCCAGCTATTATACATGTGAAACCATCGACTAAAAATAGCCACATATATCCGGCAGTACCAGCAATAAAACCACCCACAGCGGGACCCACACTTATACCTAAATTTATAGCCATCCTGACCAAAGAAATCGCCCTGGTTCTGTTTTCAGGCTTACTGTATACCGCTACAGATGAGAACATGGCAGGCCTGAGCATGTCTGCGACTGTACTCACTAAAAATATGGCTACCACCAATGTATAAAAGTCCTTGTAAAATGCCAATGAAGCCAATCCAGCCCCCCCAAATATAAGGCTGATTACCATGACTTTGTAATATCCAATACGATCCGACAGCCACCCTCCTGTCCATGATCCCACCAAAGATCCCACTCCAAAACTACCTGTAAGCAATCCCGCTTGAATTATTGAGAACTGAAGTTCCTGCGTAGCGTAGATGGTTAGAAAAGGAATGACCATCATGCCGCTGCGATTGATGAGCATTACCAGAGACAGCATCCAAACCTGTCGGTTAAGACCACTAAATGACTTTTTATAAAAACTCCATACTTGTACCATCGGTATTCCCGTTGATGAGCAAATAATCCATTAAAACAATGGATTTTAATTTGCATTTTTTTGTAAAAAGTCGTGCAATATCTGATTTTTTTTAATCATTGGTTGTTCCAAATAAGTACAAATAGACAAGATGTTAAATTCTATTGGGCAAGCGGTAAATAATGTGGATGAATAAAGGAGATAATCCTCTTGAAAGTTATAGACTGGATTTTTAAATATAGATCCTTTTTAGTAATGTTGATTTTTGATTTGAATAAAATTATCTTTCTTTAATCTACTAACTATATGATTTGATACCTGTATCTTAGCCCTTGTGTTTTATTCATGATATAATCTATTTGAAAAAATTAAATGTTAAGGATTAGATAAATATGATATTACACCTGTAGCCAAATATTTTCTTACTTTATTAACCAAATTGTAAAATGCAATTATCCTCATTTCAAAGAAGACACATTGGTATCAACGAGGCAGAAAGTCTTGAAATGCTATCCAGAATCAGAGTTGAAAATATAGATCAACTCATTGATGAAACCATACCTGATGACATAAGGCTCACAGGTGAATTTGATATGCCACCAGCACTAACAGAACACGATTTTCTTCTCCATTTGGAAAATATTGCCAATAAAAATATTATAGGTTCCAATTTTATAGGGCAGGGATATTACGGGACTTTTACCCCTTCGGTGATTCTTAGGAATGTATTCCAAAATCCCGGTTGGTACACACAATATACACCTTACCAGGCCGAAATTGCTCAAGGCAGACTGGAAGCTTTACTAAATTTCCAAACAATGGTATCCGACCTTACAGGATTACCCATAGCCAATGCTTCATTATTAGATGAGGCCACCGCTGCAGCTGAAGCAATGGCCATGTTTGAAGGAATATGGAGCAAAAAGAAAAAAGGTCAGAAGGCAGCTAAGTTTTTTGTAGACAAGGAGGTGTATATTCAAACACTGGATGTAGTCATTACCCGTGCCATACCGCTAAACATAGAAGTAGTGGTGGGTGATTACAAGGATTTTTCACCTGGGGACGATTACTTTGGTGCATTGGTACAATATCCCAATGCTAAAGGCGCCTTGAAAGACTATCGCGATTTTGTAGTGAAATGCAATGAATTGGATATATTGGTTTGTGTAGCTTCTGATCTTATGGCTCTTTCTTTGATAACTCCTCCTGGAGAATGGGGTGCCGACGCTGTTGTCGGAAACAGTCAGAGATTTGGGGTGCCCATGGGTTATGGCGGACCTCACGCTGCTTTTTTTGCAACCAAAGAAGATTACAAAAGACTCATTCCCGGTCGAATCATAGGAGTGTCGATTGACAGGCAGGGAAACAATGCTTTACGCATGGCGCTGCAAACCAGAGAACAGCATATCAAAAGAGAAAAAGCCACCTCCAATATATGCACAGCTCAGGCTCTATTGGCCGTTATGGCAGGTTTTTACGCTGTCTATCACGGTCCGGAGGGTATAAAAGACATCGCTTCCACCATTCACAAAAAAACGTGCTCATTGGTCAACTGGTTTGTCGATAATGGGTTTAAACTCCACACAGAACATTTATTTGATACTATATTTTTACATGTGGATATATCTTTTTGCGATAAAGTAAAGAGGATAGCTGCCGCCAAAAATTATAATTTTTTCTATACTAAAGAGGGGATCTCTATTTCTGTAGATGAAACCACTTCACAGGAAAATTTGAGGGGAATTATAGATATTTTTACACAAGCCAGTTCAGATAATAACGGGAATAAATATGTTGAGTCTGAGCCAAATCCGAAACATGAATCCAGAATACCTAAGGATTTAGAAAGGCAAACACCATTTATGACTCATCCGGTTTTTAATGATTTTCATACTGAAACCAAAATGATGAGGTATGTAAAAAGCCTGGAGAATAAAGATTTATCATTGGTGCATTCTATGATTTCTTTGGGATCGTGTACCATGAAACTGAACGCTGCTACAGAACTTATACCGGTCAGCTGGGCTGAATTTGCCAATTTGCATCCTTTTGCTCCCCTCGATCAAACAAAGGGATATCAGCAAATATTCACTGAATTAGAAAAATATCTTTGTGAGATAACCGGGTTTACAGCTTGTTCATTGCAACCCAATAGTGGTGCTCAGGGCGAATACGCGGGGTTAATGGCCATAGCTTCGTATCACCACAGCAGGAATGAACAACACAGGAAAGTTGCTTTAATTCCTTCATCGGCTCATGGTACAAATCCAGCGAGTGCTGTAATGGCTGGAATGACTGTAGTAGTGGTAAGATGTGATGAAAATGGGAATATTGATGTAGATGATTTGCGGGAAAAGGCAAAACAACATAAAGACCAACTCGCAGCACTCATGATCACTTATCCAAGTACTCACGGAGTTTTTGAAAAAAGAATCATCGAAATATGTAAGATCATTCACGAAAATGGCGGGCTTGTTTATATGGACGGTGCCAATATGAACGCACAGGTTGGCTTTACCAATCCCGGAATTATCGGTGCAGATGTGTGCCATCTTAATCTCCATAAAACTTTCGCCATCCCACACGGAGGAGGAGGCCCCGGAATGGGTCCCATTTGTGTCAATGATAAACTTGCACCCTTTCTTCCCGGACATAAATTAGTCGATAATGGCTTACCAGACGAAAACACAGCTATATCTGCTGCTCCATGGGGAAGCTCAAGTATTTTGCTTATTTCTTATGCATATATCAGGATGTTAGGTAAAAAAGGACTAACCAATGCAACGCGGTATGCCATTCTCAATGCCAACTATATGAAAGCCATATTAGAGGAACATTATCCGGTACTTTACACTGGTAATAAGGGAAGAGTTGCCCACGAAATGATCATTGACCTCAGGCAATTTAAAGCTATCAATATTTCCGCTGAAGATGTTGCGAAAAGGTTGATCGACTATGGATTTCATGCGCCTACGGTTTCTTTTCCTGTAGCCGGCACCATCATGATTGAGCCTACTGAAAGTGAAAGTAAAGACGAGCTGGACCGGTTTTGTGAGGCGATGATTTCTATAAAACAGGAAATCGATAATGTGGCTTCAGGTACTTTTGATAAAGAGGACAATGTACTCCATAATGCACCTCACACACTTTCTGTTATTACATCTGATGTATGGGAGCATCCATATTCAAGAAAACAAGCTGCATACCCGTTAGCTTACCTTACACCTTTCAAATTTTGGTCTAGTGTGTCAAGGGTGGATAATGCATTTGGTGATAGAAACCTGGTTTGTACCTGTCCGCCCATTGAGTCATATGAAAATTCTGATGTATAGAAAATGGATAATGGTTTATTCAATTGTCTCCACTGAGCCATAAGTATTACGTTTAAGAATAAGGAAAAATCATTTTTCAGAAACCGCTGGTATCACATCTGTAAAATGATCTTTCTCTTCAAGCAGGCTTTCATAATTCATTGTGATGTGGTTCTCCTCTACGATGACCTGAGTAATGCTTACAGTCATTACCCTGTTATCCCTGTTCATTACAAAATTTTGTGTTTCGTCTCCAATATTGCCATTCCTGTGAAGCAAAGAGATCGAATTTATATCCGGTTTGTGATTGTGCTCTTTTAAAAATTGAAGGAATAGAGCTTCTCGTTTTTGTTGTATAGGACGGTCATACAGGGTAGAGGATGACCAAATATGCCCAATTCCCGGATCTTTATGGCTAATGTGTTTTTGTTTTCCGTCCCATCGGAAATCTATGACATCCATTTCACTGGCTATGACAAAAGTAAAGGGTTCGATTCCAATAAAATCATATTTTTCTATGAAATCAAATGGTGTTTTATACCGGTACATATCTTTTGCCACCAAACCCCTGCTGGTTTTATAGGGTGGATTATGCCTATGTTTTATCAAAGCTCCATTAAGAACACACACTAAAACTTTATTTTCTGCTGCAATGATCCAGGAACCTCCTTTTACATCTCTTGGATATAAAATTTGCCTTCCCTTAATCACTTCTTTGTGAATGGGAGTAGTAGCTCTATGGGGCGCTTCATCTCTGTTTGAGCTTAAGATGAATCCTCTATCCTGAGGTATATATGTAACTGTACACATGATTTATAAATGAAAATTATTTGTACCAGAATAAAACATCCTTTTCTTCTTTTCTTTTCAAATCGGGAACTGTTGCATTGTCTGCAGGATATCCTACAGGAAGCAGAAGAAATGCCTTTTCATTTTCCGGTCTGTTAAGTATATCCTGTAGGAAATTCATGGGGCTGGGTGTATGGGTAAGTGTCACCAATCCCGCATGATGAATAGCGGCAATTAATAAACCGCTTGCTATCCCAACAGACTCGTTTACATAATAATTCTTCTTTTTTTCTGTCCCGTCTAAGTCGTACACTTTTTTAAATACCACAATCAGCCATGGGGCGATCTCCAAAAAATCTTTATGCCAGTCTGTTTCAAATGGAGCGAGATCTTTTAACCATTCTTCTGACATTCGCCCATGATAGTTGAGGTATTCTTCATCTTCAGCGGCTTTCCGAATTATTTTCTTGATTGAAGGGTCCCCTACAACACAGAAAGTCCATGGTTGTTTGTGGGCTCCCGATGGAGCCGTTGATGCTGTCATAACTACGTATCTTATAAGGTTTTCCGGTACATGCTTATCAGAAAAAAACCTCATCGATCTCCTTTTATCCATATATTGATAATAATGTTCGGCTCTTTTTACCGATTCAACCTGGGTAAATTCCGGCCCGGAATACAAGATAAATGGATAATTACTCATTATTTTTTACTTAAGGTTATATAACAATGGTTCGGTAAAAAATTAAGCTGCTATTTTACCTAAATTCAGCACCTGTTTATAAAATTGATTAATTTTTATCAATTTATGGTTAAATCCATAGATTGAAAATATTCTGTAGATCATATTTCTGTTCTGTAATTCT
>JBGTBR010000065.1:0-10237 GCA_041749255.1 Saprospiraceae bacterium
AAAATTATTCCTGTTCTTTTTTTAACTTTGCTCATGCTTTTTTTTTGAGCAAATATATAAATTATCTGTAAAGTATTTCTTATCAGTGGTTTATAATTTGCTCTTTTTTAATATATTATGTTTTTACGCTGAATTGCTGAAGATTATATCTACAACGATAAAACGAAAGCACAGTAAATAGGATTTTGGCGGGGGATGCATGCATCGCAGGTTTTTTTGAGTATCGCAATTCGCAATTCGCGAATTGCGAATAAATTTGTATATTTGTAACTTAAATTTTATTAAAATGAGAAAACATAGTGGTATGCGTCCCCAAGATATTGTAATTTTATTAAAAATAGCTGCAAAAGGAACTCAACCCTGGCTGATGAAAGATTTGTCGGCTGAATTGGGTATTAGTGCGAGCGAGGTAAGTGAAAGCTTAAACCGATCGGCAATTGCAGGTTTAATTTCTAAGGATAAAAGACGACTGATGAAATTGGCCATACTTGATTTTTTAGAGAATGGCTTACGATATGTTTATCCTCAACAACCCGGATCAAAAGTTCGCGGTGTACCTACTGCTCATTCTGCTCCACCTCTTAATAAAGAAATTGTTAGCAGTGAACCCTTCGTATGGCCTTATGGAGAGGGTTCTGTCAGAGGAGAATCTATTGAACCCTTACATCCTGAGGTACCTGAGGCATGCTTGAAAGATTCGGTGTTTTACGAATTCATGGCTTTATGCGAAGCTTTAAGAGTAGGAAGGGTAAGAGAGAAAGATTTGGCCGTAGATGAACTAAAGAAACGCTTATGTTAAAAAATACATTAATTAACAGGGCAGCTATAAAAAAAACAGCTCTAGCATTAGGAATACTAAACTAAAAAGTAGTGTACGTTGGTGGTGCCGTAGTGAGTTTATACATAGATGACACATCAGCAGAAGATGTTAGACCAACAAAAGATATTGATATTAGTTTGAAAATTGCCAGTCTTGGAGAATTAGAAAAAATACGAGAAGAATTGATCCAAAAAGGCTTTTATCAATCCAGTGAAGATGATGTCATCTGCCGCTTTCGTCTTAAGGATATAAAAGTGGATGTGATGGCTACAAAGGCCATTGGTTGGGCTCCTGCAAATCCATGGTTTGAACCGGGGTTTAAAAAGCTAATTGAATTTGAAATAGATGGCGTTACAATAAAGTGCCTCACCTTTCCATATTTCCTGTCTACCAAATTTACGGCCTATTACAACAGAGGTGGAAATGAACCAAGAACAAGTCATGATTTTGAAGACATTTCTTATTTGTTAAATTATATATCCAATTTTGATGAACAAATATTAGAAGCAGACAAGGAGGTAAAAGAATATCTCATTCAATGTTTTAAAGAAATCCTAAAAAACTCTTCACAACAAGAAGCCATTTTGGGCAATTTGTTTCATGAAGACCAATTTTATAGATACAACAAAATTATAAACAAACTGAAACAAATCTGTCATGAGGTTTAACTAACCTAACAGTGTAAAGCATTTTATCTACCAATATTAGTTATAAACAATAGGAAATGATCGGGTACTTATAGAAAGATGTTGAACACTGCAGGAAATAAAACGTTTACTTTGGAGAAAAACAAATGATAAAAAACGAAATATTATCCTTTTTAAGAGAGAGTAAAGACGAATCATTTTTCGAATATTAATTGGTTAACCATATAGTTAACTTGTTGATTATGCAAAGCATAGATGTGTCGACAATGAACCTAATTCATTATGCTCTTTAATCTCATAACCCTACAACAAAAATTAATGGAAATTCAGAACCTTTATCAGGATACTATAAAATTTGCCACTGCAAAACATGTAGAAAAAGATCAAAAAGTGCCAGGTACTAATCTGCCTTATGTAGTGCATTTAAGTAATGTGACTATGGAAATTATAATCGCTTCTTTCAATTCTGACAATTTTAATTTGGAATTTGCAATACAGGTCGCATTACTTCATGATACGATCGAAGATACAAAAACCACCTTTGAAGAAATAGGCAATAAGTTTGGCTTTGAAATTGCAACGGCAGTTTCTGCATTGACAAAAAATAGTGAATTGCCAAAAGAATTGCAGATGCAGGACAGCTTGGAAAGGATTAAAAAGTTACAATCAGAAGTCTGGGCTGTAAAACTTGCAGACAGAATCACAAATCTTCAACCTCCACCATCAAATTGGTCCAAAGAGAAGAAATTAAAATATCAAAAACAATCAGGAATAATTTTAAATGAACTCAAAAATGGTAATGATTTTTTGGCAAAACGATTGGAATCGAAAATTATAGAGTACGGTAACTATATTGATTGATAATCACAGTAATTTTACAGGTACCTTAGACATGAATTATCAACTGTTGCTATCTTTGCACACTTCCTTTATAAGGAACTCATTGACGAAATCACATTCATGGAAAAAACAGAGAAACCGGAACGGAAAAAAGGCCCCCGTATCCAGATAATTGATCAGGTGACTATGCCTGAAATCAGTTTTTATCACCTCGACAATGGTATACCTGTATACGAAATCAACAGCGGAACTCAGGATGTGCTAAAATTGGAATTTATCCACATAGGGGGCCGCATAAATGAAGAAAAATGGTTGACGTCAAGAGCTTCGGTTCATATGATGAAGGAGTCATCTGAGAGGTTTACTCAGAGTGAGTTAGCGGAATTCATAGACTTTTATGGTTCATCGCTGACCTCAAATCACAGTATGGATCACACGAGCATCACGCTGTACACTTTGGGGAAATACATGAAAAAAACCATACCGGTACTGGCAGATGTGATTTTTAATCCTGTATTTACTGAAAAGGAGCTACAACAATACACTGAACGAAACATCAATAATCTCTCTATAGATTTACAGAAAAATGATATTCTGGCCTACCGGGAATTTACAGACAGGATTTTTGGACGGGATCATGTGTATGGATACAATAGCACTCCTGAAATGTATGCAAGCCTTAATTTGGAAGATGTTAAAAATTTTTACAATAATTATATGGGTACTACCAATGCCGTACTCGTAATCGGTGGCAAAATTACTGAGGAGGTCAGGACTTGCGTTAATGAAAACCTTGGCAAAATCAGAAGGCAAGTATTGTCAGGACGGTATGTTGATTGTAAGGTGCCAATAGAAAGGAAGGCATTCTCCATCAAGGGAAAAGGTGATTATCAAAATGCCATTATCATCGGGCGGAGACTGTTTACTAAATCTCATAAGGATTATCCGCATATGGTGGTGCTTAATACCCTTTTTGGTGGTTATTTTGGTTCACGGTTGATGAAAAGTCTCAGGGAAGATCTTGGGTATACTTATGAAGTTTCCTGTCAGCTGGACATGATGAAATACGATGGTTTTATGTATGTTTCTACCGATGTGGATCCGTCTAATAGCCAGGACACCATACGCGTCATCTACGAGGAAATGGAAAGGCTGAGTAAAGATACCATTTCAGAAGAAGAAAGAAAGATGGTCATTAATTATCTTATGGGCAATATAATGAACATGTTAGACGGTCCTTTCAGAGTGTCAAATTGGGTTGTCTCTTTGATTACTTCCAACCTGAGTCTGTTGCAAGGGCATCAGATTCTGAAAGCTATGCACCTGATTGATAAGGATCAGTTAAAGAATATGGCGAAAAAGTATTATGACCGAAGTTCTATGATGGAACTGGTAGTAAAATAATAGTGGAGTAACGTCACAGTTATGGACAGACTTAGCCAGATATGGCTCATCTTTACAATACATCGGTTATTTCTCAACAATAGTGTAGCTATTATTTCTAAGATAAATCTCCTATGATATAAAATGGCAGGAATGGTCATCTCTAGTACGCATAACTAAGTATTAAAAAAGTAAATTTTAAGTTTTTGAGTTTAAATAACTTTTTAAAAGAAAATGAATAAAAGAGGAAATATAAAAAAGAGGGATTATAACAATTAATTAAAACGAAATCTTACTTTTGCACATTGAGGATGCAGAGCAATGACAATGGCTTTACCTGCATGTTCAAAATTGTAATCCCGGTTACTATTATTTATGAAAGCCTTTTTGAGATAAGGAATCCTTTTGAGGATATGGGTTTGAATTTTTCTACATTACAGATTATTTTTGGGCACGGGTCAAAAAACAAAATTAATTGTATTCCTTATGTGTTCAATACTTGTAGATGCCGGAAGTGGATCGAAATGGTAAATGGGAAAAGGAACGAAGTTGATTAACAAAAAAAAGAGAAATTAAAATTGGAGGATTTTAGATAATGATTACCGCTTAAGATTTTTAAAAACGGGATTATATAAATTTTAGATGCCTTCTTATTTCCCTGAAAAACAAAATATATAATAATGAAATTTTTTAGCTTCTTCACACAGGAGTTAGCTGTGGATTTAGGAACTGCAAATACGCTGATCATTCAGGATGAACAGGTCGTCATTGATGAGCCTTCTATTGTTGCCATGAACCGGTATACAAATGAAGTCATTGCAGTGGGACATAAGGCTATGCAGATGCATGAAAAAACCCATGAAAACATCAAGACTATCCGTCCATTAAAGGATGGTGTGATTGCTGATTTTCAGGCTGCCGAGGCGCTGATTCAGGGCTTGATCAACATGATAAGTGACAAGAGGAAATTTTTTACCCATCTGAAAATGGTTATATGCATTCCTTCAGGCATTACAGAGGTAGAAAAGAGAGCGGTTTTTGATTCTGCTGATCACGTCGATTCTAAGGAGACTTATCTAATTCATGAACCTATGGCGGCAGCATTGGGCATAGGGTTAGATGTGGAAGAGCCTATTGGAAACATGATCATCGATATCGGAGGAGGTACGACAGAAATTGCTGTGATAGCATTATCGGGTATAGTTACGGATCAATCTATTCGCACTGCTGGTGATGAGTTTACGATGGACATCATCGATTACATGAAAAGAAAGCACAATTTGCTGATTGGAGAACGCACAGCTGAACAAATTAAAATCCATGTAGGTGCCGCATCGACAGATCTTGAAAATCCACCTGAGAAATTTGCTGTAAATGGCAGGGATCTTCTTACCGGTATTCCTAAGCAAGTTTTTACAAATCACCTGGAAACGGCAGAGGCCCTTGACAAATCAATTGCAAAAATTGAAGAGGCTGTATTAAAAGCCCTTGAAGATACTCCTCCTGAACTAGCGTCGGATATCTATAAAACGGGTATTTATCTCACAGGAGGAGGGGCATTGCTCAGAGGCCTGGCAAAGAGAATTGCAGCTAAAACTAAACTGAAAGTTCATGTGGCAGACGATCCATTACGTGCTGTGGTAAGAGGAACAGGGCTGGCTTTGAAGAATACTGACAGATACACCTTCCTTATAGACAGGAGAAGTATTTAAATTGTAACTTCGTGCACGTATGCGAAACTTAATCTACTTATTCGCAAGGTATGGTGCGCAAATCATGTTTATTATTCTGGAGGTATTGTGTATATATCTTATAGTTACCTTTAATAATCCTCAAAGGGAGATATTTATTAACTCCTCCAATATTTTTTCGGGTTATGTGTCAGAAAAATCCCAAAAAGTGAGGTCTTATTTCAACTTAACTCATGTCAATGACAGTCTGATGCTCAGGAATGCCTTATTGCTCACTGAGTTAGTGAACAGAGAAGATCCTTCCTATACGTATCATCCTTCTGATAGTTCATTTCAACAATTTATTATTACTCCGACAACTATTTGCGAGAAAACACTCCATTTGCGCAACAATAGTTTTACTTTATGCAGTGGCAGCCAACATGGCATTAAAAAAGGCATGGGTGTCATTACCGAAAAGGGCGTGATTGGAATTATCAGAAATGTAAGTGATAACTATTCACTGGTTATACCTCTTAATAGCACATTATCCCGCCTGAGTTGTGCTGTAAAGAATAAAAATTTTCATGGAATACTTACATGGCAGGATACCAACCCATTGACCATGCATTTGGAAGGAGTACCCAAACACGCAGATATCACAGTAGGAGACAGTATTGTGACTAGTGGGTATTCTTTTGTTTTTCCCAAAGGCATACCGGTAGGTACGATTTCGAATTTTTTTGTCAATCCGGGCAGTGCCTTTTATACCATCGATGTTACACTGCATGAAGACCTGAACAAAATTCAGTATGGGTATGTCGTACATAACAAAAGAAAAGAAGAGATTGATTCTTTACAAATAGAGATCATTCAATGAATAAAGTTATTAGCGTCAATATCACCAGGTTTATAATACTTGTACTACTGCAGTCCATTGTTCTTAAACGCATCACTTTTGACATCGAAGATTTTGGTTTTTTTCACATTTTGGTTTATCCCCTTTTCATTTTTCTTTTACCCATCAGAGTTCCTCGTCCATTGGTTATCACTCTTGGGTTTATAATGGGAATATTAATTGACTTTTTTTACAATAGTCCCGGGGTTCATGCAGGTACATTGGTATTGACTGCCTATTTACGAAGTTTTGTATTGAGAATACTGCAACCTTACGGGGGCTATAATGTAGATGATAGTCCGTCCATGAAAATCATGGGTTTTACCTGGTTTATGTCCTATATTGCGATACTTTTATTCGTGCATATATTTGTATACTTTAGTTTGGAGGCGTTTTCCTTTGTCTATATCTATTCTATTGTCATGAATACTATTTTCAGCTATATACTTTCATTTATTTTGATCATTATATCCCAAATTATTCTCAGACCTCAATATTGATACAATTTTTTAATCCATTCGCACAAGTGAAGTATCAAGTGTATTCTGTCGTTTAAATCGGAGGTATTATTTTGAGTGAGCAGTTACCATATTTTTCAAGTATTGCTATATTTTAATGTGGATTTATACTGTTTGATAGAGGTTTATCGATAAGATAGGGCATCACTTCTAAAAAAGGAAATGAAGAATCAAGGAATACTTACTTTTAAATTTAAATATTATTATTGATTTGATTACCTGGGATAATATACTATTAGCACTTTCATCGATCAAGGATAATCTCCTGAGGTCTATCCTCACTATACTGATTATAGCAGTAGGTATTTCTTGTTTGGTGGGAATTCTCACAGCTATTGACACACTTTTGTTTTCGTTAAGCAGTAATTTTAGCCGTCTTGGGGCTAATGCTTTTAATATATTGCCCAATCGGGAAACTTTGGTCGTTTCCAGGCAAGGTAGACAGATGAGAGAGTCTGAACCCATTTCCTACCGAGAAGCTATAGCATTTAAAAATCAGTATGAATACGAGGGAAGTCTGGTGGGATTAGAATACTTTTGCACCAACAGTGCCCTTATCAAATACGAGAATATAGAAACCAATCCTACTGTAAGAATTTCGGGGATTGATGAGAATTTTCTGGAGATCAGTTCCTTTGAGCTGGAAGCAGGGCGTTTATTTTCTGCCCCTGAACTCGAATCAGGTGCTCCCTATGTGATCCTTGGAAGTGATATGGTGAAGCAACTTTTTGAGGGTCTACCTGAAAAAGCTCTTGACCAGAATATAATTCTCCCAAAAGGAAGGTACAGGGTCATAGGTACATTGAAAGAGAGAGGATCTTCCGGTGGAGGTTCAAATGATCGAAGGTTGTTCATTCCGCTATTGAATGCAAAAAAAACCTATGGTGTCTCCAACAGAAGTTACAATATATCAGTGGCTGTCATGAGCGGAGATCTCATGGATGACGCCATGTCAACAGCCATAGGCACTATGAGGGTTGTACGGGGATTAAAAGCAGCTCAGGATAACGATTTTATGATTAGGAAAAGCGATAGTGTGCTTAACACTCTCAGAGAGATTACTTCCACCCTTAGAATATCAACCGTTATCATTGCACTACTGACACTATTTGGTGCAGCAATAGGTTTGATGAACATTATGCTGGTCTCAGTTACAGAGCGTACGCGTGAAATCGGTATAAGAAAAGCCGTGGGAGCCAATAGACAGACTGTTTTGATCCAGTTTTTAACTGAAGCAGTTGTCATTTGTCTGATCGGTGGTATAGTAGGTATTTTGACTGGAATAGGGTTGGGCTTCCTGGTATCAGTATTAATTGATGGAATATTTATCATACCCTGGAACTGGATGAGTTTAGGGATTATAGTTTGCGCATTTGTAGGAGTGGTTTCGGGTTTATACCCGGCTTTAAAAGCAGCCAATCTTGATCCTATAGAATCACTCAGATATGAGTAGACGAAGGTGAAAATCTACAATAAGTTTTAACCCATTTCTGAAACCACCTCTTTTACTTCGGGTACCATTCTTTTTAACATCCCTTCTATACCCGCCTTTAACGTTACGGTAGAAGAAGGACATCCACTGCAGGAACCCTGTAAAATGACGGTAACAATGCCCTGATCAAATGATTTGAATTCGATATTTCCTCCATCCATTTCCACGGCGGGTTTCACATAAGTGTCGATAAGATCCTTGATCTTTTTTACCAGCGTGGCATCATCTCCTGAATATTGACTCATGAGATATTCCTCTTCAATTTTCTCCATCACTTCTGCAAACCCTTCTTTTACTATCTCTTTTTCTTCCTCGATATACGATTTAATAAACTCTTTTAATTTCAGCATAATGTCATTCCACTGATAATTAAACTCTTTGGTGATGGTCACAAAATTATTGCAGATGTATACACCTTTTACATATGGCAGGGTAAATAAAGAAGTAGCCAAAGGAGACCACTCCTGAGCCAGTGATTCCTCTCTGAAATCAGCTGTACCTTTATAGATCATTCTATTGGTAACAAACTTTAACGATTCAGGATTAGGTGTTTGCTCAGTATATAACATGACAGGACTCTTGGTGACTGTACTCATATTGTTCTTATTTTTATAAAGATTGATTAAAAACAGTACAAAGGTAACACATCACAGTAAGAACAGGTTCTATTCTTTGTGACAATTTCTAAAGAAGTCAAAGACTTGCTTTCAGATTTTTAACCCATTCGATACATTACCAAAATGTGAAGCTTGTTCGACTTGCCCTTATGCCTTGACGGTTTTTGGAGTTTTAGCATTGAAAACCATGTTCTGGAAAGGAATGATGGTTGTTAGGTTTTTGCTGTGGAAATACGATTTAATATAATCTTTCTCAAGGGGTGACATGGCCAAAATAAAATCACCTCCCCAGGCGCCTAGAGATTTTATGCAGCCCTGAAAGTCATTGAATTTTGTATTTTGAATGCGCTCCATTCCAATGGCTTTGGAAATGAGCGTCTCGTGCTTTGTCATCAATGAAATAAAATGATCTAATGAGAGGGCTTCCAGGACTTCTTCAGTTATAGCAGAAATGCTTTTGGCTAAATCCTTGCGATTTTTTGTGGTTTTCAAATACTGTTTTATTGCTGAAGCGGAATCTTGTTTGACTCCCAAATGAACAAAGTACAGATGATCGCTAAAGTTGGGATCAAACTTAACCGGAGTATACCCAATTTCATCGTCGTCGTTATAATATACAATAGGGGTATCTACTCCTGCACAAGCCACATCGTATCCGCTTCCGGAAGAGGTTTTAAAATGGAGCTCAAGAGGGTTAACATCAGCCCATTGGGCTACAAGATGCAACAATGTGGAACTACTACCAAGTCCCCAGTCTCTTTCAAATTCAAGAAAAGTACTTACCTTAAACCCATTCCATTTATCAAGAAACTCCGGGTTTAGCCTTACCGTATTCTTAAGAAGGTTTTGCAATTGCTCCGAGATATAATTATCCGAAGTTTTGACTGAAGAAAAATCATAAAGAGAAATGGCAGCAGAAAACCATATATTTCCATTCGGTTCACAACTTTCCCAAAGTAAATCGCTTCCCCGGTGATTGGTAACAACCATTCGCTGACCAAGTTGGGTGGGAATAGCCAGAGCATCTGCTCCGTCCAATACCGCATATTCACCTGTTATCAACAATTTTCCGTGTCCGTAAAATGATGTTTTGATAACCCTAAATTTTAAATGTGATTACTCTATTGAAATCGGATAAAGGGAAACATAATTAATTTGCTAATATAATCAAGAATTTGAAACACGCATAAATATTTTTCATATGTTTTAAAAAAAATCAGCAATTCAGAGTGAGAACGATAATAAATGAATAATTATAACAATTAAATACTATTGTTTAGTTATAGGCATGATATTACCATCACCACTAAGTGATGATAAGTCGGTTTAAGGGATTTTAACGATTAGTTCAC
>JBGTBR010000066.1:0-22036 GCA_041749255.1 Saprospiraceae bacterium
GTTCAAAGTGAAAAGTATAAAGTTTAAAGAGATAGCGAAACTGCGAACAGCGAATAGCGAACTGCGAACAGCGAGTCTAAAAGAATGCCAAAAGCTAATGGCTAAAGGCTAAAAGCTTTTTTTGCTACGAACTACGAGCTACGAGCTAATATATGGTTGAGGTTTTCGCCTTCGGCAGGTTAAGGTTAAGGATTTGGTTTTAGTTTTAGTTTTAGTTTTAGTTATTGTTAGTTTTAGTATAAAAATAAAGGGAATTGCACTATAGCACAATTCCCTTTATTCATTCATTACCCGGTAAAATGCGTCAGTTGTTCAGGATCAAAGGTAATCCGTCTCCACTACCTCCAACAATAACCACCTTACTATTGGGGGATTGAGCCAGGGTCAGAGTCGCCTCAATTCCTTTATCTCTTAAAATTTTGTCTGTCAGGGAAGCATTAAGAATCCTGTTGGATTCTGCTTTACCTTCGGCTTCAATGATCTTTCTATCTGCCTCTTTTCTTTCCCGGTCAAGTCTGAACTCATACTGGAAAGAAAGCTGCTCTTCCTGTAATTTTTGTTCTATAGCTGTTTTCAATTTTTCAGGTAGCGTCACCTCACGAATCAATATAGCATCAACAGTGATATGTTTTTGATTTACACCTGCAGCAGTTTTAGCATAAATTTCTTCCTGAATGGTTTCACGTTTAGTACTATACAACTCCTCTGGGAGATATTTTCCAATCACTTCCCTTGTCGCTGATCTGATTTCAGGAATGAGAATTCTTCTCAGATATTCCGATCCCACTTCATCGTGCAAATAACCTATTTTTTCTGGTTGAGGGAAATATCTGTATGATAATTCCACTACGATCGTCAGTCCGTTTCGGGACAGAACTTCCATTTTTTCGACACCTTCATTGACCCGTGTATCGTAAATAAACATGGTATTCCACGGTGCTACTACATGAAATCCCTGACTGTAAATTTTATCCATTTCAAGACCTCCACCGAATCTTTTAAATAGTACACCTTTTTTTCCGGATTCAATGGTCAAAAATGTTGTGTTGGTCAGAATGATAAAAAAGAAAAATGCTATAAACCCGATAATACCAATTCTTATAAAATTGACAGGAGGTTTATTTTCTGGATTAGGATTAAACGACATAATTTAATTTTTTTTAATTGTTACTATGAATACAACAAATGCAAAGATATATGATTCCCACATTTAGACAAGACATCTGAATTTTTCGATATTTCACCATATCTGATTCAATTATAGAAGTTCGACTGAGCGATCTTTTACACAACCAGTACTAAGTGTTTATTGTTTACCCACAACCATTTATATTATAGATCACATGATTTTTAATTCTAAAATGTTTCGATGTCCGAAGTATTAGTATTCATTATATAAGGTATAGAATCACATAGCGAAGCTTTTCATATAAAAACCCTGGTAAATGAAAATGTACGACCATCAAAAAGCCCTTTATCACTTAGTTTTAATGCAGGGATGACGAGCAAAGCCATAAAGGATAGAGTCATAAAAGGCGCTGACAAAGTAGATCCCATTTTTTTGCTCATGTTATCCAATCGCTGATACGTTTCTGCGACTTCTTCTGCTCTACTCCCGGTCATAATACCAGCAATGGGTAGGGGCAATACATCTGTTATTGTGCCATCTGTAGCGGATATCCCGCCTTTGTTTTCAATGATCGCATTAATAGCCTGCGACAGTAAGATGTCATCTGTACCCACTGCGATAATATTATGCGAATCATGCGCAACACAGGAAGCAATAGCTCCATGTTTAATTCCAAAATTGTGAATAAAAGCAATAGCTGGTTTTTGTGAGGAATAACGATTAACTACAGCTATTTTAAGAATATCTCCATCAACATTTGAAACAGCATATCCATTTGCTATAGTTGCTTTCGCCTCCATATGGCCGGTGATTAATTGTCCATCGCCTGCCTTGATCACATTTATCTTTTCACTTTCTGCTTTAAGTGCGAGATCACCGGCAGTAATTGGAGAAGTATCAAATAGATTCACTTTTGGAGAGGAATCATATGAAATCATACTAAGACCTCTGTCGGAAACACAATTTCCGTTGATCCATGTTTCAAGGATATCGAAATCTTTTGTGTTATTTACAATGATAAAATCTGCCTCTTCCCCTACTCTCAATGTACCCACAGGAAGATTATAGTGCAATACAGGATTGATACATGCGACCTGTAAGACATCGTATAAATTACAACCTTTGGCCAGTGCCCTTTGCACAATGAGATTTATGTGTCCCTCCATTAAGTTATCTGGATGAAGATCGTCAGAACAAAGCATGACTTTATCCGGAAATTCATCTATAAGTGGCCACAATTCTTCAAAATTTTTGGCAGCACTACCTTCCCTGATGATGATTTTCATTCCATTGAGCAGCTTGTGAAGAGCCTCCTCATATGTGAAACACTCGTGATCCGTAGTGATACCGGCCTGTATATACTGTATGGCATCGTCCCCTGTTAGTCCCGGAGCATGGCCATCAATAGGCTTACCCAAACGCTTAGCAGCTGCAATTTTTTTCATAACCTCCTCATCTTGAAATAAGACGCCAGGGTAATTCATCATTTCTGCCAGATATAATACCTCTTCCCATGTAAGCATTTCTTCTATATCTTTAGAAGTTATAACTGCACCTGCTGTTTCAAAAGTAGTGGCAGGAACACAGGATGGCGCACCAAAATGAAATTTTAAGGGTACTGTCTTGCCGTTTTCAATCATATACCGCACTCCGGCAATACCGAGAACATTGGCTATTTCATGGGGATCTGAAACGGTCGCTACCGTACCGTGATTTACAGCTATTCTCGCAAATTCTCTTGGTACCAACATGGAGCTCTCTATATGGATATGAGCATCAATAAAACCGGGTAAAATATAATGATCATACGTCTTCCCAGTAATTTCGATTTGATCGATGTAACCATTTTGAATATGGATAATACCAGCTAAAATCTTCCTGCTGTAAATATCAATTATGTTTCCTTCGACTTGCCGTTTCATCTGTATGATTTAGAATACCAAAATACATAAAGATATGGAAAGCTAAAGCAGAGAATCTCAATTTTTCGGTCTTATTCTAAATGCATCCATTCAGAAAGCTGGATCAGTAGCAAAAATATCGTTTTTGAAAAATCATCTAATTGACATAAACTTTCGTACATTGTTTTTCCTGGCAAATGGACATTTTATACCATTATAGCCGTTATATCAAAATAAATATTTAAACAATGAGGGTAACGATTTCATGGTTACAAAGTGACATCTTCTGGAAAGAAAAGAATAAGAATTTTTCCCTTTACGCAGAGTTGCTTTCTGACACCCGTATCGAAACCCATTCTATACTTTTATTGCCGGAATGCTTTTCTACCGGTTTTTGCATTGATGATGCATCCATAATTGAAGAACATCCCGGTCCTTCATTGGAATGGATGAAAAACATATCATCTCTGTATCAATGTACAGTAGCAGGAACGGTGTTTGTACGTGATTCAGGTCAAAATTTCAACCGGTTGTATTGGGTATATGCAAATGGCACATATGAATATTATGACAAAACACACTTGTATACTCCTGGCAAGGAAAGGAATCTTTATACACCTGGCACAAAAAGAATCATCGTCCAACAGAATAACATCCGCTATTTATTGACCACTTGCTATGATCTAAGATTCCCCGTTTGGTGTCGAAAAGCAGAAGACTCAGAATATGACATTATGATCAATCTGGCCAACTGGCCATCGCCCAGAGCCCATCACAGAAAAATTCTTTTGCACTCCAGAGCAATTGAAAACCAGTGCATCGTTATAGGAGTGAATCGCATTGGGAAAGATGGATATGGAAACGAACATATAGGAGAGTCTATGGTGATTGATGCTGCGGGAAACATTATTGCAGATTCATGTCAAAGGCAGGAAATTGGGACTGTAAATATAGATGTGACCTCAATCAATGATTACAAGAGGAAGCATCCTTTTTATCTGGATGCAGATCCGTTTACTATACTTTGATTCAAATTGAATCAGTGTCCAATCACCTTAAATCAAAATAAAAACAAAACAAAATCGCGATGTGACCACTGCTATATATACAACATTCCTGTTAAGAAAACCCTGGTTGATGACATTTTAACAAAATTATCCAATTTCATCAAAAAATAAACTTAACGATGGTTTAACTAAATATACATAAACTATTATCTGGTTTTATACGTCTATATATTATTAAACCTAATAAAATATTCCAAATGTCAATAGCCTATATTATACCACAAGAATTTCAAGTAAGGATATTAAACTTAAAGTTCTTTTTCTCATTCATCGTCATTTCTTTGGTATTTTCAACGACAATTTTCAGCCAAAAGGCCTCCGATTCCGACCCGGAAGCCAAGAAAATTCTGGATAAATTAAGAAAAGAATACGACAGCAATGCATCGATGGAAGTACATTTTGACATGATACTTAATCTCCCTAACCAGGCAGAAGAAAAACAGCAAGGTAAAGTGATTCAGGAGGGCATTAAATATTTTGTCGATTTGGATGATCAGGCTATTTATTGTAATGGCGAAATGGTGTGGCTTCATCTTAAGGACAATCACGAAGTACAAATCAATGATATGGAGAGTGACGATGAAAATTTTCTTACTCCAAAAGAATGGATGACTGCATACGAAAAAGAAGACTTCTATTATGCCATTGTAAATAAAAATAAATTCAATGGTAATCAGTTTGTAGAAATCGAGTTTAAACCACTTTCTCCAAGGTCAGAATACAACAAAATGAGAGTGAGGGTGAATACTACTAAAAATAATCTTGATAAAATGGACGTTTTTTCCAAAGATGGAAGCAAGTATTCAATTATTGTCAAAAGTATTACCTACAATAAACCTTACAACAACTCAACATTTACTTTCGATTCATCAAAATTTCCCGGTATTCACGTCGAAGATCTCAGATTGTAAAAATACGATCCATTCATGAATGATGTAGAGTTGTATATTCATTCGAGGGAAGATGACTCAATTAGAGAATTGCTATTTTATCTTCATGATTTTATACTGCTTCAGCATCCTTCCATGACGTCCAGATTAAGGTATAAAATTCCATTCTACGATGTACTTTCCTGGATTTGTTATCTCAATCCACTAAAAAAAGGCGGTCTTGAATTGGTGTTCCTGCATGGGCAAAAGATTTCTTCTCATGGTGAGTATCTCCAGTCAAGGGGAAGAAAAATGGTCAGTGGCATCATTTTTCTAAATGTCAGTGACATCAATGAAACAATTCTTGGCGAAATCATCCAGGAGGCGATTATAATTGACGAATTGATAAAATCTTAATTCCTTCCAAAACATCTTATGATTTGTGATAATTTAGTAACTTCTATTACCGCCTTTTATCGTAGCTAACATTGATGTGAATCCATACTGATCTGGCTAACCGAGCGACCCAAAGAAATGTCAGAATCGTAAAAATAAGCACAAAAGCAGTAGCCTGATTCCCAGACCAACCAAAACCAAATACAAGCAGCAAGGCGAAAGGTGTCAATGTCAAAGCATACATACCATAGGATAAAAACATAGCACCCCAATAAAAGCCAGGCTCCGGTTCGTAGTCCAGTCTACAATGAGGGCAACGCGCATGCATATCCAGTGGCCTGGTGATCACAAAGGGTTTTAAGAATAGATCCCCCTTGCGGCATCTTGGGCATTTGAATTGAAAAATACTGAATAGGATATTCATGGGTGCAAATATACACAGGTTTCTGCAGCAACTCCAATTCTATGCAAGCCGTATTACTTATAATACAGACTCGAGGGTTGCAACTATATTTTGGATTTGTTCAGCTTTCTTTTTACGGTTATATTGCATAACCCACCGTGGATGAGGTAATGGTAGGACTTCCTTAAATATAGAATACTTTTTATTGATGTCATTAAGAAACTTAAAATTCTTTCCTTTGCCCAGGCTGAACACCACATCACTGCGGCAACCCATATCGACAAAAGATCGAAGATTATTCAATATGTGGGGGAATACACAATCGTACAGGTCATTATAATCGTAATAATTGCAATTGATTCCTTCTTTTGTAAATCCTAAGGGACATACTGCCTGAATAAAAAAATGACGATAAAATGCATCAAAACCTCCAAAAGTATCTATCATTTCCAAAACAAAAAGCGCAGAAAGTTCATGTTTTTTTTGAAACGCATTATCAATGCCACAATTTTCTTCCAAAATAACCGGATCTGTAAAAGGTATTCCTGTCACTCCTGCACCAAATCTCCCTGGATTTATACCCAAAATTAAAACCCTTTGATTCGAATCACTAAAGTATTTATGATAAAAAGAAGTTACAGCATCCATGACCATTCGGTCACGATATGGAAAAAGCAATTCAATACCCTCAGGTAAAATCCAGTCATCTGTCAACAAACTGTAATAATCAATAATCTTTTCCGACCAATTATCCATTGCCATGCTATATTGACATTTCCTTTACATCATTTTTGCAGTTAGCTCATAGTTCGTAACAGTTAGCTGGTAGCGGGTAGCTCGTAGCTGATAGCTCGTAGTTCGTAGCAAAAAAAGCTTTTAGCCTTTAGCCATTAGCTTTTGGCACGCGTTCGCTGTTCGCTATCTCTTTAAACTTTATCCTTTTCACTTTGAACTGTTCACTGTTCACTGTACACCTTTCGACTTTCAGACCTTTCGACCATCTAACCGTTTACAGTTCACTGCTTACCGTTCACCTTTTTCTCAACCTGCCGAAGGCGAAAACCTTAACCTTTTCCTCAACCTTATCCTTATCCTTTTCCTTATCCTTTACAATCTATTTTTCGTAAAACTGTTCAGGTCAACACTAATTCCAACGTGATTGGAATTGCCACCTAAATGAAAGTATCCCACTCCATAATCCAACCTGAACCCTTTGGCTTTTAATCCAAAACCCAATGAAAATCCACTTAGGTTTCTAAATTCACCTACTGATAACTCTCTCCTTCTTAAATGATTATAACCAAATCGGAGTCGAAAATTTTCTTTTGCTCCAAGTAAAAATTCTCCATTAAAAATAAAATGTCGGAAAAAATTTTCTGCAGCTATGCTCAATGCACTTTTCTCTATTACATTACCAAAAAAATCTGTTCTGAGATCAAGTGGGCTTTCTTGTCGCAAATTCCATTTCAACATCTGATGGGCAATAACTGAAAATCTGAAAGGAATTTTATTGAGGCGTCTGGTGAAACCAATGCGAAGATCAACAGGGGTCAATGAGAGAAAATCCCGGTGTGAATAAATTTCTGTTCCTGCATTGACTAAAGTAACGGCAAATGACATATCCTCTTCCTCATTTACGTAAACCATTCCTAAGTCCATAGCCATGCCACCTGAATTAAATCCGGCCAGTTGTGAGACGATATACTTTACATTGAGACCCAAAGAAAGTCTATCATTTAATTGATGCCCTGCACCTGCAAATAAAGCCAGTTCATTGGCTGAAAACTCTCCTTCAATATTGCCAAAAATATCTGTCAGATCGAAGTTACCATAATCAATATATTTGATCCCTCCATGTAAAGTAAGACTCCAGTTTTCAACATGCTTACCATATGAAAAATATCCCGAGCTGATATCGGCTACCAGAAAATTATGTGAAAAAAATATACGGTTATCCATTTTGGGATTAAGAAGTGAGGGATTGGAAAAGGCAAGTGATACATCATCATCCCATACTGAGATGAGACTACCACCCATAGCAGTTTCTCTGGGTGAGGAAGGCATAGAGAGAAAAGTAAATACAAAATCAACTCCGGATTGACCCTTCATGTCTGAAATAATTATTCCCACACATAAACAGATACAGTAAATTTTATGCATATCCAATCATTGGAGTTGATTCTCATCAACATATTTTTCATTTAACCAAACAGTTCTGCAAATATACATTTCATCACAGAGCATCTTTTTAATGGTGTCCCCATTGGCTGCAAAATGCAGTAATTCTCCAATTTCATTGGCTCCGTTTTGGTATGTTCCCTGCCATTTTTTACCCCCATTTTCATAGTATTCTGTAAATGAGCCATTTTCTTCACTGTTTTTAAATTCCACTTCTTCCATGATGTTTCCATTGGGATAATATTTTTTTAATTCACCCTCCAATACATTATTCTTGTAAGGTGCAATCAATTTTATATTCCCTTCTTCATAGAAAACCTGATAGGATCCATTTAGCATTCCCAGCTCGTATCTTTCAATGATTTCAGTCCGGTTGCCAGAATAAAATAACTTCCGTATGCCTTCAAGGTTTCCATGAATGTATTGACTGGTTTCTAAAGTGTCTCCGTTTTCAAAAAACTTGATATATTGGCCGTGCTTTAAAGAGTCCTTGTCAACAAAATATTTTTCATACTCGGCTCCATTATCGTAATGGGTATATATGGTGTTTTTACTTCTACAGGATACCATTAACACCGTAAAAATGAAAAATTTAGCCAATGTACGATAAGACATCATCCATATTTTATGTAAAAAAACGATACAACTACCAATACATTGTAAAAGCACTTCAATAATCCATTATGATGGATCGTATCCAGTCCACAACTTATACCCAAATAAGGTAAACAAAAAAAAGCCGAAGATGGAGTCCCCGGCTTTTCTGTTATATTTTTAAATCTAACTCACCTGTTGGTCAGTTTAGAAAAATTTTGATCTTGAATCCTCTATAGAGGCATCTTTTCTCAGTGATTCCATGAGTTTAAAACTCACTTGAGTTCTGGCTGCACTGTTCATTGCACTTCTGGCAAGAGGAACATTAGCAGGGGAGCCCGCATCTGTTTTAGCCCGAAGATGCACAACATAGACACCATTATTACCCACTATAGGCTCAGAGGTTTCTCCTTCCTGTAACTGGAATGCTTTAGCCAAGACCTTAGGTTCAGAGCCAAGGCCAGGAACCACGTTGGCAGAAAATCTGATCTCATCCAATGAATCCACCTGAGAATTAAACGCTGTTGCAATGGATTGTAAATCAGTACTTGAGATTTGATTGGTGATCAATTCACCTTTTTTATTTCTGATAATTTCATTTTCAACTAGATTCCTCAGAGTCGAAGCAGTCGGCACTCCTGCAGGTATGATCTCGTCTAATGCTACAATCACGTACTTGCTGTCAAAATAATTAACCGGGTCTGAATACGAATACAACTCCGGCGAAACATTCCCTTTCTTAGTGCTCTTATCGAAAAGCCATTTAATAATTTCTCTTGAAGTCTGATCTCCTCCTAATCCGGTAATATTATAATCTGTCTCAGTAAAAGGACCTGCTTTCACCAGGTTGTATTGAGGATTGGATTCTGCATAAGTAATGAGATCATTCAAGGTACGCTGGGCCATAAGGACATCCAGGACATCTCCCTGGATTTTGTTCTGGGTATCATCAGAAGGGATGATAGGACTTCTCACAAAAGCGAGTTGATAATCGTAATCATAGTCGTTAAAAATGATGTCTTGTACTTCAATCAGATGGACCCCAAACTGGGTAGATACTATGTACAAGCCACCTTTCTTGCTACCGTGGAAACAGACATCATTAAATGGTTGTACCATAGTGCCCTGACCAAATGTTCCCAGATCCCCTCCATTAAAACTGGATCCGGGATCCTGACTATCTCGTATAGCCAATGAATCAAAGCTAGCCTTTCCCGTTTCAATTAATTGTTTGAGACTATCCACAAATGCTCTTGCAACCTCAACCGGTACGCCGCCAGTGGTGACATCTGTCGACCTCAAAATATGTCTGGCCTGGACAGAGTCAGGTACGATTTTTTTATCAGTGAGCTTAACAGCAAAATAATTATTATTATCGATATATGGACCGTAAACATCACCAATCTGCATGCCTGGCACTACGCCTTTTACAGTTTCGGGTAAATCTTCTGTAGAATTGTAGTATGGAGAATAAAAACCTTCGTTATTGGTAGCAAATAGAGAGTCGTTTTCAGCAACTCTGAAATCCTCTACAAGATCCTCCATTTCCGCCCTTCTCAGGAGAGAATCCTCCGCAGTTGGGATGACATCGATAGCTACATATTGTATTGTCCTAGTCTCTTTGTCATTTTTGTACCTGGTCTCTTTTCCTTTGATGTGGGACATGATTTCACTATCGCTTATCTCCACTTCATCCTTAATATAATCAAAAGGAATTTTTACGTAATTGAAATCTACTGTACTGTTATTTATACCTTCGCGGTATTCTACCAACCATGTAGGAGAATATAAGCCCTTACTCACCATTTGGTTTAATTTTTCACCCAACTTAGATACTTTCACCTGCTTTTCTACCTCTGCCCATCTGGACTCAAAGGTAGGGTTGAGTAGTTGCCCACCCTCTATCGCCTGTCTCACTTCCAGCAGTGCTTGCCGGTTTAATTGACCGGTTGCAGGGTCAGTGTACATGGTGCGAATGATCGGAGCGGGATTGGCACCAAAAAGTAAATTTTTCAATTCTTCCGGAGGGACGTTAAGCCCATTGGATTCCGCTTCTTTATCAATGATTGCTTTATCGACCATATAATCCCAAACAGCCTGTTTGGCAGCAAAAGGATCTTCGCTTCCACTGTATAAAGAACTTTCAGCAGTACTAAAATCGCGGTAATCTAATTTAGTACCGTTGACCTTGCCAATTGTAGTTGCGCCGGCTACACCTCCTTGTTGAGAAGCACTCACCATATCCATGATAACAAACCCTGCTAATGCAAAGCCAATTACGATGAATACCAACCACATGTTTTTTCTAATTTTACCGATTAATGCCATTGCTATGAATGATTTGAACTTACTTTATTCGTTGATAAATATTATTTAAACTCTTCCTTTTAAAAAAGAAGTGCAAAGGTAACTTCTTTATACCACAGTACAAAGATTTATAATGGATAATAATATAGTTGCCCTACCCTCCAGATCATACAGCTAAAATGACTTTTCTTTTATAACCCAGAATATACATTATAACTTAGTCTTGATGAATTCATTCCTCTTTTTCTTTTTCTCCGGCGATATAATGTGCAGCATCTTCCAACTGATTGTAGAACTCTTCTCCATAAGCTCTGACCAATGCTGTTTTTGCAAATGTATAAAGAGGCATTTTAAGCTCTTCGCCAAAAGAACACGCAGGATTACATATATCCCATTCATCATAATTAAGTGCTTCAAAACCCGAATTGTGATTCCTTTTGCGCCTTATGGGATATAGGTGGCAAGAAATGGGTTTTATAAAATCAATTTCGCCGGCATGATATGCCATCTCAATTCCACAAAGATTGATACCCAACTCATTTTTAACCATATATACACAAGCTCCATCTTCATGAAGTGTAGTTCCATAACCATTTTGTTCCGGATAGTACATAAATCCGCCTTTATCTGAAAGAAGCTTTACACTTTCTTCAGTCAAAAAAGAGGATAACCTATCCTGGATAGAGACCAGTATTTTCATTTCCTCTTCTTCCAGTGGTGCACCAAAATCCCCTTCCTGACAACAAGCACCTTTACAAGCCGTCAGTTTACAGTGAAAATACGAATCCAATAATGCTTCACTCACAAAAACACTTTCAATAATCAACATGTTATTTTAATTCATTTTTTCTGAAAAATTTCAAAACACTATTCCGACTCAATTGATTTAGACAATGAAATGGATTTTCACAACTTTATATATAAATGTTGAGCAAATCGAGAAGTAAACGCGACAAAATATACCGAAATATTGTAATTTAGCGGCTCTTTCTAAACATATTAATAACGATCCTTATTACATCAATATTGACCTTATAAAAAAATCGAAATCATCCTTATGGATATTTTAAAGCAAAAATTTAATGAGAAAGCCAGTATAGTCAGAAAAGAAACACTGGCTATGCTCAAAGAGCACGGCCAGGTAAAAATCGACGAAGTGACCATCAGTCAGGTATTTGGAGGGATGCGTGGAATAAAAGGCTTGATTTGGGATCCTTCTCAATTGGACGCAGAGGAAGGTATTCGATTCAGAGGCTATTCAATTCCCTATCTTCGGGAACACCTACCCAGGGTGCATGGAGGAAAAGAACCTTTACCTGAAGGATTATTCTGGTTGATGCTCACAGGAGATATTCCCACAAAAGAAGAAGTTGACTGGCTTACAAATGAATGGAGAAAAAGAGCTTCGATACCCGATCACACCTTTAAAGTTTTAGATGCACTGTCTAAAGACACTCACCCGATGACACAGTTCAGTGCCGCTGTATTGGCTATGCAAAGTGAAAGTGTTTTTGCTGCGAGATACGCTGAAGGGATGAATAAAAATGAATACTGGGATGCTATGTATGAAGATTCAATGAATCTGATTGCCAGGCTTCCTATTGTGGCTGCTTATATATATCGCCGGACTTTCCATCATGACGATCACATTGCTTCAGACCCTAATTTAGACTGGTCGGGTAATTTCGCCCATATGCTGGGAATATCCCATCCAGACTTTAAGAGTCTGATGAGATTGTACATGACCATTCATGCCGATCATGAAGGAGGTAATGCTTCAGCGCACACTGTCCACCTTGTAGGATCGACATTGAGTGATGCCTATTATTCATTTTCTGCCGGTATGAATGCACTAGCAGGTCCTTTACATGGTTTAGCCAATCAGGAAGTGATTAAGTGGATCATGGAAATGGTGGAAAGTATAGGAACGACCAAACCCACAGACGAACAGGTCAGCCAATATATCCACGAAACGCTGGATGCAGGTAAAGTCATCCCGGGTTATGGCCATGCAGTATTAAGAATGCCTGATCCCAGGTTTACTGCTCAGAAAGTATTCGCTGAGCAAAATATTCAAGAGGATGATTATGTGAAAATCGTTTGGCAACTTTTCGACATTGTTCCAAAAATATTGCAAAGTCTGGGAAAAGTGAAAAACCCATGGCCTAATGTTGATGCCCATTCCGGAGCGCTTTTGATACACTATGGATTAAAAGAATACAGTTTTTACACTGTGTTGTTTGGTGTATCCAGGGCATTGGGTGTGTTATGTGGATTATGTTGGGCCAGAGCTATGGGATTCCCACTCGAAAGGCCAAAATCTCTGACCACGGAATGGGTAAAAGAATTTGTCTCCGTTCATGCTACTTAATTTTAAGATAAATTCTTACTATTACATCTTATTATTAAACATTAAAACACAACAACCGGCGATATGAACATTCCCGATAATCTCAAGTACACTAAAGAGCACGAATGGGTAAAAATGATTGGAGACAATATGGCTCTGGTAGGAATTACAGACTTTGCCCAGGGTGAACTTGGCGAATTGGTCTATATAGAAGTGGATACAGTGGGTGATGAATTGTCTAAAGACGATGTCTTTGGAACTGTAGAAGCGGTCAAGACCACGTCCGACCTTTTTATGCCTCTTTCAGGCGAGGTGATACAATTTAATCCCGAATTGGACGAAAATGAGGGCGATAATCCAGGTATTATCAACGAAGATCCCTATGGAGAAGGATGGATCATCAAGATAAAAGTGGCCGACCCTTCAGAAATAGAAGCACTGCTCAGCGCATCAGAGTACAAAGCTTTAGTTGATTAATTTTTTAAGTCCATACACCAAATGCATCTACTACAAGCATCTTCTTGACAACTATGAAAAAGTTCATTGTTGAAAATGACATGGCCATTACTGCGTTACTTATGATAGGTACAGGAATTCTTTCCATACTACCGCCCAATATAATACCTCAAACCTCCTGGCTTGATATTCCCTGGGCTGATAAAGCAGGTCATTTTAGTATGTATGCTTTGTTGGGTTTTTTTTGGAATGTAGTGCTTCGACACAGTAAAAATTCCCATTTCAAAGCTATATTTTTTGTTGTTGCATTCGGAATATTGATGGAATTAATACAATTTCAATTTATTTCAGGCAGGTATTTTGAGATATTTGATATAATTGCTAATATTACCGGATGTATTTTTGGAACCACTATATATGTAGTGGTGTTTTCACAGTATAATTGAGTAATCATTAAAAAATGTAAGATATGTTGCAAGACTTTTCATTATCGGCAAATATGGTTGGTCTGATGATATTACTTGTAGTAGTGATTTTAGCTGTATTGATTTTTGTCATCAGAAATGTACATCTAAAAAAACAAGATGCTGCTACACTATCTGAAAAATACAAAGACACACCCATCAATTCCGCATTATATGCGAGAAAAAAATATCCCGAAGTGGATGTTTTTGAGCACACAGGACCATTTTATAGAATAGGATTGGCAACCGCTTTGGCTTTTGCATTATTTCTGTTTTCCTGGACCCAATATGAAAAAACTGTTATCATCCCTGATGATGCCTGGGATATTGAAGAGGAAATAGAAATGGAACCACCAAGAACTGCAGAACCACCGCCACCGCCACCGCCACCGCCGCCACCTATTATAGAAGAAGTACCGGAAGAAGAACTTCTGGATGAGGATGAGCCTGAGTTTTTAGATCAGGATATAACTGAAACAACCATCATAGAAGATGCACCAGTTGTAGAGGAAAAAGCACCACCTCCACCTCCACCTCCACCGCCACCACCACCCGCTGAAGATGAAATTTTCACTACAGCTGAGCAAATGCCACGATTTCCTGGATGTGAAGATATGGCAGGCTCCAATCAGGAAAAAGATGAATGTGCCAAGCAAAAATTATTGCAATACATTTATAAGAATTTGACCTACCCCGCTATAGCCAGAGAAAATGGAGTAGAAGGTATGGTAGTTATACAGTTTGTCGTAAATCAACAAGGAACTGTAACTGAAGCGAAAGTTGTGCGTGACATTGGAGCCGGATGTGGGGAATCTGCCTTAAAAGTGGTCAATTCCATGAATAGCATGCCTCAAAAGTGGACTCCCGGTAAACAAAGGGGAAGACCAGTAAAAGTATTATATACACTTCCGGTTAGATTCAGACTTGAAGGCTAATCAATTTTAAAAGTATAAAACTATAAAGGGTTGTCAAATGAAATTGACAACCCTTTTTTATTGCTGAAACATAACTAATGAATGCCTTTTAGCGTTATGTTTACTATTACAGTTTACATACTTGTTTAATACATCTCATGAAACTAAAATATATTTTCCTGTTCATTTTCTTTACAATGGGTCTCATTACTTTTGGGCAAGAATCCAAATTGGCCAATCAGTATTTTCAAACCGGAGAATATGAAAAAGCAGCCCTTTTGTATAAAAATCTGTATGATAAAACCAATCAAAATGATTATTACTTCAATCGCTATCTGGAATCTATTTTAGCATTGGAAAAATATAGTGACGCAGAAAAACTCGTCCTGCAAGAAATGAAAAGAAGGCCAGACGACAGCCAACTATATATACATTATGGAAATATTTTTGAGAAAAGAGGAGAACATGTTAAAGCAGAGCAACAATATCGAACAGCCATAAAAAAGATTTCAGCGGATATCGGCACGATTTCCAGAATGGGAAATCTATTTCTGACACTCGCAAAATACGACCTCGCAATTGAGGTGTACGAAGCGGGATCTAAAAAATTAAATGACCGCCAGATATTTTCTTACAACCTCGCAGACCTCTACAGGCGTAAGGGTGATACTCCCAAAATGATAGAGTACTACCTGGAAAGTTTGGTGGCATCTCCCAACAGAGTTAATAGCCTCCAGAGCTTATTTCAACGCTATCTCAGCAAGGAGGAATTTGAAATTCTCCAAATGCAACTCTTTGATTTTACTCAATCCTATCCCAATGAAATTGTATTTTCAGAAATGCTTCAATGGGTATTCGTCAATAATAAAGAGTATGGCAGGGCTATGCGACAGGCGAGGGCTTTGGACATGAGACTTGAAGAAAATGGAAACCGGGTTTATGATTTGGCCAATATTGCTCAAAGAGACGGAGACTTCGATGAAGCGATAAAAGGCTATGAATACATAATCGAAAATAAGGGATCAAATTCGCCTTATTATATCAATTCAAAACTGGAATTACTAGGGAGCAAAAGAAAAAAGATCACCGAAGATGCTAACTATTCTACTGAAGACTTAATGGCTCTTAAAAATGAGTATCGATCATTTATCGATGAATTTGGTAAAAACAGCCGCACCGTTTTCATCCTTATAGAATATGCCAAATTACATGCACTTTATCTCGATGATATTGATAAAGCTATTGACATATTAGAAGAAATGAAAAACTATGCCGGAATTCGACCGGATATCATTGCTTCTATTAAAATTGATTTGGGAGATTACTACCTCATCAAAGATGATGTATGGGAAGCCAGTTTACTCTTTTCTCAGGTGGATAAAGATTTTAAAGAGGGAATTCTGGGAGAGAGAGCCAGGTATAGAAACGCCATGTTGTCTTATTACAATGGGGATTTTGAATGGGCGCAAAAACAATTTGACATACTCAAAGCAGCCACATCCAAACTCATCTCTAATGATGCCATTGATATGTCGGTATTCATTATAGACAATCTGGGTCTGGACACGACAGATATTCCCATGAAATTATATGCCAAAGCTGAGCTTCTGCTCTATCAAAACAAATACGACGAGGCATTCATCTATCTGGATCAGATCATCAAAGATTATGAGGAACATGGGCTTTTAGATGATATTTTGTATTTGAAGGCAAGAATTTATTCCAAAAGGAAAAAGTATGATGACGCCATATATTTTTATACCCAAGTCATAGAAAACCATAAAGAAGAAATTCGATGCGATAATTCGCTCATCGAATTGGCCGAATTATATCATTATCAACTGGACCAACCAGAAAAAGCCCAGGAGCTTTATGAAATACTTTTTATGGAATTTTCAAACAGCACATTTGCTGTGGAAGCCAGAAAAAGATATCGACTTCTTAGGGGTGACGAATTATAAGGCGAAAGGTTGAACAATAGTCCGTCACTCTGCATTCATACCATATAACAACAAGTCGGGTCATGGACTTTAACACCATACAATTTCTTGCCGAAAGGCTCACTCAACCATTGCCGGGAAGAAGTGCTCAAATCCGAATGGCTCCAACAAATGGAAAGTCCTATGACGTAGTAGCACCTGACCATCAAGTGGCTTGTGTCATGCTTCTTCTATTCCCTCATGAAAACACTTGGAATATAACTTACATTCAAAGAACCAGTCATAATCCGGATGACAGGCATGCAGGGCAAATCAGTTTTCCCGGAGGAAGATTGGAACCCGGAGATACTTCACTGGAATACTGTGTTTTGCGCGAAACAAATGAAGAAATTGGAGTGCATCCAGAAAAAATAAAAATCCTTGGAAAACTGAGTGAAATCTATGTTTGGGTTTCCAATTACTATGTGTATCCTTTTGTGGGATACGTAGAGGAAAAACCTGAATTTATACTCCAAAAATCAGAAGTAAAAAATATAATCACTCCTCCCCTTCATTATCTGAATGATGAAAAAATAATTCGCACAGGTACTATAGAAGTGAGGGATTATGTACTTAAGGATATACCCTATTTCGACCTCTATGGAAACAAGTTATGGGGAGCCACCGCCATGATCACCAGAGAGTTTTTGGACATCTATCAGCCACTATTGTCGTGTCACCCATATTCTTGCCGATCCAAGTCTTGATCTTTTCCAGCCTGTTTTCGGAAAAAAATCCTTCCGTGCGCCTCTGGAGGATGCGCGGATTTTTTTACTCAACAGCCAGAAAAATACCTGCGACTTAACCGTCAGAATACATGTGACACGACACTATCCATACAGTAATTCCAGTAAATATGGTATTCGGGCGTAAAAAGAAGTTTATCTTTACCATTCTAATCCGATACAATGAACATGAGCTATTTAATCAAAAAATTCACAATTTAAAATAATTAAAATACATGTAACTGTACGAAAAGTCCAGTGCTTTATCCCGTAAATTCGGCCTTATTCCCCCAAAGCATTGGGGGGTAGGAGCGCACGAAAATATCCGATAAGAACGAAAACTGTATGAGCTTGACGAAATGATAAACAATAGCTATGGGTAGCCGAATAGCCAAGCAAAAGAATGAAAGACTAAAGCGAGTTTTTTCGTTCCGGTATTTTCGAAGCGGATACCGAATAGAAACGAATAAAGCCTTGATTTTTTTTGTTACTTTTTTGTATCAAGACAAAAAAGTAAAGGAAGAGAAGATACAACTTTAAATTGAATGAACTTAAAGAGACCAAAAACTTTTTTTGAACATACCATACCAAAGATGATATTATAAGATTAACAAATTCCTGTATGTATTTACAATTTTTTTTGCATACTTTATACAAGCCAAAGATTTGAAACAGTTGAATATTGATATGAATCAAGCAATTAAACCCTATATCCCAAAAAACAAAATCAGATTAGTGACCGCTGCCTCGCTCTTTGATGGTCATGATGCGGCTATCAACATCATGAGGAGAATATTACAAAGTTCAGGCGCGGAGATCATTCATCTTGGTCACAATCAATCTGCCAAAGATATTGTCAATACTGCTATACAAGAAGATGTCCAGGGAATAGCCATTACCTCGTACCAGGGTGGTCATATTGAGTTTTTTAAATATATATATGATCTTCTAAAAGAACAGGATGCCAATCATATACACATTTTTGGCGGAGGTGGAGGCACCATTCTTCCCGACGAAATTGAAGAGCTGCAGCAATACGGCATCACACGTATTTATTCTCCTGATGATGGCAGACATATGGGGTTGCAAGGTATGATTAATGATGTGTTGGAAAAATGTGATTTTCCCATAGGGCAATCTTTTAACCATCCTATTGAAAAAATAAACAGTCATCATCCTGGCATCATAGCCCGTGCAATCACATCGATCGAAAACTATCCCGATGCACATTCTTTACTCATACAAAAACTTCAAGATAAAACAACAAAAAAAATAATACCGGTGTTGGGTATAACAGGCACCGGAGGGTCTGGTAAATCAAGTATGGTAGATGAACTGGTAAGGAGATTTCTCACCGATTTTAAAGATAAGAAAATTGCCATTATTTCTGTCGATCCGAGCAAAAGGAAAACAGGTGGAGCATTATTAGGGGATAGGATCAGAATGAATTCTATCCAGGATGAAAGAGTGTATATGCGTTCACTGGCTACCCGACAATCCAATCTGGCATTGTCAAGGTATGTGAAAGACGCAACTTCAGTCCTAAAATATGCCGGATTTGACCTGATTATATTAGAAACTTCTGGAATAGGACAGTCTGATACGGAAATAGTCGATCACTCTGATGCATCACTGTACGTCATGACCCCGGAATACGGTGCAGCCACACAACTCGAAAAAATAGATATGCTCGATTTTGCCGATGTCATTGCCATCAATAAATTTGACAAACGGGGAGCCATGGATGCACTAAGAGATGTTAAAAAACAATATCAAAGAAACCATGGTCTGTGGAATGAGAAACCTGAAACTATGCCAGTCTATGGTACGATCGCTTCTCAGTTTAATGATCCCGGTACAAACCAACTGTATCTCAGGGTCATTCATGTGATAGAAGAGAGAACAAAGGCTGGTTTACTTTCCCGATTATCTCATTTTTCGGGAGAAAGCGAAAAAATATACATCATTCCCCCTTCCCGCGTCAGGTACTTGTCGGAAATTGCCGAAACTTGCAGAAAATATGATGTATGGGTAGAGCAACAGAGTACAATGGCTTCGCAAATATATGCAATAGATATTGTCAGTAAAATGGTCGAAAGCGATCCCGATGGTCAGTTTCCAAATCTTTCAGAAAAAAGAAAAAAGTTGACACAGGATATAGATGGAGAGTGTCTTCGTATGCTTCAATCCTGGGAAAATAGAGTTGAAAAATACAAAAAAGATGAGTTCACTTATAAGGTAAGGGGTAAGGATATTAAAGTCCCTACCCATTCGCTCTCACTGTCCCAAAATAAAATACCAAAAGTAGTATTACCAAAATATAAAGATTTGGGAGATATTCTTCGCTGGCAATTGAGAGAAAATGTGCCAGGGGAGTTTCCCTATACTGCAGGGGTTTTCCCTTTTAAAAGAACGGAAGAAGATCCCACTCGTATGTTTGCAGGAGAAGGGGGGCCTGAAAGGACGAACAGAAGGTTTCACTATGTTTCTATGGATACACCTGCTAAGCGGTTGTCAACTGCATTTGACTCTGTGACTCTTTACGGAGAAGATCCGGATTTTCGTCCCGATATCTATGGTAAGATTGGTAATTCAGGTGTAAGCATCTGGAATCTGGATGCAGCGAAGAAACTGTATTCAGGATTTGACCTGACCGATCCGAAAACATCGGTTTCTATGACCATCAATGGCCCGGCCGCCATTATCAGTGCCTTCTTTCTCAACGCTGCCATAGATCAGGAATGTGAAAAATACATCATAGCCAATGGGTTGGAAAAACTAGTGGAAAAATGCCTGAAACAGCGATATGACGATAAAGGCCTTCAGCGTCCAGCTTATGAAGGGCCTCTTCCTGAAGGGAATGAGGGATTGGGCATCATGCTACTCGGAATTACCGGAGATCAAATCCTCGATGCCGAGGCCTATAACAAAGTAAAAGCAAAAGCCATGTCAGCTGTAAGGGCTACAGTCCAGGCCGATATACTCAAAGAAGACCAGGCTCAGAATACCTGTATTTTCAGTACAGAGTTTTCTTTGCGCTTGATGGGTGATGTCCAACAATATTTCATCGATCAACAGGTAAGGAATTTTTATTCAGTATCCATCAGCGGTTACCATATCGCCGAAGCGGGAGCCAACCCCATAACGCAACTGGCATTTACTCTTTCCAATGGGTTTACCTATGTAGAGTATTATATGAGCAGAGGTATGGACATTGACTCCTTTGCCCACAACTTATCTTTTTTCTTTTCCAATGGTATTGACCCCGAATACGCTGTGATTGGACGGGTGGCGCGCAGAATCTGGGCTAAAGCCATGAAAGAAAAATACGGAGCCAATGCCCGATCCCAAATGTTGAAATACCACATACAGACTTCTGGCAGATCACTTCACGCTCAAGAGATTTCATTCAATGATATCAGGACAACTTTGCAGGCACTTTACGCTATTTACGACAATTGCAACTCACTCCATACCAATGCGTATGATGAAGCCATCACCACTCCAACAGAAGAAAGTGTGAGAAGGGCAATGGCCATTCAATTGATCATCAACAAAGAGTTAGGCCTGGCCAAAAATGAAAACCCATTGCAAGGATCATTTATTATTGAAGAATTAACCGATCTGGTAGAAGAAGCTGTTTTATCTGAATTTGACCGGATCACCGAAAGAGGTGGTGTGCTGGGTGCTATGGAAACCATGTACCAGAGGGGTAAAATTCAGGAGGAAAGCCTCCTTTATGAAACGCTAAAGCACAACGGTGAATATCCAATCATAGGTGTAAATACCTTTTTATCAAAAGATGGTTCGCCAACCATCCTTCCCAAAGAAGTGATCAGGGCTACAACAGAAGAAAAAGAAAGACAGATTCATGACCTTGAAATCATGAAAAAGAGTTTTCAATCGGAGTCTGAAAAAGCACTTCAAAAACTACAAAAAACGGCTGTATCTGGAGGTAATTTGTTTGAGGAGCTGATGGAAACCGTTAAATACAGTTCGCTGGGACAGATCACCCATGCCCTATATGAAGTCGGTGGGCAGTACAGGAGAAATATGTGATGGAATTACAATTTTTATCTTAAGTATTTTCACAAAAGTTGTAGCTGGGTAATGACTAACTCATTAAATATGCATTGTCCTCTCTGGCAATCAATTTCCTTAAATACAGCAATTCAGAGTGAGAACGATAATAAATGAATAATTATAACAATTAAATACTATTGTTTAGTTATAGGCATGATATTACCATCACCACTAAGTGATGATAAGTCGGTTTAAGGGATTTTAACGATTAGTTCACATAG
>JBGTBR010000067.1:0-74077 GCA_041749255.1 Saprospiraceae bacterium
TTCAGACTTTCCGACATTCAGACTTTCCGACCTCATTTTAGCTCGTAGTTCGTAGCTGGTAGCTGGGGGCATTACACTCAACCTCAACCTTCTAACCGTTTACCGTTCACTGCTCACTGTTCCCCGTTTTTTCGATCTGCCAAAGGCGAAATCCTTAACCTACCGAAGGCACTCCATTTACTTTTTGTATTTCAATGCGTAAACTTTACTTTCACCTATTGCATTGGCCATAACATCAAGACGACTTTTCACTTTCTTGTTTTTTGTGTTGATGGGTTTTCCTTTCACAAGCTCCCGGTAAATCTCATTGTGTTGGTAGTCATAAACACGGATGATACTTCCGGTTTTGTTATTCTCAACAACCCAATAGTGACTTTCTGCCGGGTGTACGGGAGAAGTTTGAGCCTGTATGGCATGACTGATAAACAAACTAACTACCGCTGCCAAAATCATTTTCATACAATCTTTCTTTTTCATGATCTATTCATTTTTGATTAAAGAATACTTCAAATCTATTTACTTTATCAAAAGCAACCAGAGATTGTAGCCGGGAGAAAATTGTGAACGTCTATAGAGTTATAATATGTAGCTTAATGGATTGGTCGACGATTAAAATGCTTCATGGACATTACTTTCATATTGGTAGATTAATCGTATTAAAATCCTGATTGATCGAATTTTAGGTGTAAATTTGGTAGAGATATTCAAAGAATTCCGGTTATGATTGAAAAATTCTTCCTTTCCGATAAGCCTGCTTATAAATGGTCGAGACATCTCGTGTTTTGGATTATAATTTATATTGCTTCCATCTTAATATATGGTACCTTAAGAATTTCAAATGATCACTTAACTCAATGGGGATTGTTTTATATGTACAAAAGCACTTTGGTCGAAAGTCTGATGTTTATGTCACCTCACATTTTCCTGACTTATGCTGTTATATATTTTCTATTTCCTAAATATTTATATACAGGAAAATATGGAAAACTTATCATTGGAGGTATGATTGTCATCGCTCTTACTACTTTGGTTTCATTATTGATTACACGATATCCGGTCATCTGGTATAAAAATTATATGGGAATTTATACTCAGGATATGCAAAGCATTCTGCGGATAGGAATATTAGGACCATTGAGAGGCAGTTTTACTTTTGGAGGATTTGCCATTTCGGTCAAGTTAATAAAGAACTGGTATCTTAAGAAACAGGAATTACAAGCACTAGCTCATGAGAAGGTTAAAGTAGAGCTTCAGGTTTTGAAAAATCAGCTTCATCCTCATTTCCTTTTCAACACACTCAACAATCTTTACGGGATGACCATCAACACCTCACCTAAGGTATCAAAAACCATCCTGGGATTGAGTGATCTTCTCCATTATATGTTACATGATTGTAAAGCAGATAAAGTTCCACTCCAGCAAGAATTAGAGTTTTGCAACAATTACGTTTCTCTGGAGAAAATAAGAACCGGAAATAAACTGGATCTCCGATTCGACGTAAAAGGGAATATTGATGATTATCAGATAGCTCCGCTTTTGCTTCTTCCTCTTTTGGAAAATGCATTCAAACATGGGATCAGTGAAAGTATTGATCAAGCCTGGCTCACAGTGGATATTCAGGTCAAAAACGGTTATCTTCATTGTAAAATGGTCAATGGAATGCATGACCTTAAAGAAAAAGATAAAAATTTACCATCGGGCATCGGACTTGAAAATTTGAGAAAAAGACTGGAATTATTGTATCCAGGCCAGTACCAGTTAGAATGTTTGGGTGATGGAGAAGTTTTCATTGGTAAACTAGTCGTGAAACTTGAAGCAATTGATGAGCGTGTTAAACAAAGAGGTATTCAAAAAATACAATCTATACCAGTATGACAGCTATCAGGTGTATGATCATTGAAGATGAACCCTTTGCTGCTGATGTATTGAAAAATTATATTGACAGAGTGCCATCGCTTGAATTGTGTGGTGTGTGCTCCAATGCTATCGAGGCTTTTCACCGGCTCCAAACAACATCGGTAGATCTTCTTTTTTTAGATATTAAAATGCCCCAGCTCAACGGCATCGACTTTTTAAAATCCATAGATAAAAAGCCACTGATCATATTTACTACCGCATTCAGAGAATACGCATTTGATGGATTTGAACAAAACGCTGTTGATTTTCTCTTAAAGCCTATATCTTTTGACAGATTTTTAAAATCCATTTCCAGGGTTATGAAAATTGAATGGAAAGAGGAAAAATCAAATGAGGATAGCACAAAACAGGATCCCTTCCTCTATATAAGGGTAGATCGTAAAATGATTAAATTGCGAATAGGCGATATATACTATATTGAAAGTCTGAAAGACTATGTGAAAATTGTAGTAGAAAACAAAAAATGGGTCACAAAACACACCATTACGGCATTGGAAACCATGCTTCCGGATGATCAATTTGTACGAAGTCACCGAAGTTATCTGGTCAATATGGCAAAAGTAGAGGCTTTTACACCTTCACATTTGCAAGTGAAAGGAATAGAAATTCCTATTGGTCCTACATACAGACAAAGTTTACAGCAAATTTTCAAATGGAATGCATGACAATATGCACTTAGATTGTAGGTTGATTTTATGACTTTCGTTCACAACTACTTATGCCAAAAGGAGCATACAAAGGACAAAAACTAACAAGGCTTGTCAATATTAATATGCCTGCCACAATCAATAAGATTAAAGCCAAATTACCAGAAATTACATTCGTGAAATATAATATACCTACCAATACTGCTAATGAACCTCTGATTAATCTGTCAAGATTCCCCATATTCTTCTTCATGTACTTACAATTTTATGGTTAAGAAATGAATTTACATACTCCAATAGTTTACAAAATGGTGTTATTCTTATAGAATGACCCTCCAACCTACAAAACTTTAGCCTTTAATACGAACAACAATTCTGTTCCCATTCGCTGGGGAATGCTGTCTTTACTCTCCTCCCATTGAATTATGCTAAAATATGGGTCAAAAAGGTTTCTGTATTCCGCTTCACTACCCCCATGAGGTGGTCCATTCTTTTCAAAATCAATTTTAAATAAAAGCCCAGCCAGAATTCCTTCTTCACTAAGTAAATTATGCATTTTTCTAACATACTCAGGTCTCATAACTGGATCTAAAGCACAAAAAAAAGTTTGCTCAATAATCAGTTGATATTTACCCTCATGTAAAAAGAAATCCTGGTTCAAAATTTTTACTTCTGGATGATTGCCATATTTCAATTTCAATCTCTCAACGGGTTCGCGGGCGATATCGATCAAAGTGATATTGGAGAAACCAGATTGAAGCAGATAATCGACTTCATGGGCATTACCACATCCGGGAATTAAGACCTTATGATCCTTGTCATTGTATTGGTCAGCGATTCGACAAATAGCAGGAGAAGCATAACCAATATCCCATCCGGTATTGCCCGATTCCCAATTTTCATTCCAGAAGGTATCGTCATACAAATCGTTATCCGTATTGGGCATGAGTGTTAATGTTCTACTAATTTGTTAATGGTTGTCCATTGTTTTCCATTTCTAACGGGATGAATCCCATTCTTATTTAGAAAATCCATGGCAATACCACTTCTCCTTCCTGTACGGCAAAAGACGACTATCCTTTCTTTATTTTTAAAAAGTCTCAACTGTTCAGAAATGGTATCCAAAGGTATATTTACAGAGCCTGATACATGACCTGCATTAAACTCCTCGGGCGTCCTAACGTCTACCAGAAAGGCACCTTCTTTCACCCAGGTTTCAGTTTCTTCGTCTACTTCAAGGCCAAAAAGGCTGTTTATAAATTTCCACATTTAGCACAATTTTACTTTTGATTTTAACTCAGCACCTTACTCTGGCATACAAAATCAGATATGGGTACTTTGGTTTTCTTTATATCGCTAAAACCGCCACCCACTTCCGTAAAGTTACGATAACCACGAGCCTGTAAAATACTGGCAGCGATCATGCTGCGATATCCCCCAGCACAGTGAATGAAAAAGTGTTCTTTAGGATTTACATCTGCAATCCACTTATTAATAGCGCTTAAGGGGCGGTTATAAGCTTCATCCACATGTTCTGCTTCGTATTCTGACTCTTTGCGAACATCGATAACCACAATATCCTTAGAATATTTCCGTGAAAATTGAGCGGCTTTTATGCGTTTGACCGAGTCGGTATCCTTGCCTGAAGCCTTCCACGTTTCAAATCCTCCATCCAGATAACCCAATACATTGTCGAAGCCTACCCTACTGAGTCTGGTCACGGCCTCCTTTTCAGTACCTGGCTCACATACCAGTAAGATGGGTTGATGCACGTCGACAATCATGGCTCCTACCCAGGGAGCAAAATCTCCTTTTAGGCCGATATTTATGGATTGAGGAACGAATCCGGGAGCAAAATCTCCTGATTTACGCGTATCGAGAATGAGAGCTCCTGACTCTTCGGCAGCCACTTCAAATTCATCTGCGCTTAGTGGTCTTAAACCCTGACCGAGAACTTTTTCAAAGCTTTCATAACCGTATTTGTTCATCTTGACATTGGCTCCAAAATAACCGGGAGGAGCAGTCAGGCCTTCAGTAACCGCCTCAATAAAAGCAGCTTTACTGGGTTGGTTCAGGGCGTAATTGATTTCCTTTTGATGACCCAATGTATCCACTGTTTCCTTCATCATATTCTTACCACAAGCACTACCAGCACCATGCGCCGGATATACAATTACATCATCGTCCAGGGGCATAATTTTTTCCATCAGGCTATCGTAAAGAAATCCGGCAAGGTCTTCCTGTGTAATTTCGTTTCCTTTTTGAGCCAGATCTGGCCGGCCTACGTCACCTAAGAACAAGGTATCACCTGTAAAAATCGCATGGTTCTTTCCATTTTCATCGATAAGGAGAAAAGTAGTACTCTCCAGGGTATGACCCGGAGTATGGAGTACTCTTATTGTAATATCGCCAATTTTAAACTCTTGCTGATCTTTGGCTATAATAGAATCAAATCCCGTTTGTGCAGTAGGTCCGTATACTATAGGCGCACCGGTAGCTTTGCTCAGATCCAAATGGCCACTTACAAAATCCGCATGGAAATGGGTTTCAAAAATATATTTTAATTTCACTCCATCCCGTTCCAATCTTTCCAGATATGGCTGCACTTCACGCAGTGGGTCTATGATTGCAGCCTCGCCTTTTGAGGTGATGTAGTAGGCACCTTGTGCCAGACAACCGGTATAAATTTGTTCGATATTCATAATTCGTATTTTTCAAAATTTTTACAAATATAAAGCCATTCTCTTGTGGGCTTGGTGATAAAAATCACAAATGGAAAACTATTGTCATTGTGCCATCCCCATTATAACCAGAGAATACTATCCTGAATATATATTTTACATATAAAAGTAATAAAATGTTTTTACATCCAATATGATATACATGCTGATACACATACTCCTGATTTAAAAACTCGATCAAATTTTTTCCATACAAAGATATTTACTATTGAATCGTAAAACTCTTTATTGAAAAAAGAGTCGATATATAAATGGAGCACGGCTTTATTTACCAAAATTAATTCACAAGTCATAGTCCTCCATCTCGCATAATAGTGGTGATGATGGAAAATCGGTATTGAAACAAAGATATTATCGTCAAAGATGAGTCTATTTTGAAATCATCTCAATATATTTCACCAATGCTATTGGGGATTATAATTAGAAATAATATATTTGCATCGCCAAAGCCAAAAGGTGGTTTTGTAACATTGAAATAATAAGCGAAAGTAGCTCAGCTGGTAGAGCACGACCTTGCCAAGGTCGGGGTCGCGAGTTCGAATCTCGTCTTTCGCTCCATAGAAAGCCCTCTTTCCTGAGGGCTTTTGCTTTTCAATCTCATGATTGTGTGAGAGCATGCCCGGGTGGTGGAATTGGTAGACACGCAGGACTTAAAATCCTGTACTCATTAGAGTGTGCGGGTTCAAGTCCCGCCCCGGGTACAAATCACCTTAACATTTTTGATTTTTGAAAAAAACGTTACGAAAAAATGTAACCCTTTTGTTTCAATCCAACAATTCCAAGTATCAGTAAGCTAAGAGAAAGAAATATGATACTCCATTGGCTTAAAGTAGGAATTGGAGGCGCAAAACATGCTCCGGTAAGGTTAGTTATTGTAGTTCCATCACATGGGGGAAAACTTACCCAATTCGGATCAAAAGTAAAGCAAGGTGGATTAGGACTTGTATTAGCTTCATTATAAAAGAAAGGATCCATATTTTGATATACCCCTGTCATAGCATTGATAAGATTGTTTTCCCATCTTCCATTCCTCCATTCAATTATAGAATAAAGCCCACCACCAATATCTGAAAAATAACTGTTTCTTCCATTTCTAACTTCGTAAAATTCTAAAGTGGCCATTCCTGATCCAGCACAATTTCCACCTTCAGAAGTTATTGTAATAGATTTACTAGATAATTGAGAGCTCAATCCGATAAGTAAAAAGATCAACAAATTTTTCATATTTTTCAAATTTGCGAGCAATATAAGGAAAAATTCGATTATTTACATTTTTTGCATAGATATTCAAACAATATATCAAAATTTATTTTGAGGTAATGATGAGCATTTAATAAAAAGATTTAATCGTAATAATCAATTTTATTCGATCATACTAATTTCCAGAGTATTGGGTATTATTATATGAAATAATATATTTTGGTTTTGTAATATTGAAATAATAAGAAAGTAGCTCAGCTGGTAGACCCCGACCTTGCCAAGGTCGGGGTCGCGAGTTCGAATCTCGTCTTTCGCTCCACAGAAAGCCCTTTTTCCTGAGGGCTTTTGCTTTTCTGTCTCATGATCGTTTGAGAGTATGCCCGGGTGGTGGAATTGGTAGACACGCAGGACTTAAAATCCTATACTCATTAGAGTGTGCGGGTTCAAGTCCCACCCCGGGTACTTACATACTAAAAAAGGTCTTTTCTCCTATTCTTCCTTTAATATCTTATACAAAGTACCTCGCTGCACAGTTTCATTTAGTTCCATACCATTCAGGAGGGAAAGATCTGCTAACCAATCCTGCTTCATTCCCTGCGATGTCAGTAATTGTTGAAGTGTGGAAGTAGAAGAAGCGGTCACAATTCGCACCCTGGTAGGTTTTTTGTTCAGTTTACTGGCATCTGTCAATGCCTTGAAATTGGTCATAGTGTATTGAAAAGTATTTTGCTGAGAGGCAAATTGTTCTCTAGTAGATACTCCATATATGAGGTAGATATTATTATTATAATTAATGAAATAAGACAATAATCTCAAAACCTGAGGTGCTTGCCCTTGTGCAGGAGGTGGAGAATAATCAGTTACCATTGCCAGAGCCTGATTGCCATGTACAGTTGTGTTTGCTCTTTCTACCACAGTAAGTTCAAAATTTGTAACAAAATGGTCTGCTGCCTCATTCAGTGTGTTTCCTTGTCCGAAAGTCAATGTCATAAGAGCGCTGCCATCTTCTGGAGCCATTTGGAATTGAGAAGGTGTATTTTGGGTTTTCCATTGACGGGGAACAGGAATCTGGAAACGGAGTGTAGGGTGATAGAAAAAATCATTTTCTACGAAACCCTGACGGGGATCTTCCCCATGTACCAGACCATCGATCATCTTAAGGTAACTATCTCGATTTATACTCAAATTAGCACCTGGATTGGCTTGTTGCCATTCTACTGCCCATTCATGGACTTTCCTGTTTCTGTCACCCGGATCGGGGTGGGTCGACATAAAAGTAGGTAAGGAACCTCCTCCTCCCTGGTCACTTGCTTTCTTGAGAGTATTAAAAAAATCTGCCATTTCTTTGGCATCGTATCCTATTTGAGAAGAGTACTCAACACCGAGTTGATCGGATTGGGTCTCGTCGTCTCTGCCGTATTTTAAAAACAACAATTGCAGGCCTGCAAATGCCTGATCACCAAAATTTCTAAAATCTTCGGAAACCACCATTGCGCCAATCAGAGCAATACTACCCAACATTTGTCTGGTTTGCTGCTGAACGCTATGGCGGGCTGTGATATGTCCGATTTCATGTCCCAACACTCCGGCAAATTCTGCTTCGTTGTTAAAATGGGCCAGAATACCACGTGTAAAATACACATAGCCTCCGGGAACGGCGAATGCATTGATGGCTGGCGAATCCAATACTCTAAAGTTATACTCCAGATTAGGCCGGTGACTGATGGCTCCCATCGCTTTTCCCTTTTGGTTGATAAATTGCATAAGGCGATCGTCATCGTACAGCCCGTACATATTTATAATTTGCGGGTCATACTCCTTCCCCATGGCGATTTCCTGGTTTTCAGTGACAAAGGACAACTCCTTCTTTCCGGTAACTGGATTTACTGCACACGAAGCAATGAAAAAAAATAATGAAATGAAGAAAAAATGTTTAAGATGATACATGGGCGTATGAATTGATTAATAATGACTAAGTAAATGTTAACGGTTAATTGGGTGTATACATTTCTGGAACACTATTATTTATGAAATGATTTATAATATTAGTTTTATTTTTAAGCCTTTTAAAAATTTTATTATGCTAGTGAGCAAATAGTTGCAAACTTCAATTTGCCATATTCAAATTTCACCTAAACAAAAATAGATAAATAAAATTAATTTATATAAGAGGCATCAGTTGGAAAACTGCCTATCTTACATTTTCTTTTCAATAGTATTAAACGATGAAACGATATACTCCATCCATACTCACTTCACTAAACCTGATACTTGGTTTTGTAGGCATAGTCGACCGAAACATCCAAACGGCTGCCCTGATTATATTGGTGTGTATAATTCTGGATGTGTTTGACGGGAGGGCTGCAAGACATTTTAAGGCTCAATCTGATATGGGTAAGGAACTGGACTCTTTGGCTGATTTGGTCAGTTTTGGAGTCTTGCCGGCCACCATATATTTTACTTTTAGTCCATTAGGTGGTGTTTTGACTTATGTTTTTCCTGCTTTAATAGTATTAGGCAGTGCTCTCAGATTAGCCAAATTCAACACTTTATCACACTCGGACTATTTTATGGGACTGCCTACCCCTGCTTCGGCTTTGTTTTTTTCCGGTTTATTTTTTAGTCGTGGGTTGGAGAATGATTTTACCAATGAATGGATCACGCAACCGGTAGGGTATGTACTCATTCCATTGTTTTTCTTTATCATGATGCTTGCACCGGTAAGGATGATGTCATTTAAAGGAAAATTAACTTCAAGGAAAGATTACGTCTACCCTTTGATATTACTGGGAGTCTTCATTATCACTTGGGTGTTTGTCCACATAGGGTTAGCGATACAAATCTCAGTAATGCTTTACATTGTAATGTCATTTGTACAAAATTTTTTCAGGCTTGAAAGTGTCCAGAAAAAAGGAAAACATATTTGATATCCAGAATAATCCAATTCCTTACCCTATTATTATCTTTGAACTTTTATTTTTGATTTTCGTTTGGAAAACCTAAAGGAAAGAATTAGTTATGGCCATTATAATAACCGATGAATGCATCAACTGTGGAGCTTGTGAGCCTGAATGCCCCAATAACGCCATCTATGAAGGCGGGATCGAGTGGGCTATGAAAGATGGAACTTCCCTTCAGGGTAACTATACTCTGGAAGACGGTACCATTGTGGATGTAGCTGATGCTCTCAATCCCGTATCCGATGAATACTACTATATAGTCCCCGATAAATGCACAGAATGCGTCGGTTTTCACGAGGAGCCTCAATGTGCTGCTGTGTGTCCCGTTGATTGCTGTGTTCCCGATCCGGACAGAATAGAATCAGAAGACATATTGCTGGCAAGAAAAACCAAGTTACATCTTTGATATTGTGTGAATTAAATTACTTGATTAAAGTCATACTTTAATAGCCAAAGTAAAACGCAATACTGGTTGGAAGTATAAGTTATTTAATCTGCTTTTCAAGCTAAAAGAGGAGGTTCCCTAAATTCCATAAATTTTGTTATTTTTAGGATTAAATAAAAAGAGTGGTTTTGATACAAACTGATGCTGTGCATGTGTTTAAAATGCTATTGGTTCGGATAATAAAACAATCAATAATGCTGACGATTTTCTTGGTTCTTTATGACAATCCACTTAAAGCACAGGATTATCATAAATCTAACTTTATCGGGCTGAACCCAAGTATAACAGTCGAACCATTCTATGAAAAAGAAGAATTGGACATAAACATTTTACCGCTTGTATATCAAAGACCATTAACAAAAAGATTTGATATTAGACTCACTTCAATATGTAACTTTGGGATAAGAAACAATGGAAATGAAATTAGTCATTTTGGAGTCGAGACAGCTCTGCCAATATTTTTTAAAATAAAGGAAGAGAAAAAAGAAAGTTCAAAAGGAATTTTTGTTGCACCAATTTTAAGCCTGACAAGAAATAGGATTGAAGAGCATAATAATGTCGGACTTTGGATTGAACCCGGATACAATTTATTGTTTGACAATACATTTGCAATGACTTTCGGACTCCAATTAGGTGGAACTTATTTTGCCTATGACAATGGTCAATCACAATGGAGAAATCACTTTGGAGTTAAGATTATTATTGGAAAATGGCTATAAAGGCGATAGTTCATAATTTTATTGGCTAAAACGGCAACAGGTTCGATTTTTCGTCTACTGTGTTTAACCAAAAGGTTTAAGAATTTAATAATGAAATTGACAGGTCACCGGAGCATATGCAAAGTATGCCCCGACTTTATGTTTGAACAAAGACATTTGGAGTAATTTACAAACTATGGGGTTAATATGCGCCTGTTTATATTTTGAAATACCTTCTACATGTGGCTCAAGATTCTTGATAACAATGGTTTCGAAAGAAAAATCCTTTTGAGACATACTTTGTGTACTAATTTCATTTAATTTTATCTGCAATTTTTTAGTTTAGCATGATAATTCCAAAGCTTCAGTCCTGATCCCTGCAGACAAAGGTCAAATCATGTAATATGGAGTGGAATGGAAATTATAGATATATTTTGATTGGGGTCAGTCAAAAGGAACGACAGAGGATAAAGTGAATTAATTTTAAAAATATAAAATCAAATGAAACGAACAATCAATATTCTAAAATGGGTTGGCATAGTACTTGTCCTTCTGCTTATTGGCCTGTTTGCCTTTGTCCAATTCTCCTGGGACAAAAAGTATGATGTCCCCTATCCCGATATAAAAGCAACTAGTGACTCAGCTGTAATCGCAAGAGGCAGGCACCTTGTCTTTGGACCGGCTCATTGCGTAACCTGCCATGTACCTTTGGATAAAGTCAAAGAAGCAGAAGAAGGCAAAGAGTTGCCACTCAGTGGAGGGTGGGAATTGAGTATACCACCAGGCATATTCAGAGCTCCGAATATTACCCCCGACATAGAAACAGGTATTGGTAAATTGACTGATGGGGAAATCGCACGGACTTTGCGTTATTCTGTTAACAAAAACAATGGTATTGTTTTTCCTTTTATGCCTTTTCAGGAACTCAGTGATGAAGACTTAACAGCCATTGTTTCATTCCTGCGGGCTCAGGAACCCGTCAATCATAAAGTTGAACCATCAAAATACAACTTTTTAGGTAAAGTGGTTATGGCTTTTGGAATGATTAAACCTGAAGGCCCGAAGAATACTCCGCCCAAATCTGTAGCTATTGATTCAACAATAGCATACGGATCATATTTGGCCAATAGTGTGGCAAATTGCAATGGCTGTCATACAAAAAGGGATTTAAATACAGGGGCATTTATCGGGCCTCCTTTTGCCGGAGGATTCCAAATGCCTCCTGATGATTTTTCAGAAGGATATTCCTTCATTTCTCCAAACCTGACACCGCATAAAGAAACCGGTATTATAGCATACTGGAACGAATCTACATTTATAACCAGGATGCGGGGAGGTAGGGTTCATAAAGGAAGTCCTATGTCCTGGGGTACAGTTGCAAAAATGACCAACCTTGAATTAAAGGCCATCTATCGCTACTTGCAATCCCTCGATCCTGTGGATAATAAAATAGAAAAGATCGTATTTGCTCCGGGGGAAGAATTCCCAAAATAGGCATATAGGAAAAGAAACAATGGGCAATCCCAACATTGCCTCCAAAAGCAATAATGTAATTGCTAGTTCCCGCCCTTTTACATTTCTTCAGAATTTCAGCTTAGTGTTAACAGTCTTATCCCGATAAGTATCAATATCAAATACACCCAAGGTGGCTCCATCTCTATTTAGCAAATCTATTCATATGAATATTTATGGAAATTCTCAATATTGTTGAGTTTGAAAAAAATGAGAGGGTATTTTTTATAAAAATATTGCATACCTTAATGAAAATTAAGTAAAATGACAAATTTAATCCCTAAACAAAGAAAATTCTGGATTACAACTTTCTTAGCCTGGATATTATTTATTGGAATTGACTTCTTTTTCCATGCATCTCTTTTACGTTCCTATTGGAATGAAGATGTAGTAGCCTTTAAACCACTTGTTGATTTATTTGTATTAATTCCTGCTGGATATTTAAGTTTTTTTCTTTTGACTCTCTTGTTTGGCTACGTTTTTTGTAGGATATATACAACAAAGCCAATCAGATCAGAAGTAGTTCGATTTTCAATATTGGTTAGCTTTTTATTTTCAGCCAGTAATTTTTTTGGTCAATTATCATATTTAAACATACCCCTAAAGCACTTATTGCTATTTAATTTGGTTTACTTTATTGAAATATTTATAGTAATATTCTTCTTTTACAAAGCAATGTTTGCCGAAAAGTATTCCAAAATAACTAGGTATACACTAATCATTTTCTTTATATTAATCTTGATCGGAATCATCATTCAAAACATTTTTTAGAACTAATACCTGTCCTTTTAAAAACAAAATCAATAGAATCTTACAAATAATAAAAATCATAGTTCAGACATATTCCCCTGAACCGAGCCAAAAAATAGATAGACTTAAAATAGAGTTATGAATAAGGAGTTTTTTGTTGGAACCAGAAGAGATGTTTTTTTTGTAGAGGGTATGGTAGAAATTGAATCAAAGGAATTATACAAATTATAAAAATCATAGTTCAGACAACAATCTATTTAAATAAAAACCAGGGCTAAGCAATTGTCTGAACCATGATTAATGTGATTAAATGATTTGCTATGATTAACAAGGATTACAAATACAGCGAATTAACTTCTAAAATAATTGGTTGTGCAATGACTGTGCATGCTGAGTTGGGAAATGGTTTTCAAGAAGTCATCTATCAGCGTGCCCTGGAAATTGAAATGGGAGATCAAGGTGTTAAATTTTCGCGAGAGTATGAAATGCCTGTGTATTACAAAAATCAGCAAATTGGATTACGAAGAGTTGATTTTTTAGTAGAAGGTGTCGTAGCCGTTGAGTTAAAAGCCATTATCTTATTGGAGGATGTACATTTGGCACAAGCTATTAATTACTTGGAAGCATACGATTTAGAGGTTGGGTTACTCATCAATTTTGGGGCAAAATCATTGGAGTTTAAAAGACTCCAAAACAAATCTTTTAAACAAAAGAACCAAGGAAACCCTTTGTCTGAACTATGATTAAAGTGATTAAATAGTAAACTATGATGAACATTAAAAACCCAAATTACAATCAAAAAGATTCAAAGAATCATACAAATCATATAAATCATAGTTCAGACATTTTTAAACACCCCCAACAACAAAGAAAGACGAATTCATAATTAGAATTTCCCTATTTTTGCAAATTATATATTAATAATAAAGAGGGTTACACAGTCTGAAAAATATATAGCAAAGCTGAAATACACATGGATACATATCTGAAATCATGAGAAACAGTTCTGGAATATGGCTAATAAAAATTCTTGCAATATTTGTGAGCATTGAAATACATGCACAGGATATAGAAATGGATACCCTCTCCAGCTTATATGTAGACTCTGTGTTCATAGAGGGTAGAAAAAATCGCGTATTACCATCTAAAAAAGAAATGATTATAGCTGACCAATCCATCCTGGTCATTCCAAGGTTACAAGATTTTCTCAATATTGTACCCGGCGTCGAAATGCAATCAGCTACTTTAAATACGCATAGAGTCAATATCCGGGGTATCGGGAGCAGGTCTCCTTTTGCAACATCGAAGATCAGAGCCTATCTGGACGATATTCTCCTGACTGATGGCACTGGTGAAACCACCATGGAAGATCTAAATCTTGGAATGTTGGACAGAGTAACGATTTGGCGTGGACCTTCTACTTCAATTTATGGAGCGGGTTTGGGTGGCACCATTCTGATGCAAACCAATAGCAAGATGCCTGAAAAGAAAATCAATCTAAGCACAGGCTTAAATATAGGAAACTATGGTTTAGTCAGGTCTAATTCTGATATAACTTATAAATGGACTGACCAGCAATATACTTATATAAATATTGAAACGATCAATAGTGACGGGTACAGGGCTAACAACGAGTTCAGAAAGCAAGTTTATACTTTATTTCACAAATGGACTGGATCAAACAGTCACTTTTCAATGTTTGCCAATCACATAAATCTTTTTGGCGAAATTCCATCTTCGCTCACTTTGGATGATTACCGTAACAGACCTGAAATAGCCGCACCCATATGGGCCAATGTATCGGGTTTTGAAGATTATACTAAATCCCGCTTAGGGCTTAGTTATAGCAAACAATTCAACCCGGACATATCATGGGTGACTACAGGTTATACCTATATATTCAATTCCTATGAACTTCGACCTTTTGATGTCATAGTAAACAACAGCAAAGCACTGGGTCTTAGATCCAGAATTGGAGAATTGGGAGAAGGAGGACGATGGACAGCGGGTGTCGAAGCTTACACTGAACTGTTTAATTTCGATATATTTCAACTTGTTATGGGGCAACAGGGGCCATTAATGGAAAGTGACCAAAGCAGGAGATGGCAACTTAATGTATTTGGTGAGTGGACTTGGCCAATAAGTGATCGCCTGGAATTTCAGTCCGGCGTGAATATTAATACCACAAATATAGGCCTCGCCAGTCTTGAAGCATCGGGACTGGATAATGACCTGGACTATAAGCCCATCATCAGTCCCCGCATGGGTATCACCTGGCAATGGAATCCAATTTGGTCAATACATGTCGATGTGGGGCATGGTTTTGCAACTCCGGGTCTGGATGAATCCCTATTGCCCAATGGTACTTTTAATCAGGAAATTCGTCAGGAAAAAGCCTGGAATGCAGAATTGGGGATAGTGGGAATTCAAGGTAATAATTGGAAGGTTTCTTCCACCCTTTTTTATATGATCGTTGACAATATTCTGGTAAATCGCCAGACGGATGAAGGCTTTCTTTTCGCTGTAAATGCAGGGAGATCTTTGCATTATGGCTGGGAACCCGAATTTCAATATAGCTTTAGGAGTGCTAAAGACCATCAATTCAATTGGACCATCAATGCCAGTATCGCCCATTACCGTTTTGTTGATTTTGTAGATCAAGGAGTTGATTTTTCAGGTAATCAACTTACTGGAGTAGCACCGTACAAAGGAAGTGCAAACTTTCAATATAAATATAAAACATTGTCATTTAATATTTTAAATAATTATGTTTCATCTATTCCTGTAAATGATGCCAATAGTGAATTCAATGATGCATACCTTCTGACAAAGATGTTTGCAGGTTTGGAATGGAAATGGGCTCCTGTAAATGTATTATTTACATTAAGCGTCGATAATGTTTTTAATATTGAATATTCGCCCATGATCGCAGTAAATGCCAGGGCTCCGGTTATCGGTATGCCGCGGTATTACTACCCGGGACTTCCAAGAAATGTTATGATAGGAGTAAAATTAAGTTATTGAGCTTGTATTGATTGGAATACTGTTGAGAAAATGATGTGGAAAAAAATATATAACTTCAAAAAAATAATAAGATTATATATTAAAATTCCATTGAATATTATATTTTTGTAGTGAACATCAAACGATTTTAATACGTAATTCGTTTAAGAGTAAGTTTTAGAAGTTATCTGGCCAACAGTTTATTAATAGTTCAGATAAATTATACATAGGTACATTGTCATAAAAAAATTATATAAATGAAACTTTTTATACTTTCCGCACTCGCTTTTTTATTTATAGTGCCTTTTACTCAGGCGCAAAAGAGTGATTATAAAGCGGGTAATGAAGGATGGCTTGTAAATCTTGAGGAAGCCTATACTTTATCAAAGAAAACTGGTAAACCAATTATGGCTAACTTTACAGGCAGCGATTGGTGCGGATGGTGTAAGCGTCTTTCTTCAGCCGTTTTTGAAAAGCCAGAATTTCAAAAATGGGCCAATAATAATGTAATTTTATTAGAACTTGATTTTCCCAGACGCAAGTCTGTGCCAGATCAGATTCGACAACAAAATGCCAGTCTGCAAAGAGCATTCCAGGTAAGGGGTTATCCTACTGTATGGATTTTTGAGATTGACAAACCGACAGGAAGCCAGGAATTTACTATCAATCCACTTGGGAAAACAGGATATAAAGCTACGGTTGAGGAATTTACCTCTGACGTAGACAAAATGTTAAAAAACGGTACAGCCTCGCAGTAATTGAGCCTGTTTTTCTTTGTTTTGATTTTCCTTGTTCAAGCATTCAATTCATTCACATTTAATGTGATGTTAATATGGACTTTGATGAAATCATAACATCAATTAAAAACAAAGAGTATCATCCAGTATATTTACTTCATGGAGAAGAGCCCTATTTTATTGACCAGATTTCCCATTTAATAGAATCTACTGTACTTACTGAAGGAGAGAAATCTTTTAATCAAGCCATTCTTTACGGCAAAGAAACCAATTTTAAGCAAGTGGTAGACGAGGCCAGTCAATATCCGATGATGTCTCCATACAGAGTTGTTATTTTAAAAGAAGCTCAGGAAATGAAGTCTTTGGAAATGTTGGAGAAATATACTGCCAACCCCTCTCCCACCAGTATTGTAGTTATTTGTCATAAATACAAAAAGGTCAATGGCCGTTTTAAATGGTTAAAAAATATACACAAAAATGGAATTGTTTTCGATTCAAAAAAAATTTATGAAAACAATTTGCCTCAATGGATAACTCAATACCTCCAAAAGAGAAATGTAAAAATTGATCAGGATGCCAAAACATTAATCGCTGAATATCTGGGAACAGATTTATCAAAAGTGAGTAATGAACTGGATAAAATGATCTTGAACCTTGGAAAGACCAGAAGTATATCCGCTTCAGATGTACAAGAACAAATTGGTATTAGCAAGGACTACAATGTTTTCGAATTGCAAAAAGCCATAGGTGAAATAAATAATGAAAAGATTTATCGCATCATCCGTTACTTTGCTAGTAACGAAGCAGCCAATCCATTGGTAATGGTATTGGCAAGTTTACATTCCTATTTCATGAAGTTGTGGATAACAGATCAAAACTCCCACTTAACCGATTTGCAATTGCAAAAATTACTGGGTCTTCCTACGTCTTACTTTGTAATAGACTATAAGAAAGCAGCAAAAAAATTGGGATCGATCAGAATTAAAAAATCTTTTCAACTTTTGAAAAAAGCAGACCTACAATCAAAGGGTTACAATAGTAGAAATATGGGCACGGAAGCCATCCTCACTGAATTTATAATCAACTTGTATCACGATGCTGATCAGTAGGGATCTACATCTAAATTTATCCTAACCCCTTGCCAACCTTTATATTCTTTGATTGAAGATTTTGTTTGCAAAAGTATTTTCTTAGCTTTTCGTATAACATTGTGGTCTTTTTCCAGCTTCACTATAATTTGTCTTAAATACTGACCTCGCAACTTGGATATGCCGGGCTCAGCCGGCCCCAGAACTCTGCTACCCAAATAAACAATGATTTTCTCAGCGTATTTCATGGCAGCTTCATGTACCACCTTAGGATCCTTATGTTTTAAAGTAATATGAATCATTCTATAGAATGGTGGATAACGAAACTTTTCTCTTTCCACTGCTTCCCTGGCTATAAATTTATAAAAATTGTATTCAATGGTGTCCACTAAAACAGGGTGATCCGGTTGGCTGGTTTGAATGATCACTTTGCCCCGTTCTTGTCTGCGGCCCGCACGACCAGCCACCTGAGTCAATAGTTGAAAAGCCCTTTCTGATGCCCTGAAATCGGGGAAATACAAAAGTAAATCTGCATTTAAAACTCCGACAACATGGATATTGTCAAAATCCAGACCCTTTGTAATCATTTGAGTACCTACAAGAATATCTATTTTTTTGTTTTGAAATTCCACGATGATGTTTTCATAAGATGAGCGAGTCCTTGCCGTGTCATAATCAAGTCGACCTACCTTTGCCATAGGAAACAGGTCTTTCAGGACATCTTCTATCTTTTCTGTTCCATATCCAACCTCTTTTAATTCGTCATGACCGCATGCTGGACATGCTTTCGGGAGTGGAGTCCTGTATCCGCAGTAGTGGCATCTAAGTTCTCCAAAAAACTTATGCTTAGTTAAAGAGAGATCGCATTGATCACACTCCCCTATCCAACCACATAACAAACATTGCAATGAAGGTGAATATCCCCTTCTGTTTTGAAAAATAAGAACCTGCTTTCCTCTTAAAAGTGATAAATCAATTTCTTCCCTCATTTTTTTAGAAAAATAAGATTCCAGTGTTTTAGCCTGTCTTTCCTTTTTTAAGTCAACTATTTCAATCTCAGGTAAAGCGACTTCGCCAAATCTTTCCATCATTTCTACCAGGCCGTATTTGCCGAGCTTTGTATTTAAGTATGATTCTAATGAAGGAGTAGCACTTCCAAGTAATACTTTAGAACCATATAAACTACCCATATAAATGGAGGCATCTCTGGCATTGTACCTGGGAGATGGGTCTTGTTGTTTGTAAGATGGATCATGCTCTTCATCGACTATGATCAATCCCAGATTACCGTAAGGAAGAAATAGAGATGATCGGGCTCCAATAATAATGGACTGTCCCGTTTGTACTGAATTCCACAATTCGACCCTTTCATGATTGGTCATTCGGCTGTGGTAGACCTGTACTTTTTGCCCAAATACCTCCACCAATCGCTGAACGATCTGAGCCGTCAGGGCAATTTCTGGCAATAGATAAAGCACCTGTTCTCCCCTTTTCAGTGTTTCATTGATAAGCTCTATATATACCTGCGTCTTTCCACTTCCGGTAACACCATGGAGTAAAACTACATCTCTTTGTTGCCAATGTCCTTTGATTTCATTCAGTGATGCATTTTGTAAAATGGATAAAGGCTGCAGTAATTTTTCTCCTTTATGGACAACAACCTGAAGCCTGCTAACTTCCAGCTCTTCTGTCTCCAATATCTTCTTTTTGACCAATGCATCCAGTATAGATTTATTACCTCCTGAAAGATCGTAGAGATCTTTTCGTGCCACCTTCTCAACTGCCCTGCCCAACTGCATAAAAGCAATGAGCATTTTAGTTTGTTTTTCAGAATTTGCAGCGAGATCCATTGCTTCTGACAATCTGCTTCGATCAGCTTTATAATACTCCACGAGCTGCACATAAGTATCTTTCTTCGGCTTATATTTTTCTACCAGGTCTTCTTTTATATAAACAAATTCATGGTACATCAAACCTCTAATTTCTGGATATACCGTTTTCTTATTCAGGATTTTTTGAATTTCTCCAATGCTCAGTTCCTTTTGAATGGTCAATGCTTCATATATCAGGTATTCATTGTCCGTTAAGACCGAAGTGTCTGGTTGATTTTCACTATTACTAATCAATTTAGTTTCGCTTGAAAGCTTAAGTCCTGAAGGAAGTGCAACATTCATAACCTCTCCAATCGTACAGCAATAATATCCTGCAAGCCATTTCCAAAAAGTATACTGTTGCGCCGTTATAACGGGTTTTTCATCAATAATCGAAATTACGGTTCTGGGTTTGTATTCCAGTTCTATTTGGTCTATTAACTCAACTACGATAGCGGAATACAGCTTGTTTTTTAATGGAACTTCTATCCTGACACCAAAAACCACATCAGACTCCAATTCTTTAGGTAGTTTATAGATATATTCACGGGGTAATGCCAGGGGCAAAAGAACCCGCACAAAAGAAATGGTATTGCTAGGTGTTAATTCCATAAAGAATGTAAAAGTAAGGTATGCATTTGTATAATTCCCGGCATCATGATAATATTCAATAATAAAGAAACATCAATGTGGAAAACTTTGTCATTTTTAAAGAAAACCTCATTTTTGTAAATGGGGATGAAAAATAGGCGATATTGCCTGTAGGTTACACATAAAACTTTTTTCTAATTATGTTTCCTAATCGAATGAGATTATTACTGCGATATATAGTATGTATAGCTTTTATAATGGTTTCAATAAAAATGAATAGCCAGAAAAACCCATCAAATTTATATGACCTTTCTGAAGAAGAGATCCCTTTTTATGAACTGATTGAGATTGAAGAACAACCGGAAGCAGGAAGTATATTTGCCAGAATGATTGAGGGGCTGGGATTCAGGTTGTATTGGGCTACATATGGTCTCACAGCTCAAGACTTCGAATACAGGATAACTCCAGAATCGAGAAGTACTGGAGAAACACTGGTGCATATTGCAGATCTGACCCGAACTATTTATTCGTCTGTGACCCGGAAATCCGGGACTGATTTGCCCTCCCACCAAGATTTGGATTTAAGTCAAAAAAGGACCTATTCCCTTGTCTTATTAAGCGAAATCGCGCACATACTTAAAAATAGCACAATTGAGGATATCGAAAATTATACCATAGATTTTATCAGGAATGGTCAAACTGTTTCATTTTCTTTTTGGAATCTGATCAATGGACCTATTGCAGATGCCATATGGCATACGGGGCAAATAGCCTCCTTCAGAAGAGCTTCCGGCAACCCCTTTCCATCTAATATAAGCCTGCTAACCGGAAAAGTCATGCGATAGTTATGATGTTATAGTTTGAGTGTTTACCTCTCCCTTAAAAGTAAGAGATACTGCCCCATTAAGAAAAATGTGTATAAATTTTCCTTTCTTTTCAACAAAAGAAACCTGGAGAGGTCCTCCTTTCGTAATGAGGTCTACAACATTATTGCCGTTGGTCAATCCCAATAGATAGGCAGTAATTGCACATGCTACTGCCCCGGTACCACAGGAATACGTTTCATCTTCCACTCCTCTTTCATACGTCCTTATTTTAAATGCATTTCCATCTTTTTGCATAAAATTGACATTTATTCCCTCTTTTTTAAAACGTTCACTATACCGGATCTTCCTTCCTTCATTATATACGTCCAAAGCATCTATATCATCGACCATTTTGATAAAGTGGGGTGATCCCGTATCGAGTACAAAACATTCAGCCTGGGATAAAATACCACTTACATCAGACATCCCCAAAGAAATGATTTCGTTAGAAACTATATTTACTTCATGAATACCATCGATGGCGTTAAATTGAAAAGAAGAAGTTCCTTTTCCGTATAACTTGCTATAGAGATGACTGATGCATCGTCCTCCATTTCCACACATACTGCCCTCTTTACCATCTGCATTATAATAAACCATTCTAAAGGATTCACTATCGGATGATCTCAAGAACATGAGGCCATCACCGCCAATTCCAAATCTCCTGTTGCATAATTTTTGAATTACTTCTTTCTCTAAATCAAATTCTTCCTTCATCTGGTCAAATACGATAAAGTCATTGCCGGATCCTTCGTATTTGTAAAAAAGTTTTATGTTATTGCTCATCTATAAAGATTATCTGAGTGTAAGGAAATAAACAAAACGCAATATACTCTTTTGTCGTTTTCTGCTTTCCACATTTTACTGTAGATTATTCTAATTACATATTTTTACCTCAACCTTATTTATGTAGAAAGCTGGTCGTAGCTCGTAGCTCATAGCTGGTAGCAGTGGGCAGTAGGCAGTAGGCAGTTGGCAGTAGGCAGTAGGCAGTGGGCAGTAGGCAGTGGGCAGTGGGCAGTTGGCAGTGGGCAGTAGGCAGTAGGCAGTGGGCAGTTGGCAGTGGGCAGTAGGCAGTAGGCTGTAGGCAGTGGGCAGTTGGCAGTGGGCAGTGGGCAGTTGGCAGTGGGCAGTAGGCAGTAGGCAGTGGGCAGTTGGCAGTGGGCAGTAGGCAGTGGGCAGTAGGCTGTAGGCAGTGGGCAGTTGGCAATAGGTAAAAGGCAAACGATCCCTTCATAACAAAATAACTCGCGGAGCAAAAATGACAGCGAAGCCAATGACATCCCACCTCCTCATCCTCAACCTCAACCTTAACCTTCTGACCGTTTACTGTTCACTGCTCACCACTCACCGTTTTTTCAACCTGCCGAAGGCGAAATCCTTAAACTTAGCCTCAAACCTTCCGACTTTCTACTTTCCACTTTCTACTTTCCACTTATCTTTGCTGTATGGCACAAAAAATGTTCGAATGGGTGTACACTTCAGCTATCATTATTTTCCTGCTCATAGTGCGTTTATTTTCCGTGGTCAACAGTAAAGCCCGTCCTTGGCTAAAAGGAAGAAAAGATATGTGGGAGCCACTTATTCAATGGAAAGGAACTTTGAAAAATAATCCTGTGATTTGGATACATTGCGCCTCTTTGGGAGAATACGAACAGTCTGTTCCTTTGCATCAACATATTCGCAAGAGATGGCCTGAATCCGCTTTGCTTTTTACTTTTTTTTCCCCTTCTGGTTTTGAAAATGTACGTCCGGTGTCAGAAAGAGATCATAGTTCTTACTTGCCTCCCGACCTACCCTCACAATTGCATCGCTTTTTAGATGTGGTGAAACCCGGGATGGTACTGATTATCAGAAAAGAATTTTGGTACAACATGTTAAAAATATGCCATGAACGAAACATTTCCATTTACAGTATCAATAGTATATTCAGAAAAGGAGAACCTCTGTTGTATCCTTTTATCCGACACATGTTTTCTACCATTTCCTTATTTTTTGTCCAGGATGAAACATCGGCCACGATTTTGAAACAATATGGGATTAGCCCTATATTTGCAATGGGTGACACAAGAGCAGAAAGAGTTTTGGAATTAAAAAAAGAACCCTGGGATCATGCCTTACAAAACACAATAAGTCCTGATCAAAGATGTTTCGTTTACGGTAGTATTCATATGTCAGATATACCTGCCATACTTCCATTTATTAAAAACAACCTGCAGGACGTTCACTTGATTTTTCCACATGATGTGTCTTTGGGTAATGTACATGCCATTTCTGAAAATCTCAAGGTTCCTCATTATCTGCTTTCACAGGGGATTAATGCACATGTCAATATATGTTTGGCAGATTCAACAGGTATTTTAAACAAAACGTATGGGCTGGCCGATGTCGCATATATCGGAGGTGGCTTTGGAAAAGGTATCCATAATATCACGGAAGCCTTGGTATATGGCACACCGGTTGTGATTGGTCCAGAATGTAAAAAATTTCCGGAAGCTGTTGAATCAGCCAGACTGGGATATATCACAATAGTGTACAATGATCGTTCCTTTACTGAATCCATTGAGCATATGTACCATATGAAATCAAAACTCGCTAAACCTATCATTGAATTTATAGAGCAAAGGGCTTCAAGATCCTCATTGATTATAAATAAAATAGCCGATCACCATGCAGCTACCCATATTTAATGGATGGAATATTCTTGTGGTAGGTGACATTATGGTAGACCATTATATTTATGGCCATGTTTCCGGAAAATCACCTGAAGCCCCGGTTCCGGTTTTAGAAAAGCAAAAAGATCACTATACTCCGGGGGGAGCCGCTAATGTGTGTATGAATATACATTCCCTTGGTTCTAACGTATGGCTGGCCGGCTTAACAGGTGACGATGAAGAAGGGTACTGGCTTAGACAAAACTTACATAAACACGGCATTTCGACCCATGCTGTAATGATTGATCCTTCCAGACCTACAACATTAAAAACCAGAGTTATAGATGGCAATAATCAACTTTTACGAATAGACAGGGAAACGACACGGGATTTGCAGGAAAACCTTGCCCGTGCATTTATTGGTACCATTGAAACTACATTAAACCAAACAGTCATACATGTCATTGCCATCCAGGATTATAATAAGGGGCTTCTCACAGATTATACTATCCCTAAAATATTGGAATTGGGTAAGAAATACGGAATACCCGTTGTAGTAGACCCTAAGTACAAGCATTTTTTCTCTTATCAAAATGTTGAAGTGGTAAAACCCAACAAAAAGGAAATAGAGGCCGCTCTCAACAGAGAAATAAGTGTGGGGGTACTTCTTCAATCACAATTTCTGGATAATTTAAGAAACAAATTGAATTGTGCCTGCCTGATGGTCACATTATCTGAATCGGGGATTGTGTATAATACAGCATTGGGTACAGTTCATTCACCAGCATTTCCCAGAGATATTAAGGATGTAAGTGGAGCAGGTGATACAGTTCTAAGCATCATAGCCTGTCTTACTGCTGCAGGATGCCATAATGATGATATAGCAACATGGTCAAACCTGGCTGGTGGCCAAGTCTGTGAAAAGTTAGGAGTACAACCAGTAGATCCAAAAAATTTAAAAGAAGAATACACTGAAAGGGTTAAAAATTTTTAAGTATTTGACCGGAATCTTTTCTATCAACAAAATCCAGGGATACCGAATTAAGGCAATATCTCAGGCCTGTAGGTTTCGGACCATCGTTAAACACATGACCTAAATGTCCTCCACAGCGTTTGCACATAACTTCATTACGCGCATATCCGATATCGTAGTCCACGTCTAATAAAATATATGACTCCTCGATAGGCTGCCAAAAACTAGGCCACCCTGTACCTGAATTGTATTTTGTCTTACTGTCAAATAATGGCATTTGGCATGCACGACAAGAGTAGATACCATCTTTTTTATTATCTAGTAATTTTCCGGTGAAGGCTCGCTCTGTCCCTTTTTTTCTGATCACATAATATTCCATTTCTGAAAGTCTGTTTTGCCATTCCACTTCCGGAAGGAGAACTCTTTCAACAATTGTTCCTGATGAAGTGGTAAACGTAGTCATTTCCACATCATTGCTTTGCTGTACATTGGTATCTTTATTTTTCTGTGCATAACCATTACATGAGGATAATGTCATCAGTACAAATAAACTAAATATTATTCTTTGCATTTTTTTAAAGTAGTTGGTATAGAAAAGAAAACGATTGAGTCGCTTTTTTGTTTTGAAAAATCAGCACTCGTGTCGTTGTGGCTTTGAGCAGAAAAACTAAAGATGGCGGACAGGTTCCAGCCATACAAGCATTGTGCGAAGCACGCCATTGTATTAAAGTCGCTTAATCTAATGTTTGTATCTTCCATGTCATAAAGTTCATTCACAGACATAATGGCGTTTTTCATTTTCTTTATGTCACTTTAGTTTCCAATTGACATAATACAGTTATATAAAAATGAAAAACAAAATGTTTTGGCTGGAAATTTGACATGGCGCTGGAAATTTATTCAGCCAGAGGCGGACAGGTTCCAGCCATACAAGCACCGTGCGAAGCACGCCATTTTTTTAAAGTTGCTTTTTGAGATGTTTTTAACTATTGATTTTCAAAGCCTGGTATTCTCAAAATGGCGTTTTTCATTTTCTTCATGTCACTTTCGCTTCCAATAGACATAATCCTGATTCAAGAAAATGAAAACAGAACTTTTTGGCTGGAAATTACCGCCAATGGCGCTGGAAAATTTTTTCCAGCTGATTAAGCAATGTGCGAAGCACGCCATTGTATTAAAGTCGCTTAATCTAATGTTTGTAACTACCACGTATAAAGTTCGGTTATCAATTTAATGCGTTTTTCATTTTCTTTATGTCATTTTCACTTCCAATAGACATAATCCTGATTCAAGAAAATGAAAAACATAGCTTTTTTGGCTGGAAAAAATTTTCCAGCGCCACTGAGGCGAAGCACGCCATTTTTTTAAAGTCGCTTTATGAGATGTTTGTAACTATTGATTTTTAAAGCCTGGTATTATCAAAATGGCGTTTTTCATTTTCTTCATGTCACTTTCGCTTCCAATTGACATAATCCCAATTCAAGAAAATGAAAAACATGACTTTTTGGCTGGAAATAAATTTCCAGCGCCACTGGGACGAAGCACGCCATTTTTTAAAGTTGCATAACGCATTGATTGTAATTGTTACTTCATAAAATTTTGCTACCCCAAATGGCGTTTTTCATTATCTTCTTGACACATTCGTTTCCAGTCGACATAATTCAGCTTGAAGAAAATGAAAAACATTGCTTTTTTGGCTGGAAAAAATTTTCCAGCGCCACTGGGGGCGAAGCAGAATTTGACATTGAAGGAATTCTTTAAGATGTTTCAAAAATCGAATGAATCGCAGGATTTTAACTTAAAAGTTTACAAACAACTTAATCAATTTCGTTAACCCTGCCTGATTTTCTGCTACACCATTAATAGCAAACCCACCTGAGGATATTTCACCTTCACAAAGGGCATTGGGATCGATGACAAAATCTGTCGTAACTCCACTTCCTGTGGCACAGTTTCCCGTCAAAGCATAAAAAACCGTATCCGCAGGAATAATACCATCAATTGCGAGAGCCATGGTATCCAAATTGCAAATAACCCCAAAACCTCCCTGCTTAACTAAATATTTAATTCCAGACTGATCATCACTGGCACGCAGCCTGATCCAGGTCTTTTGGGTAGTAGGAATAGAAATAGTTGATTCATCATCTGAATAGGAAGATAGTGCTGTACTAATATCCGAATCGGGATCGCCTGTTTCCACCTCAAAATACAAATCAGGGAAAGTATCATCACTCATATTGACCCTGATCTGATCATCACTGCAAGGATTGCAAGAAACCACAAGCAATGCCATAATACTGCAAAGAGAAAATAATGTTAGTGCTTTCATAGGAAAAAAAATTATTGGGTGAGAAAATGACATCCAATATAAACATAAATATTTAATATTCAATGAAATGACTTACATTCTATATGTTTATTCCTCTCCCCGCAGTCGCTTATCCTGTTTTTGTGCTATTTGCACAATTTTCCACATGGCTCTCACTATTGAAAGAAGCAACAAGTACCCAAAAGTGAAAACGATTAATATCCAACGATACGAACCCGCTTCGTCCATGGTGAGGCCTGAAATTAACCAGGCTGTACTTCCCCCTATGATACCAAGCGCAACATAAGAAATGATTGAATGCAGCCAATACAGGTTTCTCTCTTTTGTTGCAATACTGAGTATACAGTTGATCAGGGCATAAAACAGTATAAATGAAGTAAATATAACCCAGGGTGCTCCTTGTTTAATAAGAAATATTTCGGTGAATGAAGCCAGATAGGAAAATACATTGAATACCAACATTAAAAGATAAATACCTCCTGCCTGCGCAAATGGCGAGATATTTTTGGCATAAATGGATTTCTTTTCATCAAACATAAGCTATACAATGGTTGATGCCTGAATAAAGTTTTTTATATAATCATAAAACTTCAGCATGAATATCGTATTCGGTGGCGTCTGTTATCAACACCTGGGCAAAATCACCCTGACGCACATAAAACCGATTAGCCGGAATGAGAACTTCATTATCCACTTCAGGTGAATCGTATTCCGTTCTTCCTATAAAATAATCGCCTTCCTTCCTGTCAATGATCACTTTATACTGCTTTCCGATCATAGATTGGTTTTTAGTGTAGGAGATATCCTGTTGAACTTCCATCAACCGATTTGCTCTTTCTGCTTTTATTGTTTCCGGTACATCATCCTCTAAAAGATATGCACCGGTGTCCTCTTCATGTGAATATTGAAATACCCCTACCCTGTCCAATTCCATTTCCCGGACAAAATCGAGCAATAACTCAAAATCTTCTTCACTTTCTCCCGGAAACCCAACCAGAAAAGTAGTTCTGATTCCAATATCAGGTACTCTTTTTCTCGCTTCAATAATTAATTCTCTTTGTTCTTCTCTTGTGATCTGTCTTTTCATAGCGGCTAAAATCCGATCCGAAGCATGCTGCAAAGGTATGTCCAGATAGTTGCACACTTTTGGTTGATTTCTCATCACATCAAGCACTTCCAATGGAAATTTAGAAGGATAGGCATAATGCAGGCGAATCCATTCTATGCCATCTACTCCACTCAATGCATTTAACAGGTCTCCCAATGCCCTCCTCTTATAGATATCGAGTCCGTAATAAGTGAGTTCCTGGGCTATTAATATGAGCTCTTTAGTACCTATCGATGCGAGATGTGTGGCTTCTTTTACCAGGTCTTCTATTGATTTGGAGATGTGCTGACCCCGCATAAGGGGAATGGCACAAAAAGTACATGTTCGGTTGCATCCCTCTGAAATTTTAAGATAAGCATAGTGAGCGGGAGTGGTAAGAATACGCTCTCCAATCAATTCATGCTTATAATTTGCATTGAGTTTAGAAAGTAGACCGGGTAATTCCATGGTTCCAAAAAAAGCATCTACTTCCGGGATTTCTTTTTCGAGATCACTTTTATAACGGTGTGAAAGACATCCGGTCACGTACAGTTTTTCAATCTCCCCTCTGCTTTTTAAATCGGCATAGGTAAGGATTGTATTGATGGATTCTTCTTTTGCCAACTCGATAAATCCACAGGTATTAACAATGACAATATTAGCATCCTCATTGCTGTCATGCTCTACATCGTAGTTATTGGCTTTTAATTGTGTTATGATGTTTTCGGAATCAACCAGATTTTTGGAACATCCCAATGTAATGACGTTTACTTTATTTTTCTTAAGCGTTCTTGTCTTCATTCATATTAATTTACTCAATTATGATCTTTCATTTATATAGCGTAATGGAATGGGAACATAATTGAAGTGCAAAACTACTACATGTAAAGCAACAATTCTGCATATTGTTTCTCGTTACTATTGTGAATACAATTTTTATGAAATTTTTACAGCTCCTTTTTATTCTTTCTTTTTCAATTGCAGCTCATGCTCAGTATGGGGTTCTGGTCAAATGGAATCAGAATAATTATAACGAATTGCTAAATAGGATAGAATTAGGTGATCAAAATTTATTTACCCCTTCCTACGAAATCGGCGTTGATTACTGGTTTCGGTTAAAAAATTACAGGATGGAATTCTATCCTGAACTTTCTTTTGAAAAGGCCTCTGCCACTCGAATTATGGAAACCGGTGAAGATCTTTCGTTTCATTCCTTTCGATTTTATTTTCGCACTCATTTTTATGTATTTAATTTTTATGAGGATTGTGACTGTCCCACCTTCTCCAAGCAGGGAAATCCATTTACCCGCGGTTTTCACCTGATACTTGCACCAGGCGCCGGGTTGTATTCTTTTGGATCTGACAACCGTGAAGATCATACTGGTCTATCTGCTATCCTTGCCGGTGGTGCAGGCTGGGATGCGGGTATAACGGATGTGATCACCCTTACCCCATTTATACTTTATAGAAGAACGTTCCCTATGAAATGGGAGCCTTTTACAAATGATCAGGAAGGATTCAATTCATCATCAATCATGGCGGGATTAAGGCTGGGATTCCGGTTTGATTATAAAGGAACCCGAAAATATCGCTAAATAAATAGGTATTAAAAATCGATTTACACTTAAGAGGTTTGCTTCAAATGATTATAGCTGCAAACCATTGTAATTAAGGTTCAACGCCTTATCTTGCGCCAAAATTATAAAAAGATATGACAACAAAGCCAAATACCCTTTCATCTGCCGATTTGATTCAAATGGAAGACAAATACGGAGCACACAATTATCACCCACTTCCTGTGGTACTTGCTTCAGGAGAAGGGGTATATTTGTACGACACAGAAGGCAAGAAATACTATGATTTTCTATCTGCTTATTCTGCCGTTAATCAAGGGCATTGTCATCCCAGAATCATAGGAGCACTTAAAAGCCAGGCCGAAAAACTCACCCTGACCTCAAGGGCATTTTACAATGATAAGTTGGGAATTTATGAAGAGTATATCACCCGGTATTTTGGTTATGACAAGGTGCTTCCTGTCAACACCGGGGTAGAAGCTGTAGAAGCGGCGCTTAAATTATGTCGCAAATGGGGCTATCAGAAAAAAGGAATTACCGAACCTAACGCAAAGATCATTTTCGCAAGCGGCAATTTTCACGGCAGAACAATGGCGGTTATTTCTGCCTCTACAGATCCAGCAGCTACAAAAGAATTTGGGCCATACATGCCTGGTTATATCATTATACCTTACAATGACATCGAAGCATTGGAAACTGCTTTGCAGGATGAAAATGTTGCTGGATTTATTGTAGAACCTATTCAGGGCGAAGCCGGTGTCATTGTACCTGATGAAAAATACTTGATTACGGTTAGGGAATTGTGCAAAAAATACAATGTTTTATTTATCGCTGATGAAGTGCAAACCGGAATCGCCAGAACTGGTAAACTCCTCGCGACATGCGGTAATTGCCTCTGCACTTCAGGATGCGAAAACCGCTATGAAACCAGGGCGGACATACTGATTTTAGGTAAAGCTCTATCGGGAGGTGTATTTCCCGTTTCAGCGGTTTTGGCCGACGACGATATTATGTTGTGCATAAAACCGGGAGAACATGGATCTACCTTTGGGGGCAATCCTCTCGGGTGCGTTGTAGCTATGGAAGCTTTAGAAGTGGTCAAAGACGAAAAACTCGCATTAAATGCCAATAAATTGGGGAAAATTTTCCGCAAACGAATGCAAACTCTGGCAGATAAAAGCGATCTCGTCACATTGGTACGCGGTAAAGGCTTACTCAATGCCATAGTCATCAACGACTCTGAAAAAAGCCAAACCGCTTGGAATATATGTCTGGCACTCCGAGATAATGGCCTTCTTGCAAAACCTACGCATGGCAATATCATTCGTTTTGCACCCCCACTTGTCATGACAGAAGAACAACTTCACGAATGCTGTGATATTATTGAGAAAACCATTTTGCAATTTGACAGGTAAAAAGTGATTTCTTACTTTATAAAATGTTAGAGATTTCTTTTCTGTTCTGATTCAGCTTTTCATACCAAATGAAGTAAAATTGCTCATTGTGATTATAGTGTTGATGTCATTCATTTTTATATGATCACGACACATACTCAATAGTAGATTTTGGGTAAATCCCATTGTAAGTGATGGCAAATATTACACTTTATTATAATTTATTCACTAATTTTACACTTTATAGGAAATTCTATTTTTAGAATGAACGTTTGACTTATATATAAAAAATGCCCATGAAGTTCGCATCCATCTTTACCAGCCTTATTTTATTGTATACGATTGCCGGAGCACAAGAGACGGGCATTTTTACAGATCGTGAAGCTACGTATAAAAGAGGAAAGGAATTATTTGACAAGCATTTGTTTGGGCCTGCTTCTATGGAATTGAAAAAGTATCTCAGTCAGCCCCTGGATGTGTCCCATTCAGCTTCCGGAGCTTTAAGGTTGGAAGCAGAACAAAAAGTGAAATTATCAGCCCTGTATCTTAATATTCCTCAGGGAGAGAAAGAGTTGGTTGATTTTGTCTATCGATACTCTCCCGATCCCGTGATAGACGAACCCAGCCTGGCCCTGGGTAGCTTTTACTACAATAACAAGCAATACACCAAAAGCGTATATTTTTACGACAAAATCCATATACCCGATTTGGAAGAGGACAAAAGAGCGGAAAGCAACTTCAAAAAAGGATATGGTTATTTTGTCAATCGCTCATTTGATGAAGCAGCGGTACATTTCAGGGATGCCTCCCAATTTCAGGGTGCGTATTACTACCCTACCAATTATTATCTGGGTATGTGCAATTATTTCGCCGGAGACACGAGAAATGCTGTGAGGAATTTTGAAAAGGTGAGTAAATCTCCCACTTTCGGGCCTCTGGTTCCGTATTATATTACACAGATATACTTTGCTGAGGAGCAATACGATGAACTCATTGAATACGGAGAGAGAATCATTACCTTACCTGCAACTCAAAATATAAAAGAAATCAGACTCTTGCTGGGTCAAACCTACTTTAAAAGGGGATTGTATTCACAGGCATTACCCCATTTAGCCTTTTATGAAGCCAATACACCCCGGTTAACTCAAGAAGAATTTTATCAACTGGCATTTACCCAATATAAACTGGGCATGTACCAAACAGCCGTGAAAACCTTTATGGAAATCGCTCTTTTGGAATCAAAACTGGGACAATTGGTTAATTACTATATGGCTGATAGTTATGTCCATTTGGGAGATCTTGCTTCTGCCCGGTCAGCATTCCGAAAAGTATCGGGTATGGATTATGAAAAAAGTATGCAGGCAGAAGCTGTATTTAATTACGGAAAACTCTCTGCACAACTCAATTTTGACAGAGAGGCGATCAACACATTGGTGAAAATTGATAAAAATTCGCCGTTTTTTACAGAAGCGCGTAAGATCATCAATGAGATCCTTCTTTACTCTGCTGATTATTCCAACAGTATTTCTATCATGGAATCCCTTTCGGATTGGTCTGATGATTTACAAGCAACATATCAGATCATCGCCTACAAAAAAGCTGTTCAACTGATAAGGGAACAAAATTACAGGGATGCCAGAGCACACCTCGATAAAAGCAATCGGTATATCGTCAATGGCCATTTGCATCGCAATGGACTGTATTGGAGGGGTTACATGCTTGGTCGTGAAGGTCAGCACAGGAATAGTATTACAGCTCTTGACCAGTATCTGGAAGCCATGCGAGGTCAAAATCATGTGGATGATGAAGCATCCACTATGACTGCACATTATTTCCAGGCGTATAATTATTTAAAGCTCAACGATTTTAACAGAGCAGCACAACATTTTAAAAACACAATTACCTCCATTAACAATAACAGGCAACAAATAAGTAACACCGAAATTACCGATAGATTGTACCCGGATGCTGTTGTCAGAGCCGGTGATTGCCTTTTCAGACTCAATAAATATGAAGAAGCGTATACTTTTTATGATAATGCAGTCAAAAATAAATTAGGAAATTATGACTATGCACAGTATCAGAAAGCCTTAATTCTAGGGTTGACTAACAGGCCATATGATAAAATCAATGTCCTGGAGGATCTGATAAGAACACAGCCCCGTTCTGATCTGGCAGATGACGCACTTTTCCAATTGGGAGAAACTTATTTGACCACGGGAAACTTAAACCCCGCAAGCCAGGCATTTTCTACTCTTGTGAGTCAATATAAAGGTCGAAGTCCACTGATAAATGCTTCTCTGCTCAAGCTGGGGTTAATCACCTTCAATCTGGGCGATAGTCGGAAAGCTCTTGGCTATTATAAAGATGTATTTAACAATCAATCCAACGCCAAGGAATCACAAGAAGCACTCACAGCAATCGAGGAAATTTACATCCGGGATATAGGAGATTCCGACGCCTATTTCAAGTTTGTACAATCCATTCCAGGATATCAGCTGACTGATTTTAAAAGAGACAGTCTCAATTACCAGATCGCCAGATCGCGATATGATCAAGGCGACTATGATCGTGCTATTGAACTGTTTTCTGACTATCTCACTAAAAACCCCAATGGAATATATAAGTTGGAGGCCTATTATTACAGAGCGGAATCCAGGTCCATAACAAGAAAGTTTAGCGATGCACTTAAGGATTACAATTATTTGATTGTTATGGGTTTTAATCCATATTACCATAATAGTCTTAGAAAAGCCGGTATCATCGCTTATAATTACGAACAGGATTTTTCAAGGGCATACCAATATTTTAGCGCTTTATCAGAAGCTCCGGTTCCTAAAGATCAGCTTTTTGAAGCCAATATTGGAGCTATGAGGTCTGCATTTCGGTTGAGTGATCATGAAGGGGTGATTAAATTTGCTCCGAAGGTTATTGTCGATGATCTTACCACAGAGTCAGAAATTGAATCTGCCTATTATTACCTGGGAAAGTCTTATTTTAATACGGGTTCATTCGCAAATGCTATGGAAGTATTTAAAAAAATAGAAAATGTAAACAGCAATCAAGCTGCGGAAGCCACTTATCTTATGGCACTCATTCATATGAGACAAGGAAGAACAAACGAAGCGGAGCAAACCATCGAGATGATCACTGAAATGAAATCCAATTACCCACAATGGGTGGCCAGATCCATTATCCTTTACGGAGAAATTTACCTTTCAAAAAATGATGTTTTTAATGCCCGGGCTGCTCTTGAAGCCGTCATTGAAAATTTTAGCGACAATGAGGGAATTGTAAGAGATGCACAAAATATACTAGCAAAAGTGGAGGCTAAAGAACAGGAACTTAACAGGATAAAAACCCCTGATAATGAATTTATGCAAAGAGATACAACCGGAAGAAATTAAATGAAAAGGGATTTGCTACATATCAACCATTCAAGTATGCTTAGTCTCACCAGAGAACTACGCCTGTCTTTTTACATACAATTAAAAAGTAATATGAGTTTATCAATCATACTTCCGTCATTGCGTTTACCTTTAATAGGCTTGCAACATAAAGTTAAATTCCTTCCCTATTTGTTATGGATGCTGGTATTTGTAAGTACTTCCACAAGGGGATGGTCTCAAGATACGATTCCAACTGGCCAAAGAGATACCATACTCAGATCCGACGTAGTGGACGTAGTCAAATCATTTGAAGCCAATCTGGAGGAAGCCAGAATGTTTTTTATCGACCCTCAGGCGCCACCAATAGAAATAAAAGAAAGATTATACGGTTATAACGTCACCATTGTACCCTTTGATATGGTATTTCCGGAACCGATTATCAGGCCCATATCCATGAGATCGGATGATCCCATAAAATATAAAGATCAATATGTGAAACTCGGCTATGGTAATTTAAAGAACGCATACGGTGACCTGGCCATCCGTAAAAATTTAGATGATCTTACAGAATGGTCACTCTCGGCCAATCTTCGTACCGGAGATAATAGTGATGAAATTGCTTTTCAAAAATACAGGGATGTTCAACTTAAAGCAGGGGTTGGGTTTAATGTCTTTGAAACTTCAAGACTGGAAATCAATGCAGGACTCAATCATATGGGAAGGCATTTCTTTTACGACAGACCTGACAGAACAAGTGAATTTGAAGATGCTGACGTGAGACGGAATAGCAATACTATATTAAGTAGCCTGTCCTTTTTTAATGCATTTGATAACGAATCCCGAATGGATTATCGCATAGATTTTAATAATAGAATAACCCGGGTAAATGATCTGGATGCAAATGAAATCAACTCACGATTGTATACTTCAATTATACGAAGGAATGAAAAAAACATCTCCTTTACCATCGCAGGGGGTATAGATATAAACAGGGTCTTTGAAAACACCGATTTTATTGGAATGTTTGATCCCTCTCTGACCATTACAGGTTCTAAGGTATTAGTTGATGCTGGATTGAGCTATATTTATGCCAATGAAAAAAACCATGTATTCCCAAACATTAAAGTCAAACTTTCGATCAACGATAAAGCTTTGCAGGTTTTTGCCGGTGCCAATCAGCTAGTACACAGGAATAATGTGGTCAACACCTTAAATTACAATTCATTTTCAAAAGGCATGGACACGCTACATGCGCAAATATCAAAAGATATTTTTGGAGGAATCCAGGGTAAAATGTCCCATCTTACCTACCAGGGAAGAGTTGGATACAAAAACATTCGAAATCAGGCTGTCTTTAACATCGATTTTCAGGACAGCCTCAGAAGACTTGACGCATCCACTGCGGATCTGAATGCTTTTTACATTCAAGGAAATCTTGAATATGACTTAAGCAATAAATTTACTCTTGGAGGCGTCCTGACACAAAATTTCTTTACGAATGTGTCGACAGATGAGATGTGGCATATATTTCCAATGGAACTAAACGCTTACCTGCGGGGTACATTGCTGTCAGAGGTACTGGTACTTAGATCCGATCTTTTTATTCGCGACAGTGCCAGAGCTTTGGATATGGGCGAAACCATAAGGTTGCCGGGAATGTTTGACCTCAGTGTTGAAGTTGAAGTTAACCCCACACCTTCATTTGGTATATGGGCACGGGCATTAAACCTTTTGGATGTCCAATATAGCCGTTGGCTTGGTTATCCCAATTTTGGCATTCATATTCAGGGAGGAGTAGTTGCCCGATTTTAATCCCTTTATTTTCATAAAAGAATTGATTATTTCTACAGTGGTATCTCTTTAGCCATTACCCCAAAGCTTTGAGGGTGGGTAAAAATGATGACAAAATGTAACCTATCTCATTAAAAACTGAGTATTTACCACAAAACACGTAATTCTACTTTGCTAATTCGTGCATTTAATGAAGTTAACTGTATTGATTAGCTTGAGGATGAACTCCTGTAACCAATTCCTTTTTTCTGGAAAGCTTTAAATTCATTATCGATTGTCTGTATTGAAGTTACGTCCTCTACAGTAATCATTCTTTGCATTTCTTTTCTTTGATCTCCAGGTAAAGTAGCTAAGCGAAGATTGTGATTTTTGATAGCCTCCAACACAAGTTTTCTTACAGTCCTTGCATTGCCAAAGTATTTATCGCGATATTGATATATCTGCTCAAAATACTCCCCTAAGTATTTTAGTGCATTTTGATCCGGATTCATACCTTCATCGTTAAACATTTTAAGAGATATATCGAGAAGTTGTTCTGGGGTATAATCTTCAAATTTCAAAAAATGATCAAATCTCGAGCTCAGCCCTGGATTGGCTTTTAAAAAAGACTCCATATTGCTTGGATATCCCGCTACAAAAACAAAAAACCTGCCTCTGAGATCTTCCATCCGTTTAAGGAGGGTTTGAATGGCTTCATTTCCATAATCGCCCTGAAGACCATTAAAGTTACTAAGGGCATATGCTTCATCAATAAAAAGTACTCCGCCTAAAGCCTCATCGACTTTCTCAGCGGTTTTAATAGCCGTTTGTCCAATAAATCCTGCCACCAATCCCTGCCTGTCCGTTTCGACCATGTGACCTCTCTCCAGTATTCCCAAAGCTTTAAATATATTGGTCAGTATTCTGGCTACTGTCGTTTTTCCTGTTCCAGGATTACCAACAAATACTGTATGGAGGAAAAATGAAGACAATACGCTTTTACCACTTTCTTTATAAAATCGCACCACGTGCACCAGTTCAATGATCTGTTTTTTAATATTGTCAATTCCGATCAGAGAATCCAACTCATGTAATGCAATTTCCAACAGAGATTCATCTATTGGAATATCGGGCAATGCTCTTTTTTGCCCTAATTGAATATTCACCACATCATCCCTGGTTATGGTTTTTAATTCGTCAATAGAGTGATGTCCGGGTTGTGATGCTCTCATTATACGAAGACCCAGATTGATTTTAGATTTTTCAATGATATCATGTACAAAGCGCGCATTTCCAAAAGTTCTGTCCCTATTCCTGTAGGCATTGGTTATGATCTTTTTAATTTCTTCTTTGGCATCATCCATGAGCATCACTTCTTTTTCTTTACAGGCATACTCTGCTATATCGATCAACTCCTGAGGCAGATAATCGGCAAATTCAAAGTAGTGTTTAAATCTGGATCGAATACCCGGGTTGCTCTCTATAAAATGTTTCATTTCTTTAGGATAACCCGCTACGATGATAGCCAGATCACCTTTACCATTCGACATTTCCTTTACCAGCATTTCAATGACTTCCCTTCCAAAATCTTTGGTGTCATCGTTGGATCGGGCTAAAGCATACGCTTCATCAATAAATAATACCCCACCCCTGGCTTTTTCAATGGCTTCCTTTACTTTAGGAGCCGTTTGCCCAATATACTCTCCAACGAGATCTACCCTGTCCACTTCATGTATATGCCCTTTTGAGAGTAATCCCATTTTCTTATACAAAACTCCCATCATCTTGGCAACAGTAGTCTTACCCGTTCCTGGATTTCCGGTGAAAACCGAAAACAGATTAAAATTCTTTTCTTCCCTGAATCCTTTGTCCTTTCTCAATTTGATAAACTGAATATACTGAGCGTGTTCCCTGACTTTGGTCTTAATATTTTCAAGGCCAATAAGTCTATCCAATTTTTCTATGACTTCTTCAAAAGTTTGAAAGTGATCCAAATTCCCTGGTTTGGCAAGAATGGAATTTTGATCTGGTAATTCCACTTCAGGAATACCATCTTCAAAAAAATCATCTACAACAAAGGGAACCCTGGCAATGAGTTTATCCATGAATACCAATTCCATCGTGTATGGACCACTTCGCCATGAGCCTTTTATATTTGATCCCCAACCTGCCTGGATGGTAAAATGATCCTCTTTCATATTCACAAGTTGCAACCTGAGAATCTGTCCTTTTAATTCATGGACTTCATTGTAAAACCGGACAAATAATTCACAGTGCCAGTCGAAGGTTTTAAGGAGATTTGTCAGACTGATTTCTGCATGAATGTAACGTGTTTCTTCGGTAGAAAAAATCCTCATGTATTTTCTCTCTTCCTGAGCTACATCATCTAAATGACCCTCGTATAATTTGATAGAATCGATACCCATATATGGATTGCTCCCATCTATATAATCATAGCCGACATCCTCAATATAAAAATATTTGGATCCTACTTTTTCATCATCAATGTATGCCTCCCAAAAATAAGTACCTTTCTTCCAGAATGCTCCTTCTTTTTTATTACCCCATCCTTCGCGTATATAAACTACATGGTCAAACTTGCTGATTTTCTTTTTAAACTCCAGATTGCAGACCAATTTCTTTCTCGCTTTAAGTTCATAACATTTGAGAGTAATATTGGTGTCCCATGAATCTACATCAAACAATTTGTTATAAAAAGATAACTCTGCATAGATATATTTCACTTCATACCGGTCAAATACCTGTCTGTATTTTTTCCGGTTATCTGCAAGCCATTCTGTAGAGCAATAAACCCTTAACTCTTTAAACTTATATGTGGCTGCCGGCTTTTTCTCCACGGATTCTTCCATTAGCTATTTATTTAATCTTGAAATATAACTATTTTTAACCAATATATTACATTTCCATCCCTTATTATTATCAGGTTGTTTCTATTTATTAATATTTCACTTGCATAGATGAATTGATATCATTCAAATTGTTTAAGTATGACACAAAAGGAACCAAGGAAGTATATATTCATTGCATATTACTGCCACGTGGCATATTTTTGTAATGCATTGTTAGTCAAAATATCGTTAATGCAGGACGTCTATGCATCAAAAACTTTATAATATAAATGATCATGAACATAATTTTTAATAATCAATACAAGGAATAAATGACTGTACATAAAAGATTTAAAAACATCACCACCATTATTCTGGATGTAGATGGAGTATTGACAGATAATACGGTACTTATAACAGAAAGTGGTGAATTACTGAGAAAAATGACGGTAAGAGACGGGCAAGCCATCAAAATAGCCATGGAAAAAGGCCTCCATTTTGCGATAATTACCAAAGGGGCTTCCAGAGGTGTGAGAGATCGCTTGTCGGCTCTTGGCATTGAAGATATCTATGATCGTTTGGGTGAAAAATCAGAGGCATTTGAAGAAATGGTGAGAAAATACAAATGGAATAAAAATGAGATACTTTACATGGGAGACGATATTCCCGATCTCGTTTTAAAAGACAAGGTGGCTATTTTTGCCTGCCCCAACGATGCTATACATGAAGTACTGGAGGTGGCGGACTATATTTCTCCATTCAAAGGCGGAAATGGTTGTGTAAGAGAGGTAATAGAAAGGGCATTAAAAATTCAAAGAAAATGGACTGTATCATTGAATGACCCCTCATGAATATGTTACATAATGCAAGACATATATTTTACCTTTTAAGACCTGTCAATCTTTTGATTGTAACCATTTCACAAATATTGGTTTATTACATTGTCATTTTACCCTTACTTATCAGTCAGAGTATTTCTCCTGTTTTGGGGAATGGAAAGATATTATGGTTTATCCTGGTAACACTTTGTATCACTGCCTCCGGATATATTATCAATGATATATTCGACAAGGATGTCGATCAATACAACAAACCGGATAAAATGATCATAACCAAACATCTGAGCATACAACAAGGCTGGTTTTTATATGGAATCTTAATTGGAATCGGGCTATTGGTTGCTTTTGGTATTGCCATAACCATAAATAAGGTATGGTTGACACTTCTGTATCCTTTAGCCGTAATTCTTTTATTAATTTACTCAAAATGGTGGAAGCATCAGTCCTTAAAAGGCAATATAGTAGTAGCGTTGTTTTGTATGTTTGTCCCTGGAATCCTGTGGTATGCAGAATGTGAAAGCATAAAACATGCCTCAATGATGGATCCCAAAAATGGAAATACGGTGCAATATGCATTGATTTTTTACTGCTTCTTTGCCTTTGTGTCGACTTTAATTAGAGAAGTTATTAAAGATATAGAAGATCTTGAAGGGGATAAATTAGGAGGATCTCAGCATTTTGTCATCACTGCCGGAACAAAAAACGCTAAAAGTCTTGTGTTTATATTGACAGGAGTTTTGCTGATAGGCATTGCCTTATTTATTGTGATTTGGAGTCAGGAAGTATCCGAGAACATCGCCATTTTAGGGGGCATGGTTTTTTTATTTTTGCCTTCCTGGCTTCTTATACGCCAAATGCTTACAGCACAATATTCCTCTCAGTTTGGTAAAGCTTCCTTCTGGGCTAAAATATGGATGGCAGGAGGTTTATTCTATCTGTTATTAATACATATCATAAAATGGTAATCCATGGATATATTGTCACCTTATGAATTGATACTGGGTTCTGCATCTCCACGCAGAAAACAAATTCTGGAAGAAAGTGGAATCCCTTTCACATCCAGGGTGATATCAATAGAAGAATCTTTTCCCAAAGACATGCCATTTTCTGACATAGCTGAATTTCTTGCAGTTCAAAAAGCAAAAGCCCATCATGATTCAATAGCAAATAATGAAATTGTACTCACTGCGGATAGTTTAGTAGTTTGTAATGGTTTAGTGATGGGTAAACCGAAAGATAGATTGGAAGCCATCGACATGTTGCAGACTTTAAGCAATAATACGCATGAAGTGTTTACCGGTGTAAGCCTGTGGTCTAAGTTGTTGAATACCTCTTTTACTGCTCGATCTATTGTAAGGTTTTTACCTTTATCAACTCAAGAAATAGACTACTATGTAGCTACATATCATCCCTATGACAAAGCAGGAGCTTATGGAATACAGGAATGGATTGGTCACAATAAAATAGAATGGATTGAGGGATCCTATTTAAATATAATGGGACTTCCTATGCACAGAGTCTATTTAGAGCTTTCCACGTTGGTGGAAGATTTAAAGAATCAGACTGAATATGTATAGATGAAAAGTATATTATATTTCTTTATCCTATAACCACTGTTAATATTAACCAAGAAAAATCGTGGATATCTACATACCCAAGTTTAGCACAATTTTAACCAAAAAAAATGTATGGTTTCAAGGCAAATTGGAAGAATTTTATATTTTTACAACAATCAACTTGTTGAATTAATTGGTTTTTGGCTAAATCGTAATACGACTATAGTCAATTTTAAACAATCACATTGCTCCATGAAACGATTACAAATATATATGCGACTGACTTTTAATATCCTTATCGTGATGATGTCCTTTTCTCTTTCAGGTCAAACCACTTATTTTGTTAGTACAAGCGGAGATGATATGAATGCAGGTACATCCTGGATATCTGCTTTTGCAACTTTACAACAAGCTTTGAATGTGGCAATGCCTACCGATGAGATTTGGGTAGCTGAAGGCACCTATTACCCCGATGAAGGAGCAGGTGCTGTGAATAATGATCGAACTGAAACTTTTCAATTAAAGTCGGGAGTAGCTATATATGGTGGATTTGTCGGCACGGAAAGCATGTTTTCAGAAAGAGACTGGGTATTAAATCCAACTATACTGAGTGGTGATATCGATGGAGATATGGATTGGACAAACAACAGCTACCATGTTGTAAATGGTTCTGGAACGGATGGCACTGCAATATTGGATGGATTTACTGTAATCTTTGGTAATGCCGATGAAGATCCTAATCAATTTGGAGGAGGCATGTATATCTCTTCAGGATCTCCGACAATTTTAAACTGCACTTTTAATGAAAATTTAGCTTTTAGTGGTGGTGGGTTAGCTTCCGTTAATTCTTCCAATCCTAGTATCACAAACTGTGCTTTCATCAACAATTCAGCTAATAGTGGCGGGGGCATAAGTAATATCAATTCCTCACCATTAATCACAAACTGTACTTTCATTAACAATTCAGTTGAGAGTGGTGGTGGTGGGATGCTTACTGACTTTTCCTTATCGAATCCAACCATCAATAACTGCACATTCAAAGGAAATACAGCTCTATTTGGTGGTGGGATTACAGTTTTTGGTGCTTCTAATGCCAATATAACCAACTGTATTTTCAGCGGTAATTTGGCTACAAGGGATGGCGGAGGGATGTATATTTTATATGGTGGTACGAATGAGGTAAATACTCCTGTGATTACCAACTGTACATTTAGTGGAAATTTGGCTGAAATGAACGGTGGTGGGTTAATCATCGCCGATAACTCCACACCCATAATTACAAACTGCATCTTCTGGAATAATTCCGCCAACGATAATACCTTGAGTATCAATGCTTCTATATCGTCTTCTACTCCTCCTCTCGCAATGCCCACTATCTCCTATAGTCTGATCGCTAATTCGGGTGGAAGTGGAATGAGTTGGCCAATGGAACTAGGTATGGACGGTGGAAATAACATCGACACAGATCCCGTGTTTGTGGAGGATGTGGATCCAGCTACTGCTCCTTCTGTTGATGGTAACTTACGATTGACCTGCGGCTCCACTGCCATAGATGCAGGAAATAATGCCGCAATAATGGGATTTATGACTGATTTAGATGGAAATGACCGAATATTCAACGACATAGTGGACATGGGCGCTTTCGAGCTCCAGGATGAATGTATTCCTCCGATTCCTACTCTTTCGCAATGGGGTATTATCACTCTAATATTGCTCTTGATTATTATAGGGCTTGTTAATCTGGAGCAAGATTATAGTATAGTGATTCTGACAGATATTGAGAACTAACCAGGTTCAAAATGTAAAGAATCATTCCTGAATTGGTGGGAAGGCAAATGACAATGCAACCCAATCTCCTTTATGTTGTCTCTCATTTTCACGGCAACCAAATGACAAAAATGTACTTTTGATGAGGTCTTCATCCTGCTGCAAAATGCCGCTAAGAATTAAAATGCCCCCTGGTTTTAGTTTAGAAATGATTTCTCTACCTGTACTCAATAATACGTTCCTGTTGATATTCGCCAGCACAATGTCAAATTGCTTGTATGTTACATCTGCCAAAACCCCACACATAGTATTGATTTTTTGACTCCCGTTCACAGCAAGGTTTTCAATCGTATTTTCATAGGCAGCCGGGTCATTATCTATAGCATAAATCATAGTAGCACCACACTTTTCGGCCAGAATGGCTAAGATACCGGTACCACACCCATAGTCCAGAACCATTTTAGCAGAGAAATCGATCTTTCCCATCATCTGGATGATCATAGAAGTGGTTTCGTGATGTCCGGTTCCAAATGCCATTTTAGGGTCTATACGTACGATATGTTTGACATTATTTGGAGGGGTGTGAAATCCTGCGATGACTGCACAAAAATCACCAATCACTACAGGTTGAAACGAAGATTCCCAGGCTTCATTCCAGTTTTTATCTTCCAAATCCGTAAGGGTATAGGATTGATTATACTTTTTGCACAAGTCGTCCAATTTATCAATCCATTCTTTATCAACCCACTGGGAATGCACATAGGCATCCAACACACCTTCTTCTTCCTGAAAAGATTCGAATCCCAGGGACATTAACAATGCCAACCAGGTTTCATCATATTGAACAAAAGAAAAAATCTTCCAGGTCATGTGTCCTGAGTCTGGTGAAAATGCAAAGTGGACGGAGCTACTCCAAAGTTTTTGTCCATCTTTACTTGTGGAAATGTGACCGACACTCCTATTCTTATCATGGCCATATGGTGTATAGCATGTTCAAAGCAATACATGGCTTCCCGAGCGAAGGATGTTTTCACTGGAGTTCGGCTCTGCAGTTCACCCGACTGAAAATCAGTAAAAACTTCCAGTGGCAGACCCTCATCCATATCTCTGAGTTGTCCAAAAAGGGATTTGATGGTTTGTATCATTAGCAGCTGATCCGATTCTAAGATGGAGTTTCTTTTACGGTTGTGATAGTCTATCATTCGCGACGATTCGGCTAATGACAAATTGGAATAAAAATCAAGGATGTGACGTACGTGTTGACCTATAGAAGCACCTTGAAGAGCGTTCATTTTTAATGAGTAATCTTCAGAGCTTAACTGTTGCAGGAATGAGGTGAGTTGGTTTTCGATATAATCCAGCGATTCGCAAATATTCATATATAAATTTCTTTACGGGCAGATTTTAACGTATTGAGCAAAAGGGAAGTCACCGTCATAGGCCCTACTCCTCCTGGTACCGGTGTGATATAACTGCATTTAGGTGCCACAGAATCAAAGTCTACATCACCAACCAGGCGATAACCGGATTTACGTGTAGAATCATCAACTCTATTGATTCCCACATCGATGACTACCGCTCCTTCCTTTACCATGTGTTCTTTTACAAAATATGGAACACCGATGGCAGCAATTATAATATCAGCATATTTTATTTCGTCTTCTATGTTTTTTGTACGACTATGGGTGAGTGTAACAGTAGAATTACCAGGATAGTCTTTTCTCGACAACAAAATACTTATAGGTGTGCCCACAATATTACTCCTTCCAACTACTACTACTTTTTTTCCGGATGTCTCAATCTTATTTCGCTCCAGCATGATCAGTATTCCGAGCGGAGTAGCTGGAATATAGGAGGGTAATCCTTGAGCCATTCTTCCAAAATTCACAGGATGAAAGCCATCTACATCTTTAGAAGGATCTATAGCAAGGGTTATTTTTACTTCATCTATATGATTGGGCAAAGGTAATTGAACTATAAATCCGTCAATGTCGGGATTTTGATTTAATGAATCCACCAGGTCAAGCAACTCTTCTTCAGTCACGTCATCTTCAATGCTAAAAAGCGTAGATTTAAAGCCAACTCTTTCACATGATTTTACTTTGTTCCTGACATAAGCATGACTCGCCGGATCGTCTCCGACCAATATGGCCGCCAGGTGAGGTATTTTTTTTCCTTTATTTTTTATCTCTTCTACTTCTAAAGCGATCTCATCCTGGATGGCAAGTGAAAGTGCTTTTCCGTCAATCAACTGCATATGTTGAGGTGTATTTTAGTTGTATTTTTTTCTATTATCTCATTCAATCCGGTAAAGATAAACAGAATGCTTTTCTGACAAAGAATCATTGCAACTGAGAAAAAAATAAATTTACTATTGAAAATTTTAATCCTCCTCCCTATACATACCCACAACTCTTTCTCCTGGCCGGATATACCCTCGATACATACCTTCTGTATTAAAAGGCATGGCTATATTTCCAAATACATCAAGGGCAACCACACCCCCTAAGCCACCATTTTGTGTTAGTTTGTTATAAATAACTTCATCACTAGCTTGCTTTAAACTCAATCCCTTATATTCCATAAGAGCTGCTATATCCCGGGCTACTGTAAAGCGGATAAAGAATTCACCATGACCAGTAGATGATACCCCACAAGTCTTATTGTCGGCATAGGTGCCCGCACCTATGATGGGACTATCTCCAATGCGACCAAACTTTTTATTGGTCATGCCTCCAGTAGAGGTACCGGCTGCAATGTTCCCTTTAATATCCAGAGCAACACAACCCACAGTCCCGTGTTTTTGGTTGTCGGCATCTTCGGAGAGTTCAGTACCCTGGTCTTCACTTTGCAAAATTCGCTGTAAAGCCAGCCATCGTTGTTCAGTATAAAAGTAGGACGGATCTGCTTTTTCGACACCTTGTTCAATAGCAAATTGCTCCGCACCCTGGCCGGAAAGAAAAACATGTTCTGAATTTTCCATAACCGCTCTGGCTGCAGAAATAGGATATTTTATCATTTTTATACCTGTTACAGCACCCGCACTCATATCAAAACCATTCATAAATGAGGCATCGTGTTCAACATGACCTTCATGAGTAAAAACAGAACCTCTACCAGCATTAAATAAAGGACAATCTTCCATAAAGCGGATGACATTATCTACGGCATCAATGGAAGTTCCCCCTGCTTTTAAAATCTTTTCACCTATGGTCAACGCTTCATTGAGTGCATCTTTGTAGGCCATTTCCATTTCTGTTGTCATATTGGCCTTGATAATAGTGCCGGCACCCCCATGTAAAACAAGTGCATATTTAGCTGATGCATCAAATGGTACAGACGTATGGGTTATGCTATTCATTTTTTTGTTTTAGGTAATATTACTTATCTATCAATTTTAAACACCTATGCATTCATCAACCTATACTTAATAATTTATATCTTATTAGGGCTGGAAAAGATGAAGGATAAGTTTTATGGTTTGTAAAAAACAATGAAATGTTGTCTCCTATTTTGTAAAATGAAATAATTTATACTTTTTTTAGAATTTTGGAAAATATCTTTGCTTTAACTGTGGGATGTGGAGGGTTAAACAAGATTCAACACGAATAAGCAAATCTTGGGAAATAAAATTGAACTTTCTACCCCCATTGACAATTATCTAACGTAAATAGCCTATTATGAAATGGATCGGAAGAAGACAGAGCAGTAATGTGGAAGACCGTAGGGGAAAACCCGTTACAGGTATGGGCAGAAGTGGCGGTGGGGGCATAAATCCCATGTTGCTTTTACCCCTTATCAAAATGCTATTTTCCAGGACGGGTTTAATTATTGTTGCGGGCTTCTTTCTAATTTCATGGGTTACCGGCTTTAATCCATTGTCATTGCTTCAACAATTTGTAGGGGGAAACCAACAAATAACTCAAGGGGCTGCATACACGCCTACTGCAGCTGAAGAAGAACTTGCAGCATTTACCAAAGTTGTATTGGCTGATACGGAAGATGTTTGGAATCAACTGCTGGATGGGTACAGAGAACCGACTTTGGTTTTGTATAGCGGTGGAGTCCAGTCTGCCTGTGGATTGAACTCCTCAGCATCAGGCCCGTTTTATTGCCCCGGTGATGAAAAACTATATATCGATCTGAGTTTCTTTAAGGATATGGAAAGGAAACTTGGTGCTCCCGGCGATTTTGCACAAGCCTATGTTATCGGTCATGAAGTGGGTCATCACATTCAGAACCTTATGGGTGTATTGCAAAAAGTGCATTCAATGCGCAATCAATTATCACAAGTGGAGCATAATCAACTTATGGTTAGAGTAGAATTACAAGCGGACTTTTATGCGGGAGTTTGGGCTCACCATGCCAATCGAATGAAAGGAATTATGGAACCTGGTGACCTCGAAGAAGCGCTGAATGCCGCCAGCTCCATTGGAGATGACCGGTTACAAAAACGGGCTACTGGAAGAGTCGTGCCCGACTCTTTTACTCATGGTACCTCTGCCCAAAGAATGCGATGGTTCAAAAAAGGATTTGACACCGGTGATATACGTCAGGGAGACACCTTCAGTGCCAGGGAATTGTAAAAAGTTCTGGTGTTAAGGTTGAGGGTAAGGTTGAGGTTGAGGTTGAGGAGGTAGGATGTCATTTGCTTCGCGTCATTTGGCTGCGCCGTCATTTGCTTCGCTGTCATTTGAGCTACGCGCGTTTTTCTTTCATGATGGTACTGTTTGCTTACTGTCTACTGCTGACTGCTGCATCGTACAAGATCCAAGGATCAAATGACAATAAAAAAACCAGCACCAAAGGTGCGGAATCAATAACCTTGGGTGTAGCCCAAGGCTAATAGAAAACCCTTTAAAAGCACCAACGGTGTGTAATCAATTGATTTGGGTGATTAATTGCGCACCGTTGGTGCTTGGGAAATAGTAATCGCATTATTTCATAGCCCTGGCGGGCTATGATAATGCTCATCGCACCTTTGGTGCTTTTACAATAGGTTATATTGGATGATTTTGGTAAACAATGTACTTTATAAGATATTGTAAAAAAGCACCAACGGTGCGAAATAAATTGTGAATCCTAATGATCGTCCAACTTTGGAGTCCCAGAAATCAAGGAGCAGTTTTTGGATGTGCTATGAGCTAACTGCCTACTACCAAAATTAAAGAAAAAGGCTAACTAGCCAAAAGCTAACTGCTTTTTTGATACCAGCTACGATCTACAAACTACCAGCTAAAATGAAGTTTTCTACTTCGGCGGGTTTAGGTTGAGGATGATACATAACTCTGTTTCTATTTAAAGTTCTATACCGTGATCTTACTTTCAGGCTTAGTAAGTTTTTTACATCCTTACCTTATCCGATATCTACCCTAATAAAAGACTCATAAAATACCACAATTGATGCATTCATAAGGTATAGTATATACATTATTTATTAATTTAGATGTTGGTTTCTTCTAACTGTAGTGCTGAATGGAGTTAGAATAAATGTAGTTAATTCGTTAGGGACTTTTCATTCACCAGGTAAATTTAAGAGATATGGGTTCGTTGCCTTTTTTAGAAAAAATCGAAAATCTTTCATCGACGAAAAATCCCCATCCGGTATCCGGGCATACACTACAGTTCATTATCGGAATTCTTGCCTTTCTTTTTCCAACTATTCTCATTGTTGGTTCTGCCATATTGGGAAATTGCGAGGAAGTACACACCTCAATAAGTGCTTATTACCATACGGTTATGCGTGACTTTTTTGTAGGGGCTTTGTGTGCCATAGCCCTGGGTTTATTAGCCTATTATGGCTATAGCTCCTTAGACAATATAATGGCCAATGTAGCTGCTGTGTTTACTTTGGGAGTTGCCTTTTTCCCTACCTGCGTAAGGAAAACAGATGTCAACTGTTTGGATTATACTGAAGTTAATAGAATTATAGGTTCGTTACATTTCATATCGGCGGCATTGTTGTTTTTAACCTTGGCGTTTTTTTGTTTAATTCTCTTTACCAAAACGGGTGAAGTGATCACTAAAAGAAAGAAGTTGAGGAATAAGATCTATAAAATTTGTGGATATACCATACTTCTTTGCATAGCCATAATAGCCATTTATCTCATCCTTTTAGATAGTCGATTTGAACCAGTTGACCACTTAAAGCCGGTTTTTGTATTTGAAGCTATAGCTTTATATGCTTTCAGTATTTCATGGTTTGTAAAAGCTGATATTATTTTAAAAGACAAGGAAGAATGATTTAGCTCCACTTTCTTAATATCGGAAAAATTAATCTACTAAGAGTCAAGATATCCCATCATCCTTTTTCACAAAAATGGACACGATAGAAGCTATAATTACGATAAATATGGCATTGGTAAAATTACCTAATAATTGTGATGTAAATGTAAATCGGGATTCAAAATCATTTTCGATTTCATCCATAGCTTCGTTAATGACATCTTCCTTGGCCCCAAAACTTTCAAGCATAGCCTGAGTAGATTCAATGGCTTGTTCTTTTAAAATATCTACGATAGACGGATCTACCAGGTTAATTAAGATTATGGAGAAAATACCCGCAATCAGCGACCCGGTAAATCCTGTGAGAAATGTCAGTTTCAGGGCTTCCCCATAGGGAAGAATTCCATCATGCTCCCTTTTATATTCTCTTGCAGATAAAACCATTATGACTATCATAATAGTAAAACCAAACAATAGTTGTTTCCACATTCCCATAGGAAAAACATAATAAGAAATAAGATAGAGAATAATTGATAAAGCTCCAAAAATAATCCCGAATTTCAGCCAGATGGGTTTTATGTCCATTATCTTTATTTTATTGTTTCAGAAAAGGTAAAAATATAGTATTTTCCCTAACATTATTGTCTATGTCGAAAATTAATCTTGAAAATTTAATTGAATGGTGCCCGGGATCTATATTGTCAATTGAGAAAAAACACCGGATCCCTTTTTCTTCATTGTGTGGATGAATGGTAAAAAAGCAAGGTCCCGGTTGAATATCCAACGTATCTATCGACATTTTTATATAAGAAAGGTAGGCTTCTAAAATATTCGAAATTTTTTCTTTTTCTGCTTTTTCCATAACCTTTTGCCAATGACTTTCTCTTTCTTCGATCTTTGATGTAAGTGAATCCCGTTTATTCCTATTCTGCTCAAGGTCCTTTGTTCTCAATTCCCTGTTGATCATTCTTCTGTCTTCATACAATTGAGACATTTCGGAAGACCTGGAATTCTCAAGAGTCAGAATAATGGAATCTTTGATATTGGCCTTATTGAACCAACTGAAAGAAAATCCTTTCTTTTTATAAGGGGTTATTACCCCATCCTGGAATAAAAGTTCAACAAAATTTTCATCGGTTTTTACAAAAAACGAGGAAATCGGTTTTTCAATATAAAAGTTTTCCAATGTAACCCATCCCAGGTTTCCTTTTCTCAGTTTTCTTTCTTCATTTGGATATTCATTCAGAATTTTATCTCTGAGATCGTCATAAAGGTATGGATTGATACCAAGACCAAATCTTTCTAACTGTACTTTAGTGGGATTAAAAGGATTGGGATTATTCTCAAAAAGTGTCCAACCAAGAAGTATAATCAAGATATACGGGATAGAAAAATAAAACAACCGCCGGGTATATTTATTATCTATGAAATTGTACAATATAGGTCTGTATAAAAATGACAAAGTGGTTATACTGAAGTATCTGTATATATAAAAGTATATCCCGGAAATAGTACGCTCTTTGATCCTCTTAATGCCACCCAGTGTTATCAGATCAATAAAAAGTATGATTCCCAGTAAAAAATACAATATTCCAAAAAATTCTGACAGGGTTTTCCAATTGGAAGAATACTGCCCTAATCTTACAAAAAAGTCTACGACAATAAATGTCTGGACAAAAAATGCCATCATAGAAGTAAACAAAAGGAAAAGCAGAAAAGTATACGCAAATATTATACTGCACATCCTTTCCAAACTTTCTATATAGTCATCGTAACTACCGACTTTTTTCTTTAAAAAATTAGTAAATCGGGGAGCGTATCCAAATGAATCATAATCGATTTCTTGAGAAACATATCTTAATCCTATGGTTCCTATCCATAATCCTCTCAGGATCAAGTGAATGATCAAATTGATAAAAAAAATAAGCCACCCTTTCTGAATAATAAATATGATGATACCCCCGATAATGCGATATTCACTGGCAACTTCATTCACCAGAGTATGTGTAAGATCCTGAATAGTAGTCCGGGCAGCATATATACCGAATAATGCCAGGCCAGATATTAACAATTCAAGCTGCCACGACTCTTGCTGAAGCTTATCAAGCCACTGTTTCAAACCTGTACTTTTATCAGTCATGTGGTTTTCCATGTTTGTTCAAAACATATGTACTAATGTATGCGTAAAAATTAATATTCATGAGATTTTTACAAAAAAGGAGACATTATTTCAAAGTGTTTTCTATTTTGAACAACAAAGTGGAATGATTCCAATCCATTCATCAAAGCTTCCCGTTATTCTTCCTCTACCCAACGATCTTTAAGTGCTTTGGTCGTTTTAGCCCCAAGTAATTTTAATTTTTGCGCCCTTTTGATAAGGTTACCCCGTCCAATACTTAATTTGTTTACAGCTTGATCAAAAGTTGTTTTTGAGGTCTCTATTTGACGTCCTAAAAGTTCCATGTCGTTGAGAAACAATACAAATTTGTCGTACATTTTTCCGGCTTCCTGAGCTATCTCTACTGCATATTTTTGCTGACGATCGTTTCTCCACATACTGTCTACAGTTTTAAGTGTAGCCAATAAGGTGGTGGGAGTCACAATGACTACATTTTTATCAAAAGCATATTGGAAAAGAGTCGGTTCGGATTGTAAGGCCATACTAAAAGCGGTGTCAATCGGGATAAACATAAGCACAAAATCCGGAGATTGCATGTTGTACAAAGACTGATAATTTTTGATGGACAATGTATCAATATGTTTTTTTACAGCTATGGCATGAGCCTTCAATTGACTTTCATCTTCACTGGCCATCAATGCATCATACGCTACTAAAGATACTTTAGAATCAATCACCAATCTTTTATTTCCGGGAATATGTATAACTACGTCTGGCCTCAGGCTTCGGTTCGATTCATCTCTTCCTGTAGACTGAACAAAAAATTCACGATCTTTACCAAGGCCTGATTTCTCCAAAACGGATACCAGTATGAGCTCACCCCAGTTTCCCTGTTTTTTATAGTCTCCTTTTAAAGCCCTGGCCAAATTATTGGCATCTCTGGATACTCTATCACTTTGATCACTGAGGTGTCTGATTTGTTCTTTTAATGACTCATGTCTTTTTACGGATTCAATGTTCGAGCTTTCTACCCTTCTTTCAAATTGATCTATTTTTTCCTTCAATGGATCAAGTAACTCTTTCAATCCTTTTCTTTGTTGTTGTTCTATCGAAGACGTTTGTATTCGTAGTAGGCTTGAAGACAGTATTTCAAATTCCTGTTTTTGAGACTGTCGGTCTTTGATCATAAGTTCAAGGCGTTGAGTAATCGAAGCATTTTCAATTTCCAACCCTTTGATTTCACTTTTATAAAAGGATAATTCATCATTTAACCTGGTCAATTTCTCGTTTTGAATGTTTTTTGTATTTAAAAAATCTTCATTTTCCTTTTTGAGAAGTTCCAAGGAGGAAATCAATTTCTGCCATTTGCTTGAAAGCACAAAAACCACATACACCAAAACCACAAAGAGGATGGGAACGATCCAAAATAATATATCCATCTGCAAATTTTTAGTTTAAAATGTTTTCATCTCGTCATTGGTTTGTAAAAACACCTACTGATTCAATATTGTCTATATAGCTAATCGTTACTGCAATAAATCAAGCAGCAATATATATATAATTGTGATTATATATAACAGACTATTATTCTTTTAATATTGATCATAGTTCGTGTGGTTATTTCAATTATTACAAACATGTAATAATTTATACATAAAATGATAATAGAACTATAAGACCAACTTCTGCATAAACCTTAATATAAAATAGACTTACTCTTTACATTGGATCATAAACATTAATTTCGTTTTAAAGATAATTATCAAGTGTTCGCCAGCGGTCACTTTTGTCCAATTAAGGACATTCAATATCAAAAAAACAGACAATTAACCCATTATAAGGCATAGAATATGGATTGGCATTGGGTTTGCCATTAGGGTAGGATAACAATTTGAACAATTTACATGGATAGGAAAATAGAGAAAAAATGGTGGACATGGCAGAGAATTCTGATGATCCTCTTTGGCATATTAGTTACAGGATTTATTGTCTACAATCTGATATGGGCCGACAAACGTTCCACATTGCGTGTTCAACGAGACAGGATAACAGTAGCAACTGCAATAGAAGGAGAATTCCAGGACTTCATTCCCGTTTCAGGGAATATCGAACCGGCGGAAACTTTTTATCTCGATGCCATTGAAGGAGGATCTATTAAAAAAGTGATCCGCCAATCGGGAGCTCATATGAAAGCAGGTGATACTATATTGTTATTGACCAATTCCAATATGCAACTCGATGTGATGCAAAGGGAAACCCAATTGTACGAGCAAATTAATAATTTGAGGCAAACACGCTTATTACTCGATCAAAATGATTTGAGCCAGCAAGCTCAATTGGCTGAAATTGAATATCAGATTAATTTATTGAAACCACAATATTTAAGGTTTAAAAAACTGGTCGAAGACAGTATGATTTCCCAGCGTGAATTTGAAGAGGTAAAGGAACAATATGATTATAACCTGCAAAGAAAAAATCTTACATACAGAAGTTACCGCAACGATTCCATCGCCAGGGTTGTGCAATTGCAGCAATTAAAAAGTTCAGAATATCGCATGATGAGAAGTTTGGATGCGGTAGGTAATATTCTCGATAACCTCGTTATTACAGCTCCTATATCGGGTCAGTTGGCAACACCACAACTAGACATTGGACAATCGGTTTCTCCTGCACAACGACTGGGTCAGATAGATATTCTCGATAATTACAAAGTTCGTGTAGGAATAGATGAAATTTACCTCCCCAGGGTTGAAGTAGGTCTGGAAGGGTATTTCACATTTGCAGGAAGTGATTATGATCTACAAATTTCTAAAGTTTACCCAACGATTGACGCAGGACGATTTGAAATTGACATGATTTTTACCAATCAGGTGCCTGACGGGATCAGAAGAGGTCAAACGGTAAGGATTCGACTTGAATTGGGAAATTCAGAACAGAGATTGCTTCTTCCAGTAGGCGGATTTTATAAAGACACCGGAGGCAACTGGGTCTTTGTTATGGAAGATGGATCTGAAAGCAAAGCCGTAAAAAGAAATATCAGAATAGGAAGGAGAAATCCTGAATATTATGAAATACTCGATGGGCTTAACCCGGGAGATAGAGTCATAATCAATAGTTATGAAAATTATGGAAATAATGAGGTTTTGATTCTGAATTGATTTCAGTCAATTTTCACAAATCCAAATACAAAATGCAACTATAGCCATTAAAAACAAGTCATATATAAAAATTATAAAATTATGGACAGTATTATCAAAACAGTAGATTTAAAAAAGCTATACACCACAGAAGAAGTGGAAACCACAGCATTAAACGGTGTCAATATCACCATTTCAAAAGGGGAATTTGTAGCCATAATGGGACCATCTGGTTGTGGAAAGTCCACACTCCTCAACATTCTGGGACTTTTGGATAATCCCAATGAAGGCCAGTACTATTTTTTGGATCACGAGGTGTCTAAACATTCCGAACGCCAAAGAGCTCAGCTCAGAAAAGGATCGATTGGATTTGTATTTCAAAGTTTTAACCTCATTGACGAGCTTACCGTATTTGAGAATGTGGAACTTCCCCTGCTCTACCTGAATGTACCCTCCAGTGAGAGAAAGATAAAAGTAGAATCTGTCCTTGACCGAATGGCTATGATGCACCGTAGAAATCATTTTCCTCAACAGCTTTCTGGTGGACAGCAGCAAAGAGTGGCTATTGCACGGGCTATTGTCGCAAAACCTCAACTGATTCTGGCGGATGAACCTACAGGTAATTTGGATTCTGCCAATGGAGAAGAAGTGATGAGAATACTGGATCAACTCAATCTGGAAGGTACGACAATAGTGATGGTTACGCACTCTCCCCACGATTCAGGGTATGCCCACAGGATCATCAATCTCCTGGACGGCCAGGTGGTAGCAGAAAATATCAAAGACCAGTATCAGGCCAGATTATAAAAATCCGGCTATACATTATCTGACCATTCATCTTGTAATATATTAAGAAAATGTGGAAAAACACTTTAAAAATTGCATACAGAAACCTTGTAAAACAAAGACTGTATTCAACCATTAATATACTGGGTCTTGCAATAGGTTTATGTGCAACTATATTGATACTCTTGTTTGTCAAGGATGAATTAAGCTATGATAAATACCACGAAGATCACGATCGCATTTACCGCGTATCGAGAGAATGGTTGAATCAGGATGGAACTTCTAGTCTTCATCTTGGGCACACAGCTCCTCCCTTTGCTCCCCTGTTAAAGTCCGATTTTGGTGAAATCATTGAAGAGTCTGTAAGGTTACTCAATACCGATGTTATAGCAAGATTTGATGACAAGGTCTTTCCTGAAGAGAAATTTTTCTTTGCAGATCATGAAGTCTTTAAAGTCTTTTCGTGGAAAATGCTGCAGGGAGATCCTAATACGGTTCTCAATAATCCGGATGGCTTAGTCATTACAGAATCAACTGCTAAAAAGTATTTTGGAGAAATGGATCCAATGGGAAAGCAGATGGAAATTCAAATTGGTACACAAAGGCAGGAGATGATGGTGCGGGGCATAATTGAAGATGTTCCACGTAATTCTCATTTTACTTTTGACATGTTGGCTTCATTTAAACCCGTAGAACTATTTTATGGAGGCTATGAACCCATGATGCAGAATTTTGGAAATAATGCGTTTTCAACTTTTATTAAGTTGAAAAAGGAAGTTACTCCCACTCAACTTAGTGATCAATTGCCTGCATTCATGGATCGACACCTCCCCGCAAATAGTCAGGGTATCCCTGCTTCAACCTCTACCAGACTTCATCTTTGGCCTCTCAAAGACATTCACCTGCACTCAAATCTCGCGTCAGAAATAGAACCCAACAGCAATATTGAGTATGTATATATATATTTTGCCATTGCTTTATTTATACTTTTTATAGCCTGCATCAATTTTATGAATCTTTCTACAGCTAAATCGGCAAACCGGGCCATGGAAGTGGGGTTAAGAAAAGTGATGGGAGCCAATAAAGGGTTATTGATCAAACAATTTATAGGTGAATCTATGATCATGGCTTGCTTGGCATTGGTATTGGCTGTTTTGTTTACCTATTTATTTCTGGAGCCTTTTTCTCAATTTACCGGAAAAGAATTTTCTCTAAACTTTGTAGAAAACCCTCAATTTGCCCTTTACGGTTTAGGTTTAGTTTTGCTGGTAGGCCTTATATCAGGTAGCTATCCCGCATTCTTCCTTTCAGGTTTTGAGCCTGTCAATGTGATGAAAGGCACATATAAAATTGGATCTATTCATGAAAAACTGAGATCTGTATTGGTTGTATTTCAGTTTGCTATAGCCATTAGTCTGATCGCTTGTCTGATCATAGTGACCAATCAACTGGAATACATGAAAACCAAAGACCTTGGGTATCAAAAAGATCATGTGGTTATTTTACCGGCTCCTCCCGCACTTACCCAGACTTTCGAAATGAATTACAACAGACTGATCCGGCATCCCGGCATCACTGATCTGGCATTGGCCAGCAGGGTACCCTCTTCTAGACTCCTTGACTCACAAGGAGCCACAGCAGAGCTAAATGGAGAAATGATCCCCATAAACTTCAGAATAGCAGATGTCCATGTGAGCCATACATTTCAAAATACTCTTGGAATAGAATTGGCTGCAGGGAGAGATTTTGACATTGAAAAAGCCAGTGATTCTTTAAGTTCTTTTATTTTAAACGAAAATGCTGTAAGGGCTATCGGTTGGAGCAGTGCTGAAGAAGCAATCCAAAAACAATTTAATTATGGCAACAGGCAAGGAGTCATCGTTGGAGTGTATGAAGACTTCCATTTTGAATCGTTGCACCAGCCTATAGTGCCCATTGTATTTATGATTGCTCAAAACAGGTTCAATGAGGTGGCCATTCGTGTACATCCAGATCAATTTGATGAAGCGATAGGATATTTGAATACTGAATGGTTAGCGATGAATCCGGGAACTCCCTTTCAATATTCAATGATCGAAGACAGGCTGCTTGCACAATATGAAAGCGATGAAAAAATTCAAATACTTTTTGGTACATTCTCCGGTCTGGCCATTTTCATTTCTATTCTGGGTTTATTGGGAATGGCTTCATTCACAACTCAACAAAGATTCAGAGAAATCGGGATAAGAAAGATTCTGGGTGCCAGTGTTCTAAGTATAATAACCCTTCTGGAAAAAGAATTTTTGAAATTGATCTTTTGGGGATTACTTATTTCACTGCCCGTCGTTTGGTATGGAATGAGTGCCTGGCTTGACCAGTTTTCTTTTCACATTCCCATGTCTTTGATACCCATGTTAATAGCCGGAGTAACAGCCTTAATTATAGCTATGGTTACTATCAGTGTCCTTTCATGGAAAGCAGCTACCGTCAATCCTGTGGAAAGCATAAAAACGGAATAGCATTCGAACATTTTAAAAATCACAGAATAAAGACCTTATGGAAAATGCATTGATAAAATGGATCGAAATTGATAAATATGTAGACTTCAAATTTAGAAGACAATTTATCCTTCGAAGCATTAATCTTGAAATCAATGAGGGAGAATTTGTAACATTTATGGGTCTCAGTGGAGCTGGAAAATCTACCATATTGAATATAATGGGCATGCTGGATCAGGCTTCAGCAGGAACGTACTTTGTAAACAATGTAAACGTTACCACACTCAACGAAAAGAATAGATTAAAGCTCAACAAGCAATATTTTGGCTATATATTTCAAGCCTACCACCTCATAGATGAACTAACTGTTTACGAAAACATAGAAACTCCTCTCCTCTATCGCAATGTCAGCTCATCCGAAAGAAAAAGTATGGTAGCCGAGTTACTTGACCGGTTTGGGATGGTTGCAAAAAAGGATCTTTTTCCGGAGCAATTATCTGGAGGACAGCAGCAATTGGTCGGCGTAGCCAGGGCAATTATAACCAAACCACAAATATTGTTGGCTGATGAACCGACGGGTAATTTGCATTCAAAACAAGCCAAAGAGATTATGGAAGTATTTAAGGAATTAAACGAAGAAGGTGCCACCATCATTCAGGTAACTCATTCAGAAGACAATGCCCGCTATGGAAACAGAATCATCGAACTGGTGGATGGTATGATAAAAAATGATAAAAAAACTACACATTATGCATAAAATGATATTGATCGTTGCTCTTTCTTTCGTATGCTTTTCTCTGATTGCACAAAACAGATTAGAACTCTCATATAGAGAAGCGATCGAATTGGCACAAAATCAAAATGTAGAATTGCAAATAAGGAAAAATGAACAAAGGGTCAATCAAGCTGAGCATCAGGAAGCCAGGATGCGGTTTTTGCCAAATGCTACTTTAAACACATCCGTCTTGAGACAGATAGGCCAACAATTCCAGGCTGTGGAAGACAGGATTGTTGTGACCAATATAGCCACAGATTTTGTTTCTGCCAGCTTAGGGCTAAACCTGGATTTATATAATGGGATGAGCCGAAAAAACACATACCATGCTACGAAACACCGATTACTGGCTCAAAGCGAAACCATTAAACAAACCAGGCTCAATATCATTCTAGAAGTTTCCAGGCAATATCTCCAGGTATTACTCGACAAAGAACTCACTCGTATTGCTGAAGAAAACATTGAAAATCAAAGAAAAATACTACAGCAGATAGAAAATTTTGTTCGTTCAGGCATTCGGGCACGTCCTGATCTCTTAAGCCAAAAGGCCGAATTGTCCAGACTGGAACTGGAATGGGTAAATGCCGAGATTCAAGTAGAAAATGACTTACAGTTGTTAGCAGGCACCTTGCAGATTGATCCCGGTTATACTCTTGATATCAAAAAAATTGACGGAATAGAATTGAGTGCGTTTAACCACCAGGCACTTACTGTAGAGGAATTGTTTATAGAGGCTAAAAAGCATCGGCCGGATCTCAAATCACAAAGTGAAACACTCGAAGCAGCGAGATATGATGTAGCAGCTGCCAGGGGATTATATTTACCAAGGGTTACTGCTTTTTATAATTTTGGCACCTTTTTTACATCGTTGGATGAACGCAGTTTTAGTATGCAATTCACAAGCGTTTATCCCGTAAACACTTTTGGGATAAGGGTGAATGTCCCTATATATTCAAATCATCAGAATAAAACCAATGTCATAAGATCGGAAGTAATCGCCAGAAATGAAGAGTTGAATAGCCTCGCTATGGAAAGACAACTCTATCAGGAAATCCAATCCGCTTATCTCAATTACAAAAGTTCTCTTAAAAGAGAGGAGGTCAGTGCATACCAGCTTGAAGCTGCCCTGGAAAATGTGAAAGTACAGGAAGAGAGGTTCAGGTTAGGTCTAAACAGTATTGTAGAATTTGCTGAAGCCAACAGAATGCTGGTACAAGCCAGGTCTGACAGTGCTCAGGCTTTATACTCTCGGGTGTTTAGTGAATTGATTTTGCAATACACTCTGGGTGTGGTGCAATTTTAGGATTTTATTTATGTATAGGTACAAAAACACCTAGCCAGAAATCCTTTCGTATAATTTTAAAAGTTCTTTTTCAGCAGTGAACCAATTGTACTTTTCATTGACCGACTCATGACCATTTTTTCCAAAATGGCTAAGGTTGTTTAATTTTGCGAAATCACATATTTTTATTGCAAAGTCATCAGAGTCTTGTGAGGTAAAAACTTTTCCACATTTTGTATCTTCTACAATTCTTTTAAGCGGGTCACAATTAGAAACAAGAACTGGTTTTGCCATATACATATAATGGAATAATTTATGTGGTATTGTATTATCTGTATGAGCTGTTTTAATATGGGGAACAAGACAAATATCAGCCATGTTGATATATGAGGGCAAGTATTTGGGGTTTTGCCAACCCTTAAATGAAATCACATCACTTACATTTAATTCTTTTGCTTTAATTTTCAAATCATTTTCATTTGACCCACTCCCAACCAGTGATAAATGAAAATCTGGTACCATTTCTAAAATTTTAGGTATTGCGTCGATTACAGTTTCTAATCCACGATGTTTATCAAATCCTCCTATATACAAAGCCATGAATTTATTTTCAAGCTTTTGTATGTGTTCAATAATTCCATTGTAAGACATAAACTGGATGATATTAATATAATTAGGAACCACAGTAATTTTTTCCTGTGGTAACCCGATAGCACAATATCTTGATCTGGCTTCTTCAATAACAGTAATAATATGATCCACCTGATCCAGCCATACTTTTTCGGTTTCGATCCATTTTGAAACAGAAATAATCCATTTTGCAGGGAAATTTTGCATAAATTTGTAATGTGAAAGCGCTTGTGGATAATTCTCATGAAGGTCAGCCACTATTTGTATTTTAAATCCAAGCCTCTTACGGGCTTCAAGAGCGGCTCCTACTAAATATAGATCATGTACATGTAATAAATCAATTTTATATGTATGGACAAACTGGATTATTTTTCTTTTCCAATATGGAGTGTAAAGATCAATTAATGTATTACAAGAACCTCTCATCTTATTATTCTTCCATTTACTGAGCTTCATTCTGATAATGCTTGCTCCATGGAAAACTTCGAGTTCAGGTTTATTCCCATGGTTTATACATAATATATATACTTTGAATCCAGCATTTTGGAGACTCATTACTTCGTTTTCAACTCGCATGTCACCAGTAAACTCATTATCAAGGATCATCCCTATATTCATATATTTTTCTTTTAGATATATTTTCTTTTTAGTGGATTATAAAACCTCTTTTCTTAATAAAATATTTCGTATCACGACTATATGATTTAATTTCAAGGATAATAACTAAATTATAAATTGCGAATATAAAGTCATTGATGTATTTACCAGCATTTAAATATTTTCCAATACTTCTACCAATTGTTTAGTAAGTTGCCTCCTGGAGTATTTTTCAATATTTTGAAAAGTAAATTTATTGTCTTTATTATTTTGACTCATCTCCAACAACCATTTTTTTAAAGCTGCTGCATCGCGACGTTCAAAAACAGTTCCAGAATTGGTTTCATTAAGGATTTTTGCTGCATCACCATTTTTTGGACCAAGACATAAAATAGGTCTCCTGGCAGCTAAATATTCAAATAGTTTCCCAGTAATAATTGTCCTTGGTTTTCCTGAATTAGGTATAATCAGTAAAAGTATGTCTGAGTTCTGCATTTTTTCTACGCAGTCAATATGAGGTATAGGTAAATGAAATGTGACCAAACTTTCCATTTCCTTCTGTTTTATATATGATTTAAATATAGGTGAAACATTCCCAAAAGATTCTAATGTTATAGCAGTATTAGAATTTTCGGTAAGTTCTTTTATTACATCAAATAGAACATATGGTTCGTAAGATTCTGCCATTGTACCGGTGTAAATTATTTTTAATGAATTTCCATTTTTACGTTCATGTATTATTTGTGAAAAGTCGTCTTCATCAAATCCATTGGTAATCACGCTTATATCCTTTCTTCCGCTCAGTTGTTCAAATTCATCTTTATGTGAATTCCCAACGGTAATTACCCTATCCGCATTTCCGATTACTTTATTTTCAAGTATTTTGTCTAATTTTCGAACTCGGGAAATACGCAATAAGTCTTCATAATTAAAAATGCTTGTCCAGGGATCTCTTAAGTCTGCCACCCATTTTATACCTAATTCTCTCTTAAGCTTTAATCCTATCAATTGTGTAGAATGAGGTGGACTTGTAGTAATGATGACCTCAATTTTATATTTTTCTATCAGTTCTATAGCCTTTGGATATGCAAACTTATTCCATCCGTTTCGAGGATCAGGTATAAAAAAATTACCTCGTATAAAGCGTTCAATTTTTGATCTAAATGAACTTTTTTCTACAAAAGATATGCCGCCTTGCGGTAGTTTTGACTTTCCAAATAATTTTACATATAGCTGTAAAATCTCTTTTGATTTGGTTTTATATACTATAATATTATTATTTTTAACCTCCTGATCTAATGAATGATCTAGAACAGGATAAGATGCAAATTTTTCATCCACTGTCAATATTACGGGTTGCCATCCAAATTCAGTCAGATATTTTGCGAACTTAAGCCATCTCTGTACACCGGCACCTCCACTGGGAGGCCAATAATATGTAATAATCAATACTTTTTTCATCGTCCATCTAATTGTTCAAGTATTCCTTTTACATAATTTTCCCAGGACAAATTTTCAGCTTTTTTAGCCACACTTTCTCTATCTATCGGATGATCGATGAAGCGCAACATCGTTTCTGCCATAGAATCAATATCGTCTGCTTCAGCAAGATAGCCGTTCACACCATCTGTGATCGTATAGGGAAAATTACCCACTTTAGTGGCCAATACCGGAAGCTTGAAATTATACGCAATGGATTCAACACCAGAAGGTGTAGAGTAGGCGTAGAAAAGCATAAGAGCATCGCTTACCTGAAAATACTTATGGACTTCCTCATTAGGAATAAATTCGATGTGCTGATATACATAGTCGTTCAGACCCAATTCCTCTACAAGTTGCAATGGATTGTATTCGCTCTCATCTTCAATATTGCTCATGGTCATTTTTCGAGCCATCGAGAATAATACTTTTTTTAAGCGGGTACTCCAATTTCGCTTATCGAGCGTATCCCAAAATGCCTCACCAGCTATGAGTAAGGAAACGTCTTTTCGTTTTTGTACCACTTTTGAAAATGCCTTTATGGTTAAATGCAGTCCTTTATATCTTCTGATAAATCCAAAAAACAAGAATACGTGTGTATTCAATCCCATGCTCTTTTTTATAGTGTCTTTGTCAAAATTTTTCTCCAAAGTAAACATGGTATACACAGGATGAAATAATGAAATCACCTTTTTTGCTGTTGAATCAATTGTTTCATTATTGCCTTTCTCTGTAATAAAACGGGTATTGGGAAAAAATGATCGCAATTCGAACAAGGTAAAATCACTGTGGACAATATAGGCATGAGCATTTTTTATACCAACCGAAGTAAACCATTTATCGAGTTTGCTGCTTTCTTTTTGTACAATATTATGTAGGTCGAATATAACCTGAATGTTGGTATTCCTAATTAACCATTTTGTCAACCAACCAAGTGGTATGCCCTGCACAGTAATGGCCCATTGTATAATGATGAAATCCGGCTTAAGTTCTTTGATAAGCCGATAAGCTCTCACCCAGGTTAGTGGATTGTTATAATTGATAACATAGTGTATAGGTATTTTCGAGTCGACAAGTGGTTTTTTTTTACTTCTTCTGTCGATAAAATCGCGGGGCACGATCGACGGGTACTGGTGTGTCCAAGATACGATGTGAACATCACAATTTCCATACTCGCGTAAACCAAGAGCCAACGAAGAGGTATAATTTGCTATACCACCCTTAAAAATGGGGCCGGGACCAATGCATACAACTTTTTTTACAGCATGTTTCAAATTCCTCAATAGTCGAATGTAAAATACAAAAATGAAATCAATTCCATGGTTCTACTTTTTTCTGTATCCCGGTTTTTTTCTCTTAACGGATTGTCTTTCTTCGACTTGATGCGGTTTTGGCTCCATTTTCATGTTTTGGAAATAGAGGTACAGTGAATATATTGAAAATCCTAATAAAATACATATAAGCAAAAGTGAACTAGCTTGCGAAATCTTAAGGCCCTGGATGTAGGAGGTGGGTAAGAATTTAAATTCAATCGTATGTTCACCTGCAGGTATTCTAAGTCCACGAAGCACGTAATTCGCTCTGACAAACGGTACCTCTATACCATCAATGTATGCTTTCAATCCCCCGGATCCATACCAGGATTCAGAAAAAACAGCAAATTGTTCGCTTTGTGACCTAAATGTATATGTCCAATGATCAGGGATATAATGGGTGAGTTCGATATTTCCAAAACCGTCAGGGTTGAAATTTCCAACATAATAGTCAAACTCCTGATCGAGAACCACCGCAGTATTTCTGGTATCCAAAGTGTTCAGGGCTTGAATTTCTTCTTCCGGAGTTTTCACAGAAATGATATTGGTTACTAACCATGCATTACCCAGAGCATCAGGATTGACTGATAGTTGTTCATCCTGAGTAATGATATACTTGGTGTTCAACATATTCAAAACGCCTGCATTGTTTCTGGAAATATGATGATCTATGATATCCTGTACCCTCTGGAGTTTGGCAGCATGATACCCTCCTACCGTATTATGCAGATAAGAGGACCTGCTGGAGTTAAAAGTATTTACAGACAAATCAAGCACCCTGTAAGCACCTCGGTGAGGTTCCATACTCAATATTTGTCGGTCGACAGGTCGCTCTTCATAAAATGTTTCGATAGAAGCTTTAGTGGTAAAATCGCCAGGCTGCAAGTATCTGAGATTTACTTGCATCATATCCCAAATGGTTAATGAACCAAAAATCAGGATAAAATAAGTTTTAGAAATCTTATTTTTCATATAGAACAAAATCAAGCCAAAAACAAGAGCAATGAACGCCAATGATCGGAATGCATCACTCCTCATCCAGTGCTTCCTGTCTTCTATAATGAGGTCATAAATGGTTGATTGTGCAAGCTGTGCATCAGAAGATCCCTGAAAACTGAAAAATCCAGCACTTGGTGCCAACATAAAGAATAAGCATAAGCCACCGGTTATTCCGCCTGTCCAAATCAAACCCTTCTTGATTTGATCTTTGGTGAGTGAACCATTTAAAATATTCCAAAGCCCAATAAATGCCAAAATAGGCATCAATAATACAGTTATACTTAATACAGAGTTAGGTGTCCTGAATTTATTAAATAGTGGAAAATAATCAAAAAATAATCTTTGGAAAGGTTCGAAGTTTTTACCTAAAGAGAGCAGAATAGTTAATAATACTGATAATCCCAGCCACCATTTTAAGGGTCCTTTTATAATAAACAATGATAAAATAAAAAGAAAACTAACTATAGCTCCCGCATATATAGGTCCACTGGTAAAAGGCAATGCACCCCAATACAAAGGCAACATGTAGCTATCCCCTTTATGTAAAGGCACTCCACCTCGACGTAAAGCTGTATAAGTAGTAGATCCTGATCCCACTCTTTCACCACTGCCACCACCTACTACCCCAGGAATCATCAACGCTGCTACATCCATCAACCCATTACTCCAACTCATGGCGTAATCCCAATCCAGTCCGTCTTGTTGTTCGCTATTCGAAACACCATTTCCGGTAGAATTCGTTAATACAGGTTTTCCACGCATGGTCTCCTGTGCCAGTTCATAACTAGTCCACAATTTTGACGTATTGGAAAGTATGGCCATTCCTGCAGACAAAAAGAAAACCAATGCACATATTCCTAAATGCTTCCACTCTTTTGACATAGCAAAATGTACAGTATATGCAATAACACCAATCAACATACACAAAGCTAAATAGTATGTCATCTGGATATGGTTTCCATTTATATTTAATGCCAACCCTAAAGCCAGGACAATACCGCCCCAGATATAGTTTTTCCGTAATGTCATTAAAAAACCAAGCACAATCAATGAAGAATAGGACAATACTACGAGCTTTGTATTGTGACCTGCTTCCAGTAATATGATATTATTGGTAGTAAAGCCAATAGCTAAGGCGCCAAAAACACTTAAAAGTGGAGGTATTTTCAACACTATGAAAAGTATATAAGCACAGATAAGAAAAGATAAAAATAAACTGGAAGGACGGCTAAAAAATAAATTGCTGGCTTCCTGGATAAATTTAAGACTGCTTGGATGATCAAGGGATACAAAAATCGTAGGCATTCCTATGAAAATGGCATTCGTCCAAAGAATTTGTCGATTTTCCTTTTTTCCATATTCAATCGACTCTTGTGAAAACCCTCGCCAGTGATTGGTGTCGGACTGACTAAGCATTTTTGACTGGTATTGGGGATAAAAGTAAATGGAACAAAAAATTATAAATGATACTATGGCTAAAACATGTGGAATTACCTGTTTAATAAAAGGATGCATATTATTAAATTGAAAGCCCTACAATAATTTTGTCCAAAAGTACTGATTAAAACTATTACACCCTTAATATTATCAATTTTTATATTATAAAAAAACCTATGAAAGAATGCTTCTAAAAAGAATTAAAACTTATCGGAAGTGGGTCTGAGTAATTTAACTCTAAAATTCTCTCTCATTTTCCACTGAATTATCCCTGTGAATGACAGCATAAATGCACGTGGTGATAAGGTTATTAAAATAGGGAATAGAACGAAATAATCCCGACAGTTCTCTTGGTTGTAAGCCATATTTTATGCGATAATTGGGATTAATGAAATAATATGTCATATTCAGAAATGTATATCCTTGTTCTTTCACAATGAGAATAAATTTTTCAATGCTCAATCGGGTTTCCCTAATTTCCAATAATCCTTTTATTTTCTCTTCGCTCTCACCAAACAATTTTAAGACTCCCTCATACCACGAAGTGGGTAATAAATGAAAATACGGCAATTTAGATAAAACCTTGCTATTGCATGTTTGCTGATGACCACCAAAAGGCATTTGCCATGGGGGAAAACCAAAAAAAATTACCCCATCAGGTTCTAAAAAATCTTTTACAAAATTCAAAAATCTTTGCTGGTCAGGAATGTGTTCTATGACGTCTCTTAGAAAAATCACATCAAACAAGCCTGTCTGATCCGGACTTAAATCATACACATCCGAAGTTAATAAAATCGGCTTTTTTTTACTTTGATACTCAGACAAAAATTCCTGTGCCAGATTAATTTTTCCTTGACTGATATCGACTCCAACTGTTTTACATCCCATTTCAATAAACGGCACCAGGTTTCCTCCTTCTCCGCAACCTATTTCCAATATTTTTGAACGCTTATCTATCCATTTTACATGCTGGATATAGGGTACGACATATTCCCTGGTTGTTATAGATTGTTCTTTAAAATATTGACTTCTATTTTTGTGTCTTTCTTGCATAGGAAAGGTAAATTAAAAATGATCTGAGTTGAGTACAATTTTAAACCAGGCTAATTCATTCAAACAGCCTCAAAACGAAAGAAATCCTTGTTCTACAGGTAAATTGCCGGGAATGACCTTAATAATAGTTGCACTTTTCTTATGATGGGAATATAAGTTTTTAATTGCTTTTTTCACTACATCCATCACAAGATCCACATCTCCTTTGATATAAGTACTCATAGAATTGGTATATACTTCCAGGTTTTTATCTGACTTTAAAGCAGAGATAAATTTTAAGACATCTTCTTCATAATCATTTTTTAATGGATAATGACTGATTTCTACTGTGATTGTCATAAAGCAAGTCTTTTTATGAGTTTATTGATTGATTCTCTTTCAATTTTATGCTCCCCTTCATTTTCAAATATCTCTGGAGTACATGAAGCATTTTTCATTACCTCAGACATAAAATTTCTTCTTTCGTCTGTCAAATAAGGGTCATTTTTACCCATAACAAGGTAATGTTTATCATTTAGCAATGACGACACGTTTTTCATATCAATGTCTTCCGGGAACCACCCGGCATAATTTATAAATGCTCCAAACTCGGGTTTTCTTGCATGAATCCAACGATAAAGTGTGGTAGCACCCTGGGAAAAGCCCAAAAGTATAATCTTAGCAGTCCTGTTCTTTAATCTGACTTCTTTGTAAATTTTATCCAGATAGTCACAATAATCATCGATCTCATCCAATCTGAATCGTGAAGTCATCCACGATGGAACGGGTTGGTGATTCATTCCTTTCCAATAAAAGACAGAAAGTCCTTCAGGAGCTACCAAGAAGTGATATTCTGAATTCAGATGGTCAAATTTTCTGATAATGCGATCAGCCGGTTGACCATAGCCATGAGCAATCAACCAAATGACCCTGGCTTTTCCTATTTCATCACCTAGACTAAATACATGAGCCCGTCTCTCTGTTAAAATGGTCTTTGATTGAATTTCCACATTTTACATTTAGTTTTAAAAACCTTCAAACTAGTCTGATCGTTTAAGGCAGTACATGACAAAAGAAAGGAATTTTTTAATACATCCAAGCTATATTGTGATGTTTTTAATTCTGGCTGGAATAACTACATTATTTCTGGGCTTTTCTGCTGCCTATCTTTATAATAGAGTGCAACAAAACATACCTCCGATTAAATTACCGTCCTTATTTTACTGGAATTCACTCATTCTAATAGGTAGTAGTATCAGTATGATTTATACCAAAAGGTGTTATAAGAACGATCAAACAGATTCCTATAAAGTTTCTTTAATTATCACTGCTATTTTAACTATATCTTTTTTGATTGCTCAAATGTATGCCTGGTATCAACTGCAAAATCAGGAAATTTTTATAAATTATTCCAATATGGCATCCTATCTCTACGTGATATCAGGTCTGCATTTCGTTCATGTGATCGGTGGAATTCCTTTTCTGGTTGGTTTTATAATGGTAGCATTTAATAAAATGAAGAGTCCTGTAAGTGTATTAATATACTTTAGCGATCAATCAAAAAAGCGAAAACTTGATCTTTTAAATATCTATTGGCATTTTCTTGATGCTCTTTGGATTTATTTGGTTTTATTTTTTCTTATCAACTATCTGATCTGAGATGTTTGACCTTTATTTAGGCCGGCTAAAGTTGTGATACCACAACACTAACTCAAAATAAGTTAATTTTTTAATAAAATAGGGATATTCATTTGTGTAAGCCGATTAAGTTATTGACATTTGTTGTTGCTCAAATGAGTCATTTCTTTAAAGTAAAATAATTAAAAACTATTATATCATGCCGATTTATCAAAGGTTACCAGGTGTTATCTTATCATTTTTTATTTTAACAGTAATTGTAAGTTCATGTAAAGAGGAGACTGGTCTTCAAATTTCCGGAGTGATTGAAGATAATCCTTCCATGGGTGTGTACCTTGATCAGATGGGTATACAAAGTACAATGGTCAAAGAAAAAGTAGAATCGGATAAAAGTGGACAATTTCGATTTGAATATCCAGAGAAATTACCTTCAGGTCTTTACAGGATAAGGGCCGGAGCAAGATCTGCTCATTTTGTGGTCAACAACGACAGTAAGCATATCATCATAAAAGGAAAATTATCTGGACTTGCAGAAGACGATTACATCGTGGAAGGATCTCCACTAACTGAAAAATATGTGCAATACATGTCCAAAGTAAGAAACAATGAGCTACAGCCTACAGAATTGGGTGACGCTTTGGCATCTGAAGATCCACTTCTTGCCATGTTGGTAGCTTTAAGGACTTTGTCTGGCAGGCCTGAATATGCTGATATACATACAAATATTGCAGCAAGGGTAACAGAAACTTTTCCTGAATATGAAACTGGCAAGGAGTATGCTGCCATGGCAGAAGCAATGGCTTTACAGTATAAGCAAATGATGGCCACATCGAGAATCAGTGTCGGTGAACTTGCTCCGGATATATCCATGGAAAATCCAGATGGAAAAATCATGAAATTAAGCGATTTGAAAGGCAAGGTAGTATTATTGGATTTTTGGGCTAGCTGGTGTGGACCCTGCAGGAGAGAAAATCCGAAAGTGGTTAATACATATAAAAAATTCAAGGACAAAGGCTTTACAGTATTTAGTGTATCTCTTGATGGAGTCAATGACAGATCCAAGCAGAACATGGACGAAACCCGGTATACCCAATCACTTTTGAGATCAAAAGACAAATGGGTTGCTGCAATCGAGCAAGATAAACTTGAATGGGATTCTCATGTGAGCGATTTGAAGCAATGGAGCTCCGCAGCAGCAGCGGAATATGGAGTTACCAGCATACCTAAAACTTTTTTAATAGACAGGGAAGGTAAGATAGCAGCCATAAATCCTAGATACAATTTGGAAGAACAACTTCAAAAACTTTTGTAGTAAAGTATGTGCTTGCACTAAGTGACACTGTATTAGTGTCGTGTCACAAATATTCTTGACAGTCCAAGTCTTGCTCTTTTCCAGCCTGTTTTCGGAAAAAAATCCTTACGTAGTATTTACTATGCGCGGATTTTTTTTCTCAACCGCCAGAAAAATACCTGCGACTTAACCGTCAGAATACATGTGACACGACACTAGTAACTACTCAGGTATTAATGAGCAATGTGGCTGCAAATGACCGCAGTAGAAATGGCCGCATTTAAAGAATCCGCTACCCTCGATGAACTCCCGGGTATTGTTATAATAGAGTGTGCTCCTTTGAAGATGTTGGGATTGACACCTCTCCCCTCGTTTCCAATAACCAGTACAAATTTATGAGGCCAATGAAACTCCTTCAATGGAATTCCCTCTAAAGTCGCAGCTATGATGGAATGAGGTAAGGACAAAGTGAGCAATTCGGCAAAATCACAAGAAATTAAATAAACGTTGCATAATGATCCCATTGAAGCTTGTACTACTTTCGGATTGTAGAAATCAGCAGTTGAAGAACTCCTGATAATGCCCTGAACACCAAACCAATCTGCAACCCTGATGATCGTTCCTACATTGCCCGGATCCTGTACATCGTCAAGATATATCCAACTTCGGGTAATACTAATATTCGAAGTATTGTGAGAAGGTATTTCACAGACTAAAAAAACAGGGCTTGGCGTTTTGAGATGGGAAATGGCATGCATTTCACTTTGGTTTACAACCCGGATATCTTCACAATGATGTAATAAACCACTTTGCTTTTCTATCCATTCACTGTAAGCCAGTATGGTATGTATCTTATATTTTCCACTCAACAGGAATTCGATGCAGGATTTATGTCCTTCAACGACGAATTTATTATACTTTTGACGGAATTTTCCCATTTTCAGGGAGCGAATAATTTTTATGTCAGTTTTCGAAATCAAATCGCTTCGTTTGTTGAAAATTTAAGTGAGGACTAATTGATCTATAACGAAAAATATATTATACCTTTTATACTCTTGTTTGGGCTTTTCAGCTCTTGTTCGACTTCAAAATACGTAGGACCTGGCGAATATTTACTTAAAGAAAACAAGATAGACATTATCGACAAACAAAATGTCGAATCTGCAGGGAATTTAAAACAGGAATTGAGCACTTTTTTCAGGCAGGAACCCAACAGTAAATTATTTTGGGTAGTGCCAAGAGAATGGTTTTATTTTAAAAATTCCGGACCGGGAGACAGCAGTTGGATCAATAAATGGGGAAGAAATACCATGGGTGAAACTCCGGTATTTTACAATGAAAGTGTTACCGAAGAAACCGCTCAGTCCATGGAGCAATTTTTAAGAAACAATAAAGGCTATTATTCTGCCTCAGTCGACTACAACAATAAGCCAAGTAAACATAAAACAAAAGTCACATACAATGTAAACACAGGAAGGCAATATAAAATTGGAGAAATCCAATATATCAGCAAGGATACTGCAATATTGGAAGTACTAAATAGTATTAGTTCTGAATCACTAATCAGCACCGGTTTACCTATGGATGCTACTATGTTTTTAGAGGAAAAGACGAGGATGATTACCGAGTTGCAAAATAGGGGTTATGCCAATTTTTCACCTAATTACATCGATATCAAAGGGGATAGTGCCAATATGAATAATACGGTAGATGTATTTTTTGAAATATATCCTCCCGCTCCGGATACCATTCATAAACAGTACAGAGTAGGCGATCTTCGGGTTTTTACTGATTATTATAACGACCAACCCGTGTCCAGGACTACTGATGATACACTCCATGGAATAATTTTTAAAAGAGAATCCAAAGACTACATCGTCAACCCCAATACCATCAGCAGTAAAATATTTCTCGAAAAAGGTGATCTGCTATCCAGAGACAGAAGGTTAAAGACCTTTAAAAAATTATCAGAATTGGGCTCATACCGCTTTGTTTCTATGACTCCAATTCCAGATCCTGTCAATGACACCATCATTCATTATGATATATTATTAACGCCTCAAGCCCATAAATGGGTAACCGATTTAGGAACGGATGTTAATTATTCCTCCGTAAATACACCAACCGGGAGGCAGCTTTTTGGATTCTCTGCCAGTGGCTTATTACTTAACAGAAATTTTCTTAAGGGTAGCGAGCAATTAACATTTGCCATAGATAATGGTTACGAGTTCAACCTGGATACGGTAAGGTTAAGAACTTTTACTTTTGGAGTGACTACCAATCTGGAACTTCCCAAATATAAGACGATTTTTGATATGCCTTCTTTATTTAATAAGCTGGGATTGATGTCTGATAGCCGTTTGAATAGTGTAGTGGATGAAACTACCACAAACATTACTTTAGGGTATAATATCATAACCATTCGCGATTTTTACAAGATCAATTCAGCAAAAGCATCACTATCCTATAATTATCATCCAAATCCTCGAACAAGATTTATAGTAAGGCAAGCATCCTTTGCATTAAATTCTTTCCGTCTTGAAGATATGTTTATCAATATTGTCAATGAAAACCCACTTATCATTAATTCATTCTCTGACAATTTGATTACCGGATATCTCTTTAATGAAATATCTTTTATTCATAACTCTGTTCCCAGAAAAAATGGATGGTCCAACACCATTCTTGGAAGTTTTGAAATAAGCGGCCTGGAAACTTTTCTGGCTAATCAGGCTTACAATGCCATCAGTGGAAGCAGAAAAGAGTGGAATTTTTTCAATGAAATTTCATTTGCAAAATATGTGCGTACAGAAATCGATACAAGATTTTATAAAACTTTAACAGGCTCATCCTCTTTGGCTTTCCGAATCAATGGTGGAATTGCCATCCCCTATGGAGGTTCAGAAGCCATCCCCTTTATTAGCCAATTTAGCGTTGGAGGCCCAAACAGTTTAAGAGCCTGGGATCAAAGAGAACTAGGCCCAGGTGGAAATAGAGAATTTTTGTTAAACCCGCCATCCAATCAGGCCTATTTTCAGCAGGGTGATATTAAAATTGAAGTCAATGCGGAATTCAGATTTGATTTATTCTTTTTATTGGAAGGAGCATTTTTTATTGATGTCGGAAATGTGTGGACACTCAAGGAAGACATCAACAGAGCAGGTTCGCAATTTACCTCGGGATTCTACAACCAATTGGCTGTAGGGGCAGGATATGGATTAAGATGGGATTTTACTTATTTCAATATTCGATTTGATTTTGGATACCGTGTCAGAGATCCTTTTCCCAGTGCTGACACCGGATCCCATTGGTACTCATGGCAGAGAATCAAAAGCCAGGGATTTGGCAATTTACAGGTGGCTGTTAATTATCCTTTCTGATGGGGTAAAAGGTAAACGGTGAAAGTAAACCAAAACTAAAACTAAAACTAAAACCATTTTCTACCGGCTACGAACTTCGTACTTGGAGAACTGCCTAATGCTCACTGTCCTCTGCTAATTATCAATGGACGAGAAAAAAACCAGCACCAGTGTGTAATCATTAAATTTGGGTGTTTAGTTGCGCACCTTTGGTGCTTGGGGAAATAGTTGTCGCATTATTTCACCCAAAGCATTGGGTGCTAATGCTCATCGCACCTTTGGTGCTTTTCCAAT